>JAKQQP010000233.1 GCA_029564115.1 Candidatus Rifleibacteriota bacterium | reverse complement strand
TATATTGAAAATCAAGGTGCTGAGTCCCAGGATGACGATGATTTCAAAGTTTCGCAATGATAGCCTGCATGGCCGGATCGGGGCTTTAGCCGACTTCAGTCGGAACCCCAATCCCTCGCCTTCAGGCGAGGGTAGTTGAATCGTTCTACTTTGTCTGACGTGGGTCACAAGCCTTTCTGCCCAGAGCAAGCCTGGGCTCGACACATCTCTCATCCCTATGTACGGGGGCATAGAGAAGGATGTCGGGCAGAAAATCGCCGATGCCGAATTTGTCGCTGAGGCGGGCAAGCTTGCGGGCAGCCGGCAAAAAGCTTCAGAAGAATTTGTCAAAAAGGGCTGGGAAGCTTTTTTTTCCAAGCGCGATCTGATGATGGCCATGCGCCGCTTCAATCAAGCCTGGCTGCTGAACCCGGAAAACTCTGATGTATTGTGGGGTTTTGGCGTGCTCAGCGGTGCCATGAACAAGATCGATGATTCTGTCGATTTTTTGCGCCAGGCCTCAGAAAAACTGAATGACAACGCCAGAGTCTTGAATGATCTTGGTTTTTCGCTGACGATTGCGGCAGATTTGTGCGGCGATCCAGACGAATCTCTGAAAATGCTCAAAGAAGCCCACGGCTGCTTTGCCCGGGCCGAAAAAATAGAACCTGCTTATGAGCCGTTGTATTCAAACTGGGCGATTACCCTGTTTTATGCCAGGCAATATGCCATCGCCTGGGAAAAAGTGGCCAAAGCCGAGCAGCTTGGCGGCAAAACTCTCAATCCGATGTTTTTGAGAGACCTTGAGGCCAAAATGCCAAGACCCCGCAACCAGCAGGAAGAAGAAAAGCCTTGAATAAAGTCTGGCAGCTCAATTTTGCGGGTTGTCAGAAATCAGAAAGACCCATTGCGGCAGAATGCTGATTCTCACCTGCTCGCCCTCGACGATGCCTATTTTTCTGGCGGCGGCATCATGAATGTCTATTTCGACTGAAATATCTGGTTTTTCAGTCATTTCAACGACAATCGTGTGCATCTTGCCGCGAATGTACATTTTTTTTACGGTGGCGCTGAATACATGCTCAGTGGTTTTTTCGCGGCCAGGTCGCTGAATATAGACAGCTTCGGAACGAATGCCAAAATACACCCTTTGTTTCGGGGTAAAACGCTTTTGCCCACAGTGACAGGGTATTGCCATGCATTCGTTCATATCGTTCCAGGTTATATTGACGCTGTTATCGCTTATTTCGTCGACCACGGCAGAAAAAATATTTTTTATACCCAGAAACGATGCTGCCTCGAAGGTGTGGGGATAGTAATACATGCGCTCCCGGTCGCCACTCTGCAAGATGCGCCCGTCGATCATTATCGAAATGTGATCCCCAAGAAAAAACGCTTCATCTAGGTCATGGGTAACGACGAGAGTCGTTGTTTTGAACTCTTCGAGCAATTCTTTGAGCAATCGTCTGATTTCTTCGCGCAATGAGTGATCGATTGCAGAAAATGGCTCGTCGAGAACCAGCAGCACCGGTCTGGGGGCAAGGGCCCTGGCCAGAGCGACCCGTTGTTTTTCGCCACCACTGAGCTTTGCCGGAAAGCGTTCGAGCAGATGCCCTATTTTAAGAAAGCTGATGAGGTGGTCTACCAGCGGTTGGGCTTCTTTGGAGTTTATGCCTCCCATGCGTATGCCATACATGATGTTGTCGCGAACCGTCATATTGGGAAAAAGACAGGTGTCCTGGGGTACATAAGAAATTTTTCGGTCGCGGGGCGGCAGAGCTGAGATGTTGGTGTTGTCGATATATACCGCGCCGCTGCTGAGTTCTCGCAGGCCAAGCAGCGCTTCGAGCAGAAAAGTTTTGCCTGCTCCGGTCGGCCCAACGATGACGTGGCAATCACCGGTAGCTATATTTATATCTACCTCGTTAAGAGTGAATGCGCCGGCCCTGGCGCTTAATTTGCGAAATTCAATCATATTTTGTGTGCAGTATGAATTTAATTACAAACAGAACCGAAAGCCCTGCAGATAAAAGTATCATGATCATGATCGCCATTCCTTCTATGTCGGCGCTGCCAAGCCGCATGAAAATCGATATCGGCATGGTTTCACTTTTCATGGGCATTGCACCCGCTACCATTATCGTGGCACCGAACTCGCCGATGCATTTGGCGAAAGTGATCATCATCGCTGCCAGTATTCCCTTGCGGGCCATCGGCAGGGTTGTGGTCAGCAGCGCCTGCATCGGGGTTGCACCAAGAGTGCAGGCGACGGCCTCGTAACGGGGTGAGATCTCGTCGAATGTGCTTCTGATGGTGCGGATTGCCAGCCCTATGGTCGTTAAAAACTGTGCCAGTACAATGCCTGAGAATTCGAAGACAAACTGCCAGACGTTTTTTTGCAGGCTGTCGCCGATTCTGGTGTTGAGAAAAATTAGCAGCATGGCTCCCATGGCTACGGGGGTTACTATCAGTGGCAGCTCCAGGAGTGTGTCGACTATGGCTTTGCCTCTGAAATTATACCGCGACAATGCGTATGCGGCGGGTATCGCCAGAAGTATCGCAAAAAATGTTGCGATCAGTGCCGCTTTTATGCTTAACAAAATCGAAAAGATGACGCGTTCAGAAGAGAGGGCAGCCAGCATTCTCTGCGGATTCAAAAAAGTGAAGAGACTGCCGACCAGAACCAGGTAGACGCCCAGTATGGTAAATGCAGTCGCGATTGTGAGACTTCTGAAGGTCATCTGTCTATCATTGCATCCAGTCGGCCGGCACGGTGTATGGTTCGCCACCAACTGGTTTTTCGGCGCCGAGGTATTCGAGGGCTTCGGCTGGGGTTGTAAAGTAACGGTATTTTTTGAAAAACTCAAGACCGGCGTCTGATTTCATGAATTCGATGAATCTGGCAGCAGTTTCGGAGTTAGTCGCATATTTTGTGACTGCAACTGCGAGATAGCTGATTCTGATTACCTCTTCCGGGCTCAATTTGACGGTTTCGATCAGTTCAGGGTTCCAGTGCTCAAATACGCTCCAGCCAAGAACCGCATCGACAGCCTTGAGTGAAATGGCTGTCGCGGTTTTTTCGCAGCTTTCGGTGTAAGTCACCAGATTTCGGCGCAGAGCTTCTTTTTCTGCGGGGGTAAAAAAACTCTCAACCAGTTCTGTGGCAAAAACGCCCAGGCAGACAGATTCAGGGTTGGCGAACGCAACCTTCAGGCCGGGCCGGCAGAGATCTTTGAGAGATCTGATTTTCATGGGGTTGCCGCGCTGAACATTTATCGCCGGCACCAGGTAAACTATCGGGGTTATGGTTTTCGGGTCAATGTGCCCTTCACGGTTTGCCTGCTCGATGAAATCTATCGAGCCGGGGAAGTAAACGTCGCCCTTTTTGGCCAGTTTTATCTGAGAAAGCAGCATGCCTGAGCCGCCAACGTTGATATCGACTTTGACTCCGGTTTCTTTTTCGAAGGCTTTGGCGAGTTCTTCGACGACTGGGGCGGCGGCAGCACCCGCCATGAAAAGAAGGCGCTCCTCTGCCTGTAGAGGGGTCGAAGCTGAAATAAGCGTGATGACAGCCATCATTATCGCTGCGAAAAATCTATTCTTCATTTGACAGCCCCCAATTTAATATCACAAAGTAGTGCCAGGTTGTGTTCCTCCGTTATTATAACCCAACACCGCAAAAGAGGCAGTATTTTTTTAAACCTTTCTGTAAAAGAGTTGTTCGTATATATGGCAAACGCAATATAGGTCACCTTTGCGGAAATGACTGGTAAATAACTGATTCAAATGTGACAGGCTGGAGTAGTTGCATACTGGTACAACATTGCGTTACAATGTATAAGCAGCTTTTGGAAAGCCTGAAAAGGCTGCAGCATCACAGATAAAGAAACGATGCCGCTTTGGCGGGGCATCAATCAAAATTCAGAGGTGATCTTTGTTAATTGCCAGATTCAAGGTAGCGACAAAGCCTTTGTTGTCTCTTTTTATTTTATGTCTGACACTGGTGGCAAATACTGCCTGGGTACAGGCAGCCGTCAGCCTTTCCCCCGAAGAAAAAGCATGGCTTGAACGGCACAAAGTTCTGAAAATTGGCATTACTCCTGACTGGGCTCCTTTTGAATTTTATGACGACCAGAATAATGTCCCCTCGGGTTTTTCGACTGATCTGCTCCGACTGTTGCTGAAGCCATATGATATAAAAATTGTTGTCGAGACCCCTGAAGACACCTGGGATAAAGTCATGAAAAAGCTGCAAAGCTCCCAGATAGATATGGTTACGGCCATCTATATCTCAGACGATCGCGAGAAGCTTTTTAATTTTTCGCAGCCGTATCTTGAAGTTCCGCACGTTATTTTTGTGCGAGAGGATCGTACAGCAATAAATTCGATGAACGATCTGAAAAATTTCAAACTCGCATACGTGCTGGGTTGGGTCGGCCAGGAACTGCTCAGAAAAGAGTTCCCGGAAATCCGTCTGTCACTCAACGAAAAAATGGAGGGAATGATTGGTCAGGTTCTGCTTGGCACGGCTGATGCCGGGTTGATAGATCTCGCTTCCCTCAGCTATTACTCAAGAATGCATAATCTTGCAGCTCTAAAAGTTGCGGTTAAAGCTCCATTTGCTCCAGATCTGGCTTTTGGTTTTCCCAAACATGATACAGTCGGAGCAGAACTATTCAATAAGCTTTTAAAATCGGCTTCAAAAGCTGATGTTGAACTTTTGAAGCAAAAGTGGCTTTTCGCTGGTAGTGTGTCTGACAGCAATTATCGCCTGGTTGGTCGAATCATTGCCATTGTGCTGTTGACGGCGCTGTTCACTTTTGTCTGGAATCTGTTGTTGCGGCGGCGTATAAAAGAAAGAACGCAGGCGCTCGAGATAGAGGTCGAAAAAAATCGCCGGCATGTTGCCGCTCTCGAAGAAAGTGAGGGCAAAATAAGGGCTTTTTTCGACCAGACTTTTCAGTTTATCGGTCTCTTATCAGTAGACGGAATCCTTCTTGACGCCAACAAGTCGGCGCTGGCTTTTATCGATAGCGATAAAGAGAGTGTTGTTGGCCGAAGATTTTCTGAAACCCCGTGGTGGAGCCATTCAGAAGATCTTCGCAGACAGCTTGAAGATGCTATCTGCCGATGTGCAGCGGGCGATACCTTGAGATTCAATACCACAAACCGTGATGCCAAAGGCAGAACGAGTATTATAGATTTTTCTCTCAATCCCTGTTACGACAGTTCTGGCAAGATAGTCTATCTGATTGCCGAAGGGCGTGATATAAGCTCGTTGCACGAGACCATGCGTTCTCTCAAAGAGAGCGAGGAGCGTTTCAGGCTCATCTTTGAAAACTCCCCAGATGCTGCCTGGCTGGTAAGAAAATCTGGTTTTTTTGAATGTAACCAGGCCGCGGTAAAACTCTTTGGCTGCAGCAGCAAACAGGAACTGCTGCAGAAACTGCCAGACAGCTTGTCGCCAGAATTTCAGCCCGATGGCCGGCGATCGTCAGAAGCGGCCGAGTTATGGGTCGAGAAAGCTTTTCTTGAAGACGTCGTGCGCTTTGAATGGGAACACCTGAGCTCAGATGGTTCTTTGCTGCCCATGGAGATAACCCTCTCGCGTGTCAGGCTGAAAAACGAGGATGTCCTTTATGGTACCGGCCGTGACCTGCGTGCCCGTCGCAAAATTGAGGAATCCCGCAAGCTTCTCGAAGCTCAATTTTTGCAGTCGCAGAAAATGGAGTCGGTGGGGCGTCTTGCCGGTGGAATAGCTCATGATTTCAATAACCTGCTGACTGTGATGCGTGGCTTTTCGGAGCTTATCATGATGCAGTTCAAGCTCCCTGAAAAAGCTGTCGAAATGATGAGCGAAATCGTCAAGGCTGTTAACAGTGCTTCAAACCTGACCAGGCAGCTTTTGACCTTTTCCAGAAAACAAGTTTCTGAGCCGCGTGAGGTGAACCTCAACAGTCTGATTCAGAACCTTGAAAAGATGCTGACCAGAATTCTGGGCGAAGATGTCGACCTCAATATTTTTCTTGGAAAAAGCCCGGGCATATGTTTCGTTGACCCGGGTCAGGTTGAGCAGGTTCTGGTTAATCTGGCTGCCAATGCCCGCGATGCCATGCCTGACGGTGGCAGTCTGGTGATTGAAACCAGCCGAATTTTTGCTGACTTTACCAGCAGACCATTCGGGCTGACTTTGCCGGCTGGTTCTTATCTGAAGATAACAGTCAGAGATACAGGGTGCGGTATGACTGAAGAGGTTCGTGAACATCTTTTTTTCGAGCCTTTTTATACCACCAAGCCACCTGAAAAAGGCACCGGCCTGGGTCTGGCTACTGTTTACGGTATTGTCAAGCAGAGCGGGGGGTATGTTGCCGTAGAAACAGCCCCCGGAAAGGGAACCGCTTTTCACCTCTTTTTGCCAGTAACGGATGGCGGGCTGAATAATTCTACCCATGGCGCTTCGGCTGTTGCCCATGGCAGCGGTCAGCTGATCATGGTGGTAGAAGACGATCAGGTTTTGCGGCAGCTTGTTGCCCTCGGTCTGCCGCAGTTCGGCTATAAGGTCGAGGTTTTTGCTGATGGCCGTTCAGCGCTCTTATGGCTTGAACAGAGTGCTGAGATGCCTCCGGTTTTGCTGGTAACAGACGTGGTGATGCCGGATATGAGTGGCAACGCCCTGGTCGAAAACGTCAGCAGGTTTTTCCCGGATATGCCGGTGCTTTATCTCTCGGGCTACAGTCGTGACGTCGTCACTGATCATGGGGTTTGCAGTCAGAAATCTGATTTTCTGGCAAAACCATTTTCGATTACCGCCCTGGTCGGCAAAATTACCGAAATACTCAACCGTAGAAAGCTGTGATAACTGCGACAACTGCGATGAATTGTCATGACGGCTTTTATTGCTGCTCTTTGTTGAGAATTTTGTTCAGGAGGCGGCTGAGTTCAATCAGGCTGTATGGCTTCTGAATGAATCCACACAGGCCGTTTTTCTGCATTTGGTCAAAGTCGGCTGCCTGTGAAAAGCCTGAAGCCAAAACTACTCTGACATCCGGATTGATTTTTTTGAGTTGTTCAAAACATTCACGGCCATTCATTTCGGGCATTATCATATCAAGCAGCACCAGTTTGATACTGTCTCGATTGGCGTTGTAAAAAGTGATTCCCTCCTGGGCTGACGAGGCCGCGATTACCTCGTAGCCGAGGCGTTTGAGAATTCCGGTGGCAGTTTCTCTGATGATCGTCTCGTCATCGATTAAGAGAATGAGACCACAGCCTTTAACCGGGGTGACGGCGATTTCTGGTTCCTTTTCCGCTGAGGTTGAAAGTGGCAGAAGTATGTTGAATACAGTGCCGTGCCCCAGTTCGCTGTAAACGCTTATGGAACCGTTGTGCTGTTTTATTATTCCGAATGAGGCCGATAAGCCAAGCCCGGAGCCTTTGCCGGCATGTTTGGTGGTGAAGAATGGCTCAAAAATTCTCGAAATATGCTCAGGGCTTATTCCTGTGCCTGTGTCACGGAACTGGACTTTAAGAAAGCGACCCGGTTCGACACTGTGAGCCTTTGCAGAAAATTCGTCGAGGTCCACGCAGTTGCTTTCTATGCTTATTTTGCCGCCTTCAGGCATGGCATGGCTTGCATTGATGCCCAGATTTATAAATACCGTCTGCAGCTGGGCGAGGTCGCCGCTGACAACGCTTTGTTCCGCTTCTATTCTGGTTTCAATTTTAATCTTCTTGTCGATGCTGCATTCAAGCAGGGCGATTGCCTCGCGAATGGCGGTGTGAACGTCTACCGCTACGGGGTTTAAGGGTTTCAATCTTCCGAAAGTCAGCAGCTTACGGATCAGATCGGTAGCACGCAGCGAGGATTCGATGATGATATTGACGAATTTTTTCTGGCGATCATTTTCATTAAGATCCATCGATAGGAGCTCGGCGGCGCCAATGATGCCGCCAAGCACATTGTTGAAATCGTGGGCAATCCCGCCGGCCAGTTGCCCGACTGCGTCCATTTTCTGGGCCTGATGCAGCTGCTGTTCAAGTTTCATCTGTTCGGTTATATCTAGAAATGCGACAACGAAGTGCTCAGGTTTATACTGAAATGCGATGCCGTCATACCAGCGTCCGGTGATCGAAAAAAACTGGCGAAATCTGAGTTGTTTGCCTGTTTTGGCGACATTACCGTAATTCTGGATCCAGTTGAACTGGTCTTTTTCTATGTCGGGAAACACCTCTTTTACGGTTTTGCCTCTCGGGTCGACGCCGGTAAGCTCGATGAACCTGTTGTTGGCATCGATATAATAATAGTCGATGGGCTCGCCAGCTTCGTTACAGATTATTTTATGGTAGGCTACGCCGAGTGGCCCGTGTTCAAAAAGAGCATTGCGTTCTATCTCGGCCTTTTTCAGTGAGGCGAGCATGGCGTTGAGGTATTTACCGAGTCTGATTGTTTCGCTGGTGCCAGTTACGGGGAATTCGACGTTTTCTAGGCCGTCTGTTTCGATTTGCTGTGCGAGTTTCGACAGTTGCAGCAGAGGTCGGCTGAGGCTGTTGGCAAGCATTGAAGCCAATAGCAGAGACAGAGACAAAAGAACGATCACAATTGCCAGAATGTTCCAACGAAGCTTTGCCAGCGGTTGAAGCAGTTCGTCCATGTAGATGGAGGCGACTACATACCAGTCGAGCGGCTGGAAATGGTAGACGAACGCCTGTTTCTCGTAAAAAAAATCGGGGCGGGGGTCACCGGGTTTTTGCCATTTGTAGGTTATAAATTCGCCAGGTTTGGCGGCGATTTCTTTCATGCGTTTCATTATGAGCTTTTCTGCTGTCGGGTTTTTGAGCTCTTGGATCCCTTTGCCTTCGTAGTCGGGGTGTGAAAGCAGGTTGTAGTTGCCGTCAAAAATAAACAGGTAGCTGTTGGCAGAAATTCTGGTTTTGGCGAAAGCATTTCTGAGTTCTTTGATGATGGCGTCAATACGTAACTTGCTGTCTTTCTCGATATCATCGATATAGAGGCCGGTACCGATGATCCAGTTCCACGGTTTGAACGTTTTGACGAAAGAAATTTTGGGCTGTTGTTCTGAAAGGCCTTTTTCGGTGAGTTTCGGCCAGAGGTAGTCGACGTAGCCTTCACCCGTTGCTTCGCAAGCTTCGACAAAAGCCTGGAAGAGGTTGGCATTTTTGCCGAGAGCCCTGTTGAAAAGCGGGTCGTCCGTGTCCATTCTGCGCCCTTCGATTTCGGGCATAATTGAATGAGATATCACTTTGGGGTGAGGCTTGTCTCTGTTGTTGATCCAGAGATAGCCGCCGCCCGGGTAACGGACTTTTCTGACAAAGGCTATAGCGGCGTCCATAGCCTCTTTTTCGGAGATTTCGCCGGTTTGAGATCTTCGATAATAGTCTTCTATGGCTGCCAAGGCTATTTCGACTGTGGCTTTGAGTATGTTTTGCCGCTCTTTGACCAGAGATTCGCGATGAAAGATGTAGCTGGCATATTGGTTTTCTATGTGGGCAGCAGTTAATTTGAGAGTATTTCGTGATTGAAGAAGTTCATTCTCTCTGACGTGCTTTTCAACCCGCATCTGCTGAAAAAGCGAGATCGACAATGCGGTTATCAGCACCAGAGAAGTTGTTAAAACGAATATTCTGGCTTTGAATGATTCAAGCAATATCATTTTTGTCTTAAGCCCGACCTGGTAAGTTTCCTTTCAAATCAGCCCGGTCCGTTGTTCTTTTTGTGTGTGGCATAGACCGAACTGTCTCTCATCGACAATTATACCAGAAAATGAGTGTGGCGTGAGATAATAAAATTGTTGCCGAAGCGGCACGGTAAAATTTTATATGACACTGTTCGTTCAAGACAGCTCTTGCGTGCGTGTGCATGGCGCTGTAAAATGACTGTACTGTGCCAAAGTAAGAGAGAGACAATGAGCGATTCTGTTTCCAAAATGCCGATAAGCAGCCGTTGGCCACTGGCTTTCTGGTTCGGCGCCGCTTTCTGCTTTTTTATTTTTCCGGTATTTCTGGTTGATGTTGGCCTTGAAAATATGTTGAACACGAGGTATGAGCTGCAACGACAGTCTGCCTACCGTTATCTTGGCCAACGCCTGGAAAGGCTTCAGCAATACGGCAACAGCCGACATTATTTTAGCGCCCTGTTGCAGAAAACCTTCGAATTTGCCCAGCGACAGGCAGACCCGCTGGCATACCTCAGAATCGCATTACCTCACCTCAACGCCAGAAATTTTAATGCTTTCAAGTTCATCATCTGGGACAAAAAAGGCGGCACAATCAATGAACTTACCGATGAAAAGGGTTACCGTTACATTGTCAGAACAATTTATGATGTCATCCGCGATGTGGCTGCCGACGTTCGTAAAAATTACCCGGGTGAACCCGAAAATCTCAAATCTTTAGATCGAAACAGGCTTAATCTGCTTCGATCATATCTTGGGCCATTCCTTATCCCCGAAAAACTAAATCTGCCATTTCTTCGCGGCAGTTTTGGCGAGTGCGTTCTCGTCTCGGGCAAACCCGAAAAAACTTATGTCTGGTACCAGATTGGCGAGAAATTCTCGATGCTGGCGACTATTGGCAGAGATGCTGTCGAATCTGAACAATATCTGCTGAAACTTGTAGATGGCATGAACAAGAGCGATGCCGACGTTAAATATGGGATTGTCGATCTTTTACGCGATAATGATATTCATGCCACTGTAGCTCCGGGGCAGAAGGCCGAACTTATGCTGGGCCTGGCCCGCTTTGACAATTTTTCGCAGCAGCGCCTGGAAACGGATAATTTTCTTCTGGTAGTGAGGTTGATCAACCCCTTTTTGCGCAGCTTTGCCTTCATAGAGAAAAAAAATATTTTGTTTGATCGGGATGGCTTTCATAAAAAGATTCTTTTTCTGGCTGCTGCCATGATTTTGTTGGCTTCTGTCGTTTTATTGACGTTGCTTTATCGTGGAAATCGCGTTTTTTCAATACGCTGGAAGCTGGGTTTGCTTTTTTTGTATGCCAACGGCCTGCCTTTGCTGATTCTTGGGTTTATCGGCTATGAATATCTGCAGCAGAACCGTAGATTGATGCTTGATCAGGCTTACGAAAAAATTTCTGGAGTCATTGCCGACTTTGATACTCGCTTTGCAACCCTTACCGACGAGATCGCCGGGCAGCTCAACAGAGTTGTAGACCAGATCAATGCACGTCATGGCAGTGGCGATGTCCCTGTAGCGGCTTTAAAAGAACTTTATGAAGTTGCCGAAAAAAATAACCCGTATAATTTCAATATCGCTGATGTAGACGGTAAGACCATAATGTCAGATTCGGTACAAGGAGGGAAAAACCGTTTTTTTTCGGCTTTAAGTCAATCGACGATCAATTACGCGAATTTTTCTTCTTACACCGATCAACGTATGTTTAAAGATAACAGTGCTGTTTCAGGTGGTGCCGGCAGAGTTAAAATAGACAATGTAATTGCCACAGACACCATCCTTTTTCATACTGTATTTCAGCGTCTGCGAAAAATTCACCCCGAGCAGATGGGAGCAGAGGCCAAACAATATTATTGGAACCTTCTGGGAGATTTCGATAAGCGTATTTTCAAAAATTTTATCGCTATAGCCTGGGAATTCGCCACTCTCCAGGAAATGTATGTCAGACGCAATATTGATATTCTTAATGAAAACTCACCCGATATTCGCTTCAAAGCCCTTGTTGAAACCAACGGCATGAGTTACCCGGCTGGTAGCGAGTTGTCACAGAATATGCTTGGTCTTTTCCGGCAGACTTTCAATCTGCGTACGCTGCGTGTCGATGAAGTCGAAGTCGATAAAATACCATGCGCTGCCTTCGGAACCGTTGGCAAACGCCTTGACCGCGTCGGTATCATCGGCTTTGTGCCTCTGGATCGTATCAATGACAGAATTAACCGCATTCGTGTTCGTCTGATCGTTTTTGGCTTTTTGAGTCTTGGATTGACCGCCGGGGTTGGCTGGCTGCTGGCGGCGCAATTTATGACGCCTGTTCGTGAGCTCGAAAAAGGGGTTCACGCTATTGGCCGGCAGAATTTTCGTTATCGGCTGCCGATTGATTCTGCAGATGAGTTCGGGCGCCTCAGTCAGGTGTTCAACAGCGCCATTGAAAGTCTTGAAGATCTTGAAGTTGCCAGAATCGTCCAGGAAAACCTGTTCCCACAGGAAGCTCTTAACCTGAACAAACTGCAGGTTTTTGGCTGCAGCGTTGCCATGACAAGACTTGGTGGTGACTATTACGATTTTTTTGCGCTCGACGATCGGCGCGTTGGTGTATTGATGGGCGATGTTGCAGGCCATGGGGTGCCTGCGGCGCTTTTGATGGCGATGGCAAAAGCTTCAGTACTGCTCAGTGACGAGGAAAAATTGGCTCCGGCTCAGCTGCTTGCAGCGTTGCATAAAGTGATTCACCGGGTTAAGAGCAGCAAAATCAAGCGCATGATGACCTGTCAGTATTTTTGCATCGATTCAGCAAGCGGCGAATATCTGGTCTCCAATGCAGGGCATTGTTTTCCTGCTCTCATCAAAAAAAATGGAACAAAGGTGGAATTGCTGGAGCTGATAGGCACCCCTCTTGGGATAACGAAGCGTCCGAGATATGAAGATGTTGCCGGGCGACTTGAACCAGGGGATATTATGCTGTTGTACACTGACGGTATAATCGAGTCGCATAACACTGCCGGGCAGGAAATGGGCTTTGAAAGATTTGCCGAAATGCTGCAGCGGGTTTATCAGCCCGACCTGGAAAGCTTTTATCATGCGATTTTTGCCGGTTACAAAGAATGGGCAGCCAGCGCTGATGATGATATAACCATGGTGTTGATCAAGTTCGCTGCGGAGGTGCAGGCAGATGAAAATGTCTGAAAAACTGCTGCGCTGGTGCGCCTTCGTTCTTTGTTTTGCAGGCATACCCGGGCTGCTTCTTGTTGCCGGGCTTGTCTATGAAAAGCAGCGGAACTCGAGGCTGCGCCTCGAAAATTTGCGGGGTGATTTGAGTCGATTTTATCAGGATATCAGTGGTTATGCTGATCCTCAGCGCTTCTGGTGCGCGACCCTCATGGAACTCACCGCCCCCGATACTATTGAAAAGACCACTTCGGTGCAAATTGGCGATGAAATCACCGAGCGGTTGCAGAATCTGCGAAAAAAACTGAAATTTGATTATCTTGTATACACACCACAGAAGTCTATTTTCGCCTCATCACTTGCGCTCGAGCCGGAACAAGACTGGCAACTCGCGGTGGGCATGATCTGGAAAATATTTATACCTGGCAAGCCTAGAGTCAGTGAAGAAGAAAAGCTTGCCGGCGGGAGGATTTTCGGTCCGCAGCTCTACTGGGAGCACTTCGACAATAATATTGACGTTGAGGACTCTTATCTGGTGTGGCCTGACAGCAGATTAAAAAAACCTTTGCTCTGGGCAAGGCTTGTGCACGGGCATCTGGTCATCGTTTTTATAGACGTCAAAGAGCTCGAGGGCGCCGAGGGCATCTGGAATCTTGTGCAGGATTTCAGCTCTCGTAATGGAAACACCTGGTCATTTTCGATGCAGGTCGCCAGCGCGGCCTTTTTTCATCCGCATTTATCAGAAAAATACAAAACCCAGGTCGAGAGTGCCGCTGCAGCATACGGCCTGGAAAAAACTCAGCAGGTTACCACTGCCGACCTCGAAGTTTTTCCGATGTTTTTGCGCCCTGGAGTGACGATTTTCGGTTATCTGGACCGCCAGATAATTGTCGGGAAGGTGCCGTCCGGCTTTTGGGGGCCGGTCATCGCGTTGTTTGCCGGTTTTGCCTTTCTGCTCATGCGCTACGCCTGGCGTCTCATAATTCAGGACCGCCTGGACAACGTTTCGTTGCGCTGGAAACTGCGGTTTCTGTTCTTTTTTGCCAACGGTCTGCCGCTGCTTGTTCTGTTTTTTATTGGTAACGATTATCTGGCCCAGAAACGAGACAATTTGATTCTTGAGACTCACGACAAGGCGATCAGCTTCATTCAAGATTTTGACGAAAAAATTGAGATAGAATATGCCAGGCAGATTGTGGTCAAAGAAAAAGCTCAAAAGCACATGATCGAGGCTCTTTCGCTCAATATGCACGACAACGATGCTTTACAGAGATTCGTCGATGCACTTGGGTCACAATCATGGAAAATTTTGATGGTGGCAAGCCGCAGCAGTACCGTGGTAACCGAGAAAGGTGTTTATGACGAACACCGGCAGATAAGCCCTGAAGAGACTTCCAGGGACGGCGAGAGAAGTAGAAATCAGAATGAATTTACCAGAAAGCTTGGGCAGTTTTTTCTGGATAAAGTCAACGGCGCGGCGATATCGGGAAAAGTGGAGACTGAACTGGAGCTTATAGTTGAAGCTGCCACTCAAAAACCGCTTACAAACTTTATATACGATTTGTCAAAGCAAAGAGGCTCAATTATCCAGTGGGGCTTCGGGCAGAACGTTCATCCGGCTATTTTCGACACTTTTTCTCTTAAGAACAGTAATACCGAAGATCTGTTTTTCCTTTCCGCTTTCAGGCTGGGCGTGTTTCAGAAAAGATTTCTCGATAATGCTGTTCCTCAGGCCAATCGCAATGATCTGGGCCTGAAAATCGTTGCAATGTACGATGTTTTCGCAACAGTGCCGGAGAGTGCTTATAAGGTTCCTGCTCTGCGTGAATTTGCGGGCTCGCTTTCTTCATACCCGACCAAAGAACCGAAAATTATTGCTTATGACGATCAGCAGTTTCTGGCAATGGGGGTGGCTGGTCGCTATATCAAGGGTTACAAGCTGGTTGGCCTTTTCCCTCTCGCAAAAATCGATGAGGTAATCGATTTGCAGCGCCGTCAGCTTCTCGTTTTCGCATTTCTGAGCCTGCTGATGACATGGGGACTTTCGCAGGTTCTTGCTCAAAGCTTTATTATGCCGTTGCAACAGATAACTGCCGGGGCTCTGGCTATCGAGAACAAGCATTTCAGTCATCGACTTCCGGATCTCGGGCGTGATGAATTCGGTGCCATGGGCCGCGTCTTTAACAGTGTTATGGTTGATCTTGAAGAATTGTCAGTGGCCAGTGCCATACAAGAGCAGCTTCTGCCACAACAGGCGATAGATACTGGTTCTTTCAGCCTTTTTGGCCGTAGTATCTCGATGGGTGAGCTTGGTGGCGATTATTACGACCACATCGAACTGGGTCAGCAGAAGTTCGGCGTTCTGCTGGGTGACGTCGCCGGTCATGGTGTCGGTGCCGCGCTGATCATGGCTATGGCCAAGGCTGGAATCATTCAGTCTGAGCACCTGCTGGATCAGCCTCTGCAGCTGCTTACCCGCCTGCATAGCCTTATCTATTCTTCAAAAACTAAAAAGCAGAAGAAGATCATGACTTTTCAGTATCTATACGTAGATGGAGCAACTGGTACAGCTGTGTATGCGAATGCCGGAGCCTGCTCGCCAATGATTGTCAGAAAAAAAAGCGGCAGTGTTGAAGAGCTCACTCTGGCCGGTGCGGCTTTGGGAGCTTTCAAAAAGGCTAATTTTGCGCAGGTTGATGTCAGGTTCGAGCCAGGCGATGCCATAGTTTTTTATACTGACGGCATAGTCGAGGCCCGCAACCGGCAGGGTGACGAGATTGGCTATGACAGGCTGCGCCAGATTCTTTTCGAATCATGGGATACCGATGCCGAAAAATTCTACAACAATGTTTATGAAGCTTATATGCAGCACATCGGCGAAGAGGGGGCGCAGGACGACCTGACCATGGTGATTCTCGTTTTTAACCCTGGTCTTGTGATTCCTGTAACCTGAAACAGCCAAAAGTAAAAGATTCAAGAGGTTTTTTGCTGCTTTGGTGTTTGTAAAAAATTCGCTTGACATTCGCCTTTTATTCGCCTATGATCAGGAGTGACAAATCCAAATAGGGGGCTGGCTATGACTCCTGATCCCTTGACCCCAAAACAGAGGGGCGTTCTCGATTTTATTCGCCATTTTTCTTCTGAACGCGGTTATGCTCCGACCATTGCCGAAATCTGCGAAGGCCTTGGCCTGGCATCAACGGCCACGGTTCATAAGCACCTCAAAACCCTCGTCGAAAAAGGTCATATCGACTCTCTGCCCGGCCGTTCGCGTGGTCTGTCGGTCAAAACTTCGCCGCTCGATGCCGCCCGCAGTTTTGAAGTGCCTATGCTGGGGCGAGTAACTGCAGGTCAGCCTATTCAGATCAACGAGATTCCCGATACAATAAGCTTGCCCGAATCGATGCTTGGCCGTGGCGAGACTTTTGTTCTTGAAGTCCGCGGTGATTCAATGATTGACGAGGCCATCAAAGATGGCGATCTGGTAATTGTCGAAAAACGCAGCAGCGCCAATAATGGCGATATGGTCATTGCCTGTATCGAAAATGAAGAGGTCACTCTCAAACGTATTTACCGCGAAGCCGACCGTGTTCGACTGCAGCCTTCCAACCCGGTGATGGCACCGATAATAGTTGAAGGCCGCGACGTAACGATAAAAGGCGTTGTCATCGGCGTATTGCGTAAGTATCGTCGTTTTTGAGGCCCTGAACGGGCTTCTGTTTATACCTGCACGGGGGCACAACATTGATTCAGTCTATAAAACATGGTTTGAGTCTGATGCAACGGGAGTTAGCCGAGCTGAACCGACATTTTCTGCTTTTACAGATCGAAAAAATCGAAAACGAGCTGCTCCCCTGCGAGAAACAGCTCGAAGAAGCTCTCGAGGCTATACGTCAGGGTAAATCTATTGCCGACAGCCATTTTCTTCGACATGCAGCCCATAAATTTTCTCAGCTGCGTTCTTTGCAACGGCGTCTTAAATATACCGAGAGGCAGATCGCTGCTCTGCCGGTTGGCTGGCAATCTGCCTGTATCGAGGTCGAATCTGCGGTTGAACAGTTTTCATAGTAACACCGTCCGGTGAAGCCGTTTGCACGGCAGTGCCAGTATCATAACTCTCTGTCATATAAACTTTTGCTGAAAGGCTGCAATTTTAACGGGAATTCGTTATACTGACGGCAATATCAAGCAAGCCTCAGGAAAATTCGATGAAAATAGTGATCACTGACAAGAGCGGCCAGATACTTTATGAAGGCAGCCCCAGCCTGCAGGGCAATGGCATAACAATTGGCAGCGGCAAAGAGTGCGACATTCAGCTGAATAAAATCGGTATTGCTCCGGCTCAGATTCAGCTTCGCTACAATTCTGACGGTCTTTTGACCCTCCAGGATCTGCAGACCCCTTTTGGCACCATCGTCAACGGCCAGAAAGTTCAGCCGGGGTTCATAACCATAGTCAAGCCCGGCGCATTTCTTGAATTGTCAGATGATGTGTTTGTCAAGCTGCAGATAGAAGGCGGCGAAATTCCCATCGCCAATAGTGACGAAAAACTTTTTCCATTTTTTCTGAACAGTAACGAGACCTTTGTCCGCAAGTGTTTCACCCAAATCAGAAACAAGATCCCGAGGCAGCATTACAACGCTGTGTCTGCTGTCGAAGGCGAAATGGTTACCAAAATCAAGGAGCTTTCAGCTGTTCTCGAGGTTTCTTATGCGCTGAACACCATCAGCAGTTTCCCAAAGCTGCTTGAATTCACTCTCGAAATGGCTTTGGCGGTTACTGGCGGCGAGCGTGCTCTGATAATGCTGTTCAATGAAGAGTTGAACCGCCTCGAAACAGTATCTTCACAAAATTTTTCGGCCGGCGAAGTTGCAGATGATCTACAGGCTATTGCCGGGCTGGTCAGCAGCTGTTTTGAAAATGGCGAAACGATGATTGGCCCGGTTCACCGTTTCAGGCAGCCTGGTCGTCGCGGCCGCAACCCCGAAGACGTCGGCATCGCTTCTGTAGCTCTGGTTCCGCTCAAAGAAATGTCCAGTAATGTGGGGGTTTTGTATGTTGATACAAAACATAATGGCAATATAATGACCTCCCGCACAGAACAGATGCTCAAAATTTTTTCGGCCCAGGCGGCGGTGGCAATCAGCCGAACTCGCATGTTCTATTCTGCGACGACCGACACGATAACCGGTATGCCAAATCAGAATCTTTTTATGCGAAGACTTGGCGAAGAATTTTGCCGGGCTCAGCGCCACCAGAAAGACATCTCGCTGATCCTCATGGATCTCGACCACTTCGCCGACCTGAATGAAGTTCACGGTACCGCTAACGGCGACCGCATTCTCAAAGAAGTTGGCCGCATTTTTCGTGGAACCACCAGAATTCACGATCTGGTCGCCAGATTCGGCGCCGACACTTTTGCGATGCTGTTACCCGAAACTCCGTTTGCAGGGGCCCAAACGGTAGCGGCAAAGCTCAAATCAACTTTATCGAATACCAAAATCCGCACTGGAAACCGCTCTATTCACGTAACCGGCAGTTTTGGTATTGCAAGCAGTTCGAAGGCAACCACCCGACCGGCAGATCTTCTAAAAAGCGCAGAAAAAGCTCTTAAACAGGCAAAAAGGCGTGGCGGTAACCAGATAGCCTGAAAATTATCACAGACAGGAACGACAGATGATAAATCCTCTCGATGATCTTAATATTTCGCGAAACCAGAAAAGTCTTGAAGAACTCGAGAAGCTCGCCGGGTTTTCCCCAAAAAAAGACGGGGGCGATAAGTTTGCCGAACTTGCCGGAAAAATTGTTAAAAAATCTGATCGGGCCGGTGAGAAAAAAACAGAATCTGACAGCGATAAATACTGGGATGTTCATAAAAAATTCGTCATGCTTTACGAAAAATACGGTAGGTCTTTTGCCTTATTCATAGGCGACCTGCTCGATATAATTCTGGGAGGCCCCGTTCAGACCAGACTCGTCAATGACATGATCGAAGAAAAAATAGCCCGAATGCGCAAGGCAAAAGAAGCGGCAGCCGAACCTTCCACCCAAAAACACAGAGTTCAGGCCAAACGCAGTTCAAAATACGATGTCGTGATTGGTGGCGAAAAGCGCGTGTTTTCGCGGCACTTTCTCAAGCGTAAAGGCTTTTTGGCCGCGCTTTTTCTCGACAGCGACGAATATTCATCTTTTAAAAAGCTCATTCGACAGATAGAGACGGTTTGCCGGGAAAGCCTCGATGAGCCGGTTCCTGAGAGCGAAGAACAGCGACTTGCAGCTCTTAAAAAGATCATTGAAGGACTCAAATACGAAATTTCCCAGGCCGAAGTGGTGCGAGCCTGGTCATTGCTTGAAGCCGACACGTTCAACAACCTCGAAATGGTGTTCAACGAGACGCGTAACCTTAATCTGGTGCGCCCTAACTTCTATGAAGACCTTGACAAAGCTTATCGTGACGGCAAAAAACTGATAAAACTGCTCGTCGAAGATATTCGCTCGACGTTTCCCCCCGCCGAAGAAAAGCAGGATGCCTACGAAGACTATTTGAGCAACATTCTCGAGATATATACACATCATCACTTCGTTTTGAAATATTTCAACCAGACGCGGCCCAGCATTTCTTTGAAAGACTTTGAAATGACGCGTGAGGAACTGCACGAAAAAATAGAAGACCTCAGAGAAGAGAACGACGAATTCAGACGCCGGGTAAATCAGATTCTGGTCGAGAAAGACCAGGCGATTGCCGAGACGAGATCATTGCGTAACCAGAACGAAGAACTCAAGCAAAAGCTTGCCCGTCTTGACCCGGTTGAGGTTCAGAAGCAGCTTCAGGCAGCCGAAGCCAAAGTTCGTGCCTGCAAAAAAGAGCTCCAGGAAACCATAGAGGAAGAGGCAGAATTGCTCTCGGATATGCGCAAACTCGACGAAGAAAATCAGGAGCTGACGCGAAAGCTGCAACAACTGCACGCCATACCTGATGAAGACGCTTATTCGGTGGAGAACCTTCTAACCGGGAAGCGAGTTGCCATTTTCGGCGGGGTGGGTCGTGACCACTATCTGCCCATACTTAAAGAAGCTGGCGTTAAAAACGAAGACTACGAATGGTATGAGGGCTATCATACGATCAGTCAGGCCAGAACAGCCGAAATAGTCGGGCGCTGTGATCTGATCGTAGTAGTTACCAGTTATGCCGGCCATCTGCTGCTTTACCAGGTGCGTCCCTGCATCAGAGAGCACCAGCATTTTTTCAAAATTCACAACAGCGGCGCCGGGTCATTGCGCAAAGAGATTCTCGCAACTTTCAAGAAAAGCTAAATCTGCAGTGATTTTATTACGTTAATTGTGATAGAGACGCAAAAACCAGAAGAATTGTGGCAAAAGGCTCTGGCCGGCGATCAGCAGGCCTGGCACAGTTTATACGAAATTTTTGGCAACCGCGTTTACCAGTTTTTTCTCAAGAATACCCGCAACCCCGAACTCGCAGGTGACAAGGTGCAGGAGGTGTTTTTAAGGGTTTTTAAAAATCGCGAAGCTTTTAAATACGGGTCTTTGCAGACCTGGATATTCAGAATAGCCCGAAATCTACTCATTGACGAATGGCGCCGGTCAGGGCAGAAAGAGGTTCTGAGCGAAATATTGCCCGATGTGGTCGATGCGGGAGTTAATGTTGAAGAGAGCGTGATTGCTGCCATCGAACACCGAAAAATGGCGCAGCATATCGACGAATGTCTTGACTATCTCGGTGAAGCTGAGCGTCTGGCTGTATGTCTTGTTTATATTGCCGGGTTGAGCATTCCGGAGTTCGCTGAAGTAATGGAACTTCCCCTCGGAACCGCCAAAACCAGAGTGCGTCAGGCCCGGCTGAAACTTGATTCAATGCTTGCTGAAAGGCTTCAACTCGAAAAATACGGGAAAAATGTATGAACTGCCAGGAATATCAGAAACTGATCGCTGAGCTTGCTGACCTCTCTCTGATAAACGAAAATTCAGAGTTGTCAGAGCACATCTGCGGTTGTAAAGCCTGTCAGAGTTTTCTTTCATACGAAAGAAAGCTGCGGGAAGGTTTTGCCGTGCTCGGTAACGAACCGATGCCGGCTGAGATTGCCCGCAAAATTCTCTCGATACCTGTCGCTCATGCCTCTGAGGTCAGTTCTGCCGCACCCGACTGGCTCGAAAAAATTCACGCTTTGATCAATTCCCTGCCATTTAAAGTGGCTTTTGCCTCTGGCATAAGTGGCTTTTTGCTTGCTTTGGCGCTTTTTTACAGCCCGGCTCCAGAACAAAGCTCTGAAAAATTAAAATCCATCGCTCATAGCGAAGAAAAAAAACTGCAGGGTGTGAATATGGCCAGTTTGCCTCAACCGCCCGTAAAAATGCGGGAGACTGGCGATAAAAGACGCGAGAACGACGTCATACCACCCAAAATCACAGCGGATGAAATCCCTGGCGCTGTCAGTTTTGCCCTCGAGAAGCAGCAGATTCCGGCTGAATCAGATTTTGCTGACTCCGAGATCGTGCGCTTTTCTCAGTCAGAGGTAGATGCCTCTTCGCAAGCACCCATATTTTTAGCAAAATCCGAAGCCGAGGGGCGGCCGGTTTCTGCGAGAAGCCGTTCGTATCTGCGTCACGAAGGCTTTGCCGCTGCGCCGATTCTGCTCGAAGAAAATCGCGAGGCTGAAGTAGCCGAAGACGCTGACGAAGCGATTGAAGACCCCAGGACTGCTGAAATTTTTGAATTATTGCGTGCCAATAACCTCGTCGCTGAAGGCTTTGTCGATCTCGAAAAATTGCTGGTTCGTGGCTATATAAGCGGCAGGCAATTGCGGGAATGGCGCCCGCCGTCTGGCAATGGCTGGTATATCACCTCAAAAGAGGCTGGCAGTCGGCTGGTTTTGCGCAAAAAACCATAACTTAAAATTTTTTGCCGGTTTGCCAAAAAAACTTTCCCTTTTTCGGTTTTAAATTGATTTACCTGTAGAGCAACAATCGGAGGTAAATCATGTCTGTTTTTTTCAGAAAAGTTGTCTTTACCGTCGCTTTTTTCAGTTTTCTTTCATGTGTAAGTGGCTACCTGGAGCAGAGTAGTGATCAGACGCAGCTTTTCAGAGCCCGTCAGGCACTTTTGCAACAATTATACGAACTGGACCTGCAGCGCCTATGCCAGTATGGTTCGTCATATCTCGAAGAACTAGACGCATCTTTCGATGAAGATAACCGTTGTTACTATATCGAGAAGCATTGTGACAAAGGGTGCGACAGCTTTCTTTTTATTATCGACAAATCTCGCCGCAATGAGACCATTATCACTATTTATGCACCGTATGAGTCTGAGTATCAGTGGTTGATCTGCCGCCTGCGCAATACGCGAGGGCAGATTTTTGGCCGCCTCCTTTTTATGCCCGGGGCAACTTTTGCAGATCCTTTTGAGTTGCGTTTGCCCGGGCAATGGTTGTCAAAGTTGTAATATTGTTCTGTTGGGTGTATTCTTTCGGGGTATGACAACACAAAAAGGGGGATTTATGGCACTCGAACTTACCAGTAATAATTTTAAAACTGAAGTAACCGATTTTCAGGGTGGCGTTTTAGTTGATTTTTGGGCACCCTGGTGTGGTCCATGCCGTATGATGGGCCCGATTATCGATAGTCTGGCCGGAAAGTTTGCCGGCAAGGTAAAAATTGCCAAATTGAATGTTGATGATGCCCCGGATATCGCTGCAAGCTTCAGCGTTTCTACAATTCCCACTCTGATATTTTTCAAAAATGGCAAATCTGTTCATACTCTGGTAGGTGTTACCCCTGAACCTGAGCTTGAAGCCCAGATCAAGAGCATGCTCCTCTGATTATAAACAACAGCCTGAACAGGAGCATTGAATGAACCAGATTATCAATAAGGGTGCTGTCTCTGCTATCGTCAGCACTGATCATCACGATCCGTTTCAGATACTTGGTGCACACGTCGCTGAGTTCAAGGGTAAAAAATGCGTTGCGGTTCGGGCGTTTTTGCCTGATGCCGAAAAAGCCGAAGTAATCGATGTCGTCAATGGTATGTCGTTCAAGATGAACAAACTTGACGATGCCGGCTTTTTTGAGGCGGTTCTGCTGGACCGCACCAGCGTTTTTGCCTACAGACTGAAGAGCTACTATTCCAATGGGGCCAGCTCTGAATTTTATGATTCTTACGCGTTCATGCCGACCCTTGGCGAAACAGACCAGTACCTTTTCAACGAAGGTAATCATCACCAGCTTTACGAGAAATTGGGCGCTCACATTTGTTACATGGATTACTACCAGGATAAACTGGGCGGTATTTCGTTCGCCGTCTGGGCACCAAACGCAAGACGTGTGAGCGTGGTTGGTGATTTTAATGGCTGGGATGGCCGCCGCCACGTAATGCGCTCCCTTGGTAACTCCGGTATCTGGGAAATCTTCATTCCCGGCCTGCAGGCTGGCCAGAATTATAAATTCGAAGTAAAAACCAAAGAGGGTCATCTTCTCGAAAAGATCGACCCGTTTGCCTTTTATGCGGAAGTAAGACCGAAAACCGCCAGTAAGATCTATGATATCAGCGGCTATGACTGGAGTGACTCCGACTGGATGAAATCGCGCCCACAGCGTGACTGGAAGCGGGAACCGGTTTCGATTTTTGAGTGTCATCTCGGTTCTTTCGTTCGCAACCTCGAAGAAGGCAACCGTTTTATGACCTACCGCGAACTGGCGCCGCTGGTTGCCGACTATGCAAAAAAACTCGGCTATACCCATGTCGAACTTATGCCGATTACTGAACACCCTCTCGATATGTCGTGGGGCTATCAGGTTACCGGTTACTTCGCTCCTACCAGCCGTTTCGGCAGCCCGAAAGATTTTATGTATTTCGTCGATCACCTCCACCAGGAAGGCCTTGGCGTGCTGCTTGACTGGGTGCCGGCTCATTTTCCGAAAGATGCACATGGTCTGGCAAAATTTGATGGTACCGCTTTGTATGAACATGCCGACCCGCGTCAGGGCGAACACAAAGACTGGTCGACTCTGATTTTCAATTTTGGTCGCAACGAGGTCAAAAACTTTCTGATCAGCAGTGCCCTCTTCTGGATGGACAAATACCATATCGATGGTCTGCGCGTCGATGCCGTCGCCTCGATGCTTTACCTCGATTATTCAAGAAAATCCGACGAATGGGTTCCGAATCAGTATGGCGGTCGTGAGAATCTTGAAGCCATCGAGTTCCTGAAATATCTCAACAGCATCTGCCAGGAAAAGCACCCCGGCGTCATGAATATAGCCGAAGAATCTACGGCCTGGCCGGGTGTTTCCAAACCATGCAATGAAGGCGGTCTCGGCTTTACTTTTAAATGGAATATGGGCTGGATGAACGATACTCTCAGCTATTTCCAGAAAGATCCGATTTATCGCCGATATCATCACAATAATCTGACTTTCCCTCTTATTTATGCGTTTCATGAGTATTTTATCTATGTGTTGTCACATGATGAAGTGGTTCATGGCAAGGGCAATATCATCAATAAAATGCCTGGTGACTTTTGGCAGAAGTTTGCCAACGTCAGGTTGCTGTTCAGTATGATGTGGGCAATGCCCGGCAAAAAGCTCCTCTTCATGGGGACTGATTTCGGCCAGTGGAACGAATGGAACAGTAATCAGAGCCTTGACTGGCACCTGCTTGAATACGATTCTCATCGTGGCCTGCAACGTCTGGTATCGCATCTGAATTATCTGTATCGCACCGAAGGTTCTCTGCACCTCAAAGACTGTGATTCGAGCGGCTTTGAATGGATCAATTTCGACGATGCTGACAGCAGCATAATCAGTTGGGTTCGCAAGGGCGACAATCACGACGATATGATGGTCTTTGTGGCGAACTTCACACCGGTTCCTAGAGCTGGTTATAGACTGGGAGTTCCTCGCGAAGGTTTCTACCGCGAAGTTCTCAATTCTGACAGCGAAATGTATTTTGGCTCGAATATGGGTAATTTTGGTGGCCGCTGGAGCGAAAAACACGGCTGGCATTATCGTGATCAGTCGATCGTAATCGATGTGCCGCCCCTGGCGGTAGTAGGCTTCAAGCTCGAAGTCTAAAATACTGTTAAAAAAAACAGCCGTTCCAATCAGGAGCGGCTGTTTTTTTAACGATTTTATATCACACCGGCAAATGCCTTGTTTTGAACCAGGTGGTGATTCGTTCCTCGATGCCTCTTGCATCGAGTTTCAGAAGGCTGCGCAGTTCTTCCTGGCTGCCATGCTGAACAAATTCATCGGGAAGACCGATGCGCAGCATTCCGGCAGTGTGCCCTAGGTCCAGGGCATGTTCGGCAACCATGCTGCCAAACCCGCCGGTCAGGGCATTTTCTTCGATAGTGACGATTGGTACATTGCGTCTTACTGTTGCGGCAAGCAGGTCGACGTCGAATGGTTTGACAAATCTCGGGTTTACGAGCGCGGCATCTATACCGGCTGTTTTAAGGTTTTTCACTGCCTGAGCCGCTGCCGGGAGCATGTGACCAAGTGCCCAGATGCTGAGATCGTTGCCCTGCAACATTGTTTCCGCTTGCCCGCAAACCAGTGGTGGTGGCCGCATCCCGGCTGGTCGGCTTTCAATGCTGGAACCACGCGGGTAGCGAATGACCACCGGGCCATCATGATTGGCGGCGTATTCGAGCATCAACTGCAGTTCATGCTCATCTGCCGGTGCAAGCAGCTGCAAATTGGGTATGATACGTAAAAAAGAAATGTCAAAAGCTCCGTGATGGGTCGGGCCATCTTCGCCTACCAGCCCGGCCCGGTCAAGGCAGAAAACTACCGGCAGGTTCATCAGGGCAACATCGTGAACAGCCTGGTCGAAAGCTCTCTGCATAAAAGTCGAATAAATAGCGACGAACGGTTTCAGGCCACCTTTGGCCATTCCGGCTGCCATGGTTACGGCGTGCTGTTCGGCTATGCCGACATCAAAAAATCTGGCGGGGTATTCTGCAGCAAAGCGGTTCAGACCTGTGCCTTCTTTCATGGCCGCTGTTATGGCGACTATTTTGCGGTTTTCTGCAGCCAATCTGCAGAGGGTCTGCCCTAAAACTTCTGTGAAGGTTGGGCGGAACTCGCCCGATTTCTTTACTTTGCCGGTTTCAATTTCGAAAGGGCCTATGCCGTGAAATTTGGGGCGTTCTTCCTGGGCTGGTATGTATCCCCGGCCCTTTTCGGTGAGAACGTGCACAAGCACGGGGCCTTTGCGATCTCTTGCCCGCACCAGTGCTCTTTCGAGGGTTTCAAAGTCATAGCCGTCGACTGGCCCGAAATATTTGAAGCCGAATTCTTCGAAAAGCATCCCCGGGGTGAGCAGATATTTGAGGCTGCCTTCAAGACGGCTGATTACGTTGTAGAGACGTGACCCAAAACCCGGGATCTGCTTCAGGATGTGAGCCAGATAATCTTTGGGGGTTGTGTAGGCAGGTTCGAGTCGTAGCCGATGCAGATACATCGACAGGGCGCCGACGTTGGGCGAAATCGACATTTCGTTGTCGTTGAGAATGACGACCACGTCATTTTTTTCGTGGCCGGTAAAGTTGAGAGCTTCGAAGGCCATTCCGGCGGTCAGGGCGCCGTCACCAATGACGGCAATGACTTTGCCGCTTTGCTGCATCTGTTCTTTGGCGATTGCAAGACCTTGCGCTGCCGAAATGGAAGTGGAGCTGTGCCCGGTATTGAAAGCGTCGTGGCGGCTCTCGCATATTTTGGGAAAGCCGCTCAGGCCACCCAGGGTGCGCAGACCTGGAAATTGCTCAGCTCTGCCGGTAACGAGCTTGTGAGTGTATGACTGGTGGCCGACATCCCAGATGATCTGGTCGTGGGGTGAATGAAAAACCCTGTGAATAGCCAGAGTCAGCTCGACAATGCCGAGATTGCTGGCTAGATGGCCGCCATTGCGCGAAACGACGGTGATGATGCGCTCGCGAATTTCGTCGCTGAGCATCTTCAGTTCGTCTAATGATAAAGGTTCGAGGTCTTTTGGTTCGCGAATGCGGTTTAGAATCATCAGTTGTGAATGTTACGACGGCAGATTTCGGGCATTATATCACAGTCGATGCAGTATGCCAAATTGCCCGGCAGCTTAAAATTCGCTGTAAAAAGGGTCTGTCAGTTTTCAAGTTCCCTGTTCAGACGGGTTTATTCTGTGTCAGCGGTTTTTTCAATGAGTTTTTTCACGATTTTTTCAACTTCTCTGACATGGGCAATATTGAAAAAACCGATTTCTTTCGTCTGCTTGTCGCCATCAGAATCAACAGAAAACTCGTGCGAAATTACCAGATCTCCATAACCATTGTCCGCTTCCCGTCGCGTCAGATTGCAGATTCGATGCGGCTCTATGCTTGTGTATTGTGTTTTAGCATTGTTCTCAAGTATCAGAACCCGTTTTGTAGTAACGGCGTAAAGCGTTGTACTCATTTTATGATAGTGAAGCACTGGCGCAGCAAGCATGAACAGGCCTATTACAATGAAAGGCAGCCCGAACAGGGGGAACAGCATTGTTATCTGCAGCCCCTCGCTGAAGTCGGGCATCTTGAAGCCGGCAGCGCCACAGGTCCAGAAAATGGCAAAAGCTGTCCAGGGAATACCGAAGAAAAAAGTCGCCGTCGTTGCGCCATCGAAGAATGTGGGGCGTGGTTGATCGCGCCAGATGAGTTTCTCATCGCTTTCCAGCTCTCTGGAAAGCTTGCTGTCGAGATGGTGTGATATGCGGCTCATTTGGACTGTTCAGAGGTTTGTGTGGCCGGCTCTTCGTTCTGTAAAGCTTTGAGAAGGTCATCCAGGCTGACTTCATGGGCACGGGCAGCTCCTTCCAGGGTTTCCCCGGCGGCTACGGCACAACCGATGCAGTGCATGCCAAACTGTTGCAGTATTCTCGAGGCATCTGGTTTTTGCCGAAGGATTTCGGCGATGGTCATTTGAGAATTAATTTTCATAATTTTCTCCTGTTTGGCTGTCTTCCGGCGGAGCTTTTTTCATGTTATCCAGTTCGTGGTGCTGATCGTGTAATGCCTTGTTCGATTCGAACAGCAGAACCCAGATCGTCTGGAAAATAATTTTTATATCGAGAACCAGACTGTAGTTATCAAGGTAGTAGTAATCATAGGTGACCTTGTCTACCAGTCTCAGGTAATAACGGGAGTTAACGGCGGCCAGACCGGTAACACCGGGCTTTACGGCAAGGCGCCGCCCCTGAAACTCGTAGTAGTCTCTTACGAAAAAGGGTCTTTCGGGTCTTGGGCCGACAACAGACATTTCGCCGGTCAATACCAGAAAAAACTGCGGCAGTTCATCGATACCAAAGCGCCTCAAAAACTTACCCAGTGGGGAAATACGCGGATCGTCGGCTGTGGAAACGGTCGGGCCTGAGCGGGCCTCCGAACCGACGCGCATTGAACGGAATTTAACGACGTCGAATTCTTTGCCATACCGTCCGACGCGCTTTTGCTTATAGAAAATCGGACCCGGGGAGTCCAGCCTGACGAGGATGGCGGCAAAAATCATCACTGGCATGCTGATCAAAAGTGCGAAGATTGCAAAGGCTATGTCAAAGCTTCTTTTCAGAAAACGCTGTGCAGCTGTCATGGGGCGCGAACTGATCGTGATCAGAGGGAAGTCTTCGAGGCTTTGGAGTCCGACGGTGCCAGCCGCCTTGCGTGGGTCTATCGAAATTCTCACCTTGAAATCATGAGGTTCTTCTTTGCGGCTGTAATATATCTGAGCCCAGAAGCTGTCGAGATTTATAGCCGGGTCGGTGACGAATACTTCGTGAGCATGACGAAAAACGACTTCAGAAGCAAGATCGTGCTGCTGATCAGCGGTCATTGTATGCACGATGCGGAATCTGCTGCCACCGCGCCGGTGGAAATGCTTGATGATGCGTCTGCCTTCGGCCTGATCGCCGATAATTATGGCTCGCAGAAGCTTGGGCTGAGGTCTGAAGATCGAGGCGGCCAGCGCCCTGATCAAAAAGGCCGTGATAACGCACAGGCCAGTAGCCATAAGAAAAATCGGCCTTGGAAAAGTATGGGCGTGCCCTGCGATGGTGCGCGAAAAAAAGGCCAGCAGATTGAAACTGACAAATGAGGCCATCAGAGCCCCTGTCACATGAGAAAAAATATCAGAGGCCGCATTCAGGCGTCTGATGTTGAAAATGCCCATGAAAAAGCCGAAAGTGGCGTAAAGCCCCAATAACAGCCATCTAAGCTGATAATATGAGTTGAAATAAATATGTATCTGCGGGTCAGAACGCAGCCACAAGCTGAAGGTCAGTCTGAAAACCTGATCGAGAAGAAAGGCATCGAAAAGCAGCAGAAAAAAAGAAACGATTTTTTCTGCACCCAGAGGCAGTCGTATGCCCGAGAATTTCGATCTTTTCTTCAATCCGGGCATGGCTTACTTGAGCTGACCGAGCAGGGTATAAAGTCTTGCTATGTGTATCTTTTCCTGGCGAATAAGTTCTTCGACGAGACCGCGATTCTGATCCACGGGGCCAAGAATGCTGAGTATTTCCTGGAAGAAGAGGACTGTATCTTTTTCGAAGCCAATGGCGTGATAAACAGCCTGTTCATCGCTGCTGATTTCTTTGGCGATTTCAGCATGAGACAAAAGATTCGGAAAAACTCTGCCATCAGAAAGAGCGTTCAGATACTCGAACATTTCAGGGGTGTTGTATTCGTCAGCAATTTCGAACGGTTCTTCAGACTGGCTGGCTGCCATGCTTTCTCTGATTTTTATAAAATTTTCGAGATGGCTCTGCTCTTCTTTGCCAAGATATTCGAACACTTCTTTGACTTTCGGGTTCTCTGATCTGTCCGTCATCAGAGCGTAATATTCCTTGCCATTTTTTTCGATCTGAATAGCCAGTTCCATTAATTCGTCGGTATTGAAGGTCACGGTAAGTTTCTCCTTGCCGGGTATTGGTTTATTTCAATGATAATTCTATTTCGCGGGCCATCTCGTCGAGAGCAAGAATGCGCACGGCCGCTTCCTGTTCGAGGGCAGCCCTGGGCATGCCGTAAACAACTGAAGAGCTGCGATCCTGGGCAATGGTCAGGCCGCCCATGAGTTTGATGTTTTTCATGCCTCTGACGCCATCTTCGCCCATACCGGTCAATATCACGCCTATGCTTTTGTGGGCAAATTCTTTGGCGGCAGAAAAAAACAAAGTGTTGATGCAGGGCGCAAAGCGATCCTGCTCGATTGCGTTGGGGGTTATGGAAAAACAGCATTTGCCGTCAAGAGATCGGCTGACGCGTGTCTGGTGATCGCCTGGGCATATATATACGACAGAATTCTGCAGCGTCTCACCGTCGCATGCTTCTTTTACTCTGATGCCGCACAGAAGGTTCAGGCGGGTTGCGAAAGCAGCGGTAAATGTTTTGGGCATATGCTGAGCTATGATTATTGGCGCGGGTAGAGCCGGGTCGATGAGACTGAGTATTTTTTGTATGGCCGGTGGCCCACCGGTAGAGGCGCCAATAAAGACGGCCCGGTTGATAACTTCTCCGGAGGGTGAAACGGCTTTTTTAGGGCCACGGAGTGCCTGCGAAAACTCGAGCTTGATTGTCTGGGGCTTGCAGCTCGCTGCCATATGAATTTTGTGAAGCAGATCGTTTTTAAGGGTGAGTATGTTGGCTGAAAGCGTGGAGCCGGGCTTTGAAACATAGTCGATGGCGCCAAGATCGAGAGCATCGAGAGTTACTTTGGCACCCTCTTTGGTGAGTGAACTGACCATCACTACAGGTGTTGGCGACAGTCGCATGATCTCTTTGAGTGCCTGCAGGCCGTCCATGATCGGCATTTCGACGTCCATAGTCACCACGTCAGGGCGTAATCTGACGAGCTTTTCGACCGCTTCGCGGCCGTTGGCTGCCGACCCGGCGATTTCTATGGCCGGGTCACTCTGCAGCATGCGCTCGATAGCGGTTCGCATGAAGGCAGAGTCGTCAACGATCAAAACTCTTATTTTATCTTTGTCGGTCATTTTTCTTTATCGTGGTGTGGGGTTTGCGAAAGGCATGGCAGTTTTTGAAGCTTACCAGCTCGAAGCCGTTGTGCGTCGCTGGCAGACATTCGCTCTCGCCAAGAAAAACGATCCCTCCCGGGTTAAGATACCTGTAAAATTCATTGACAAGACTGTTTCGCAGGTCATCGTCAAAATAAATCAGAACATTTCTGCAGAAGATAATATCGGAGCCGGTCAGGCATTGCAAGCTTTGCAGATTTTTTAAATTGAGTCGTTGAAATTCTACCATATTACGAAGGTCTTCGGAAACGGTGCAATCTTCGTCTTCGTTGTAAAACCCCAGCCTGAAGCCGAAGCGCTTTTCGAATTCGGGCAGTATTTCACGCAGAGATCTGCTGCTGTAGACCCCGTCTCTGGCTGCCTGCAGATTGCGGGAATTGATATCGCCGGCATTTATGGTAAATTTTGCCGCTGGAATCTGATTACGATAAAATTTGGCAAGCATGGCGATTGAATAAGCTTCTTCACCTCTCGAACAGCCGGCGCTCCATATTCTGAAGGGAAAGTCATGACTTTTACGGCTGAAGAACTCTGGTAGTAAGACTTCAAGCATGTATTCAAACTGGGCCGGGTTTCGAAAAAAGTAACTTTCGCTGACCGTAAGATCAGATATCAGGCTTTCCATGGCTACCGGGTTGTGAGAGAACGCCTCGAGAATACTTGTGTAATCTTTGATCTGCGAAACGTTGAAACGCTGCATCTGTTCGCAGATTTTTTTTTCGATCTGGCGGGTGGTCACCCTCTCGATGACTATGCCTGAATAGTCATGGACCAGCCTGCTGATGCGATCGATGTCTTTTCGTTCGAAGTAAATCATGCCTTGTGATACGGCTCCCCAAACATTATTGACACGGCCCGATACAACTGTTCGGCAAGAACCAGCAGTGCCAGCTGATGGTTCAGGGTGAGGGGAGAAAGCGAAATGAATTCGCCGGCACTTGCTCTGACTCTTGGGTCATGCCCTTCGGCAGCACCCAGGCAGAAGGTCATCCGGTTTACACCCGAGTTGATTTTTTGTTCGAGCCACTGGCAAAAATCCTGAGTGTTGCGGCATCTGGCGTGTTCATCGAGAGCGATGATGCATTCGCGACCGTTCAGCCGCCGCAAAATTTCATCTTCATTACGGCAGTTGATTATCTCCACCGGCAGGCGCCTGGAGCAGCGTTCCAGATAAAGCTCTACGAGCTTCTGGTATGGCTTGTCGGCTATCTTCCCCGGCATGAGAATTTCGACTTTCATTGATTGATCGCGACCATCGGCCGAGCAGGTTGTGCGTGGCCTTTTTCAAGCAGGTGCTTCTTCAGGTTTTCAGGAAGTGGTGAACCAAGCATCAGCCGCTCCCCGGGGGTGTCCTGGGCTGTGATGCTCAGGCGGGCACTTCTGAATTTTGCGCCTGAATTTGCAAAGAATGTTTCAAGAGCTTCTACGGCAAGAGCTGGGGTGTTTGATTCCTGGCTGATATGCATCAATACAAGGATTTCTGGCACTTTGCTCATGCGCGAGAGTATGCCTCGCACGCCTTCGTTGGGCAGATGCCCCATTGGGCTTCTGATGCGTCTTTTAAGCCAGAGAGGGTATGAGCTCGCCCGCAGCATGTCTTCGTCGTAATTGCTTTCAATGCACACGAGATCTGCGTCCTTCATGTGTTCAAGGACTTCCGGGGTGACGTGCCCCAGGTCGGTGGCCAGGGTCATCACTTTTCCCGAACTTTCGAATCTCAGGCCCGTCGGTTCTGTTGCATCATGCGGAACCCTGAAGGGTAGGCAACTGCAGCCTCCGAGTTCAAGCGAACGGCCGTAGACAAGTTCGGTGTAATTAGCCGACAGCCCGCGTGCCGAAAGGGCGCACATGGTGCCGCGGGTGCAGAAAAGAGGTATTCCTTCAGCCCGCCCAAGGACCACGCGCAGACCCTTGATATGGTCATCGTGTTCATGAGTGATGAAAATACCGGAAAGGTCGCTGAACTCAAGATTTCGCTGCTCGAGAAACTCTTTTATGCGCCGGCACGAAAGCCCGGCGTCGAGAAGAAAATACTGCCCGGCCAGTTCCAGGAGCGCGGCATTGCCTTTGCTGCCTGATCCAATGAATGTGATGCCGATCAAATGTTTTACCTGCTTATTGTTTTTTTTGTTGGCTTCATTATGCACTGTGCCCTTAAAAAATTCCAATATTTTTTACCGTTCAGCGGTAGAAGGTTCACCCCGCAGAATTTTAAAGGCCCGCGGAATAAAAGAAGCCACTTCGCTGACTGTCATTGCGTCCGCGCCAAGCTCATCCCGCGTCAGCTCGGCAGCCTCTGCCAGCAGTTGGACCCCGACAATGGCGGCATTCAGCTCAGATAAACCGGTTGCCGCCAGTCCGGCTATCAACCCGGCGAGCAGATCACCGGAACCGCCTCTTGCCAGGCCGCTGTTGGGGCGACTGCTGATATATACGGTGCCCCTGTGGTCGGCTATTACCGTTATCGCCGACTTTAACACCACGGTTATTTTGTTGGCGGTGGCGAAACGTCTGGCAATTTCAATCTGATTCTCCGCAACTTCTGCCACCGTTGTCTGGCAAAGCCTTGCCATTTCAGCAAGATGCGGAGTAATGATCAATCTCGCAGCTGTCTGCTCCGGCAGACCTGTTTCAGCAACAAGGTTGATGGCATCGGCGTCGAGGATGGCCAGGCCCTTCCAGTGTGCCAGCAGGCTGGCCAGAGTGTGGGCACGTTTTTCACCGCGACCCCAGCCGGGGCCGACCAATATTGTTCGGTAGCGGCCGGCAAGCTCTTCGCATTTTTCTTCAGATAAAGAGAAACCCCCGTCGGTCGATGGCAAAAAATTGACAATGGTTTCCGGCAAAACCTGACAGCTCAAGTTGCCGGCGAGGCAGTCCGGCATAGCCAGGGTTACGAGGCCGGCACCCGAACGCAGGGCACCGAACGAAGCCATAATGCCGGCGCCCTGGTAGTCTTTCGACCCGGCCAGAATGATGAGCTTGCCGGCATCGCCCTTGTGAATGCAGTCATCACGCTCGGGAAGCAGCGAGCCGGCCAGCCCGGAAGTGATGAGAAAATGAGTGGAGCCAGGGCTGGCAGCGGAAATTGCCGGCAGACCCATGTCGGCGGTCCAGATTTCCCCGGCGGCCCGTTTGCCTGGCAGAACAAACAGGCCTACTTTGGGAACGCCCAGTGTTATTGTATAGTCGGCAACGAAACATGGGTTCGATATTTTGCCGGTTGAGGCGCAGAGGCCTGATGGCAGATCGATGGCGATTTTTGTCGACCGGGTGTCGTTCATTGCCGAAACGATTTCTGCGGCAAAACCTTGAATATCGCCCTTTATTCCTGTGCCATAGAGACAATCCACCAGGCATTCTGAAAATTCCATGGCAATGCGCAGCCGGTCAATGTCATGCTTTTCTTTGAGAATGATTGGGCTGAGCCCTGTTTTTTGAAGTATTTCGAAATTGCGACGTGCATCAGGTGTCATTTCTTCTGTTGTGGCAGTTACAAAAACGTGCACAGCAATGTCGTTGTTGAAAAGGTGTCTGGCGATGACAAGCCCGTCGCCGCCGTTATTGCCGCGGCCACAGACAACGGTGAACCTTTTGCCTCTCAGACCACCGAGAATTTTTTCGATGGTGAGCAAAGACTTGATTCCGGCGTTTTCCATGAGAACCTGAGCCGGAATACCAACTTTCTCGATTGCATGTTTGTCGGCCGCCCGCATTTCCTCTGCTGTAAAAAGCCTCATTTTGCCATCCTCCTGTCGGGACTGGCAGAATTATAGCAGGGGCAGGCCCGCGACCGCAAACTTAAAAGTTTGCGCCCACACCAATTATCAGCGGCCGATAATCATAGAAGCTGTCGTAGCTGCTGGGGCTGTGAACAGCGGCATCTACCCAGAAACCCCGATGCGAACTGAAACGCCAGCCCGCTGAGACCACATCGCCATTGTAATCTAAAAAATATTGGCTGCGGTAGCCGCGTTCACCTGGCTTTCGCCCGGGAAACTCTGCTCCGATCAACAGACACAATGATTCAGGCTCTTTTTTGTCGCGGTTGTAGCTGCCGTAATTGGCCATGCCACTACCGGGGTTGCCGCCAAAATTCCAGCCGAGGCCGAAGCCGCCGATTGTCAGATACATGGTATGATAATTATTCGGATTCGTATCGAAAACGGCTCCGAAAGCGATTTCTGAAAATTCGCCCTCGCCGATCGGTGGCAATCTTACTTTGAAGTTCAGAGTCGGGTCGGGGTCGTTGGCGCTGTTGCGCGAATCTATGGCTTTCTGCAGACCAAATTCAAGATCGCGAAAGGGCGAAAAGGCGAAGGCCATGTGAGTGAGGCTGCCCTCTTCACCATTTTTGGGTGCTTTATAAAGTCGCGTGTGTGCTGCCAGTTCTATTTCTTTGGCATTTACGGTCTTGTGTGATGGAACCTGGATGAAACCTGAAGGCCCCTGAATTGACAGGCCGGCACCGGTGAGCGAAGTTGTCAGGCTTATAAAGCCTGCAAGCAGTGCAGGCAGCATGGCTCGAGAAAAAAAACTGCAGATTTCAGATTTTTTCAGCATCGGGTTCTGGCTGACCCGCTTCAATTTCCGGATTTTCTTCGTTATGTTTCATGGTGGCGCAAAACTTTTTGTGGCATTCCCAGAAGTTCTGGCAGTAGGTGCAGCAGTTGCGAATGGTCATGTTGCGCTCGCCACGATACCAGTTTATTTTGCAGTTCTGGTAATACTGGCAACGCCAGCAGCAGTGCCAGCTGGTCTTTAAAAAATTTCGCCGTTTGATTTCTTCGATGATCAGCGCCATCGACATCAGGTTTTTCTCTACCTGAGTCGATTTCATCAGTTCATTGAATTCGTCGATTTCTTCGTCAGTTCCGTAGAGGTTGACGATAAAAATTTCTTCGGCAAATACTGGTAGATATTCCTTGGTCATTTGGTGTGTCCGGGTAAGAGTCAGCCTTTGTAATTATCGGCAGTTTTCGCTGTTCATAGAAGCAATTTTACTTGTATATTTCATTGTCGTCCAGCCATGGCTTCGACACCAGAACCTGTGAAAACGAGCACGGATTTGTTGTCAGAACCGGGAAACGCGCCAATGATGCGGTCAGTTCCGCGAAATGGGGTTGGCACGAAGCTGTCGTTCTCGAGAAAAAACAATGATTCACGCGTCGCAACCCAGAGAAGACCCGAAAAATTCATGGCGATCGGCTGATCTGATATGACCCCGATGAACTCAAGCCTGTCGTTTTTGAACTCAAAAATGCGCCCATCACCGAGAGCGATATAGAGGTTTTGCTGTTCACCCTGTTCAACGGCGGCAATGTGCGCGGTATCGACGTTGCCTTTGAAGAAGACGAGGTTCCATTGCCGCTCAGCCTCGTGAATCATGACGCCCTTGTCTACGACGACCAGATAGCGATCCCCCAGCTTCCACACAGAGTGAAACTGCCCTTTGAACTCGCCGGGAATGCCAAACAACTCTTTCAGTTCGCCAAAAGCAAGAGATTTGATCGAACCGTCGTTATACAGCAGCAAAAGGGTTTCGTCGTCGTCTGCAAAAAGATGCACGAGGCCGGCAGTTGTTTCTGGGCCGGCCAGTTGCTGCGCTCTGCCATCATCTATCTTGAATATACCAGTGTCAGGGCCCCAGGCGTAACAGGATTTGTTGTTGGTGAACAGCGAAGAAACGCCGGGCTGGCTGAGGCCGATGATTTGTGACCAGCTTGTGTCGTCGTATGACCAGACGCCTCTGTTTTCGGTTGCCAGAAGATAGCGCGAGCCAAAGCTGACGATATCTGAAAATATTGGCTTCTGTAGCTCAGAGGGAAGAGCGACAAAGGGTTTTTCAAGTGTTGACCAGGTTTCTGTTGCCGCGGCACTCTGCGTCAACGGCAGTTTGCCATCACTTTCGAGAAGCCCGAAATCAGGGAGGCGGCCATACTGCAGTCTGGTTGCCGGCAGCATCGGCACCATCGGGAAAGCTGGAGTGTATGTGCCAATTTCGGGGATGGGGCCAAAGAGGCCGGCATTGAGGTCGCCGGGTGCCGGGGTGAAATAAAAGAGCATGATCGAATCGGGGTTGATCGCCGCCAGAAAGTTGAAACTGATACACAGAGCCTGGCAGGGAATAGCCGAAAGGCGCTCCATTCGGCCCTTGTTGAAGCGAAAAACTCCTTCGTCTGAGGCGATGAACAGAATATCGCCAGATACGACAATGTCGTTGATATAACCTGGCTTGCCAGCCGAGAGAATTGTCCAGACCCAGTTGCGGGCATTGCGGTAGCCGGCAATCACGCCCTGATCAGTGCCGATGAAGACATTTCGGTCGGTTGTTACCATGCAGCGCAGGTGGCGGCCAGCCAGAACCTGAAGATTCAGGGGTTCGTAATTGTCTGCTCTGCCGGTTAAAATCCCGTCTTCGTGCATCAGCCACAGCTCGTTGCCGAGTCTGCCAAAGTCTTTGATCGTACGGTTCTGGGTGCCGAGAACAAAAACCGCCGCATCGTTGTTACCGCGCAGCATGCCCTGACCGACTGTGCCGATCAGAAGATTGTTTGGCCCCGAAACTGCCAGGGCGTTTATCAACCTGGCAGGAAGCTGGTTTTCGCGATAAAAAGGCTTCAAAATAGTGTTTTCCAGCACGTATATACCTGAATAACCGCCGATGAAGAGCCGGTTCTCGTCTATTTCGAGGTCGCGCACAAAAAAATCTTCAGAAAGATCGGTGGCAGCTGAAGCTGAACCGGTTACCGGGTCGACAATCGTCAGTCCTCCATCGCCGCCGATAAAAAGTTTGTCTTCATGCCAGCAGGCCGCCGTTATAACCGAGTGGCCGCTGAAGGCAAGATCGCGCACCCGGTTCACCTGACCGCTGAATATGCCCGGTTCAATCGCCCGGCGTGGCAAAAAAGTGCGCCCCGGATTCAATGCGACCATGCCATAAAGAAAAATACAGAAAAAAACCAGAAAAAGCAGCTCGGGAGTCATGGCCCAGCAACGGCTGCGCAAGAATTCTTCGCGGCTGGCCAGGCGGTTCTGTTCTTCGCTCAAACCGATAAGATCCTGTTTCTGTTCGGTGGTGGTTTCGATGCCGGCCCGCTCTTCGGCTTCTATTGCAGAAATGAGCAAGGATTTTTTGCGGCGCATGGCTTTCAATTGAATCGAAATTTTGCCGATTTCCCACCAGCGCACCGATTCATCGACGAACCAGAACATGGCGTCGATGGCGTGGTGAATCCATTTAATCATCAGAGTCTGATTCGCTGTTTTCGGTTGACCATGCAAAGACTCGCCGCAATGCCGACAGAATTCAACCATCGGAAAATTCATCTCAAGGCATCGCGGGCACTGAAAAGTTTTCTGTTCCATGTTGTTATTTTCAATCAAGCGGTCAATTAAGTCAATGGCAGTTTAAAATTCATTCTGCCATGAATGCTGAATGCAGTCGCCTGCAAGAGCCCGCCCAAGAAATCCGGAGGCAATACCGGCGAAGCTCTCAGGGGTATCTGACACGAAAAACTGTTCTTTTCCGGATCTTGAACTTTCGGCGGTAATTCGTCTGGCAGTCAGCACTTCTTTGACTTCAAGCGCGGTTTCATAGGCAGAATCAACAAGGGCGACCTGCCCGGAAAAGTAAGAGTCAATCATGGATTTAAGCAGAGGGTAGTGCGTGCAGGCCAGAATCAGTGAACTGATATTCATGCTTCTGAAATCTTCGAGATACATTTTGAGAGCGAGTCTGGCAATTTCTGAAGTTAGAAGATTTTCTTCGACAATCGGCACCAGCAGCGGGCAGGCCCGCGCGACGACCTTCACATTGTTGCGCAGTCTGGCAAGCCTTTCCTGGTAAGCACCTGAGTTTATTGTGGCGCGGGTGCCTATGACGCCGACAGTGCCGTTTCCTGAGGCTTTTATGGCCGCTCTTACTCCTGGGTCGATCACCCCGATGATCGGCAGAGTGCTTTCTGATTTCAGCTTGTGCAATGCAACCGCTGATGCCGTATTGCAGGCAACGACTATCATTTTCACATTTTGCAGCTCGAGAAAATGAGCAATTTCAGCGGCGAACTTTTGAATGACCTGAACGGACTTGCCGCCGTATGGCACTCTTGCCGTATCTCCGAAATAAATCAGGTTTTCGGATGGCAGTAACTCTCTGATTTCTTTGAAAACCGTTAAACCACCGACTCCAGAGTCAAAAATGCCGATTGGTCGATTATCCATAGCTCAGTCTTCTTCTTTCAGACCTGTATTGATTTTTCCCTCTATTATGCCGCGCCGCAAGCGATTCAGTTCGTTGACCAGGTCTTCTCCGACAACTTTAAAACTCAACTGAAAATCAGTCAAGCCGATTGCATTGTCGGCCAGGCCGTAAGATCGCTTTATATACTCGGATTTGCGATTTTCGCAGATGCTGGCGACAATATTTTGAACAACCAGATCGACACGTTTGAGCATACTGGTAAGAACCAGACCGGGGGCCAGTGAGTCCTGGTTCATGTCTACTCCGATAACATAATTGCGGGTTTTTACGGCAGCAGAAATGACACCAAGCCCCGAAGCGCCGGCAGCAGAAAAAATAACGTCGCACCCAGTTCTATACATGTTTTCTGCGATGGTCGCCGCTGCGTCAGGGTCACTGAAACCAGAAAAATCTTTGCTGATATACTCTTCAAGAACTCCAGTGCTGCTTGCTGCATCATAGGCTCCGGTGCGAAAACCAATGGCAAAACGCTCGATAACGGGGTTTTTAACGCCGCCGATAAAACCGATTTTGCCACTTTTACTGAATCTGGAGGCAAGAAAGCCGCAAAGATAGGCCCCTTCCTCTTCGCGGAAGGAAATGCCTCTGATATTGTTCTCGTCGAGATCTGAATCGATCACATAAAAGGGCAGTTCCGGGTTCTCGGCAGCAATTTTGCGTATGGCATCGACGAAGGCGAGGCCAACGGCAATGATGGCATCGAACTTTTGCCCGGCGAAGAATCGCAGTGATGCTTCCGGGTCCTGCATGGTGGCAGGCTCTATGACGACAGTCTCGATGTCAAAACGCTTTTCGGCCTCTTTCAGGCCATCGAAAGCGTGATCATTGAAGCCTTTGTCGTTGAGCCCGCGTGGGGTGATCATCAGACCTATGCGCTTTGGCTTGATGACAGTCTGCGGCTCTTCGCGACTGCAGCAGCCAGACAGTGTCACCAGTATGGCGACTGCCAGAATCAGAATTCCAGTGCGGAAAATTGATTGCGAGCGAATAACTTGTTTTCGCGCCATTCTCTTGCCTCCCGTGCGTATTCCTCTGCGAGTTCAGGGCCAATCTGCGATAACAGAGCTTGTCTCGCGGCTTCCTGGTGACTTTCGAAAGAAGTTTTGATCTGCCCGGGAAGCCTGCTTAACTGTTCTTTTATATATTTGAGACGTTTTTTTACATCATACTGGTTTGCCGCCGGCATATTCTGCCAGGCTGTGTGGCGCTTCGGAACAAACACCGAAAAGGCTGCCGAAATCGAAGCGCTGCCCGTGACCAGACGACTGACATTTTCGATCAGGCTGATCGTTGCATCGATATCTTCGGTTTCTTCGCCGGGAAGACAGGCGACAAAATACATTTTCAGGTGCTCAAATCCGTGGTCGAACATCTCCTGGACCCGCTGCAAAAATCTTTGCTGGTCCAGGGGTTTGTGCATTGCCCGGCGCAGTCTTTCGCTGCCTGTTTCAGGAGCGAGCGTAAGCCCGGTGATGCCTGATTTTCTCAGGGCTTCCATGATTTTGGGGGTTAGCTTTTCCCATTTTACAGATGAATTGCGTATTCTTATGCCGCGGTCGGTCAGCATGGCAAAAATTTCTTCAACCTGTGGATGGTCGAAAAGAGAGGGAGCCACTAACCCTAGATCGCGGCAGTCAGGGTGCTGGTCGAGCCATCGCGAGAGGTTTTCTGCGCTAAGGTGTCTGACTGGAGCATAAATAGCCCGGGCAAGACAAAAGGCGCACGCACGTGGGCAACCACGCATGACTTCTATCATGTGCGCTCCTCCAAAGGCGTTACGGCTCGAAACGATGTGAGACCAGGCAGGCTGGGCGTTAATGTCGTGGCGGCCGCACAATTCTGGTATCTGATCGGTATATTCTGGAACCCAGACCCCTGGAATGGCCGCAAGTGAAGCTGCTTCGTAACCCTCCCGCTGCAGTTGCCCGATTATCGGGGCGACGGTTGTTTCAGCTTCTCCCGGAACCAGAGCATCGAAAATCTGTGACAGGGCAGCCGGATTCGAGGCGACAGCAGCACCACCGGCAATCAGCAGAGGGTGATGGCGGTTACGTTCACTGGCGTAAACAGGCAGGCCGAGTGCCGCGAACAGACCGGGAATTTTATCAAAGTCACCCTCGTAGCTGAAAGAAAACATCATAACGTCGAAATCGCCGAGCGGTCGCCCGGTTTCAAACGAATAGTAGGGTGGTGCGAGCGGTGATTCAGGCTCGAGAGCCGGAAAAAATCTTTCTACTGCCGTGCCGGGCTGTGCCGAAACGATTCTATGCACCGTCAGAAAACCAAGATTGCTCATTCCAAGGCTGTATAAATTCGGGTAGATCAGAGCTACGCTCAGGCTGCCGGCGTGGGCGCTTGTCAGGTAATGCTTTTCTGAGGCTTTCAGCGCATTGACCGTCGATTCATAATTGTGGCGATGCTTAAGACCCAAAGCCGTCTCACTATTTTATATCTTCAGATATTATAAGCCAGGGGCAGGCGCGCCTGCCCCTGGCTTGTATGCAACAGGGTTGGATATTGCTCAGACGTTTCTGCGTTTTCTCAAAAAGGTCGGGATTTCACGTTCGTCGGCGGCGTTGTATGCCGGAGGAGCATTGACAACCTGCTGCTGGGGAACGTGAGTTTCGGCCACCGGGCGCACTGTGCGCAGGTCGTCGAGAATGCGTTTCTTTGAATCGATACCGGATTTGGCTTCTTCACCGAAACCAGTGGCGATAACGGTAATTCTGATTGCACTGCCCATGCCTTCGTTAACAGCATGACCGTAAATGATGTTTGCATCGGGATCGACCACTTCCTGAACGATGGTGCAGGCATTGTTGACTTCGTGAATTCCGAGGTCTGGGCCGGCGGTGATATTCATCAGAACGCCCTTGGCACCCTGAATCGAGGACTCGAGAAGCGGGCTGGAAATAGCCATCTGAGCGGCGGTTACCGCGCGGTTTTCGCCTTCTGCGGTGCCGATGCCCATCAAAGCAGAACCGGCTGAACTCATAATGGTTTTTACGTCGGCAAAGTCAGTATTGATAAGGCCGGGCACAACTATCAGATCGGAAATGCCCTGGACGCCCTGGCGCAGAATGTCGTCTGCATAACCAAAGGCTTCGAGCATGGTGACGTTTTCTTTGGAAATCTGCAGAAGCTTGTCATTCGGAATTACGATGATGGCGTCTACGCGATCTTTGAGGTTCTTGATGCCGAGTTCGGCAGCGTTAGAGCGTTTGCGACCTTCAAAAGTGAAGGGTTTGGTCACTACGGCAACAGTCAGAGCGCCTACTTCGCGGGCAACTTCAGCTACGACCGGAGCAGCGCCAGTGCCTGTTCCGCCGCCCATGCCTGCAGTGATGAAAACCATGTCGGCACCTTCAAGAACTTCGGCGATGGCTTCTCTGTCGTCTTCAGCGGCTTTTTTACCAACTTCATAGTTGGCACCGGCGCCGAGACCCTTTGTCAGCTTGTCGCCCAGCTGAATCTTGATTTTGGCATTGGAATGGGTAAGTGCCTGTGCATCTGTGTTGGCAGTTATGAACTCAACACCTGCCAGACCTGCTTCGATCATTCTGTTTACCGCATTCGAACCGCCGCCACCCACGCCGATTACCTTAATTTCCGCATTGTCCAATGCCGCCTGGTTAAAATCAAACACCATGCTCGCCTCCTGTTATTTCTGCTCTGCCTTCGGCAAAATCTAATTTTGTCTGTTTATTGCTCAATCAATCGGTGAAGAATTTTCGGATGACTGACTGAATTCGGTCAATTATACCACGAAGTGCACCGGATTCTCTAGTGGGTGCACGATAATTTTGTGCGCCATACCTTATAAGTCCAAGAGCTGTTGAATACTGGGGTTTGCGCACTTGTTCCCTGAGCCCGACTATTTCTACGGGCGAACCGCGACGCACCGGCAGGCCAAGAATTTCTTCGGCGAGTTCAGGGCACCCATTCATAAGAGAGCTACCCCCTGTTAATACAACGCCGGCCGGTATGACGTCAAGAGAAACGTGTTTTTCTATCTGACTTTTTACTTCGTAAAAAATTTCTTCCATGCGCGGTTCGATTATTTCTGCGAGAAACATCTGACGGTAGGGCTTGGTGCGTTCTCCGCCCGCAACCGGAACCTCGATCACCATGTGTTCGTCAGCAAGATCTGACCGTGCAACTCCGGCGCTTATTTTTAATTCTTCTGCCGCCAGAGTCGAAGTCTTCAGCCCGACGGCCAGATCATTGGTGACCAGGCGACCGCCGATATCGATACTATATGAGTGGACAACGTGCCCGTTCTGGAAAATTATCAGATCGGTGGTGCCCCCACCGATATCGACGAGGACGACACCCAGCTTCTTTTCGTCTTCAGAGAGAACGGCCATGCTCGAAGCGTATTGTTGTAGAACTACGTCTTCTACTTTTAGTTTGGCCATTTCACAGCATTTCATGATATTCTGCATGGCCGTGACGGCGCCGGTTACAATGTGCACCTGGGCTTCGAGACGACCGCCTACCATACCAAGAGGGTTGTTTATGTCTTTCTGCTCGTCGACGACGAATTCACGAGGTAAAATGTGAATGATATCCTGGTGTGGCGGTATCGAAATCGCCGTTTTGGCGTTTTCTACGGCCCTGTCGATATCTTCTGAGGTTATTTCCTGGTTGTTGCCCTTGATGGCAACTATGCCCTGGCTGTTCATCGAACAGATATGGGCACCGGCAATACCTACATACACGTTATCGATCACGACATCTGCAGATTTTTCGGCTTCTTCGACGGCGTCGATAATAGCCTGAGTTGTTCGTTCGATATCAACGATGGCGCCCTTTTTGACACCGTCACCGGAAGATGCGCTGCCAACGCCGAGCACGTTGATGGTGCGCCCATTCTGAAGCTCACCTATAACTGCACAGACTTTGGTAGTGCCTATGTCGAGGCCAACAATCAAATCATCCACCGGTAACCGAACCCCTGTTTCTCTGCGAAGCACCCGCGGACTTTTTAGGACGGACGACAATTTCGCTGGGTGCCCTCATATCGAGGTAGAATGGTTCTACATTATTCTTTCTAAGGTTGTCAAGGAGTGCACGCAAAAAATCATAACGATTTTTAAAATCTTCAACACTTCTCGGAAAAATTTTTTCGCCGGTTATCAGAATAAGGTATGGATTCTGCACGCTGGAAAAGTTGATTTCGGATATTTGCCGGAGTATGCGGTCACCCAGAGATTTGATCCAGTTGTGTGCAAAATAAAAGTCGTCATTACTGGATAGTGAATCTCCTGCTTGTGCGGTTTGTAGCTTCAGCCCGGTGATTACCGGAAGATCTTTCTCGCCCATTCCTTCGGTGCTGATTATGATGCCGTCATCAGAGATTTCGTAAAAAGCTATACCGGCTTTGGCATATAATACCGGTTTTCTTTCGGTGATCTTAAGTCTCAGTGTGTATAGGCCGTCAAGATCTATTTCGACGTTTTTGATCAGCGGGTCGGTTTTTAGAATGTCTTTGATTGCTTCACGGTCTATGGAAAAAAGTTTCAGCCCAGGAGCAAGCCCGGCGGTTTTCAGGATGTGTTCGCGGCTGAGGGTTGAATTTCCCTCGACTTCGAGTGTTTTGATCTCGAAGTATGACGTATTGAAAAACAGGTGCCGCAACTGCACGATTGCTGTGTAACAAAGACTGATTATTATCAGCGTGAAGGCCACAGTTTTCAAGGGATGAAGCAGGCGGGCAAAACTCGACAGTCTCGACCGATAACGCTTGCGGCGCAGCTTGCTGCGAGCCTCTTCGGTCAGCTGTTGCTGAGGGGGCTGCCGATATGCACGGTTTGACCTGCTGAAGTCACCTGACAAAGTTTCAATCTCCGGGTTTGATGCAATATTTTATCACTGCCGCCTGATTAGTACAAGCAGCAACTTTATTGATTGACAGAGCATGCTTGTTATGACCTCAACAGCCGGGAAATTTCTGTGCAAATTCTTTCTTCTACATCCTGAGGCCGGCTTTTTTCCATGGCTGCCGCCATTTTTTGCAGTTTTTCGGGGTTGTTGAGTTCTTCAAGCATTGCGGCCAGCCGAGTTCCATTCAGGTCGCGGTCTAGCATCAGGCGTGCTGCCCCAAGCTCTTCGAGAACCCGCGCATTTTTTTCCTGGTGATTATCTGTGGCAAAGGGGAAAGGCACCAGTACGGCCGGTTTTTTGCATACGGCGATTTCGGCAAGAATTGTGGCTCCTGCCCTTGAAACCAGTAAATCGGCTACTTCGAAGGCTTCGCGCATTTCGTGCAGGTAGGGCAGGAGGGTGTAATTGTCAGAAGCTTTTTCTGTGGCTGATTTAACCATGTCGAAGTCGCGTTCTCCGCTGATGTGGATCAGACGTATCTGAGGGTGCTGAGGCAGCCAGTTTTGTGTCAGCTCGATACAGGCGCGGTTCAGAGACATGGCGCCACGCGAGCCACCTACAGCCAGAACGATAAATTCGCCGGGTTTGCGGTTAAAACGGTTGCTGGCGGGTATTTCTCTGAGAAATGCTGAACGCACCGGGTTGCCGGTCAGAATGACGCGACTGCCGTCTTCTTTGGCCGCAGAGGCGTATGTTAGAAGAACTTTCGCGGCACTTTTGGCAAACAGCCGGTTGGTTACCCCCATGGCGGCGTTCTGTTCATGTATAACCGCCGGGATGCCAAGAAGTCTGGCGGCTGCAAGCACCGGAAAGGCAACGAAGCCACCCGTGGTGATGGCCAGATCAGGTTTGAATTTTCTCAGATGTTGCCAGGCGTCTATTATTCCTCCGATGTTTTTAAAGGGAAAAGTTAACCAGGCCGCACTGATGCTGCGCGGCATCCCCTGTGCCCGAACTCCGAAGAAAGGTATATCTTTTTCGCGACTGACGATTTTTTCTTCCATGCCGCCGCTGACGCCTACATAGCCGCTTTCGAATTCAAAGTGGCGGGCAAGACTTTCTCTGATTGCCAGTGCCGGGTAGATATGGCCGCCTGTGCCGCCGCCGCTGAAAATTATACGCATACTTTACCTTCTTCTTGAGATAGACACGTTCGGTTCGCTGAATTGACCCGAAAATGGCGTCGCTTTGTAGTCTTCAAAGGCGTTTCGCCCGGCTCCGTAACGCGAGATGTTCAGCAGAATACCTACGCCTATTGCCAGAAATACGAGACTCGAGCCGCCATAGCTGACAAATGGCAGTGTGATACCTGTAGTCGGCATGAGACTGAGAACAACACCTATATTTACCAGAACCTGAAGGCCGATAATTGCTGTTATACCAGAAGCGAGCAGAAATCCGAAATTATCTGGAGCCCGCGTGGCGATGTACAGGCCACGCCAGATCAGGGCGAAAAACATGACGAGAACGAGAACTCCGCCAAGCAAGCCCAGCTCTTCGCAGATGATTGCAAAAATAAAGTCTGTGTGGCGCTCTGGGAGAATGAAGAACTTCTGGCGGCTTTGCCCCAGACCAAGCCCCCAGAAACCGCCTGAACCTATCGCCACCAGTGATTGAATAATGTGGTAGCCACTGGTGCGTGCGTTTTCCCAGGGGTCGATAAACGCCCAGAACCGTCGCATGCGGTAGCCGGCCTGAAAAATGAGGGCGACGATCAGTATGCTGCCGCCCGCAGCGAGCATGCCCAGGTTGCGTAACGATCCGTTGCCAAGAAAATACATGGTGAGATAGGTTCCGCCTATCAGGGCTGCAGTCGACAGGTTTGGTTCTTTGTAGATGAGTATAAAAAGAGCCCCGGCCACCAGCATGTCAGGAAGCATGCCGTGCAGAAAATTTTTAATGCGATCCTGTCTTTGCGAAATTGAGTGGGAGATATAAATTACAAAACACAATTTGGCAAATTCAGATGGCTGAAAACCGATGCCGCCAAACCTGAGCCAGCGTCTGGCACCGCCGATATCGCGTGCAACTCCCGGAACAAGAACCAGTATCAGCAGAAAAATCGCTACGCCAAGCAGGGGCACTGCTGCTTTTTCCAGTTTGTAATAAGGGATGTGTGAAATACTCAGCATGGCCAGGAGGCCGACCACAACCCACATGAGCTGTCTCTTGAAATAATACAGACCATCGGACATGGTGGCCAGAGACGTCACCGAACTTGCCGAATACACCATTATCAGGCCAAGGCCCATCAGTGCAACGACTACAAACAGTAACAGATGATCAAAATGTCTGGTTCGTGTCATTTATTTTAAAGCTCTGACCAGCTCTTTGAATCTTTCGCCGCGCACTTCGAAATTGGGAAAAAGGTCGTAGCTGCTGCAGGCAGGTGAAAGTAACACTGTGTCGCCACTTTCAGCCCATGAATAAGCCGTTTCGACCGCCTGTTCGAAAGACCCGGCAGTCTTCAGAGGGACAAGTCCTTCGAGAGCTGATCTGAATCTTGCTCTGGCTTCTCCGTAAAGCACAACGCCTTTGCTCAGAGTGCGCACCGCTGTCACCCAGTCTGAAAGGTCGGTGCCCTTGTCGCGGCCACCGGCAATGAGTATCATGGGCGGTTTGCATGCCTGAAGAGCGGTAATCGAAGCTGCGCAGTTGGTTCCCTTCGAATCGTTGATAAAAGTGACGCCATTTACTTCAGTTACCCATTCAAGACGGTGTTCAACTCCGGGAAAGCTTTTTACGACCGGTTCCAGGTGTTTTGGATCTACGCCGGCCAGAATTGCCGCCAGCGCCGCGCACATAACATTTTCGAGGTTGTGCCTGCCGATGAGCTTCACTGAAGAGACCGGGAACAGAGATTTTTGCTGGCCATTCTTGTCGATGAAGACAAAATTGTCGTCTACAATGGTGACACAGGGAGCTGTGCCGGTAGTGTTCCAGCCAAACCAGGCTGCTTTGCAGGTGACACTGTCGGCCATTTCGCGCATTTGCGCTTGATCGGCGTTCAAGATCAGCCAATGATCAGGACTCATGTTGAGGGCGATTCGCTTTTTGGCTTCTATATAAGCACTGTAGCTTGGGTAACGATCGAGATGGTTCTCGAAAAAGTTAGTGATTATCGCTATGTCAGGCCTGAATTCAGAAATCGTTTCCAGCTGGAAACTGCTGACTTCAAGAACCTGAACCGAATTTGCGCTGGTTTTGGTGGCGAATTCAATCATCGGGATGCCTATGTTGCCACCGAGAAACACTTCAGAAAACTGTTCGCGACAAAAAAGCGAAAGCAGCGTCGTAGTGGTGGTTTTGCCGTTACTGCCGGTAACGACAAGCCGTCGCCCCTTTGAAAGACGGTAGGCGACCTCTATCTCAGAATATACCGGAATATTTCTGCTGGCGGCTTCTACCAGAACGGGTATGTCGGGTCGCACCCCAGGGCTGAGAACAATGAAGTCGGCATTCAGAACGCGCTCAGTGTGCCCGCCTGCTTCGTATTCGACTTTGTCGGTTAAATTTTCGCGGGCAAGGCTTTGTTGCAGTTTTTCTTCCGACTGGATATCCGAGATAAAGATGCGTGCCCCGCTTTCGCTAAGGCTTCTGGCGGCGGCCAGTCCGCTCTTTGCGGCTCCGATAATGCTGATAGACATGCCTGCGACATTCATTGTCTGCCTCGCTGCTTGTGTAGATTTCCCGGCAATGATAGCACAGTGTGCCCTAAACGACAATTCTCCGCTTTATTTTTTGCAGGCTGGTCTTCTGTTCCCGCGCAATTCGGTCAAGTTCAGAAAATTCAGGTTCAGTTCTATCTGAACCGTCAGGCATCGTAATTTTTTTAGCTCTGACAGAACCATATTCACTATTCAATATGACAGGCTCCCGTTGTAGCAGACTGCGTTCGACAACGCTGCGTCGAATTCCTATCGTTGGTAGAATTTCGAAAATCATTTTTTCGAGAGTGGCAGTAAGCTCGAGCGGCGAAATTACCTGCAACTGGTTGCCGGGCCGCCCCTTTTTCATAAGAATCGGAACCAGACAAACGTCCAGGGCTCCGGCGGTCATAAGACTGGAGACAGCCAGGCCAAACTCTTCGCCAGTTGCATTGTCTATATTCGTTGTCAGTACCGTTACCTGGTCATTTTTTTTTTGCATTTCTGACTCGGTCAGAAATGCTCTGAGGAAATTTGCCCTGCCCGTATCTTTACTGCCGTGACCGTGCCCTACTCTGGTAAAAATCTGCGGCCCATCTGAATTTTTGGCATTGACACCCTTTAGAATGGCAGCGCCGGTGGGGGTGGTCAGTTCGCAATTCACTTCGTGATCAAATACTACGCTGTAGCCCTTCAATAGAAGTGCTGTTGCCGGTGCCGGTACTGGCATGATGCCGTGGGAGCATTTTACGAAGCCCGAACCAAGGTGCACTGGCGAAACTCTTACTTCTGTTATATTCAGGTCATCGAGGCATATCGCGGCACCGACGATATCGGCGATGCTGTCGCGGGCGCCCACTTCATGAAAATGCACTTCTTCTATCGATTTGCCATGAATGGCAGCTTCTGCTTCAGCCAGCACTTTGAAGCAATTTTTTGCTGTTTTTTTTGCATTTTCACTGATGTCGGCATGGTCGATCATGGCGCATATTTCACTAAAACCACGATGCGGTGCGTGATGGTGGTGTGCTTCTGTCTGATGATGCCTGCTGCCATTGTGACAGTGGCTGTGTTGCCCATGAGAATGGTCGTGATCGTGACATTGATCATGATCACCGTGTTTTATCAGGTGGTCGTGAACTTCACCGCTGCAATGAGCATGTTGGGCGTATTCTTCAGAATCGGGGTGGTGGTCGTGTTCGTCAGAATGATCGTCGGGGGTGTTGAAATACAGCCCTCTGATGCCATTAACCAGACGTTCTTCAATTATCGGTCTGACTGGCCCTTCCGGAAAATGCATCGAATTCAGCCCGTTTATAAGTTTATCACGGTCAGCGCCGAGATCGAGCAGTGAAGCCACCGCCATATTGCCGGCAATGCCGCTGAAGCAGTCCCAGTAGAGTGTGTTCATCATTTTTTCTCCCTCAAGATTCTTACTGCCGCGGCTGCGGCGCCAAAACCATTGTCGATGTTAACCACCGTAATGCCGGCAGCACACGAGTTGAGCATGCCAAGAAGGGCGGCGATGCCGTTAAAGCTTGCACCGTAACCTACGGAAGTCGGCACAGCAATGACCGGGCAGCCAACCAGGCCGCCCACCACGCTGGGCAGCGCCCCTTCCATACCGGCAGTGACGATTACCACATCGGCATCACGGAAAAGATCGAGACGGTTCATGAGACGATGAATCCCGGCCACCCCGACGTCGTAGATGCGCTCCGGTGTGAAGCCCATAAATTCAAGGGTCAGGGCGGCTTCTTCAGCCACCGTTATGTCAGAGGTGCCGGCGGCAAGAATTGCTATTTTCGCCCATGGTCGCAGAGTTATCTCTGAAATAGCCCAGGCCATGCCACAGTCGAAGTTTAATTCAGCAGCCGGGCATTCTTTTTTGAGAAGCTCGAGAGCGGCCTGGCTGCACCTTGTCGCCAGCGCCTTTCCGGTCGTTGCGAAGAGCCGGCAGAATATTTCGCAGATCTGTTTTGGCGATTTTGACGCGCCATATATTGCTTCGGGAAAGCCGACTCGAGCTTCCCTGCTGATGTCGAGTATGGCGTCGGTGGTCGAACTTTCTTCGTCGTCTGTCTGCTCGTTGTCGGCCTGTGTTAACCGATTGTCAGTGGCAGGCCCGGCAAGAAGCCCGGCCGTTTCTTCAACTGTGTATCTGCCGGCTTTGAAGTCATTTAAAATTTTCAGTGTGCTTTTATCTGAATCTGGCATTTTTCATCCTGCTTTTAATTTTGATTTTCTCGCGGCATTTCATCTTTGTCTGTTGCGCCATTTAATGATAAAGACAGTGCCTGCAGGTCGGAACGCCGGTGCCCGGCTGCGAAGATTATGGTTCCGAGGCAGACTGCGAACCAGAGGGTGAGAGCCCTGATGAGAAAAGTGGCTGAAATTGCGGCTGTCTCTGGAATAGATACGAAAACGAAGAATACACCCATGGCTCCCTCGGTAACCAGCAGCCCGCCGGGTAAAAATGACAGAGCGCCGGCGATCGAACCAAAAGCATGAGCAAAGACCGCTATGGCAAGAAGGTTTTCTGTTTCGACACCCATGGAACGGAAAATGAGATAGAGAGCGACACCTTCGCCAGCCCATGAAACAGCACTCAAGGGCACCGAGATCGCCAGAGTCTTGAGATTCAACAGGGTTTCAGTGCTTTTTTGAATCGTGACTATTGTGCTTCGCAGACCCGAAGTTCGTTTGTGCATGCCGAGCAGCCGGTCGATGAAAGCCCAGAACCCGGGGCGGGTAATGAGAACGATCCCGGACAAAATTATAACTCCCGTTATCAGAAGTGTTTTGCCGCCAAAAGCAAATTGTGAAAACCCGAGACCGCATAGAATCAGCAAACCGATCAGATCTGTCAGCCTTTCGGCCATGACGACCGGGGCTGTTTGTGAAACAGGTATGTCGAGTCTGATTTTTAGCAACAGCGACTTTATCAGCTCACCGAGTTTTGCCGGGCTCAATACCATTGTAAAAGCAGAAAAGAAAACCCATAAATTCAGTTTGACTGGTATGGAAATCTTGAGAATGCTCAGAAAATACTGCCATTTGGCAAAACGCAAAGCATAATTGAAAAGCACCGATAGAATGATAAGAGTCAGCCATTCGGGTGCTATCGAAGATATCAGCGCTAATACCTTGCCAGAATCAGAAAACATAGCCGCCGCCGTAATGAATAACACGATGACTATGCCCAGCCAGATGGCCAGGCGCCAGAAGATTGTCGGCAATGATATTTCTTTTTTCATCGACCTATTTTTTCATAACCGCACAATAAATTCAAATGTAAAAAAGCGTGCCGGTTTCGACTGAAACCGGCACGCTTTCAAATCAGCCTCAGCGGCGATTGTAGTAATCGCGCATCGCTTTTTCGGTGAGTCTGTTCAGAGTTTCTTCGTCACGTTCTTCTGAGTCGAGAAGTGGGCTCAATGGGGCAATTCTGCTGAGGCCTGTTTTGGGAGCAACTACCTGCAGACCATTCTGAATGCCGCCCGACAGTTCGTTTTCGACTGTGGAAATAGTTTTGTTTGAAAGGGTTTTCTTTAAAAAATCGACCATTTTGTTGAGATCGGGAGCGGCTCCGTCGTCATATCTGGCCTTTTCAAGGCCAGAAGCGAGAATTTCTGATTTGGCAACGCCATTCCAGCCACCAAAAGTGCTGAGTGTTTTGGCGTTAGCTTCGTCAACGATACCGCCAAGGTGCCCGTCGATCTGTTTTTCAGTGTAGCCTTCAGCTCTGAGCTGATTTACACGCATGTTGACATATTCGTTTCTGAATGAGGTTGGCTTGACCATGGCCGAGGCGTTATAGGCACGTCTGACGACGTTGTCGATTTCGGCCTGCTTCATTTCGGCAGCGGTGCCGCCTGAGATGCGGTTGGTCCAGTGGGCGCCTTCGCCGCTTTTGTATTCGGTTCTCATCACTTCGGCACCGTTTTCATCGGTGACGACCACATAATGTTTGCCATCATTGTCTTTTTCGACTTTGCCGACCAATTCCTGAGTCTGCCGGTTGGCCTTTTCTTCCATTTTAGCAAGCTTGAGAGCATTGGCCTTTGCGGCTTCTTCATAGCCCTTGGCTACTTCCAGTTCAGCTTTTTGTCTGAGTTCCTGGGTTGATAACCCTTCGTTTTCAGAGTCTTTGCTCAGCTCTTTCATTTTAAAATCTACGTAGTTTTCGCGGCCAAGAGCTCTGGCGAGCTCAGCCTGGCGTGAATGTTCGATTTCCTGGGAAACCTGTTTCTCGATGTCTTTGAGCAGCTGTTTGTTGTCGGCTGAACTCTGAGCATGGCTTGCTTCGACCTTGGCGGCCTGATATTCGGTTCGCAGGTTATTCACTTCTCTTGCATACTGTTTGAGAGCCTGTGAATACTGGCGTCTGGTCGCGTAATCACCGGGTTGTGGTCTGTCTGCCTTGCGGATTTCGAGCCGCTGGCGAACATCGTTCGCCTTCTGCCATTCAGGGCTCTGTTCTTCATATGTTTCCTGAATTTTCTGGCGTTTTTGTGAGGGGAGATCCCAGAGGCGGGTTTTGGCGAGAGAAGTGCCGACTACTGCTACCTGTGTCGCGGCATTTGAAATCATCGCAGATTTGCCGGCTTCAGCAAGGTTGATGTTCTTGTATGCTGTCTCGAGGTCGGCAATTTTACCTTCGTAATACAGCCAGGCGGGAGAATCTTTTTCGTATTTGCTTTGCAGCAGGCGGTTATACTCGATCTGATTGAGAATTTCACGCTTTTCAACTGCGGCGCTGGCTGCCCCGGTGGCAAAAGCGAATGGGTTACTGATAACGGCGTTCGAAACAAGGTTAGCCTTTGAGGTGCTGCCAAAAAGTTTGCTGGAAACCACTTTGGCCCAGCTGCTTTCGGCGCCGAGCCGACCGGCTATGCCGCCGGCAACACCGGATATTCCGGCGGAAACCAGGGCTTTTTTCTCGTCTTTTCTGAAGTTATCCCAGGTGTATTTTTCTTTGCTGATGGTGTCGAGTTCTTTCAGGGCGGCTATCAAATCTTTTTGCTGTTCTTCGCTGGGCTCGGCAATAGCTGACAGCGAGGCTATGCGGCCTTTCAGCTCTTTTTCCCGCTCATCGTAGTTGTAATAATGATCATACCAGAGGTTGGTCACAGCGCCTTTGGCGACATTCGAAACGGTGCTGCCGAGGAAGCTTATGGCGCCGGCTTTGGCGGCCGTGCTGACAATGGTTTTAACTGTCATTGGCCCTACCGATTGTACAAGGCCACCCGTAAGCATGTTGAACGGAGCCAGGGCGCCGCTTATGGCTGCCTGAATGCTGACCTCGCGCATGATTTTGTCCATCGCCTTTTTCTGGCCTTCGTCGCGAAAGCTGTTTTTGCGCAGCTCATAAGCCAGGGTCATGGCACCTGCGGCAGTAGCACCGACAGCCACCGCACCAATAACGACCCACGCCAGCGGGCAGACAACCGCTGCCGAAAAGGCCATAACCGCGAGAGTGGGCAGAAGGGCTTTGCCGATCGACCAGGCGATTTCTTCAGCCTTGCTCATCTCTTTCTTTTTGACAGCCTCATCGACTTCGTCAGATTCGGTTGTTATCAAGACAGGTGCCGTCGCTATCGACTCTCCCGGTGCGGAAGTCACCGCCATCGGGTTGTCTTTGTCGAATTCGACCTTCGTTTCAGTGAATGGCGTGTTGGCTGCAGCATGTACCGGAGATATCGTTTCAAAGATTCCCGGGCTTACGCCAAGCATGGCAGCGATAAGCAACAGGCCAAGAATACGGTGAATCAGCAGCTTCTTCTGGAATTTTTTCGTCAGATTCATACCTGTCTCCCTGTCAGAGTTTTGTACGTATATTTTTAACTAATAGTATACCTGAGATGAATGCAAAAAGTTTATCAGAGTTTTCTGCTGAAGAAAAGCCCGAAGGGATAAACAAAAACTGCGATTGCTGTGTCGCTATATCACTTTTTAAACATATTTAAAATGTGACAAATGACTGAATCAGTCCTTCAGAAAATATCTGGAAGTCTCGGTGTATTTTGCCTTTGCTGCAGCATTCTTTTCGACGATGTCGAAAAGTTTTTGTCTCTCGCTGGCGGCGGGGTATTTGCCTGCGTCGCCAATGCTGTTTTTTATTGCCTGGTAATCAGGCAGGTAGCGCACGTTCATTTTGAACCATGAACCGAGCTTATCAGTTTTTTGACCGGTTTTGACAGCAAGTATTTTGATTTTTCTAGGGGAATCAGGTGACAGAGATTTCAGGGTTGTGGTGTTGCTCAGAATCTGCAGATCTTTTGAACTGGCAAAAAAGATTTCGAGATCTTCAAGGGTTCCGAGTCTGGCTGTGATTATCGCCGCAAAACGGATGTTGTTACCTTTGACGGTTTGTTCTGTGATTTCGATTGCGATATTCTGGGGAAGAACATAAGCAAACTCGCTGGCACGCAATCGACCCTGCAGCAGGGTGGTAAAAATCAGCATCATCATCAATAACTGCAACCCAAAAACGTTTTTAAACATAAGCAAACCCTTGAATTAAGATTTATAGTGCTGATTTTAATTTATTTCGGTCGATCAGGCAACGCTTTGCTGCGATTTCTACCATTCGAAATAGGCAGTTCGACCGTCAAGGCTGACCGCAGCGTTGGGTGAGAGAAATTTGGCGACGGGATGATAACTGGTTGGCCGAGTCTGCCCCGGCAACACGAGTCTTTCGAGTTGAATGCCGTCAAACCAGGCCGAGTGGTTACTGTCGAGTAATTCTGTGTCTGGCGTGGAGTTATTGCAGAAAATGTATGACCGGAAATCATCGCTTTTCGCGGAATATTTAAAAGTGATGAACAGCCGGTTCCAGAGAAGGTTGCTCATGCTCGCAATCTTTATTACACCATGGTCCAGGATTTCGTATTCGTTGATATCTCCGTAGATTGACGCTTCGCCTGTTTTGTTGTCGTAATTGATGTGAACGGTTTTGGTTTCTTCCCACTTGCTGTTTGGGTCAACCCTGATGGTTTTAGCGAACCCAAGTCTGACAGAACCGGTGGCTGCAGCATAAGCAGAAAGAATCAACACGTCGCCGCTGCTGAATGTTGTAGAAGCTATGTGCTGGTAGACGCTGCCGGCTGGGATACCGTCAATTATTGTCTGTGCCTGCCCAGGGCAGGTTGAAAAAACGAAAATCAGCAACAACTGCAGTAAAAGTAGTGCTTTTAACGACGAGAGTCTCATCACCAGACATCCTTCGAACCGCGCTGAATTTTTTGAGCAGTTTAGCAGCAGCGGCAAATTTGGGAGCGCAATTTTAATGTGTGACACTATTGCATAACACGAAACAAAAATCTGCTCAAGCAGCTTCGTTATCTTCGGGCAAACGTGGTGTGTTTCATGTGAAACAGGTTGTCTGGTCAGTCTGAGTGCAGTTTTTCTTCGAGTTCGCGCAGGCGTTTGAGAATCTCGGCCATTTTGTCGTCATTTTTTTCGCTGGAACTTTCGCTTTTTTTGCCGGCCTGTTTATCTTTTTGTGGTCGCTCCGGTTCTTGTTGTGCTGCAGTGCTCGGTGTCTGCATGAATGGGTTCATGGCCTGAAAGGGGTTTGACATCTGCATCCATGGGTTTTGAAATGGCATCGATGGCATGCCTGGCATAGTCGGCATTCCGGGCATGCCAGGCATCGAGAATTTGCCTTCCTGGTAGTTTTTGTAAAGATCCATCATCCAGGGGAAGAACTGTTGAAAAAACTTTTCGAGAGCCTCAGGCGGAGACTGCAGCATCATCTGATAAAAATAGGTGGGCAGCAGTTCGTAGCGTTCTTCGAGCATCACCTGCATAAGGATATACTTGGTGATATCTTTACCGGTCGATTTTTCGATGACTTTGACTTTGTCGCCGCGTTGCAAAAAATCGCGGATCTCGGTCAATGAAACGTATCTGGCTTCTTCTACACAGTAAAGACGACGGTTGTCGTATTTTTTAATCAGAATTTCTTTCACTCAGAACCTCGGTAATGTGATTGAGTGCAGCAGGCAGAACGGTCAGGCCAACATGGTGGGTGTTGAGCGTTTTGACGCTCCCGACCCTGGCGCCCCGTGCTGTCAGACCTTTTTTGTAGGCCGCACTTTTGAGAAAGAGAACACCGTCACTGGCATCTGCGAACTCGCCAACCGGGAACTCGAGCCAGAAAAATTTGACTGTGTCAATATCCTGTCTGGTTCCGGCGAGGATGTGGCAGGTGACCGAGGGGTCGATGCCCTTCCTGTTGAGAGAGCTTATCACATTTCCGGCTTCCTGTATAGCGCGGTCTATTCCGTCTGAGACCAGCAGTGTGCTTACTCCGCCGTTATATAGGGCGTTACGCGTGATATTTGCATCTGCAGTATTGCTCTGGTGATTCAGTGGAATGCCATCTGAAACCCAGTTGTGAAGCATTTGAAACTGACCGGGGAAAAGATGATTGTGAGCAGTGTTGTCTGAGTATATGCCCTGCCAGAGCATCGAGCGCGGCCCGAGCGGTGCAGCAAGATTCTGTTGCATTACGGTAAAGTTGTACATGTAGTATCTGAAGGCGGTATCAATACCCTTCAAAGGCGAAGCGACAAACATGATTTTGCGGATATCTCTGCGGAAAGGTGTCAGCCATGCGTATTCGCTGTATTCTTCGCCAAGATCTGAGGCGTAGATTCGCACGGGCATTGCGCCCTTGCTGTGGCAGACGACATCGACCACTGCCGCGCCAGTGACCTGTCTGATACGTGCTATGGCATTGGCTACCTGTTGGGCCTGAAGAAAATTATCGCCGTGCGGGTGTGAGAAGGTGATCGCGAAAACTGAAAAGCCATTTTTGACAAGATGCTGCATTATGCCGGGCTTGTCAATTTCGCCGTTGTTGGGCATATCGAAAGTATAGGGATGACAAAAGCCTCGGCAGGCATTGTCGCCGGCTCCATGCACCAGAAGAACAGGTGTTTTGTGGCGGGGGCGATTCCAGCGTGGGGCGAAGTGCAGAAGAAAATTGCGCGAATGTGGCTTGCTGGTGCCGAAAGCTTTTTGAATTATGCTGTGATTCTGTCTGCTTTTCAGGTGAAAATGCTCGGCTACGAAGTGCGGGTCATCGTCTTCAAGGAGTTCTATTCGCTCCCAGGGTTGGCAGTCGCGCCCGGGCAGATCGCTGACGACTTTCAGAGCCGCTTTTGCAGCGGGCGAAAACAGAACCAGAAAGACCACGGCTACTGCAACTGCAAGCCAGGTCATTTTTTTTACCGATGCCAGAAACATGCAATTCTTATTCACTACTTTTATCACCTTTGCCCGTTCAGGGGGGTAATGGATACTCGTTTTGCACTCTAATCAGAGGGTTGCCTGCCAGAAACCGGTTCGAATAGTCACTTGTCTATACTTTTGCAGGCAATGAACCGGATTATGGTGTGTAACCTTGTAACATAATTCTACTGATAAAAATCCTTCTTGCCAAGGGCTAAATCAGTAAAAAACGGTTTTTTTAAATGTTGTGTTCGGTACATATGTTGGAGCGCTCTCAAATTGAGATATCAAAGAGAGCCGGCAAGAATTGTTACACAAAATATACTTTCGTGAAAAAATGTGCAAAAGACTTGCAAAAGGTTGTGGAGAGGCGTAAAAAGCTTTCATACAACTGAAAGATGTTCAGAGGTAACGATTTATGCAGCATTATTTGATGGCTATCGTGGTTATTGTCGTTGGCGGTCTTACCGCCTGGTTTACCGGGCGTCTCAGGCCTCTGTCGGCTGCCGCGGGAATGGTTTCTTGCGTAGTGGGCGCGGTCATGGCATTTGTTCCGGTGGTGCAGACTCTGATTTATGGCATTGACGCCGGGTTATATCAGCTGAATCTGCCATTGGGTCTGGCGACTTTGCGTCTCGACCATGTTTCGGCTTTCTTTTCCTTGCCGGTTCTTATTCTGGGCGCTATTTCAGCGGTTTATGCCGCTGCGATAAATTACCACGATCGCAATGAGAGTGGCAGCTACTGGTTTTTTTACAATCTCCTTTTTGCAACCATGCTGTTGCTGGTGGTATCAGCCAATGCTGCAGTTTTTCTCATGGCCTGGGAAATAATGTCTGTAGCTGCCTTTTTTCTTATCATTCACCGTGACGAAATCGCTTCGGCCCGCATGGCCGGCTGGCGTTTTCTGGTAGCCAGTCACATAGGCACGGCAGCTTTGTTTCTTCTCTTCGCCATGCTGTCTGCGGGCAGCGGCTCATTTGAGTTTGCGAGCTTCACAGCCGCCAAGATCCCTTCAGGGTCTGCTTCTGTCATCTTTTTTCTCGCCTTGTTTGGTTTTGGCGTCAAAGTCGGTATGTTGGCTCTACATGTCTGGCTTCCCGATTCATATACCTATGCTGATGCGCATGTTTCGGCATTGTTGTCTGGTGCCATGAGCAAAATGGGTTTTTATGGCCTTGTCAGAGTAATGATGTTTCTTGCCGATTACCAGAGCGCCTGGGGCTGGGCACTGCTTACAGCTGGCCTGCTGACAGGTGTTTATGCATTGATAATGGCCCTGGTTCAGCAGGATATGAAAAAGGTCATTGCCTACAGCAGCATGGAAAATGCCGGCATAATTCTCATGGGTCTCGGCTGCGGAGTTCTGGCCGGGGTCTGGAAACAGCCGGTGCTTGCTTTTGCAGCTTTCGCGGGGGCATTTCTGCATATCTTCAATCACTCTGTTTGCAAAGGTCTGTTGTTTTTGGGTTCAGGCGCTATTTACTACGGCGTCGGAACGCGCAAACTTGAATTAATGGGTGGTCTGGCCCGAAAAATGCCCTTTACAGCCGTAACTTTTGGTATAGGTGCTGCGGCCATTGCCGGACTTCCGCCATTCAACAACTTTTACAGCGAGTTTATGATTTTTCTGGCTGGTCTGCAAGCTGCTAAAACTGGTTCTGCAGCGGCTTTGCTTCTTTCTGGAACAATTCTTGCCGGTCTGGGGCTGATTGGTGGACTGGCGATGGCCTGCTTTGCAAGAACTTTCGGCCTGATTTTTCTCGGGGCCAGCCGTAACGAGAAAAGAAATGCTCCTGAAGAAGTTAATACTTTTGTTAAAATTCCGCTGGGCATTCTTGTTTTTATAATTTTTGCATCTTCTCTGGCGGCACCCTGGCTTCTATACCCGGTTGGCAAAGTGGTCGCCGCGATAGGTGCTCCGGCTGGTCTCGTTTTTTCAGCGGCTGACGTGCTGGTGGTAGCCGGGCCGGTAAGGTCGATTATGGGCTTTTCTCTGTGCCTTATTCTGTTGGCCGTCAGCGGCTGGCTGCTGAAATGCAGATTTTTCAGCGCGGGCGACGTTTATGGCCGATGTACCTGGGATTGCGGTTTTGCTGCCCCTGATGCCAGAATTCAATACACGTCTTCTTCTTTTTCTCAGCCTGTCGTCGAGGTGTTCTCGAGCGTGGCGCGGCCATTCAGACATGGCGAGCCGGTCAGCGGGTTGTTTCCACAAAAAGCCAGTTTTCGCACCGAAACCCAGGATTCATTGCTTCGCTATCTGCATTTTCCGCTGTTCGGGCTGATAAACCGTGGCATGGTGCCCCTTAGAAAGCTGCAGCACGGTCGGCTGCACCTCTACATTTGTTACATAGCAATAGTTTTGCTGGTTCTGCTTCTCTGGAAGGTGGTGGCTGCATGATAAGCCCCGTATCTATGATGTTTTACATCGTTTCTTTGCTTCTTGCCCCGATTCTGCCTGGTATTATCAATAAGGTCAAAGCCTTTTTTGCCGGGAAAAAGGGGCCACCTGTGCTGCAGCTCTATTTCGATGTTTTTAAGCTGCTGCGCAAGTCTGCCACCTACAGCCAGACCTCGACTGCCGTCACCCGCCTTGCTCCATTCGTAATTTTCTTCTCGACACTGGCAGCCGGGTTGCTGGTGCCGGTTTTTTTGCGTTCCGCCATTTGCAGCTTCTCGGGAGATGTCATTCTCATGGCTTATCTGCTCGGCATCGGAAGATTTTTTATGGTGATCGCAGCGCTTGACCGCGGTTCTGCCTTCGAAGGCATGGGGGCCAGCCGCGAAGTTCTTTACAGTGCTTTGGCCGAGCCGGCATTTTTTTGTGGTCTGCTGGTGCTGGTAAACGAAACCGGGAGCCTGAGTGTTTCGGATATATTTTCGGGGCTGTCGTTCGATCTCTGGCGACAGAACCCTGCAATTATGCTCCTCATAGCCGTGAGCTGGATGATCGTGCTGCTGACGGAAAACGCCAGAATACCTGTTGATGACCCAAATACCCACCTTGAACTGACCATGATTCATGAAGTCATGATTCTCGATTACAGCAGCAAAGATCTGGCGCTGATTGAATATGCTTCAGCATACAAGCTTTGGCTCTTTTCCAGCCTTTTGTCGGGGCTGATCATCAATGCCGGTGATCTGCCTGCCATGGCGCATGTCCCGGCCTTCATTCTCGGCATGCTGTTTGTCACAGTGGTGATTGGGGTGGTTGAATCAACCATCGCCAGGTTGAGACTGATTCATGTGCCCAAATTTATAGTCGGCTCCGGTGCTCTCGCTATTATTGCTCTGATTCTCAAGATTGCAGGAAACTGAATATGAACAGTATCGCAACTCTGTTGGCTTTATCCTGTCTGTTTCTGCTTGGCTCAAGCCGTTTGTTGATGTCTATCCGCATGGTGGCTTTTCAGGGGCTGCTGCTCGGAATTCTTCCTCTGGCTGCAGCTGGTGACGGCCATTTTTCAATGGCACTGGTTTTTCTTTCGGCAGCCAGTATCGTTTTGAAGAGCGGTCTGCTGCCATGGCTGCTGAATAAAGCGATGGTCGAATCGGGCACCCGCCGCGAAATCGAGCCTTTTATCAGTTTCGGAGCTTCTATGTTGATTGGCATGTTTCTGTTAGGTGTATCCGGTTGGGTAGTCGGCAAACTGCAGACAACTGAACCGCTCGCCTCGCCGGTTACGTTGACTGCCGGGTTCTTTCTGGTGTTCTCTGGCCTTCTGCTGCTTATCACCAGAAGAAAGGCTCTTACTCAGACTCTGGGTTTTCTGGTTCTTGAAAACGGAGTTTTTACTTCAGGGTTGAGTCTTGGCAGCGAGTTTTCGGTAATTGTCGAGCTCGGCATTCTTCTCGACGTGTTCGTAGGTATTTTCCTTATGGGTATCATGCTTTTTCATATTGACCGTGAGTTCGATCACATAGACGCCGACCGCTTCATCGAACTTTCTGATCTCGAAATTGCCACTGCGGCTGACGAGGAGGTGGTCGAATGAATACGGCATGGATTATCATTCTTTTGCCGGCAATTACCGGCATTTGCTCGCTGTTTATCGATTCAGAAAAATTGCGCAAAAATATTTTACTGGTTGTGGCTTTTGTGCATCTTGCACTGGTCATGCGTCTTTGCAGCGGTGAAGCTGGCGAACTCAACGGTATCTGGCTCGGTCTCGACAATCTTACGAAGATTTTTCTTACTTTGACAAGTCTGCTGTTTACCGGCTCTGCCGTTTATGCCATGATTTATATCGATAAGCACCCTCAGGTGGAAAAAGCCGACCTGGCCGGCTGGCAGTTTCTCAGTAACCGCAATGCCGTTTTTACTGCCTGTATGCAACTCTTTCTCGCTGCGATGAGTCTGGCGATTTTGAGCATGCACTTCGGGCTGCAATGGATCGGTATCGAAGCTACTACTCTTGCCAGCACGCCATTGATCTATTACCACCGCAACCGCCGCTCTCTGGAAGCCGCCTGGAAATATCTGATCATCTGTTCGGTTGGCATCGCTTTAGCTCTTATGGGGGTTTTCTTCCTGGCCATGACCACCACCAGCCATGTTCAGACATTCACTCCAGCTGGCCTGATCATGTTTGCCGGGTATCTTAAAACTGGTTGGCTGAAGGTCGCGTTTATTTTCTTTCTTGTCGGTTATGGCACAAAAATGGGTCTGGCGCCAATGCATACATGGCTTCCAGATGCCCATAGCGAAGCTCCGTCGCCTGTTTCGGCAATGCTTTCCGGAGCGCTGCTGAACTGCGCATTTCTGGGTATTCTCAGAATTTATCAGGTTTGTGTTGCCATACCGGTTATGGCAGCATTTGCGTCTGAACTGCTGGTAATCGCTGGGCTGGTTTCAATGGGACTGTCAGGCGTTTTTATCATGCATCAGCCTGATTACAAGCGAATGCTGGCCTATTCAAGTGTCGAACATATGGGTATTCTGGCCACCGGCATCGGTCTGGGCGGTTCTGCCGCTGCCGGCGCCATGCTGCACGCTATCTGCCATTCTCTGGTCAAGTCTTCGCTGTTTCTTCTGTCTGGCAATATTCTCAGCGCTTTTGGCACCAAAAAGGTCGAAAAAATTTCTGGCTTGCTCAAGGCTATGCCTTTTACTGCAACCCTTTGGCTTGCAGGTTTTCTCGCTATTACCGGCACGCCACCATTCGGAACCTTTATCAGCGAATTTGTGATTCTGCGTTCAGCCCTGTCAACCAGAAGCTGGTTGGCCGCCGGTCTGTATCTTCTGTTTTTGATGATTGTTTTTATCGGTATGCTGACCATTTTTATGCAGATGACTCTCGGGAAAAAGCCCGATGAGCCGCTTGCTGAAAGTGGGCATGGCTGCCATGATGATGCCGGCAATAAGCACAAAAAACAACGCCAGAAAAGTGTTGAATCTATACCTGGCTCCGACGGGGTGATCCCGGAAGATACCCTTCAACTGCTGACGCCGGCTCTTTTTCTTTCGTTGGCTCTAGTGCTCGGCTGCTACCTGCCTGAATTCGTAAAAGTTGCCGTAAATGGTGCTGCAATGCTGATCGGAGGTGCAGACTTATGAAAAATCGACTGACATTGAAAAATGGTGACAGTACCCCCTGTGAGAAAATACCTGTTCTCGAAGCCGAAGGCTTTCGCCAGCACCTTGCTGCAGCCATACAGAAGGGTGCCCGGCTTTCGGCCCTTTTTTTGTTGCCTGAAGCAGGGCAGTCGCAATTGGTAGCTGTCATGGCTTTTGATGCGGATGCAGAAATCGAAGTGGTTTCGTGTCGTTGTGGCAGCAGGTTTGCATCTCTTACTCCGGTGCTTTCGCAAGCTCACTGGTTCGAACGCGAAATAGCCGAAATTCATGATGTCGAGATGACGGGGCACCCCTGGTTGAAGCCGATCAGGTTTCAACCTCGCGCCGGTCATGATGTCGAGCCGATTCCAGGGGTAACTTCCTATTTTGAAGTCAAGGGCGAAGAAGTGCATGAGGTCGGCGTTGGCCCGGTACATGCCGGCATAATCGAACCCGGGCACTTTCGCTTTCAGTGTCACGGCGAAAAGGTCTTTCATCTCGAAATAGAACTTGGTTACCAGCATCGCGGCATCGAGAGAGCCATACCATCTGCACCGCCACAAAAAATTCTGCACCTCATGGAAGTGCTCGCCGGCGATACCAGTATCGGCCATACAACTGCCTACGCCATGAATATTGAGTCTTTGAGTGGTCTGCAAAATTCAAAAAATGCTGAAATAATCAGAGCCGTTGCCCTGGAACTGGAGCGCATGGCCAATCACACTGGTGACCTGGGCGCTCTGGCCGGAGATGTCGGCTTTTTGCCCACTGCGGCTTATTGTGGCCGCATCAGAGGCGATATTTTGAATACCACCGGCGTTATCTGCGGCAACCGTTTTGGTCGTGGCCTTGTCAAAACCGGCGGTGTCGGCTTTGAAGTCGACCTTGCTCTGAAAGAAACAATTCTCAGCCGCCTCAAGACAATAGAAGCCGATCTGTTTTCGGCGATCGAACTGATTTGGGATACGCCATCAGTAGTTTCCAGGTTTGAAGAAACAGGGCTTGTCAGTCGTGAAGACGCTGTAGCTGTCGGTCTTGTCGGCCCTTCTGCCCGTGCCTGTGGCTTGCCCGTCGATATAAGAGCTTCTCATCCCTTCGGCGCCTTTAAATGGCTGCCGCCAAGAGTTTCGACAACTGCCCGCGGCGATGTTAACGGGCGGGCAACGGTGCGTTGGCTCGAAATAAAAGAATCTTTGAGACTTATCAGAGCTTTACTCGATGAGCTGACTCCTGAACAGGCTGGTTTCAGCCAGCAGAAAAAGAGCCTGGCGCCGGCATCGATGGCTGTAAGTCTTCTAGAAGGCTGGCGAGGCGAAATCTGCCACGTTGCGGTTACCGATGCGCGCGGTACGATAAAAAAATATAAGATAGTCGACCCCTCTTTCCATAACTGGTTTGGCCTGGCTCTTGCTCTAAGAAACCAGGAAATTTCAGACTTTCCGCTGTGTAATAAGAGCTTTAACCTCTCTTATTGCGGCCACGACCTCTGAGGTGAAATATGCTGCAGATTCTTAAAGCCAGGTTGCATCAACAGTATCGAACTTATCCTTACCCCGAAAAAATGCCGGTTATGGCCCCGCGTTATGTCGGTCGCCCGCAGATTGCCAACGGCACCTGCCAGGGTGATTGTTCGGCCTGCGCCGGAGTATGCCCGACCGGGGCTCTGTCACGCGGGCCAGATAATCGCCCCGTCATCGATCTTGGGCTGTGTATTTTCTGTCGCGCCTGCGAAGAGGCCTGTCAGCACAAGTTGATCACTTTTACTCAAGAATTCTCGATGGCAGCCAATAAAAAAGAAGATTTGTGCGTTGTCAACGCTGAATTCAAAAGAGCAGAAGCCATGGCCGTGGAATTACGCCGCCTGTTCGGCAGGTCGCTCAAGCTGCGGCAGGTAAGCGCCGGTGGTTGCAATGCCTGCGAGGCTGATACCAACGTTCTGGCAACTCCTAATTTTGATCTGGCACGATTTGGCATTCAGTTTGTCGCTTCACCACGTCACGCTGACGGTCTACTTGTAACTGGCCCGGTCAGCCAGAATATGAAGCTTGCGTTGCTGAAAACTTATGAGGCCCTGCCATCTCCCTCGATAGTTATTGCTACAGGGGCATGCGCCATATCAGGCGGTCTTTTCAAGGGTAACAGCGAGGTTAACGATGGCATCGGCGACCTTATTCCGGTTGACCTTTATATTCCAGGCTGCCCACCCAACCCCTGGACAATCCTGGAAGGCATACTTCGCTTTATGGGCCGGGTTTAAAAATTGTAATTTTTATTTTCTGCATTTTTGCTGATCTCGACCAGCAAAGTAAAAACATGCTTTTGCCATGCGGTCTTGCCATGGAGTGGGTTGCATTGGTCGAATAATAATTGTTAGTATGGCGAGAGGAGATTAATAATGCTGAATAATAAAGAAAAAATAAGGTTTACGGGGTTAATATTCGTATTTTTCGCGTTTTTTTTCGTAATTTCGGCCGTTTGCGCCCAGACTATCGATTTGTCGCAGTTCGTGGGCCCATTGCCTGTACCGGTTCCGGCTGTTAACGCCAGTCCTTCGGTTGAGCCGGTGGTCGATTCCATGGCTGAAGTCCTCCCCCGGGCCGAGTCCTTGAAAGATGAAGCATCTGGTCTTGAACAGCTGGTCAAGAGTCTTACTGATATTCAGCAGATTTCGGGGGAGTATACCCAGGAGAAAGCTCGCCTCGACGAAAATAAAAGACAGTTTTCTGAGATCAAGGAATCTGGCAGTTACGGCTTCGAAAAAGTTTCTGCTCTGAGAAGTGATATTCGCAAAATTATCGAAGCTGTTGCCCTTCATGCCAAGTCCGTTTCCGAACGACTGACAAAAATTGAAAGTCTTAAACAGACCTGGGTAAATAAGGAATCCAATTGGCAGAACCAGCAAAGCGCCCTGGCCGCCGACATCAATTCTGCAATTCGCAATATTTACAAAGAATCACTGACTCTTATTGCCAAAGCCAGGAAAAGCTTCGAAGGTATCGAGTCGCCTCTGGTAGCTTTTCAACAGCGCGTTATAGATCTGCAACGCGAGGCTCAGGCGCAGCTTGCCGAAATCGATAGACTGCTGGCGGGTATGCGCAAAGATTTGTTTCGAAAGTCTCGCCCGGCTATGTTTACGCCGACTTTTATCTCTCAGTTCAACAGATCAGCCTGGGAAGAACTCTGGCTCGGCATCGCCAGCGTCGAGCTTCCTGGCAGAAGTTTTTACAATGCATCTGGCTGGATACTTGTTTTGCAGCTTCTTCTGATTACCGGATTTGCCTGGTTTTTTCGTTCGCTGAGGCTCAAACACCTGGAACAGCTGAAGTTGAGCTTCATTTTCGACAGATATATTTCTGCAGCTATTCTGATCGGTGTTATCCTGCCTCTGCCATTCTTTGAGACAATTCCGACGTTTTACTGGCTGGTGTTTTCTTGTATTCTTTCATTCGCTGGCTCCCGTCTGGTTGCTGCCGTGATTTCTCAATCATGGCGGCGCAAACTTTTGTATTTTATTGTGGCACTCTATCTATTGATCAGGTTTTTGCTCCTGATAAACTTCCCGGCTCCTCTAATGCGCCTTTTCACAGCTCTTGTCGGATTTTCCGGGGCTCTTCTCTGCTTCTGGCGGGCACGTGTCAACGTCAGAGAGAATGGTTCGCCTCTCTATATAATGGGCCTGAAAACCGGTGCCATGACACTCTCTCTGGTTTTCTTCACTCAGGTTGCCGGTTATATGGCCTTTTCCAACCATCTTCTCGATGTAACAATCAAGACAATTTTTCTTGGCGTCATCGCCTGGATGATAGATATAGTAATGGGGGGCATTGTCGAAACCGTTTTTGACAACAGTCTGGTTCATAAAAACGAACTTGTAAAAAAATACCACAAGATTTTTATCAAACGGACTGATCTGATAATCGACGTTATAGTTCTATTTACAGCTTTTTCTGCAATGCTGTCAGTGTGGGGATTTTTCGACAGCCCCTGGCTGGCTGCCGAAAAAATTCTGGCTTTTGGTGTTTCACTGCAGGGCTATCGCCTTTCCCTCGGAATGCTTGTCTGGGCGGTAGTTCTGGTCTATGCTTCCCTGGCCATTTCCTGGCTGATTCAACGTGTTCTCGACGAAGAGGTTTACCCGCGCCGTAAAGTAGAAAAGGGAGTCGGTATTTCCATTAACCGTTTGATTCACTATGCTTTTGTGGTGATAGGCGTGGTCACAGGTCTTTCGAGTATAGGTATAGGTCTGCAGAATCTGACGGTTATTGTCGGGGCACTTGGTATCGGTATCGGTTTTGGTCTGCAGAATATTGTTAATAATTTTGCCAGCGGCCTGATTCTGCTTTTCGAACGCTCTATCAAGGTCGGAGACATTGTGCAGATCAGAGGCGACTGGGGAACCATAAAAAACCTCGGTTTGCGTGCTACTGTCGTCGAAACTTTCGATCGCTCCGAAATGATTGTGCCAAACAGTGATCTGGTTTCGACTACTGTCACCAACTGGACCCTTTCAGATCGCCAGACGCGCCTGATCGTGCAGGTTGGTGTCGCTTACGGGTCTGACGTTCAGAAGGTGACCCAGATTCTTTTGCGCATTGCCCAGGATAACCCTTTCGTTATGAAGTTCCCGGCACCAGCGGTGTTTTTTATGAATTTTGGTGCCAGTTCTCTCGATTTTGAACTGCGGGCCTGGGTCGCGGATATCGATATTCGCATGAAGATCAAAAACGAAATACATTACGAAATAGACAGACTGTTTCGTGAGAACGATATAGAAATACCCTTTTCACAGCACGATCTTCATATCAGAACCATTGCCGAACCAGCCCGGGCTGCCTTGACGGGCATGGCCATGAAGGCTGATAATTCTGAGCCTTCCAGGTAATGCGGCGGCGGCGAAGGATTGCTTATTTTCGGCACCAGTAGACCAGAGCCGGTGGGATGTTGTTCCAGACCACCGGGCTGGTTTTAACTTCGGAAAAATGTTTGTTCAGCTTTTTTCTGAACCTGATGCCGGAAGGCAGCATCAAGCCATGAAGGTAGGCAAAGGTCGTAAAAACACCGCCTTTTTTCAGGCCCATGATTGTTTCGTAGAGAATGTCGTCTTGCAGTTCTTCTGGGAAAACGGCCCACGGCAGACCGCTGATGACTGCATCGGCGTGTTTGACACCGTATTGTCTGAGGTATTTTCTGATTTCGGCTGCTGAGTCTTGAAAAATCGTCACCTCGGGAACATTCTCGTTGGCAATGCGATTCATCTGTTCATTGAGTTCGAAGCCAAAAAAGATGGTTTTGTCGCGGTCGATGCGTTCGAAAACCTGGCGGGTAAAGGCACCGGTTCCGGAGCCGTATTCAACTATGACTCTGGCCCGGTTGAAATTTATGGGCTGAAGCATGCGTCGTGCAAGCTTTTGTGAGCTGGGAGCAATAGCCCCGATCTTTCGGGGTTCGCGGCAAAACTGCTTAACAAACTGCCAACGGCTCATTGTTTTTGTGCCTCAGTCTATTTATTTGAATTTTTGAAATTATAACTCAGAAAAAGCCGCCCGTCATAATTTCTTTGACGGGCGGCACGAAACATTTATTTCATTTTGCGTTTAACGAATTCGTCAACAAAGAACGAAGCCACGTGCTCGGCATATTTCCCCGGCCCAAAACCCGCATCATAGCCAAGTTCTTTGGCGAGATCATTGGTGATGCGTGGCCCTCCGGCAACAAGAATCACTTTGTCGCGCAGATGAGCTGCTTCGAGCAGTTCGACAAGCTCGACCATGTTAGCGATATGCACGTCTTTCTGGGTGACAGTCTGAGAGACAAGCAGCACATCTGCTTTGAGTTCGACGGCCTTTTTTATAAAATCTTCGTTGCCGACCTGACTGCCGAGGTTATACGCCTCGATCATCTCGTAGCGTTCGAGACCGTAATGCCCTGCATAGCCTTTCATGTTCATGACGGCATCTATGCCAACAGTGTGGGCATCGGTGCCGGTGCTCGCACCGATGACGACAAGCTTGCGCCCGATATTTTCTCTGATGAATTCATCGACGCCATGCATGTCCATAACAGTTGAGTCGATTGTGGCTACTTTGATGGTAGTGATATCGACAGTATGGGTGAGATTGCCGTAGACGACAAAGAAGGTGAATTCTTTGTCGAGTGCTTCGTGATGCGAAACCTGAACGTCACTCAGGCCCATTTTGGCACCGAGCTGACGGGCAGCTTCGATAGCCCGGTCATCGTCAGCCACTGGCAGAGTGAAGCTGACCTGAACTTTGCCGTCATTCATGGTGTCGCCATAGGGCTTCAGACAGGTCAGATCGAGCTCTTTGCTGTAATTTTTTTCTTTGGTCGAATATAGGCCGCTGCTCATTTCTGGCCCCCTTTCAGCATCAATTCAACAAATGGGTTGAAATATGAACCTTGTTTTTCGACAACGCCGTCGAGCCCTTTGCCACCGTTGAATGGTCTTTTTACTCCTGCAAATCGACCCATTTCAAGAGTTTTAAAAAGCCCGTCACGTCTGATTGTCTCGAGCATGCCACAGGCTTCGTCAAGCACCTGGTTAGCCCGCCGGGTTATGATACCGTTTTCTTTGAATTCAATTTCGTCGCCGAGATCAGCCATGGTATTGAAAATGTAACGGGCATTTTCGATCGAAAGCGCCCGGTCTGACATGAGGGGCGTGTGAATAGCCTCAGTGAGCATGCCAAGAAGGTGCAATTTTTGCCCGGTGAGAACGGTAACCATGTTGAACAGTGCATCTTGGACATGCCCCTTGAAAATATTGCCGGTTTTGAACTTGGTCGGCGGCATATACTTCAATGGAGCCTTGGGAAAAATTTCGCGGGCCATCTGCGCCTGCGCAAGTTCATAAAGAAAGCCGTTTTTGAGGTCTGGATTGATTTCGAAGGCATGCCCGAGACCCATCTGTTCTTCTGGAAGGCCACTGATCAGGGCAAACTGCTCGTTGATGAACTGTGAAGCCAGAACCGTGTGCGCTTCTTCAACGGCATCGGCAGTGGTCAGGTAGTTGTCTTCACCGGTGTTGATGATTACGCCGGCGAAACCGTTGATGATGCGAGAAAAATACTGATCGACGAGAGTGCGCTGCATATTGATGTCGCGAAAAAGTATGCCATACAGGGCGTCGTTGAGCATGACGTCCAGGCGCTCCAAAGCCCCCATAGCGGCGATTTCCGGCATACACAGCCCTGAACAGTAGTTGCAGAGTCTAATGTAGCGACCCTGTTTTTCTGATACTTCGTCGAGAGCCTGGCGCATCAGTCTGAAGTTTTCCTGGGTGGCGAAAGTGCCGCCAAAACCTTCGGTAGTAGCACCATAAGGAACGAAATCGAGCAGGCTCTGGCCGGTTGTTCTTATCACGGCGATGATATCGGCACCCTGGTTGGCCGCCGCCCGGGCTTGAGTAATGTCTTCATAAATATTGCCGGTGGCAACGATGACATAGAGGTATGGGCCCTGCTTGTCGCCGAATCGCCCCAGGTATTCTTCGCGCTGGCGCCTGTTATTGCGAATGCGTTCGACGGTCTGCACGGCGATTTCATCGATCCGGGCACGAATTTCGAACATTTCCGCCATTTTAAGGCGGGTAACATCGAGCTCGCCGTTGGCAACAGCTTCAGCTATCTGCTGAGGTGTTTTTCCGGTCTGGATCATGGCATTGCCAAGATACGCCGAGATGCCGAGTGCCAGCCCATTGTTGTCGCGAATGTTATCTACAAGAATGTTCGGCAGCGGAACACCCTGAGAATCTACGCCATCGACGCCAAGCAGCCTGGCGCAGGTGCGTTCGATAGTGACACTGGTGTGTTTTTCGATGAACTTCTGGGTGTCGGCAGCGATATCGCGGGCAAATTGCCTGGCTTTATCGACTACGGCAAGATTGAGATTGAGTTTGCTTTTCATCGTCTTCCCTTAGCTTTGAAATGTTTGTGCTCAATTATAACGCCAATACGGTGTTTGCGCAGTAATTTTTTGCTGAATCAGCCGATTCAAACAATCAGCAGTTTTTATCTTCGGGATAGAGACGTTTTAAAATGCCCAGAAATTCAGCGTCTACACCTAAGATTGAAGCTATATGCAGTGCTTCTTTCGGAACCTGGTAGTCATTACTGATTTTGACCAGACGATAATCCATATTGGCGCAGAGATTGTCGAGAAGTGCTGCCTGGCCGGCACCCGGTATGGCAGAAGCCTGATTTTTAAGGCCGATAACCTGATAACAGCCCGCACCGGTAATTTTAATGCCATCGTAATGGGTGGCGATAATGCCGTAAGAGCCGCTTTGGTGTAAATATTCACCCAGTGCCTGCACGAAACGGCTGCCTTCGGATGGGTTGGTCGATCTGGCAAACTCGTCACAAACGGCCAGTCCGGTGCCTTTCCGCGTTAGTGTGGTCAACTCGCTCAGTCTGATGATTTCGGCGCCAAAACTGCTCAACCCGGAAATACTGCTCTGATTATCGCCGGCGATCAGATAGATAAAATCGAACAGCGGCGTAGAAAACCGTTCGGCAAAAACAAAAAATCCGAGAGTTGCGAGCTCTGCATTCATCGCCAGAGTCATCAAAGCAATTGTTTTTCCGCCCATATTGGCACCGGTTAGAAGGGTGGTGCCACAGATCACTTCTATTGAAACAGGGGTGAACTGTTTGCCCTGGCGGCTGAGGCTTTCTTCAACCTCGGGGTTTCTCATGTTTATTGCCAGCATTGGCTCTTTAGCAGTCGGTAGAAAAATTTCGGGCCGGACGCAATGATGGACGACGGCGATTTTTGCCTTGGCCAGCAGCAGTTCGAAAAGGCCGGCCATGTGGCCGTTTTGCCGAAGGTCGGCGACCCAGACGCGGAGCTTTTTGCCAAGCTCGCATCTTACCCGGCATTCTTCATCCTTTTCCTGTTCGACAATCAGCAGTCTTTTCTGGCGCAGAGAATCTTTGGCTGCCTGGTCTCCGCTCTGTAAAATCTGTTGCTCAAGCGCCCTTTTCGCAGTTCGCAGTTCTTTAAGTCTTTCAGAATAGGCTTCATGAACATAAAACGAAGATACGATCATGCTGTCGGGGTTGAGAATAGTTACAACTTCGCTGAGATCGGCAAAATTTATCGAGGGCAATTGCAGATTGGCACTGTCATACCATTTTTTCAGAGATTCGAGCAGTATGGCAAAACCTTTGATTTCGAGCAGTTCCGTTTCGTCGGGTGTAAGCCCTGCTTCGAGGTTGTCGAGAGAGCCACCGATGTATCTGAGACACTTGAATATACTGCCGGCCCGGTGCAAAAAATCTGGGTCTGAATTTGCCGCTGTCACGATTGCGGCAAGCTCATCGAGATTGCTTTCCTGCTCCGGCAGATTGGCTGAACCTGCTGGTTGCATATTTTTTAGAGCTTCACGTCCATAGGGCGAATCCAGCTGCAGTTCAGCGAGCAGCCAGGCAACTCCGGGGGTTATTGCCCGGTATTTTTTTTGTTTATGCATCTGGTTGCTCCTGCAGGTTTGTTTTGTGGCAATTTTCGCTGGCCATCACGTCAAAGACCGGCAAACTGATGTTTGCACTGATTTGGCGGCGCAGTTCGTTGGTATCGAGGCGCAACCCCGAGGGCGAAGTCGGATTTATCGTCACCGCCAGAAGATTTGCCGGGTGAATGACGCGCAGATCGGCCAGTCGCCTTCTGAGTTCGAGGCGCTGCTGTGACGAAATCATAAACCTGGTGCCGTCTTCCGCGACCAGATCAAGCCACGCCAGGCTACGACTTTTGTCGAGCAGGCGCTGTATAAGTTTTTGGGTGACAACACCCTTAAATAAAGCCGTTGTCGAGACGTCTGCCTGAGAAACTATCATATCGGCGCAGTTTTCTTCAAGGGCGCAGGCTCTGGCAACGATTTCACCCTGGTCGTTAAACAGCAGGCAGTCGTTTAAGTCGGCACAATAAGGGCTCTGGGGCAGACTCTTTGCGGCTGCCGGGAGAGTGAGAAGTTCGACCTGATGTTGAGTCTGTTCGACGATCTGCCTGATATCATGAGAAAAAGCGGCACCGGTGGCGAGAATACAGGCATCTGAAGACGAGATGGCGGCCGTTGACTTGCGGGCGGCAGCACCATCGATAAAAACCTGCTCGGCTCCTGAGGCCTGCAGCATGTCGACGAGTCTGCCCATTTGTACGGTCGTTGAAGGGCCGGCAATCTGCGCGTATCCATCGCTGAGAGCTCGAACAATGACGACTTCACCCATGGGTGTGTGAAAACCGGTGAAACGCAAAAGTTCGCGAGTAAAATCACATTGCCCGAGAAGACCGCTGGCTGTGGCAACAAGTGTGCCACAGCCAACGTATATCGACGGTTTCCCGGTTCCGGTGACCTGATCGGTGTCTTCGCCGTCATAGCCGATCGAGGTTATCGCCTGAACCACAGCAGGTCTGTTGCTGATAAGTTGGTTGAGAACGGTTGTTTTGCCGGCGTTTTTTTCCATACCGATTATGGCGACGCAACGGCAACCTTCTACCAGCTCTGCAAGAGACCTTTCCATGATGTCATGATCTTTTTTTGCGCTTTTTGCGGCGCAGTCCTTCGGGTTCGAGAGAAATCTTACCCTGATGTAGCCCGGCTACACCCTCTATTTCGACGTTGCCCTGCTGGCAGGCTTCGCATTTACAGCTGGGCTTGTAGCCGTCAGGTTCGTTGTAACAGGTAATTACACCTTCGTAATTGCGCAGAATGGTTTTTTCATAGCCGCTTGAGATGAGGTAATTCGGCATTACCGGAATCTTGCCGCCACCACCTGGCGCATCGACCACGTAAGTTGGTACACAGAAGCCACTGGTATGACCACGTAGAGCTTCGATTATCTCGATTCCTTTGGCTACCGGGGTTCTGAAATGTGCCAGGCCGTATGAAAGGTCGCACTGGTAGATGTAATAGGGTCTGACTCTCACTTTGACCAGCTCATGCACCAGCTTGCGCATGACGTGAATGCAATCGTTGACGCCTGCAAGCAATACCGACTGGTTGCCAAGCGGGATACCGGCGAAGCTGAGCAGCTCGCAGGCTTTGGCGGCGTCGGTAGTGATTTCCTTGGGATGGTTGAAGTGAGTGTTGACCCAGATCGGGTGATATTTTTTGAGCATATCGCAAAGCTCTGGAGTGATGCGTTGCGGTAGAACCACCGGGGTGCGTGTGCCGATTCTGATGATCTCGACATGGGGAATAGCACGCAGTTTCTGCAGAATTCCCTCGAGTTTGCCGTCAGAAAGCAGAAGCGGGTCTCCGCCCGAAACGACGATGTCGCGGATCTGCGGGTTGGCTGCGATATATTCGATTGCCTTGTCGATCTGACCTGAAGGCATTGCCGAGTCCTTTTGGCCGGCGAAGCGCCGGCGAGTGCAGTGTCGGCAATACATCGAGCATTGATCTGTTACCAGAAGCAGAGCGCGGTCGGGGTAACGGTGTGTCAGGCCATGTACCGGAGAGTCGCCATCTTCGTGCAGCGGGTCTTCAAGATCGGCGGGTGAACGGTAAAGTTCACGGTCGGTCGGAATGGCCTGCTTGCGCACCGGATCGTTGGGGTTGTTCAAGTCGATCAAGGTAAGGTAATAGGGCGTTATCGCCATGCGCAACGTGGTCAGACAGTCTTTGACGCCGTCTATTTCCATTTCGGTCAATTTGACGTATCTGTTGAGATCTTCTATCGTCTCGATACGGTTTTTGACCTGCCATTTCCAGTCATTCCATTCTTCGTCGGTGACTTTCGGAAAAAGCTTGGCGCGTCTTTTAATATGCTCGTCACGAGTGTAATTGCTGTTCAATTACTCTGTTCCTTTCCCTGTGGCTGCTTTAACAGCAGTTTTCAGCAGTACATTTCTTCGAAGAGTTTGCGGAGGGCGGGGCATTCACGAATAACCTGCAGTGAAATGGCTGCGTGATCTTTCGTGTAGCCGTTGCCGATGATCATGTTAACGTCTTTGCCGACACCTTCAGCTCCGAGGGCAGCCTGGGTAAAGCTGGTAGCCATGCTGAAGAAGTAAACGGTACCGCCGTCACGGCAGGCAAGGATGCTGGCCATTTCGGTGTTCGGGATGTTGACACAGTTGATGACCAGATCGGCGAGTTTGCCATTGGTCAACGCCATGATTTTGTTGTAGATGCCTACAGCGTCGGTTGCGTCAGCTGCGAAATATTCGTCGGCCAGACCGAGCTGCCGGGCGCGGTTGGTGCTTTTTTCGCTGCCACCGATGCAGATTACTTTGCCAGTGATGCCGGCGCGTTTTTTTGCTTCATAGAGGCAGAGCAGGCCTGATTTGCCGCCGCCGCCGATAACTACAACGATATCGCCTGGGTGAACGAGTTTGGCAGCCTGGGCAGGGGCGCCAGCCACGTCAAGAACAGAGAGAGCGAGAGTTTCTGGCATGTCTTTTGGCAGAACGGCGTAGATGCCGCTTTCAAAAAGAATGGCCTTGCCTTTGATGTCTACCTGGTCAATGTCGGGTCTTACTTCGAGAATTTCTTCGATAACCAGCGGTGTCAGAGAAAGAGATACGAGAGTGGCGATTTTGTCGCCGACTTTGAGATCGGTTTTTCCCTGGAGAGCAGGGCCGATTTCTTTGACAGTGCCGATAAGCATGCCACCTGAACCGGTAACAGGGTTTTTGTGTTTACCCTGTTTTTCGACAAGACCCATCATGATTTTTTTGATTTCTTCAATGTTGCCGTTAGCCTGTTTTTCAATCTGGGTGAAACTGGCTGAGTCGACGTTGAGAGTCTGAACATCGATCAGAATCTCGTTGTCATAAATTTCCATGGTGTTGTCGATTTTAGTCGCCGGTTGCGGAAGTACGCCTTTGGGCTCGATAACACGGTGGGTTCCATAGGGGCATCCTTTTTTCACAGTCATTTCTCCTTGGTTGTATGATTTTGCTTGAGGCCTTGCATTGTACAAAACGGCAAATTTCGGACGTTGGTATGATAGCAGGAAATGCTTATCTTACCAACGAAGAAATTTCATTTCTGAGGTCAGGTTTCCATGGTTTTCAAATTTTCTGAGACGATGAATTCTGCTTCGGTATTGGCTCTGATTTCATCGACGGTAGTATTACTGTTGATTTCAAAGAGAGCCAGGCCACCGGGGGTAACTCTGAATACGCCGAGCTCGGTGACAATCATGTTTACAACATGACGGGCAGTCAGGGGCAGGCGGCATTTTTTCAAAATTTTTGGTTTGCCGCGTTCGGTATGCAGAGTTGAAACAATGACGTTTTTGGCGCCAACAACCAGGTCCATGGCACCACCCATGCCGGGAATTTTTTTGCCGGGAATGATCCAGCTGGCAAGACTGCCTTCCTGGTCTACTTCTAGAGCGCCCAGGACCGTATATTCTACGTGTTTGCCACGAATCAGGGCAAAAGACATGGCACTGTCGAAATAACTGCCATAAGGCAGAATGCTGACGAGTGCGCCGCCGGCATTGGTGAGTTCGGGGTTTTCTTTACCAGGCTCAGGGGCTGGCCCCATGCCGATCATGCCGTTTTCTGACTGTAGAATTACGTTGATTCCTGTCGGGATGTGGTTGGCAACCAGCGTTGGCAGACCTATGCCAAGATTGACCAGCTGATTGTTCTTGAATTCTCTGGCGATGCGTCTGGCAATGATATTTTTGGCCAGTTCGATATCTTCGATCATTTTTCTGCTCCTTACCTGCTAGCGCTTTTCCGACTTGAAGATGTGGGTAACCAGAGGTGCCGGCGTCATAACCAGTTCCGGCATAATTGTTCCGATTTCGACAAGTTTTTCTGCTTCAACTACGACCGTGGATGCAGCCATAGCCATGAGAGGATTGAAGTTGCGGGTGGTGGCGTTATATACAACATTGCCGGCCTTGTCGACAGTGCTGCCGTTAATGACGGCCAGATCTGCCCGCAACGGCAGTTCAACAAGATATTCGTGCCCGTAGATGGTCAATTTTTGTTTGCCTTCTTCGACGATTGTGCCAACACCGGTTGGCGTCAGTACGCCGCCAAGTCCGGCGCCGGCTGCTCTGATACGCTCGGCCAGAGTGCCCTGGGGAACGAGTTCTACGGCCAGGGTGCCTTCGACCATTTGCTTGCCTGTCTCAGGGTTGGTGCCGATATGCGAGGTAATGACGCGCGCCACCTGTTTGGCGGCGACCAGGCGCCCTACGCCTCGGTCGACAAAGGAAGTGTCGTTGACGATGATAGTAAGATTTTTAACACCGCTGGCGATGATAATGTCGATAAGGGTTTCGGGGGTGCCGCAACCAAGAAAGCCACCGACCATGATAGACATTTCGTCTTTGAGCATGGCGGCGAAATCATCTCTGCTGATAATTTTGTCAAACATCAGTTAAGCCTTTCTGATAATTATTTAAGCTTAAATAGCCTTTAACCCGAGAATAGCTCTTGCCTCTTCAGGAGTGGCAATTTCGCGGCCAAGCTCTCTGGCTATTCTGACGGCTTTTTCCACCAGCTCGCCATTTGAAGCGGCCAGCAGGCCTTTGGCCAGGTAAGTGTTGTCTTCGAAACCGACCCTGACATGACCACCAAGCAGTATGGCTGCTGTTGCCATCTGAAACTGAGCTCTGCCAATGCCAGATACTGTAAAAGTACTGCCAGCCGGGATACTGCCCTGCATATAGACTACGTCTCGTACTGTAGCGCCAATGCCGCCGGTTACGCCCATGACAAAATTAAAATGCATGGGAGTTGCTATCAGACCTTTTTTCTGGAGTCTGATGGCGGTATCAATCATGCCCTTGTCGAAAACTTCTACTTCTGGCTTTACACCCAGTGCCAGCATTTTCTGGGCAAAGGCAATGATTGTATTCTCAGAATTGACAAAGATGTCATCGCCGCCAAAGTTGACTGTACCACAGTCGAGAGTTGCCATTTCTGGTTTCAGATCAACGGGCTGCAGGCGTTCTTCGTTCGACATGCCTACGGCACCGCCCGTGGATGGCTGAATTATCGCTTTGGGGCAACGGGCCCGAATTGCTTCGATTGCTGCTTTGAAGCGTTCCCGGTTCTGGGTCGGTGTGCCATCGTCTTCGCGAACGTGCAGATGAATAATTGAAGCACCGGCATTCACCGCTGACTCAGCTTCTCTTACCAGCTCGGCAATCGTGTAAGGAACTGCTGGATTGTGTTCTTTGGTGACTTCTGCGCCGCAAATTGCGGCGGTAATTATCAGTTTTTCCATGATTGGCTACCTCAGTATTGTTTTTCGTCGATGAACGAAAGAGCTTCGTCTATGGCTTTGATTGTCAGTTTGAGATCTTCGTCGGTGTGCCGGTAGGCGATATAGCCGTGATGGTAGGGCTGCAGAAAAACTTTGCGACGAATCAGCTGCGTATAGAAATCGACACGTTTGGCCTTGTAGGTTTTGGCTTCGTCTTTGTTAAAAGTTATGAAAGGCATCTGCGGCACCGGGGAAGCTTCTGTCGATACTTTGTGGGCAGTCAGCACTTTGGCAAGCTCGGCATTGAACCATTCGCCTTTCTGCTTCACAACGTCAAGTACCTTATCGCGCTCGAGAATTTCGATGGTTTTCAATGCTGCTGCAAATTCGAGGCTGTTGGGAAAAAACGTCGAAGAGACAAAAACTTCTTTTTCGATTTTTTTCATGAATTGTGCTTTGCCGACACAGGCTCCGATCGGGTAGCCGTTGGCCATTGCCTTGCCGAATGTCGCCAGGTCTGGAGTTACCCCGAACAGGGTCTGAGCACCGCCTATGTGCACACGAAACCCTGATCTGATTTCATCGAATATCAGCAGAGCGCCATATTTGTCGGCAAGAGCTCTTGCTCCCTCGAGAAAACCTGGCTTGGGGTATTCTACCTGCTCTGCCAGCGGGTGCCCTATCGGAGTGACGATTATGGCGGCGGTCTGGTCTCCATGCTGTTTCATCAGCTCTTCAAGCTGTTCAAGGTGATTATAGTGAAATTCATGAACGTCTTCATAAAGCTTGGCGGGGATACCGCCCTTTACCTCTACGCACCAATCGTGCCAGCCGTGATAACCACAGCGCATGATTTTGCTGCGCCCGGTGTAGCCGCGAGCAACGCGGGTTGCAAGAGTGGTGGCATCTGAGCCGGTTTTGACAAAAACAGACATTTCGGCGCATTTGATGAGACTTCTCAGTTTGTCTGCGAGGAGATTCTGAATGCTCTGGGTCAGAGAAAAACAAAAACCCTTGTTGCGCATCTGGTCGATTACAGCGTTATCGACTTCTTCTTCCCGGTGGCCGATGATAATCGGGCCATAGGCACAAAGATAGTCGATATATTCGTTGCCGTCTATATCTGTGATGCGGCCGCCTTTGCCGTGGTCAAAATAAATCGGGTATTCGCCTTCTACAAAATTGTAGGGGCGTCTGATTCCCAAGACTCCACCCGGGGTACATTTCTTGCCGTGCTCAAATTCTGCCAGGCTTTTACTGAGATTGAGTTTTGGTGCGTCTAACATTGTCCTTCCCTCCTGAGGTCTGTTTTTGGTGAATCATATCAGGCTGACAGTCAGGCTTTTAATAATTCTGAACGAGTCAGTCTCATGTTTGTTAATGCTATCACAAACTATGGTTTCTTTCTGCAAAAAGCTGCAAGAAAATTTAATCTAAAACAAAACCGGCTTCGCATTGGGCGAAGCCGGTTAGATCATCTGTTAAAGGATCAGTCTTCTGATGATTCGCTTTCATCGGAAGAATCTGATGAGTCTTCTGAGTTATTTGAATCGTCTGAATCTTCATTGTCGTCAGATTCCGTTTCGCTGCCTTCCTCTGAGTTGTCTTTATCGGCCGGTTCTTCGTCTGAATCTTCGCTGTCATCTGAATCAGCCGGCTCATCAGACGAGTCACCGGAATCATCGGAGTAACCCGAATCATTTGAGTCGCTGGAGTCATCAGAATAGCCAGAGTCGCCAGAATCGCCAGAAGAAGGCTCGCTGTATGATGAAGAAGAGCCAGAAGAGCTATCTGGAACGCTTTCCCAGGTGTCGGCTTTGATATCTTTGCCGTTGAGCATACCGTCTATTTTGATATCTTTGTTTTCATACTGCTCGGCGATTGCCCGGCCATTTTCATCCATGAAGATGTTGTAGGTGACCGGCTGCCCCGCGCCATCGCGGTTGGATGTTTCGAGGACGGCACTTGTAATCTGGCGGCTGGCGTCACGGGTGACCGTTATCATGCCCGAGAAAGTTGCCGCCATTGCTGGAGCAAGTGAGAGGGCGGCAAAGCATGCTGCGAGGGCAGCGCTCGATAAAAATTTTGTTCTCATTTGTACATAGTTCCTTTCGCGGGTAATAACTGCGACCTCATAAAATTCTTACATCAAATATCAGTTTTCGTCAAAATATTCGTCTTCTCCGCAACCATCGTTAGAAAAAAACGCTTTTTGACCTCTTTTGGGCTTTTTGCTTTTTGATTTACGCGCCTCCTCATCAAAATCGTAAAAGTCTTTTTTCATTTTTTTCAAGACTTTCTTCTCTGGTTTTTGAATTTTCACTTTCTTTTGTCTCCTTTGCAAACCAAGAAAAATCAACTTAATTTAACCAGTTCCTATTCTTGCTTATGCCAAGTTTACAAAATTTTGTCAAGAGGTCAAAAGCGCTTTGTTAACGGGATGCGATAAAAATTGCCCGGCAGGGAGCAGGCAGCCCTTCAACGGTAAAATCCGGGCTCTGAGGGTCCAGGCACTTATCAAGAGACTCGCCGGGCATCCACATGGTGCTTCTTTGCTCTTCAATAGTGGTTCGACAGTTGTCTACGACTCTGACGTCTTTGAAACCGGCCCTGGACAACCAGTGTACCATCGCGGCAGCGGATGGAATGAACCAGACATTGCTCATGCGGGCGTAGCGATCTGATGGAACGAGGACCTGACGTTCGTCTCCGTCTATTACAAGAGTTTCCAGGATAAGTTCGCCGCCTTTCCTGAGAAGGAGTCTGAGGCTGCGAAGAAAGTCGAAAGGTGCTTTTCGATGGTAAAACACCCCCATTGAAAAGACGCTGTCAAAGGTTTCCAGGTTATCGGGGAGTTCTTCAAAGCCTATTGGCAGAAGAAAAATTCCGGGTTGTCTGATAAATTTCTGGACAGCGGTAAACTGAGCCAGAAACAGCATGGAAGGGTCTATGCCAATTACTGATTTGGCGCCTTCTGCAGCCATTCTGAAAAGGTGATATCCGTTCCCGCAGCCTATATCAAGAACTTTGCGCCCAGACAGAGGTGATATATGGTGTCTAACCCGTTCCCACTTCATGTCTGACCGCCATTCACTGTCGATGAAAATGCCGCCCAGATCAAACGGCCCTTTTCGCCAGGGCCTGAGACTCATCAAGGCTTCTTTTGCCGTTGCCAAAACCTCGGCGGGCAGCTCTTCGGCAAATATTGCGCTGACGGCACTGTCAAAAGTCGTAGAAACGTTTTGCGGCAGCTCTGGTAAGCGGTTCAGTGCTGCCAGCCAGCCCTGAAGATTGCCATCTGGCTTGTTCAGCGCTTTTTCAATGACGTCGCGAAAATGTGTCCGCCAGCTTTCAAGACCTAAATCATTCAGGCTGCCGTAAAAAACAGAAAAATCGAAGGCCTGCATCATTTGATTGCCAGCATCGACATGAAATTGAAGCACTGAAACCAGACATCTGCGCTTGAAAAGCCGGCATGCAGAAGACGCTGGGTGTGCGCCTCGATTGTTTCGGGTATGAGTACATTTTCGAGGGCGCTGCGTTTCTGGCTTATTTCCAGGTCGCTGTAACCGTTGGCTTTTTTAAAGGCGTGATAAACATCTATCAGAAGTTCATTGACATGCCTGTTCGAAAAAACGACTTTTTCAGACAGGATGAGAATGCCTCCCGGAAGCATGCCGTCAGCGATTTTTCGCAGCAGTGAAACCCGTTTTGCCGGTTCGATGAACTGCAGAGTGAAATTCATGACGACGACAGAGGCATTTTCGATGTTGCTGACGGCGATATCTTCACAGAAAAATTCCAGTCTGGTATTTTTGTCTGTCGCTAACGCTATCTGTTGACAACGATTGATCATGGCTTCAGAATTATCTATCCCGAAAATATGACAGTTGTCGGTTTTCAGGCCGTTGAACATGGCGATGGAACTGGCTCCGAGTGAGCAGCCAAGATCATACAGGTTCGAACCCGGTTGGGCATATCTGGCGGTAAGAGTTTCAATCATGTCAATGATCGCCGGATACCCGGGGATTGAACGTTTGAGCATGTCAGGGAAAACTCCGGCTACACGCTCATCGAAAACGAAGTCGGCTGGTTTCTGAATAATTTCTGCAAAAATACGGTCTTTTGAATTTTCTGACATAAAACGGGCCCCACTTGAATTTGCAGTGCATTATAGCACAAACACGCCACTAATACAGATAATTGCCCTCGATCCACAGCAGAATTTATGGTTCGTGCATCTTTGTCGGTAGACATGCGATGAAAACAAAAAGACAAAAACATTGAGTCGAATGAACTTAAGGTGTACAATGGCTGCGTGGCCTTTTGCTTTAAGCAGGAGGCAAAGAATATTTTCAAGAGTTACGGAGAACCTCATGCAAAACCGTCTTTTTTCCACTGTCAGGGAAAGCTGCGCAAAAGTCGCTGAGCGAGCTCGCTATGTAAAGATCGATCGTCAGTTCCTCAGTGACTATGCCAGGAGCTTACCAGTCTCTGAAGCCCTGAACCCAGTCATGGACACCGAGAATCATTTTTGTGAAGATCCTGAAACCATGCTGGTTTACTTTCTGGTGCTCGATTGTATCAACTTCGGTTCAGGCTGGTTCAGCTCTCTCAATCTCGAATCTGGCATGAATAACGGCTATTTTACAATAGCTTCACGCCTGAAAAATGATTTTATTGCGCGGGGTTGTTATCAAGCCAGATTTTTACAGAAAATAACGGCCGAGGATTGCAGTCTGATATTCAAACAGGATAAAAATTCTGCGGAAGCCGGGGCGCTGATGGCCTATTTTGCTGCTGCCCTGAACGCTTTTGGTGATTTTCTGACTGCAGAATTTGCGGGAAGCTGCAGCAGGCTTGTTGCGGCAGCCGGCTGTTCTGCCGCTGCCCTGGCCGAAATTTTGCTGAAAATGCCATTTTATCGGGATTGCTTTTTGTATGAAGACATTGAGGTTTTTCTTCTCAAGCGAGCACAGATTACCGCTTCTGATCTGCATATCGCATTTTCAGGGCAGAGTTACGGCAGATTTGACGACATTGGAGAACTGACTATCTTTGCAGACAACCTTGTGCCCCACGTTCTGCAGGTCGATGGGTTACTGACATACGAAAAAAGCCTCGCAGAAAGAATTTCTGCGGGTATTCATCTTGAATCTGGTTCTGCCGAAGAAATCGAGCTGCGTGCCTGTAGCGTGCACGCCGTCGAACTGTTGCGCGGGGAATACGCCGCCCATGGTGTCAAAATAACTTCGCAGGGGCTTGATTACCTGCTCTGGAACAGGGGACTTGCACTTAAATACAGCAGCCGGCCATCGCACGTCACCAGGTGTGTATATTATTGACCCCGATTGAGTTTGTATTGTTGTAAATTGAAAAAAGCCGCAGATGCGGCTTTTTTGCTGAGAAAAGAACGATACAGAAGACGGTTGAGGTTATTTGAGGTAGGTTTGTTGCGGTATATGGGTGGTCGATTTGTCTTCGACGAGAAGCTCGCGACCAAAAGTCATGACCCTGTCGTTTTTCAGAGGGTCGGCGGGAGCATACATGGAGGCCAGGTAGTGCAGAACACTGCCGGCGCTGAGCCCTTCGTGGGAGAACGCCAGACCGGAGCAAAGAGAGGCCATCAAAAACAGAATTATCAAGGTTGCTTTCTGCATACTTTATTCACCAATCTCTATATTCTGTATATTTAATTAATAAGCAAGAGATGTACCACATTGTCGGCAAAAGTTCTGATTAAGTTGAGCTCGGCTCTGTCACAGAACATATTTTTGTTTGCGGCATTTATAAATATGCAAAAAGGGCTATCTGTGGTGACAAATTTTCAGCACCATGTGCCAAATTTTACGCCCTGCCTGAGGTTCATTTCGAGAAGTTTCTGTTGCAGCAGTTTGTGAAAGTCAGCTTCGCTGACGTTTCCCCATTTGGGTGCAATGAGAAATCGGGCTGGCACACGATTGATGAAGCGTTCGAGATACACCTGCGGTGAAAGATGGGCGATAAATCTGACCACCGTCTCGAGATAACTTTCAAGGCTGTGCAGTTTAATTTCAGAGCTTCCCGTGGCTGTTTTAGAGGCGAGTTCTGTTCCCGCAATCACCTGGAGATGGTGCATCTTTACCAGTATTGCCCCTGAGCCAGAAAGCTTTTGAGCTGCCAATTCCGCGACATTTACCGATTCTCCGGGCAGACCGAAGATCAGATGAGCGCAGGTGTCTATTTTTGCCATTTTCAGCAGGTTAAGTGCTGTGAAAATGGCCTTGTCGTCATGGTGGCGGTTGATGGCTGCCAGCACCTGGTTTTCAAAAGATTCGATGCCGAGTTCAACTCTGATATAGCAGTTCTGCGATATGTCGTCGAGCAGTTCGATGACGCTTTTGTCGATACAGTCGGGTCTGGTTGCAATTACCAGCCCTTCAACCCCCGGAAACCTCAAGGCTTCGAGGTATTTTTCTCTTAAGGTGTCTATTGGTGCATAGGTTCCGGTGAAAGACTGAAAGTAGGCGAAAAAGCGCTGGCAGTTATATTTTTGCGCGTAAAAAGCACTGCCTGTTTTGAGCTGCTCGCTGATCGACGCTTTAGCTGACGAATAAAAGGGCGAAAAACTCTGGTTACTGCAGTAAATGCAGCCGTCATGCGAGAGTCTGCCGTCGCGGTTGGGGCAGGTAAAGCCCGCATCGACGGGTATTTTTTGAACTCTGCCGGCAAATTTTTCGCGACTGAATTCGCTGGCGGTTTTAAACAAACTCATGATCAGAATTTATACATGAGGTGGTCGCAGGCGTGATTCAATGAACTGAGCAGACTGTCGATGCTGCGCAGTGAATCGAGCAGGATGATGCTCTCGAAGGCGTCGTGCTGCCCGCTTTTGATTCGGTGCAGAAGGTTGTTGCGGGCGGCATGGTTCAGCATTGCCTGGCCGTAAATCTGCTGACTGAAGTCTTCGGCCTCTTTTTCGCCGAGGCTTAGATTGCTCATCAGGGCTGAATATATTTCAGTTATTCGTTCCAGGCAGATTTGCAGCTCTTCTCTCGCCTCCAGTGAAAGCTGGGAATTGTTTTCAGTCTGTTCTGACAGCAGATTCATAAATTTTTCGAGCTGCGAAGAAATTATTTCGAGATCTTTGCTCATGTAAATCGCGCGGGTTACCTGTCTGCTCATTGATTCCGGCAGGCTTTTCTGGGCGAGTGCGATCAGAAAACGGTTCAGTTCACGGGTGATCTGGTCGCGTTGTCGACGCAGGGAATCTATGCTGTTCGAAGTCGATGTGACTTCATCTATATCGCTTTCTGGATTGCGCAACAGGGCGTTGATCTTGATAAATTTTTTCTTCATGATATCGATAGCCTGTTTGAGATGAGCTTCAGCCTGAGCGATGGCGATCGGTGGAGTTGCCAGAAATCTTTTATCGAGGTTGGTAACGGCTTCGCTCTCGTCTTCGACTTTAGGCAATACTGCCATTACCACTGCCTGCAGCAGCCAAACCAGAGGCAGAAACAGCAACCCATTGGCAATGTTGAACAGACTGTGGGCGTTGGCCACCTGGCGCATGGGTTCATCTGAAGTCATCATTATCAGAAGGCAATAATGATGCAGCAGTGGCAAAATCAGCAGAGTTCCGAAGAGGTTGAAGAATGTGTGCGCCAGAGCCGCCCTTCGCGCATTTCTAGACGCACCGAGTGAAGCCAGAATGGCAGTTATACAGGTGCCTATATTGTCGCCAAGAATTATGGGGACGGCGGCTATAAGGGCAAGCAGCGGATCTTCGCCGAAGGCGCCCGTTCCCATCAGGCTCATGGTCAGACCGACTGTCGCGGAACTGCTCTGTACAATCAGGGTGACAAATATGCCGGCGAATACACCAAGAATACGGTTTTGCGAGAGGGTGATGAAGATTTGTTTGAAGGTTTCGTGTTCGCGATATATTTTGAGAGTATCGCCCATAAACTTCATGCCAATGAACAGAAGAGCAAACCCGAGCATCACTTCGCCCCACGATCTGTTCTGGCGCCTTTTGCAGATCATGATCATGGTGCTGCCAATTGCGAGTATCGGCCAGGCCAGGTCATCGAGCTTGAAGGCGATCAACTGTGCGGTCACCGTCGTACCTATGTTCGCTCCAAGAATTACCCCGATTGCCTGATGCAGACTCATCAGGCCTGCGTTGACGAAGCCGACGATCATGACTGTGGTGGCAGAGCTGCTTTGAATGGTTGCGGTAACGGCAAGCCCGGTCAACATAGCGGTGACCGGGTTTCTGGTCAGCGTTGAAATGATTCCTTTCAGGCGGTTGCCGGCAATCATCTGTAGACTGCTGCTCATCAAATTCATGCCATAAATGAACATGCCCAGAGCCCCTGAAAAAACAGCAAAACTTTCGCAGGCTTTTTTGCCGTGATAAAAATACAGGGCCGCCATGGTAGTTAGAAAAGCGGCCAGCAAAAGCCATTTTGAAATGAGTTTGAATTGTTTCCTGGTTGTTTTATCAAGCATTGACAGCTCCAGTGCAAAAATTAGGCAGGTAAAACATCGAAGATAACGTTAGCAAAAAAAATGCCAGATGTGAAAAAAATATCTTACTGCTAATTTTTATTAATTTCAGAGGTTAGAACAGCCAGATCTTCTGATATTTCCTGGAGAATTCTTTTCAGGTCGGCGATATGTGAGCACGCTTCGTTGAGCTTGCCGTCGCGGCTGAGATTCTCCAGGTCGCGTGCCAGCTCAAAAGCTGCATTGGCGGCAAGCATCCCGGCCAGGCCTTTTATTGAATGTGCTGTTTCTCTTAGGTGTGGGCAGTCATTATCAGCGGCATATTTGTCGAGATCAGCGGCAAGAATCTGAGAGCGGCGCTGATAAATACTATTTATCTGCAGGATGTTTTCGGGCTTTTGCAGAATTCGCATTTCAAGTTCGTGACGGTTTATCTGCTTCAGCGACTTTCGAGAGTCTTTTTTTTCTGCCTGTGTGGTCTTAGAAAGCGTTTTTTCGTTGGTGGAGGCAGTTGCCGGGCTATCAAGCTCAAGAAGCTCTTTGATGGCGGTAAGCAATTCTTCAGGAAAATACGGTTTGCTCAGGTATGAGTTTGCCCCTGCTTCCCGGGCCAGCGTTCTTTCCTGTTCAGATGCAAAGGCGCTTACTGCTATGACTGGAATACTCGCCGCCGGCTCTGGCATCTTTCGGATTTCTTTGAGAGCTGCCAGGCCGTCAAGGCGCGGCATCTGGATGTCGAGCAGAATGGCGTCGAAAATGCTGCTGCGCATGGCGTCGACTGTTTCGATGCCGTCTGTGACACAGGTCGACATGCCCTTGAACTTTTGGATTATAGACTGAGCAAGAAAAAGATTTATTTCATTATCGTCGGCGATGAGAAAATGCAGAGGTTTGCCGTTTTTGCACAGCTCGATATCGAAAATGGCCGGTTTGCTTTCGGGCAGAATTGCCGCTGCGACCGCCCTGGTGCTCGCAGGTATGACGATTTTGATTGCCGTGGTTATATGATTATCCTTTATTGTCACTATTTTACCGTCCATCAGGTCTATGAGCTGCTTGCTTATCGATAATCCAAGGTGATTTTCCTTGCGAATCTCATTTCGGAGGTATGGTTGATTAAAAACGAAGCTGTCGAACAGATTGTTTAGAATTCGGCTCAGGTCATCATTGTCTGAACTCGATACCGTGAATTCAACACAGCTTTCCCGAGTGCCGGGGTTTTGCATCGCTGCCCGCAATATAATTTCGCTGTGTCTGGCAATCTGAGCCGCGATACCGAGGATATTCAGCAAAATCTGTCTCAAACGGTCGGGATCGGCAATAATCATTTCCGGCAGGTTGCTGTCCAGATGCAGAGTAACTTTTCTGGAAGAACTGCCACTTTGAAATTTGACAATCTCTATCAGGTCTTCCAGTAGTAGATGTAGATTGAACTGCACCGGGTTGATGTTCAACTTGCCAGTTTCCAGTTGTGCCAGGTCGAAGATGTCGTTCAGCAGTGACAGCATCGATTTGCTGGAAATGCGCACCAGCTCTATGAAATGTTTGACATTTGCGTCATTGCATTTGTCCGCAGCCATTTCAGAAAGCCCGATGATTGCTGTCATTGGCGTTCTCACTTCATGGCTGGCGTTGGCAAAAAAACGTATTTTCATGGCATTGGCTTCTTCAGCGGCATTTCGTGCTTCGATCAATTTTGACTCTATTTTACGGTGCATGCTGATATCGTGAAGAATTATCAACAGTGTCGGGTCATTGTTGAATTCCATGATGGCGCCGGTTACTTCGGCTGCAAAAATCTCGCCGTTCTGTTTTCTAAAATTGCGTTCGTGTTTGAACATTTTTTTTGAGGCACTGTGCCAGGCGTTGGTAATGTTTCGGTCGCCGGGGGGCATCAAATCGAAATAGTTGACTCCATCTGCAGTAGTAGCGAACTGAAACTGGCGCAGCATGCTCTGATTTGCCTCAATGATCTTTAAAGTGACGAGCGAAACAACGAAAATGCTTTCCGGGGCATTTTCGAAAAGTGTTTTGAAGTGCTTTTGTGCTTTGGCGATCAGCTTCATTGACTCGTTATTGCGGTCTATTCCGTTCATGATGGCGACGAAGACAATGACGATCAGCAAGACGACGATCAATACCCACAGCTGTTGTATGCCGGCTTCGGTTTCTCTGAGTATGATCAGGCCTGCATCGACTGCCTGAAGATTTTCGAAAGCATAGAGATAATGTTTGTCTGTGAGATCAGGGAAGTCCGGATGCTGGAGAGTTCGCAGTGATGCCGTGCCGGTTGCTATGCCCGACAGGGAAGAAAAAGATTTACCGATAATGTTTTGGCTGCTGCCAAGAATTATGGTGCCAGAACTTTCGAGAAGCATGGCCGGATGATTGAGTCGCAAGGCGTTGCCCAGATCGTCGAGATTCCTTTTTACAGCACAGACTCCGACAATTTCGTTGGCTGCATCTCTGATCGGATAACTGGCAAAGAACCCTGGGGTGCCTGTAAGAGCGCCGTTGTCAATCTGCATGCCCCGCTTGCCCTGGAGAGAATCGATGAAGTATTGGCGGAATGCCAGGTTTTTCCCTATAAAGAGGTGGTGAAGGGTGGAAGACGCCTTGACAATACCGTTTTTATCGAGAAGATAGCATATGGCTCCCGGACTGTTTTCTGTAAAGGATTTGAAAAATCTGTCGAGGCGGGTAATGACCTCGGGGCTGGGGGCGGTCAGAATATCGGATATAGCAGGGACGGAACTGATGATTGCTGCCGAGGTGGAAGCGAATGAAAAGCGTTGTTCGACCATTTTGGTCAGACCCTGAAGAGATTTTTCCAGGGCTGTTATCGACTGTTTGTATTGCTGTCTGGCGACTGAATGACTCAAATGCATGCCGAAAAAAGTGAACAGCACTATTGCCAGGGTGATCATAAACGGCGAAAAAAGGCTGAATGGAGTCTGAGCAATCGCCGCGTCAGACTTGTTTTTATAATATCTGGCGGTCAGAATAGTCAGGCATATGCCCAGTGTGACGAGACAGTCGGAGCCGAGCAGTATTTTTGCAAGGCTGTCGATGGTTTGAGTCGGGAGCTGGAACCAGCCTCCGGCCATAAGGCTCATGAAGGTCTGACAAAAAATGGCTATGATTGCCAGCACCGAAGATATTCGAGTTGCCTGCCTGATTCCTGGTTCGAGAGAGGTGGAAGATGAAACACCTGCATACAGTGCCGCAGCTTTGACTGCCAGAAAAATCAATATTACGGGTAACGAAAATCGCGATTCAGAGAATATGAAAGCCGACAAAAGCAGGGTTGCAAGAAATGCGTGAAAGGGTGCGATGGGTATGGCGGGCTTACTGCAGCGGGTTCTGCGAAAAAATTCGCCCAAAGAAAAAATTGTCAGTATTCTGCCAAGAGTTTCGAAGATAAAAAAAATGCTTTCGGGAAGCAGGGCATTGAAGGCGATTAAAATGCGGCTGAGACCATAGAAAAAAATGCCGGTTGCCAGCCAGCTGCCGCTTGTTTTCTCATGTGTCTGGAAATCTGGCGCAACCAGTATCACAGCAAGAGTGATCATCAATATTCCGCTCAGGAAAATGAGATACCCCGGAAGTAATAGAAAAATATCGGCTAATACAATCATTTTCAGGGCAGTTGAGGTCGTCGTTGTTTTTTAATGGTAATTACGAATGCGGCGAATGAGCCAAGAAGACAGCCAGCCCCGAGAATAACAAACAGCAGACCCAGAGCCGCAAGGGCCGCGCCGGTGAAAGCGTATATATAGTTTTCCCAGTTTCTCATATTATCCTCCAGCAGGTTCTAGAATGTACACGATATTTCTTTCTTTTCAAAAATGCAACAAACAGGTTTTGGCAATACGGCAACTCTTTAATTCAATCTATGGCCGCGAACAGTAAAGGCCAGACCAGGAAATTACCGCTTTCATTTTATTTCGTCACCTGTTTCGGCATTTTTACAAGCTTCTTCAGGGCTAAAATCTGATGAAAGAAATTTCTGCAGCAGGCAAACCTGCGCCGGTAAAATTGTAAGTTCGCAGACAAGGGCTACAATTATGGTCAGGGACAGAAGCAGCCCGAAGAAAATTACCGATTTTATACTGGCAAATACCATAAACAGGAAGCCGATTGAATAAATCAGTGATGTCGCGACGATGGCCGGTCCCGATTCTTTTATGCCGTCGATTACAGCTCCAACCGGGGCAAATTTAGATCTGGATGGATCGTAAAACAGGTAAAGGGCATGAATAGTGTCATCGACGACGATACCCATGGCTATCGCGGCAATAGTCACTGTGGCAATGTCGAGTTTTATCCCTGTCAGGCCCATTACCCCGAGTGTGAATATAATCGGAAATATATTCGGCAGCACCACGAGAATCATGGCCTTCAGGCGTCTGAAGAGGAGAGCTATGGCTCCAAAGACGAAGATGAAAGCTGTCGCAAAACTGCTGATCTGACTCCAGGTGACATAGTCGATAATGCGTGCATACAATGGCACATAACCGCCAAATTTCCAGGTTATGTTGGTTTTGGCAAAGTTTTTTTCCAGAATTCGGCGGGCGGTCTGTTCATATTCGAAGAGACCGGCAGCGCTCACCATGGGAACCCTCACTGTCAGACGTGCTTCAGAATAATCAGGGTTGTCGGTCATGTATTCAAGGTCGTTGTCAGGGTCTGACTCGTATAGCATCAGAAGCTGGCTGACCGCTTCATCACTTGCAGGAACGACATATGTCTGTTCTATCGGACCGTCACTCATGACCTGATTCATTTTTTTGAGAACGTCGAGAATGGAAGCTGATTTTTCTACGCCGGGAATCTTTTCGAGATCGATAATCGTCTGTTCCAGGCGGTTTAGAAAAGCGACTTTTTTGATGCCTTCTTTTTCGCCGGTGAGAAGCCTCACTTCCAGAGGCAGATAGTTGCCGTAAATTTTTTCTACTGCATCGCTGTCCTGCCTGACGAGGTTGCTTTCATGCAAAAAGCCCATTGAATAAGTATCGACCTGAAGCTGGCTGATGCCGTAGACAGAAGCGATCGTGGCGATAGTGAAGAATACTATTATATGGCGGTAATAGCCGGGCATACGCTGCATCCACCAGTTGACCGGGCTCTCGAAAGGGCGTCTGATCTGAATTTCCTGCTTCAGTTCGACCTGACCGAGAATGAAGGCAGCGACAATCATTGAAACGACGTATTCGGCCATACAGGCAAACCCGGCAAAAGCCCCGAAGACACGTAATACATGCAGAGGGCTGGTAATCAGCGCGAAAAAACCGGCTGTGTTGGTCAACGAAGTGAAGAGGCAGGGTGACAGTACTTCGTAAAAAACGTGCTCTAAGCCTTTTTCGCGGTTTTCCTTTATATGTGCCGAATTGAAACAGTAGTTGTTGTATGCGTAGGCAACGTCAGAAACTGAAAGAATCATCATCAGGGTGGGCAAAACTATGGTAACCATGTTGAAGTTCTGCCCCAGAAGGCCATAAAACCCCAGAAAGCTTATGCCGCTGAAGAACATGGCGCCAAGGGCCATGAAAAGAAATATCCAGGAACGATAAAGGACGAAGACCAGAATCGCTATTGCTGCGTAGGCCACAGCGTTGAAGACGGCACCGTCCTGAAAACTCAGTCTGTTGAGTTCGTCATACATGACGCCCATGCCGGCCAGTCGATAGTTGAAGCCGGTGAGTTTGTCGCGCATCGAGTTGATGATTGCCGGGCGCCGGGAATCCATGTCTGGCGTCGCCACCGGTTCGGCGATGATGATTGCCCACGAACTGCTGGCATTTTGCAGAATTTTTTGTTTAAAGGGGTCGTCCATGAAACGCCGGCGAATTTCTTCGGCTTCTTCGATCGAGTTAACCGGGCCGCTCATCAGGTCTTCAATGGTTATTTCGTCGCCGTTGAGGCCTATATACGGTGCCAAGCCTACACTCAGCACTCTCTTGAAATTGAAATTATCCTCTTCGATTTCTCTGGACGCTTTATATATGGCAGAAAGAACTGCGGGTGAGAACATGCCGTCATGGGTACAGTCAACCATTGCCAGAATGATTTCATCGTTGCCATAGCGTTTTTTGAACTCATTGTAGGCTTCCAGTGCTGGGTCGCCCTCCAGAAACCATAGCTCGAGACTGTTATCTACGTTGATATTACGGGCAAAGAAAAGGCTGCCGACAGATACCAGTATGAGAAGGCAGAACAGAAGCCGACGCCACCTGACAAGAAATATGGCGCCAGCCTTGAAATACGAGTCAGCGAATTTTGTCTTTGCCATTTTTGCCTCCATGCTGCGGAGCGGTAAGAGTGATTGTCAGTATTGCAGTGCTGAAAGACGCCCGGCCAACTGGCGGATTATTTCTACGGGTTGCGTCAGTGCGAATCTTATGTAGCCCTCACCGTGCTTACCGAAGCCAGAACCAGGAGTTGTTATCACGCCGCATTTTTCCATGAGATCGATGGTGAACTGCATCGAGCTCAGACCGGGCGGGCATCTAACCATAAGGTAAAATGCCCCTTCCGGCTTGCAACAGCGAAAGCCGCTGCTTTCAAGAATTTCACTCAGGGCGTCGCGTCTTTCCTGGTAGATGCGCATTATGTTGTCAGCGCATGAAGAAAGTTCTCGCAGTGCTTTTATCCCTGCTATTTGAATTGCATCGAAAACTCCGGAGTCGATGTTTGTTTTTAATTTTACCAAACCCCCGATCAGGTCGGGGTTGCCGACCGCGAAGCCAAGTCTCCAGCCGGTCATGTTGAAAGTTTTGCTGAATGAATGAAATTCGATTACTGTCTTTTCTGCCCCCGGAAGCGACAGGACGCTGTAACGTAGTTTTGGATCGTATACCAGTTCTGCATAGGCTGCATCAGCGACAATGGCGATCTGGCGGGCTGCTGCCCAGTCGATTATCTGCTGCATCTGTGTGGGAGTGGCTACCGCTCCGGTCGGGTTGTTCGGGTAATTTACAAACATCACTTTGGCTTTGGCGGCGACATCTTCAGGAATATCGCTCAGGTTGGGAACGAAGTCGTTTTTTTCGAGGAGCGGCATCGTGTAGACTTCTGCGCCGGCAAATCGTGCCGAGTTTGCGTAAACAGGGAAGCCGGGGTCAGGAATCAAGGCGATATCGCCGGGTTCGAGAAAAGCCCAGGAAAAATGTGCCAGCCCTTCTTTAGTGCCGATCAGGGCAGTAGCCTGAGTTTCGGGGTCGAGATCGACGGCAAATCTTTCGCGCATATAGAGACACACAGCTTCTCTGAAATCGCGTGAGCCGTTGTAAGAAGGATATTTTTGGTTATCTGGAATTCTGGCCTGGTGGCAGAGTTCTTCCACGACAAAGTCAGGGGTTGGCAGATCCGGGTCTCCGACTCCGAAATTCAACAGCTCAACTCCCCGTTTTTTCAGGTCATTTTTGCGTTTGTCGATTTCAGAGAAGATATACGGGGGCAGATCGAGTACCCTGCTTGCGGGTCGCATTTTCAGGTTTTTGTTCATAATACGGCTCTGTAATCGGGTCTTTGCGTCAAAACGAGTGAAAGTTTTCGATGAAGTTTCGACTTTGTTTCGCATTCATGCGGTGCTGCGAGGTTAAAAAGCCGGCTCGCTCGAATTTGCCCAGAAAATAAACCACCATTTTTTTCCACCATGGCCAGTCGTGGTTGACATCATAGCCCCACAGATCGAGTAATACCGGTATGCTGGCGTCATTAAGATTTTTACACATCTGGATCGCCTCGCCGGTCCATTCTTCCCAGGCGCCCTGGCCGCTGCAGACTATTAACAGATTGTTCTGCAGTTGTTTGACGATATCTTTGCCTTTGAGGTCAGCGCTGTAACGCAACGGGTTGTGGGCGTGCATTTCGTTGCTGTAGAACCCCTGCATTGCAAACTCGATGTTGTAGCAGCCGCTGAGCGCTATGCCCGAATCGAAGTATTCAGAGTGGCGCAGCGCAAAATTTGCGGTGTGAAAAGCCCCAAAACTGCAGCCATGAGCAATTATGCCCGCATCTTTGTGCCCATCGGAGAGAATGTGCGGGACGACATCTTCAACGACGGCGCGATCGTATTCGTTGGCTTTATTCACTCTTTCGACAGGGTTTGAACGCGAAAACCAGCTTTCATGATCGATGCTGTCGATACAATAAACCTGTATCAGCCCCTTTTGAATGAAAGGAGCCAGAATGTCGATCATTCCAAAGTTTTCGTAGTCAAAAAATCTGCCTTCCTGAGACGGAAAGACGACCATCGGCTTGCCCTCGTTCCCGTAGACGAGCATTTCAAACTGTCGGCCGAGAGTCTTGCTGTGTATAGTTCTGTATTCCCTGTTCATCAGGCCTCCAGGATAATGTCGCGAATGATGTTTTTCAATTCGTCCAGGTTGGTCGATCGTGCCAGGTAGCCCCAGTGGCCCATGACCTGATATTCGATCGGGTTCATCGGCTGACTGTGAACAATGCGCTCACCCCATCTGGCATACAGCTGGTCATGTGAATATTTGTAGGGTCTATCGTGTTTGCGGCCTACAAAAGCGCAGTGGTAACGACGGGTAAACGCTCGTTTCGGGTTGTGCCCGGCCATGATCGAAGCCCACCAGTCATAAACGTCTATATCACAGGCAAAGTTGAACATGTGGGTGGTCAGACCTCCTGGTGGGCGCATGTTGATTTCGAGAGCCTGATATTTGCCGTTACTCCGTTTGAAAAATTCTATGTGGAAGAATTTTTCGCGCACTTCCGCCGCCTTTACTATGGCCCGGCCATATTTTTCGAGTTCGGCTGGAATGTCCATTACAGAGTAATAATGAACGTTTTCATTGTTTTTGACCACTTTGTGAATATCGTTACTGAAAACATGCGAAGTGCAGAAGACTATGTTGCCGTCGCGATCGGTAAGCCCGTCGAATGACTGCAGGTCCCCATCTACGAATTCTTCCATGAAATAGTCGTAATTCTGTTTGATTGAGAAAAAATGCTCGAGATCTGCTGCGTTGCGGATTGTGTAAGTGTCTGCCGCGCCCACCCCGATGTCTGGTTTTACGAAAACAGGGTAATGCCCGTCGATGAATTTCTGGCACTGTTTAAGGTCTTTGACGACAATGCCTCGAGCTGCTGGAACTCCGGCTTTTAGAAAAATATCCTTCATTTTTGATTTGCGCTTGATGAACTGAAGCTGGTCTGATTTGGGGCCAACAACGTTATATGTGTCTCTAACCATCGCTTCAAGCTCTATCCATGGTTCAAGGTGCGATTCGACCCGATGGATTTCTCCGAGGTGCTGCTTGAAGAAACCAACGGCATTTATGACCTGTTGCTGATTTTCGAGTTGATCAACTCGGTAGTGACCGCTCAAAGACTGCCTTACTCGTGGGTCAAGAGCTTCATCAGGAAGATCCGAGATTCCGAAGACTCTTACGCCGTGGCGGGCGAGTGCTTCTACAAACTGTGAGTAATGGGCGGGATAATGGGGTGAAAGGTAAACGAGATTCATTAATTATCTCCAGGTCATAATGATTTAATGTAATTTATACACCAAATTTGCCAGCTCAGGAAGTATGTTGACACAACAAAACTTAAAATTTAGCAGTTACCCTTTGGATATTTTTTTTGTATAATGGATGAATATTGTACGCTCTTCAGCACTTACTGTAAGGAGAATCGATCATGAGTAAGCGTATTCTGGCAGCGTTGATGGTTGTTATACACCTGTTGACGCTCGGCCCCGTGTGGAGCGCTGGTTCAACAGCCTCGCCTTCCACCACCCAGAAAAAAACGACCGCTGCAAAGAAAAAAACATCTTCGACAGCGGCAAAACCGGCTACTGCCAAAAAGTCTTCTAAGACTGCGGTTAAACCCGCCACGACCAAAAAAACCGCTGCTAAAAAGACTACTGCTAAAAAGACCGCCACCAAAAAGGCAACTGCCTCAACTTCGGCAAAGGCTGTTAGTGGCGCTACCAAAGCTGATCAGCAGAAAGTTATGCAGCATCTTGGCATGCTCCAGGAAGTCTGGCAGAGAAAAATCACCCTCGAATATCTGGCCGACAAACGCTCGGACAAGCTGCTCAGCGAACTGATCGCTGATTTCCCCAAAAAGCTGCAGGGTAATTTTGTCAGCAACATTCGTGGTGATTACAAAGCCGAATTTTTGGCTAATTATGCTGCTAAGGCCGATGAAGAAACTTCTTTTGCCTACAATATGTTCAAAGACAAACCTGTCCTCGATGCAGTGCTTGGCAGCGTGATCAAGCAATCGCCCGCGCCGCTCGATCTGGCATATTTTGATCTGGTTAAAAAGGTTTCTTCGCGTCGCAAATTTCAGGCTGCCAATGACCCCAGTCCCGAAATCAAAAAGCTCGATACCTACTGGCAGACTGTTTATGGCAAAATGCGTGAAAACGCCAATAAAGATAGATACGGGTCAGTTGCTGATCTTTATAAAGACATACCGTTACAGCAGTTCCCAATACACTGGTTTGACGATGCACAACATGCTGTTGCCTTCGAAACCGAAGGTCGCAAAACTGGGACGCCCCACAAAAAAGACCGCAAAAAATGGACAATTCTTGCTTATATCTGCGCTGACAATGATCTTGAACATTTCGGCCTTACCGACATCAACGAGATGGAACAGGTTGGCAGCAGCGATCAGGTTAACATTGTAGCTCAGATCGACCGCATGCGTGGCGGCAAGGGTGACACGATCGCCGATGGTAACTGGGTGGGCACCAGACGATACTATGTCACCCGCGACAGTGATCTCAGCAAAGTAACCAGCAAAATGGTGATGAATCTCGGCGAACTGTGCATGGGCAACAAGGCTACGCTTGCCGATTTCCTCAAGTGGGGCGTTAAGACTTACCCGGCCGATAATGTTGCAGTGATAATCTGGAATCATGGTGCCGGCTGGTCTGGAATCGCTCACGACGAAGAGTCTGATCGCATGCTCAGCATGACCGACGTTTCATGGGCTTTGCGCGAAGGGCAAAAAGAGCTGAATAAGGTCAATGGCAAAGAATCGAAATTTTCGATCGTTGATTTTGACGCCTGTTTGATGGGCACTATCGAAGTGGCCTATGAAATTTCTGATACGACCAGTTACATGGTAGCCTCAGAAGAAAACGAGCCTGGTAACGGCATGCCTTATGCCGATTATCTCGGGCCTTTGGTCAAGAATCCCGCTTTGAGCCCGGCTGAATTTTCCAAGCGCATGGTTGGCACCTATGTCCAGTCTTATGCCAAAGGCGGTTCTGCCTCGAATTCTTTCGTTAAGGGCTCGCCTGTTACCAAGGCTGCGACAGACCTCGGCAAAATAGGCAATCTGGTAAAGAAATTTGACAGACTTGGTCAGGCCTTGCTCGCCAATCATCAGGCATACGCTGATTTGCTCGTCGCTGAGGGTGGCCGTTTTGCTTCGATCAAGCGCTATTCTGATTCGACACTGGTCGATCTTGTCGACTTCACTCACAAGCTTGCGCAGATGCCTGAAGCTCCCTCCGACATCAGAGAAATCTGCATAGACATTATCAAATCTTACGGTTACCCGGTCGAAAACGATCGGCTTGCCAAGCCGGTTCTCATCACCAGCGACAAGCCCGGCGTCGTGGTCTGGGGCTACAATGGCTGGAGAATGCCTCCTAAGTCTTTGTGGCCGGCTGGAACCCGCGTTTTTCAGTCGCGTTTGGCACTGACACCTCTGCGTCAGATGCAGGGTGGCGGGTTTTACTGCCAGATTGGGCCATTTGAGCCAGTTGTCGATGAAGCACTCGAGAAAAAGGTATTCGTTGATGAGATCAACTATCAGGTTATCCGCCAGGATGGCAAATCTCTCGACAAGCGCCGCATCAAACAGGGCAAAGAATATCTGATCGTTTCCAAGTTCCCCGAAACTTCACCAGTGGTTATCGAAGGGCACACCCAGGGTATGGGCGACAGCCACGGCCTGTCCATCTATTTCCCGCCATCCTACTCATTCAGAAATAACTATAAGGCTCTGCGGTTTGCCAAAGATACCAGCTGGGATGAATTTCTCGAAAAAACTCCGCTGTTCAAGCGTAAAGCCGATGTTCTGCTCTGTGGGCAGATGGTCGAAGACCCGATGACTCTGCCTATGGTCGCTCAGGCTTTGAAGGCTAACAATGTAGACTTCCAGGTCCTCTGGGATCCATCAGTGTTTGCTTTTAAATTCAAAGACATTTTGAGGCAGTTTGCCGGTGAAAAGGGTGCTGTAATCACCGATAGCGTCAGTGCCAGCAGTATGGGGCAACTTGCTCCGAGTTCTGAAGACCTGCATGATTACCTGTCGCATGGCGGCAGTCTGATGATGGCAGCTCAATCAGTCGGAAAATCTAACATACATCGCGATCTGCTCAAGGACTATTTCAAATTCACCTTTGTCGATGAAGAAAAAGACTTTGACGAGCTGGTTTGCAAAGGCAGCAACGGCGACTTCACCCTGATGCTCAATGGCGATGAATCAGCAAGAACTGCTTCAGACATCACTGTCATGAATACTGCCGCCCCGGGCAAAATTCTGGTCACCCTTCCCGATGGCAAGGGAGCGGCTATTGCTGTCAGTGGCAGGGGCAAGAACGACAAGCCCTATGCAGGTGTTTATCTTGGCTTCAGATTTGAAGCAGTTGGCGATACCGAAACTCGCAATCGACTGATGGGCGAAATTCTCGATCGTCTGCTTCCCGAAAGGAATCAGTTGAGTCTGTTCTGATAAATTCAACGAAAAGGCTCTGCCCAAAAGCTTCTGGGTAGAGCCTTTTTTATTTTTTTTAAAACTGTTACCATTCTGACAGGCTAATCGTAATATAAATCAAGAGGTCTAAAATTCAGGAGGTTGATTATGAACAGTCTCAAAAAATTGTCAGTTGTTTTTATGCTGGTTGCATCGCTTTTTATGACCGGTTGTGATGCAGGTCAGATTATGGACGTGATCACCAATGTGACTAAAGCCGTCGTTGACGCCATACCGAAAGTAAAAGAAATCGTCAGTTCGATCGCCAGCTCGATACCTAACAGTCAGAGAGATGCACAGAATATTCTCAGCGGTCTCGATCAGGCTCAGAACGTTGGCCGTGCAATCATTGAAAATGCGCCGGCTGCCAGACAGGTTGCTGTTGATGTAAATAACGCTGTTCAAAGCGGCATCGCTGATGTTAACAGAGCCGTTGCTGCCGGCAATCAGAATAGACCGGCTACTCAGGCTGCTGACGACAAAAAAGAAGACGAAAAACAGGTGGCCGCTGACGATGACGATGCAGCTGCTGACGATGACGACGAAGAAGACGAAGACGAAGACGCTGACGCTGACGAAGCAACGATCAAGGTTGTAGCCCCGACTGATGATGAAGAAATTGCTCCCTGATCGGTAAAAGCTCAAAAAGAGTGCTGTCGCACAGGCTTGCTTTTGTCTGAGGCCACCGGGCCACCAACTGCAGAAGCCTGTGAGGCAGCCTTTTTTTTATGGTAATCGGACTACTTTTTATGGTAAATTTTTATCATAGAAGTCAGATACCTGGAGCCGGTCTTGAACAATCAACAGATGCTGCAGATTTCAATTGTGAACAATATCCCCGTAGTCAGCTTTATCGGGCACTGTAAAGTTGAAGGAATCGCCGATCTTGCGGCGCAACTGCAAAAATTTGCCCTGGAGGGGCACCGCAGGTTCGTTTTCGACTATTCTGCCTGCAGACTTATCAACAGCCCTGCTATGGGTGAGATTCTTGAAGCGGTTCTTCTAATCGATGGTGATTTTGAGGGCTATGTAGTTGTCTGTGGTCTTGATTCTCTCAAAGAGACTCTTTTCTCAATTTCCGGCATAATTCCGATTGCACAGCTGGCACCGGATGTCACCACTGCCCTGAAACTTCTTGAAAATATCGTTGCCTGAAATTTCTTTGTTATTTTTCTGACGGCCGGTGCGTATGGTTAAGTGCAGGCGATTCTGGCCTTAATCCAAGGAGGTTTTCATGAAATTTTCCAGAAACTTTTCCTTTATAATGCTTCTGGTTGTTGCTGTTTCTCTGACCGGTTGCGATGCCGGCCAGATTCTCGATACGATCAGTAAGGTCGCCTCAGGTGTTGCCGAAGCGATTCCGAAAGTTCGAGAAGTCATAAACTCAGTCGGCAATGCCATTCAGAGCACTAATAATACAGCAGAGAATGAAACACCGGCCAATAACGGCAATGCTGAACAGAATGCGCCCAATAATGCCGCTGTTCGCATAACCAGTGCTGGTGACGACGAAGACATAGGCGCGGGCACAACAGGCATCGGTCAGCCCTCAGGGGCTGTTTCCGCTCCCAGCCCATCCACGGGAACCACTGCCCGGATAGCCTCGAGTATCAGGTCATTGATCGGCAGCACCAGATTTAGAGGTGCAGACGTCGATGGCGGCAATCTCGCCTGTGCCAAAGTCGTATCGACCGCCCTCGTTAATGCCGGCGTATTGAACAGAGTCAGATTGAATTGTGATGATGTGGTCGCCGACCTTCGCGCTGCAGGCTGGCGAAGTGTGCGGGTTCCGCCTTACCAGGAAGGTGATGTCGTCACCTGGACAACCAGCCGTGGCCCTGGTCGCCACATTGGCGTCATTGTCAGGCAGGGTAACAGTTTTCAGGCGGTTTCCAACAGCTCGTCAGCGCGTACTCCCCGGGTTCACAGTATCAATTATATGCCGATAACTCAAGTATTGAGAAAGGTTTGAGCAACATGAGAAAGATAGTTCCGGTTTTGACCGGTTTATTGCTCCTGGGCTTCGGTAATCAGGCCGCTGCAGACTGGCAGCTGACATTCGGAAGGGAAAGCGGCCAGGTGGGTGTTACTGTTCCTGCCAATGCTGAAGATCTGCCGGTGGGCCCCAGCTCTTTCAGGGGGGTTGGCCAGGACTTATGGGTTCTTGATTCGGTGAAAGGGCGTGTAATCTGCCTTGATGGCAGTGGCAGCATAAAAAAAGAGGTTGTTCTGCCAAAATTGAAACCTGAATTCATACTCAGTGATTTTGCCTTGCAGACAGGTCAAAACAATGAGGTAACCGGCGTTGTGGCACTGGATATGATGGCCAGAGAGATCGTCGTTGCCAATGGTGAAGGTGTCGAGTTGCGACGCATTGCCGCCGATGGTTTGATTCAGCTCGATGAAATAGACATTGACAGCAAAGGTCAGATTTATGTGGGAGATTACGCTTCTGCTAAAATAGCGGTCTATTCCGCTGCCGGAAAACTTTTAAGAACCTTCCCATGGCAGGCTTCCGGCTTTTGCGTTGACGAAAACGACAATCTGCACATGCTCGATTACTCTGAAGCCCTGGGCCATTCTCTCGTTACCTTGTCTGCCTCTGGTGCTGAGATTGCACGTCAGACGGTCGGTATGGTCGATATGCAGAACCCGAGAATCTGGCAGGTCGGCCCGGGTGGTGAGCGCCTGGTCTCTTTTGTCGCTCCGGCCGGGGACCCGACGCAACAGACTCTGATAATGTTTGCTGCAGCCGGCGAGGTTGTCGGTAAGACAGTTTTTACCAGTCCATATTACATAAATCGTTATCTGGCCTGTGCCGCCGGCAAATTCTGGTTGGTGAGAGCTGATTATTCGAACCCATTCGAAGTTCCGATCAAAGTTGAACCTGTCAGTATCTCCAGGTGACTTGCCGGGTTCTCAGTCAGTGTTGTGAGGGTCGGTATACCAGTTGCGATTCAGCCCCGGGTTGTTGATAATAGAATTTAAAACAGTGGGGTTAGCTGTTTCCATGAAGTCGGCGATGAATTGCTGCCCTGTGCTGTTGCTGACTTTTTCTTCCTGGTCGAACAGCTGCAGCGAAATTCTGAAAAAGCTGCGAGAATAACCGGCAGAGGAGATAGTCTCGGGTCTTATTTCAAAAAAGTTTACCCGGTCACTGAGAATTTTGCGGTTTTTATTGCCACCGATTCCAGGATGGGGGTAAAAGATCCGTTCCAGCGATTTAAAGGCTGATCCCGGCCTGCTTTTCAGAACATATTCGACCCTGTTCATACGTCTGTAGCTCTCTGGGCCGCTGCTGGTCGGGATGACCTTTCTGGCGTATTCTTCACCGTTGAAGGTGTTAAAAGAGATGGTCACATCACTGCCTGACAAGTTTTCGCTGAAAATATCGCTGATGCTGTGGCTCTTATCATTGACAAAAATAAAGCAGGAAAGTGCCAGATCGAGTTTCAACTGGCTGAGTATCTGCTGCCCCTGCATGACCACATTGTTTCGCTGTACTCCCTTTAATGCCGACTTCCCGCCGTGTGACAGAATGCGGTAAGTCGGAATGAGAATCAGCATCATTATGGCGCAGACCATTACGACTTCTATGAGGGTGAAGGCTTTGTTGTTGGCAGTTATCTTCATCTGGCAGGTTTCTCCATGACAATTGTAGAGAATGCCAGTTCGCCACGGCTCAGCCATGATTTTACTTTATTACCGCTTTTTACGCGTATTTCGATATTCACGAGAATGCCGTCGCCCGAACTGCTGACTTTTTGCATATTAATCAGCCGCTCAAAAGAGTCGCATTCGCGAAAATACGATGTGGCGGCGAATATTGGCTTTTCAAGAACGCCGTGCCACTCGCCCAGCGGGAACAAATCAGGTTTGTCGAGATATTTGACTGCCCATTCATAGCCCATTCCCTGAACGAACTCGATCACTTCGTTGCCAAGAGAGTTTGCTAAAAACTCGTAGTAGGCATCCATGCTCTGGGAGCTTGAAGACTGGTTGATCAGAAAAAAAGACAGAAGGGCAATCTGCAGGATAACCATGCCGATCAGCACTTCAATGAAAGAAAAGCCCCGTCGTTTTTTCATATTATTCCTTGCTGAAAGTTATATCTTCATATCTGACCCATGGCGAAACCGTCAGAGTGAAAATTTCGTCATTGTCAGAATCAGTTTTCAATTTCGGGTCGAACTCTATTTTGCCCGGAGTTGCCGGAAACCTGCTGAGGAAAAGCTGGTCAACGCCCACAGCGCCTAGAATATCCATTGGTTTTGACGGAACGATGGAGCCGGTATTCGAATCGTTAAATGCCAGCAGACTTGCTTCGATACGTGCCGAAGTGCCGATTCTGATGCTGCCCTTGCGCGTAAAAAGTATGCAAAGGTCCCTTTCGGGGTTCTCTCGCTTCAGGCCGCAGTTTATGGTGAAACCATTCGGTGCCAGTATTGCCCCGGCACCTCTGACTATAATGTGGTCGCGGCCCGTCGGTGGGTTGAGAGTTACGTGCTCCAGTTCGACACTGACAACGCCGCGCAGATTGAGAATGCCGTTTTTTTTGTCGTATATGCCGTTTTTTTCAAGGTCTGAGGCGTAAAAATATCTGGCCGCACAGAGTGTGTAATGACGGAAAGGCCTGAAACCCTCGCTTCCGGTTACGGTAATCTCACTCAAGGGCGAAGAATCACGCCCGAAAAACTTCGGGGGTTCTTTGAAGGTTTCGGTTACCTCGGCTTTTTTCATCTGCTGACCCTGGTAGTGGGGGTAGTCTTCGACCATGTCAGAATAAAGTGGTAATGGTGGATTGGTTCGTTCCGCCAGTTTTTCGAGTCTTTTAAAAAGCTCGCGACGCTTTTGCATGTCGGCTGCCTGGTCGTCTTTGAAGCGGTCTGCCTCGGGTGAATAACAGACGAAATTGGCGGCTTCTTCGAGCATGGTTTTGCCTTCTGCCGGGATATTTTCGCCCCCGGCTCTGGCGGCGGAGGCGTCGAGGGCAAAATGTACCACATAAAGCCATCTTTGATTCATGCTGCCACGTAGAAAAGTGTCAAAATAGTTCTTATCTGTCGGCCCGGCAAAGCTTATGCCGGCCGGCAGTTGCTCGAGAACCCTGTCAGGGCTGCCTGGAACCGCGGAAAGTATGTTCCTCGCCTCTTTCTCGTGAGGAGGTGGATTGCCGGTAGTTCTGGCGGCCGGGCAGCGTTTGAAGGTAAAAACGCCTCGAATGCCGGTAACCTGGTCGATGCCTTCAACATTCAGTTCCGGAATAAGTTTGAGGCATTCTTCCTGGTTGACGGTAAACTGCTCGACTGGCAATTCTGGCCAGAGTGCTGAACTGTCGGCTTTATCTGTGGTGTTCAGATAGATGCGTCTGGCTTCGTTGTTTTCGTTGGCTCGGCCAAAATATACCAGCCCGCGTTTAGCAGCGGGGATTGAACTTTGATCCTGGATTACCAGTTTCTGGCCACAGTTGAGACTCTGGCCGCGATAGCCCTCTTGAAATTCGCGCAGACCGTTGCGTACCAGCAGGGCGAAATCCAGTGGGAAAGTCATGGCGTAGCTGTTCTCGCGTTTTTTGAAGTTCGATACCAGGCAGGCTGATTTGAAATCGAAGTGGCGGCGTCGCTGACATCGAGCCAGAACCTGTCCTGATGGGGTTTCCAGAGAGGCGTCGACCAGGATTTCCAGGGTTCCGAGGCCTTCGCCGATATAGTATTTTTGCGACTGTGGTGTTTCGGTTCTTTTGTCGAATATTCTGCCTGAAAGGCTGTATTTGAGGGTTGCGCCGTTAAGCAGTGCCGCTCGGTTCGCTTCAAAAAGAGGTGCCGTCAAATCGAACGGGGCGTTTCCGAGTGTTGCGGTACGCATCTGCTCTGCAAACTTTTTTGTTAATTCGTGCCTTGGGTCTCTAGTCGCATGCTGCAGGTTGCTGAATGCTGAATCTATGATTATTTCGGTCAGATTGCGCAGCTTTTCGCGGTTGACATGATAAAAAGAAGAGAACGCCAGTTGTTTTGAAAAGCTGTGATAGAAAAGTATAAATATACCCATCAGAGTTACCACTGAGAGCACGATGTAAAAAACCACGCCGCTTCTGTTGCCAGGTGGCAGCTGAAGCGGTGCGCCGGTTTTGATTGGTTTTTCTGGGCGAGTCATGGGGTAACTTCTTCTTCGTCTGGTGAAATTATTTTGATTTGCGTAGCTGTCTGCGTGGCTAGAACTTCATAGTCAGTCTTCTGTGTCGTAGATTTTGCCGGTTCGGAGTTTTCGGTCAGTTCTTCGCCCGGTTTTTCGGTTTTGTTGTCTGTAACGGCTTCTACATTCGTGCCTGACTGCGGAATTGTTTCGGTGGTGTCAGCGTTGCCGGCAACGTAGCTGTAAATAATGGCCGAAGAGACTCCAGCAATAAGAATTGCTGTCAGGATGAAATATTTGACAACCGAAACCGTTGAAACAGCTGTCGGCGGAGTTACATTAGCGGAAGAACCGGATCCAATGGCCTGCACTGCTTTGATGGTTGCTGCTATTGCACTGGCCTCAGTTCCTGAAAGGGGCTTTCGAGCTGATTTAATCAGTCCGAGGGCTTCAGCAGACTGGCGACATGACGGGCAACCGGCCAGGTGTTCCATGAGGGCCTGTGATGGCTGGCTTGTTCGGGAGGTCAGCTCTTCGATGAAATTTTCACAGATTCTGTTCATAAGACTCCCTTTTCAGACCTGTTTTCAATTTATCGAGAATGCGCATCATTCTCATTTTGACTGCCCCGATGCTGAGGTTGGTCAGTTCTGCAACTTCAGCGAAGGGCAAGTCCTGAAAAAATCTGAGTTCCACCAAAATCTGTTCTTCAGATGACAATTTTTGCAGCATTTCTCTGACCTGTGTTCGATTGTTGGCATCTTCTTCGAAAGTATCGCAGTAATCTTTTATGAAGTTCGCCTCGAGAAACTGGCGCTGGCACTTCTGGCGGCGTTTCCAGTCAATGAACGTGTTTCTGGCTATTGCAAAGAGCCACGATTTGAATGAACGCCCTGTGTCAAAGCTTTCGAATGCTTTAAAGGCCTTCACATACGCCTCCTGGGCAATGTCTTCGATTTCCGACTCCGGCAGACCAAGATACCTGAGAAAAAAACCGAGTGAGCGCCAGGTTTCCTCTATCAGTCGGGCGAATTCTTTTTCGTTGTTCACAGATCAGTTCCTTCTCTTACTACTACGTTCGAGTGTCTGAAAAGATAACATAAAAATCAGCGCGAATTAATTACTTCGATTGTTTTTACGACCAGGGTCTGGTCTGGGAGCTTTCTGAATGGCATAGCCCTTACACTGATGCTGTCCCCTGGCCTGACTGCGAAGACCTTGCCCGGTCTGGGCAATACCAGAATTTTCTGGTTGTCGGATGAGCTGGCGGTAAAAGAGCCGGCGGCTGAATCTACCTGCTCTACTTTGAGCAGGTATGTGGTTATGGCTGCTGAGACCGGTGTGTAGCCTTCGATGGTTTTTACCGGAGCGTTATCGCCAGAGCTTGTGAGAAAGAAAAAAAGTGACAACAGCAGCAAGACCCCGCCAAGAATAAATTTCAGTTGGGGTGTCGAATCAGAAAAATCTTTAAGTGTCTGGGAAACCTGGCTCCAGTTGATCTGCGTGGCAAGCTTCTCGAGCCGTTCTTTTTCGAGCTTTTCTTCTTTGTTTTGTTCGGAGACGGCTTGTTGTTGCTCTATTCTGGCAGTATTTTCGTCTATTTCTCTGTCTGTGGCCATTCCCAGTTCAACAATAGATTCTTTGATATTTTTTGAAGCGTTTTCAAAGATTGCTTTCATTTCCGGGCGCATTTTTGCAAGCTGAGACAGGTCTGAAAGGCTTTCCATGAGTGGGTTGGCGATGTAAAACGACAGACAGGCGCTGAGTGTTTCAGGGTTGTTTTCTCTGGCGAGCATCGGTGGCAGCAGACTGCGAATGCTGGAAAACTCGAAATGAATGAGTGAACTGATGGCTTTTTCCCTGACTCTGGCATCTTTGTCAGACAACATTGATGCCAGAAGTTCTCTTGCTGTTTCCGGGCTTTGCTGACACATGCTTCGCAGCAATGACGTTCTTATGAGCAGCGATGGCGAATTGATGAATACTCGTGTTTGCAGCATGAAGCTTTCGCTGTCAAAAACGGCCAGATATTCGAGGGCGGCGGCAACCAGATCTTCATGACTGTGTCGCAAAAAACTGCGTGATTTCTGGCACCAGCGGTCATCGTTGCAGGTAATCGCTGCTCTCAGTGCAGCAGGAATAAGATTGGAACCGGATTTTTCTGCGCTGAAAGCCTCTTCTATGAGTGCCCGGGCATCCGGTTCTACGTTAGAACGAAGTCGGATCAGTTTTTTCAGGAGTGTGTCAGGCTGAAAATCTTTCTGAGTCTTTTGGGAGGCACTCTCTGTCTGAGCGGGGCGCTTTTTAGTTGCAAGTTCAAGCAGTTCGCAAGGGCCGCCAGCCGTTATTTTCGCTCTTATGGCTTCTTCGACTTCGGGGATTCGCGTTTTTTCGTGAAGAAGTTCGATCAGTTCGTGTTTTGTGGCCTGATCGGCGTTTTCGTAGGTGTCGATACAGTTTTGTACGAACTGTCTTGCTTTGATGCGGTTCGGGTATTTTTTCAGGGTGAGCAGATATTGGCCAAAGTCCGGGCATAATTCGGCTTCGCGCAACATGACACAGCACTTTTTCTGGAGTTCCAGGAGAAAGTGGTGTTTATCGGGGGAGGTGGTGGCGATGACGTCACAGATGCGAAATGGCACTTCGCGGTCTGGGTTGGCAAGAAATATCGCTTCAGCAACTTCGAGCAGCCTCTGGTCTTTTTCTCTGCTGAGGAGTTCAATCATGCTGGATCGGTTGAGCTCGAATGGCATGACAGAAATAGCCCGCAGCGATGCCAGTCGAGTATAATAATCACCTTTTCGCAGTGATTCTGCAAGGAACACGGCGGCGCTCTCGGGGTGTTTTCGGGCCAGGCCACGTATGGCCGTGGCTCTTATTATCGGGTCAGGAGAGATTACCAGTCTGTCGAAGTTGTTCTGCAGTATTTTGGGAAAGCGGATGATTATTGCTTCAAGACAGGCTTTTTGCAATACCGGAGAAGTTTCGGCGAGGCCCGTTTCAAGATAGCTGGCCAGAGAATCAGGCCAGAATTTCGAACAGCGTTTAACTACCTCTGCTTTGACCACAGCATTTGCAGATGATTTCCAGAGAAAGTCGATGCTTTTCAGGCCACCGTCTTTTTTGAGCGCAGCAGTTGAGGTGTTGCGCAAAATTTCGAATTGCTCGGTTGCATTGCTTCTGGCGAACTGCTCGGGTGAAATGTGATGATTTGCTGTTGTTGCTTTTTGTGGCTCCAGGCGGGTCTTGATTGAAGCGATCGCGTGCTTGAGCAACATCAGGCATTCGTCGTCGGTTTCGATTTTTGTCCGGGCTTCCAGGGTTTTGAGAAGTTCGGGTGAATTACCGGCACGTATAGCGCTTTCAATGGCAAATATTCTAAAAGCTTTTACCGGTGCTGAAAGTTCGCTTATCAAGTTTTCCTGGTCAGTCAAGCCGATTTTCCCGCATTTCCTGTAGTTTTGTTTTCATACATTCTGCCTTAAAAATAAGCGGCATGCAATGAATATAACTCGCGTAACCCTAATGATAATGAACAGTGCAGAAAAAATGATTTGTTATTTTAAAATATTTCGTAATCCTCATGAATAGAAGGTTTACAGCTGCACTGCATTCTATTTGCCCAAACTATTAATAGAAAACTCCTTGCGGTACTTGTAAAAAACTGTCATACTCAGAATACAAACTTCAGTTTGTTTGCTGGTATTTATTGTTGTAACCAAGTAGCCCTGATAAGTATATGAGTATTCAAAAGGGGGTTGCCATGAGGCGCCACAACGTATTGAGTATCACCGTAGCTGTATTGTTTTTCTTCGTCTTTGCTAACTGCGAAGATCTGTTTGCCCGTCAGAGACCGGCTAAAACACCCCAGGAACTCTACCAGGAAATGATGCTTCACCTGGATGAAATCGAGCAGACCGCTCCGAAGTGCCAGGTTAACGTTTTTAAGCTGCGTGATTCCTTGAACAAAATGTATTCGCACATCTCCGGCGACTTGACTGACCCTTTCGATAACAAGGGCAATCTGGCAGTCCCGGATTTTGACAAGGGCGCCGATATGTATGCCCGCGTTGCAAGTCTTCGTGACGATGGTCTTAAAAAAGAACTTTTCAACCTGGTTAACAACCATGTTTCTGTGGGTTATCAGCGTGCTCAGGATCTCGTTTTTGGTGACATCGACAACCGCAGCGGTATCGTCGAATGTGTTTACACTGGCCGAAAACTTAAAACAGCAGGCGAACCCGATGCCACAAACATGAATATCGAACACACCTGGCCCCAGTCTCTTGGCGCCGTCGGTATTGCTAAATGTGACCTGCATCACCTTTTCCCGGCTGACTCCAAGGCCAATGGTATCAGAGGCAATAACCCTTTCGGTATCGTCAAAGCCACAACCTGGGAACAAGGCGGCAGCAAAACCGACAGAGACGTATTCGAAGTCAGGAAAGAGCAGCGTGGCAATACAGCCCGCGCCATGTTCTACTTTTCAATTCGTTATAACAAACGCATCAATGATGCCGAAGAAGCGACTCTGCGCCGCTGGCACCAGGAAGACCCCGTAGACGAACTCGAAAAGAAACGTAACGATCGCGTTCAGAATTTTCAGAACAATCGCAACCCGTTTGTCGACAGACCTGAACTGGTATCTCAGATCTCAGACTTCTGATTCATTCGATACTGCGTGAACAGAAGCCGGGTTTTAACGAGCTGAATTGTTTGTGCGGTTATCGCTGATTTTCAAGACAACAAAAAGCGGTGAGACTCCAAGGTCTCACCGCTTTTTTTGTTGTCTGTATTTATAGACTGAGAATAGCAACAGCCTCGTCGGGGTCAATTCTGTATTCACTGCCGGTTCCGCCGCAAAAGCCATGGGCTGAGAGAAGCCTGAGCGTGAGTTTGTTCCATTTAAGAGTTTTGCCGGTCTGGTTGTCGATAAGATCCACGTCACCCTTTTCAAACAGACCGTCTCCCCACGGGCTTGGTATCTTGCCGCGATCATCTCTGACCTTGATGCGGTAGCGAGATTCTACCAGAACCTCTTCTTCCATGAGGTCACTACCCAGTATTGCCAGTTTTTCCAGGCGCTCTGCTATTCCGGCTGCAGTGATTCCGAGGCGGGCGAAGCTCTGCTGGTCTGCCTGGATAATGTCGACCAGTTTGCGATCGTCGTCGCCAAGAAAGCCTTTCAGTGTCAGTATGCCAGGCTGCATTCTGGCCTGTACCAGATCCAGTTCGGGTGTCTGTTTCACTTTTGCTGTCCTTTCCTCACGAAAACTTATCGTAGAAGATCTGATTTTTAGGCATACCCTTGCCGGTGAGGGTTTTTTCGCAGGCATCGATCATGCCTGGGCTTCCGCACAGGTAAGCTTCGATGTCTTTCATATCACCATAATGACTGGCGACAACATCGGTGATCAGCCCTTTGGCATATGGGTGATCGCTGTCGTCGCGCGAGAGAGCCGGTACAAATTTGAACCAGGAATGTTCGTTTTCGATGGCCTTGAATTCTTCAACGTAGTAAAGATCTTTTACCGTTACGGCACCGAAAAAGAACGTCGCTTTGCGATTGCTGATGCCTTTCTCTACCATGTCGAGAATGATGCTGCGAATCGGTGCCAGACCTGAACCACCGGCAATGCAGACGATTTCGCGGTCGGTGTCGCGCAGATAAAAGTCGCCGAATGGCCCGATCAGTCTTACATTGTCACCTTCTTTGAGATGTTTGAATACATAAGTTGTGACCATGCCGTTCGGCACGTATCTGATAACCAGTTCGAGGGCGCGATCATCACTTGGTGCGGAGCTTATTGAATAAGCGCGTGAGGTTTCTTCTTTGACGTCGTCATAGGGTTTGCTGAACAGATTGGCGAATTGCCCGGCTTTGAACCTGATTTTTTCACCTTCAGGCAACTTGAAGCGCAAACCCTTGATGTCATGGGTAAAGTCGACGATTTTTTCGACGACCGTATTGAATTCTTTGATGCTGAGCAGTTCTTCAGGAACCTGAATTTTGATGTCGTTTTTGACCTTTACCTGACAGGAAAGTCGAACACCGGAGTTTCGCTCTTCGTCATTCAGATAGGGCGTTTCTGTGGGAAGCAGCGGGCCGCCGCCTTCGAGAACCTTACATTTGCAGGTTCCGCAGCTGCCTCTGCCACCGCAGCCCGATGGCAAAAACAGTTTCTGGCTGGCGAGGCTGGTTAAAAGACTGGCTCCGCCTTCAAGTCTGAAATTTTTTTCGCCCGCGTTCACGTCAATATTAACTTCACCATAGTTGGCGAAAAAATATTCGGCGATGAGGAGCAGTATGGTAAGTCCGCCACTCAGGGCGCTGACGACGATAATTGCAGTTAGAATCGATGACATGATTTATACCTGCTCAATTGATTTTTACGATGCCCGAGAAGCCGATAAAGGCCATTGCGATGATGCCCGTGATTACCAGAGCGATTCCGGGGCCTTCAAGTTCGGGAATTACTTTTGACTTCTTTTCCATTCTTGTTCTGATGCCGGCCAGCGCGGCGATGGCCAGCGCCCAGCCTGTACCGGCACCGAGGCCGTAGGCTATCGACTGCATAAAAGTATACTGGCGAATAACCAGAAACAGGGCGCAGCCAAGGATTGCGCAGTTGACCGTTATCAGCGGCAGAAATATGCCGAGAGCAAGGTAAAGCAGAGTGCTGACACGTTCCACCACCATTTCGATGATCTGAACAAATGCCGCGATGACGATGATAAAAGCTATATACTGCAGGTATTCGAGTTCAAACGGAACGAGAAGTTTGTGAAACACGAGCCAGTTGAGAGGGGCCGTAAATGTCGAGACGAAAATTACGGCGGCACCGAGGCCAAGCGAACTTTTCAGGTCCTTGGACACGGCGAGGAAGGAGCACATTCCGAGGAAATTTGTGAGAAGGATGTTGTTAGTGGTTATGGCTGCAAAAAATATTACCAGAGGGTGGATACTTTGGATGTCCATGCTTCTTACCTCTTGACTTTGCCGGTTTTGAACGCTCTTACCAGCCAGATATAAGTTGCCAGGGCAAAGAAGCCGCTGGGAGCGATTACCATCATGTTCCATCTTGTCCAGTCAGATGGGAGAACCTGAACCCCAAAAAGAGTGCCCAGGCCGAGTGGCTCGCGAATCATGGCAATCGGAAGCAAAACCAGAGAATAGCCAATTCCGGCGCCGATGCCGTCGAGAATGGCATCGTAAGGTTTGTTGGCCATTGCGTAACCTTCAGTACGGCCCATGACGATACAGTTAGTAATGATCAGACCGACATATGGCCCCAGTTCATTGCTGATTTCGGGTAAAAATGCGTCGAGAACTATTTTTATAAAAATTACGTAGGCGGCGATTATCAGAACCTGCACAATCATTCGCACTCTTCGCGGTATGACATTGCGTAGCAACGATACGGTAAAGCACGACATCATCAAGGTAAAAATCAGACCCAGACACATGACCGCTGTATTTTTGACGAGATTGGTTACGGCGAGCGCCGAACATATCCCGAGAATCTGACCAATAACGGGGTTTTCATCCCAGAGCATGCGTTTCAGGGCGTCAAAGCCCTTCACTGAACCTGTGCTCATTGCAGTTTGCCTCCTTTGTGCAGCTCGAGAAAGTTGGCGATAGTACTGTTCAAAATTTTCTCGACGGCACCGGATGTGCCGGTGGCACCGGTTATACCGTCAATTTCGTCGGGGCGGGAAGCAGAGCCTTCGGCTACCAGTCTGAATCTGGTTGGTGAGGCCGCGTCGCCGAATTTTTTATTAGTGAAGCGTGCCTTGAACTCCGGTTCGCTGATGCGACCGCCCAGCCCCGGGGTTTCGCCATGGCTGGTAAATTCAAGTCCTGAAATGGTCGCAGCAGCAGCATCAATGGCGAGGTATCCGGATATGTTGTCCCAGAAGCCCTGGCCAGAAAAACCGATAACATAAAGCTGACTGTCGCTGCTGTTCAGTCGATAGATTTCTCTGGCGGGTTTTTCGGTGGCGATTCTGATAGTTTTTGTTTTGAACAATTCAGGAATCTCGCTGTTGGTAAGCTTACTATCGGTCTTAGCGAGTCCGAACAGGTTCAGAATGACTTTTTGTCGTGCGACAGTGCGGTTGGCGACTATTCTGTCAGATAGCAGGGCGTTGACGCCGCTGACCAGAAAAACAAAAACAGCTGTTACGGCAACGGTAAAAACTACGGTCTTTATTTTTTCGTTCATACAGCCTTTTCCTTTTGCCATTTTTCGTATTCAACGATACCGATTTCGATGAGTGGCCCGAAGGTGTTGCCAAGTAGAATGGCAAACATGAAACCGGCGTTGAATGCCGACATGCTTCGAATCACTCCGGCCAGAAAACCGATAAGAACGGCATAGACCCAGCGTGCTTTATTGTTCATTGGTGCCGAAATAGGTTCAGTTATCATGAAAACTGCGGCAAAAAGTGTGCCGCCTGCAAAAAGATTTACCAGGTAACCATGAACAAATGGCAGGGGCTCGAGACCAGTCATGTGTAACAGCATCTTTGCTATGAAAATGCCGATGAATGGCCCGATCAGCAGCGGGATAAAAAGCACTTTTTGATAGAGAAGATATGCCATGCTCAGCAGAATCAGTATTGAACTGGTTTCGCCGAGACAACCGTTGATGTTGCCAACGATCAGACGGCCAAGAGAAATGTTTTCGAATGATTGCAGAGCTTTTTGGGCTTCGACTGTGTTACCGGCGGCCAGAGCTTCACGTCTGTGAATATTGAGTTTTTTGGCAGAAGTGAGGGTTGTGGCACTGGTGACGCTGTCTACGTTGAACATGCTGGCATCGACTGTGGCGACGGGGGTCGATGTTGTAAAAGCGGCAAAACCGCCGATACTGCCCTGAAACGGTACGAACCAGCTGGCGGCCATCGCTGCCGGGAAGCTGATGTATAAAAAGCAGCGACCGACCATGGCGGGGTTGAAAATATTTTTGCCAAATCCACCGAAAGCCATTTTGGCGAATATTATACAGAAGAAGCTGCCGACGGCGATCTGCCAGAATGGAACGTTGGGCGGGCAGATCAGGCCCAGCAGGGCTCCGGTTACCAGAGAGGCTGCCGAGGCTGGTTTCCCTTCGCGACGGGTGAAGAGATACTCTGCAAGCCAGCAGCAAAGCATCGAAAAAACTACAAACACTGCCGATCGCCAGCCAAAATTATAGACGGCACCGATCAGAGGCAGAGAAAGCGCGATCAGCATGTTGATCTGAGGTTTCTGATATTGAACGTACTGTTTGAGAAAAGTTGCCATATGACCTCTATTTTGGAACGGATATCATGAAATGTGCAGTGCCTGGCGAATTATATCGAGGCATTCTGCCGGGTGCGTCAGCGGTATGGCATGGCCGGCGTCTTCGAGTAAACGAATTGTGGCTGATGGCAGGGCCTCGCTAATGAAGCTCCGTTGCGCGTCTGCTGAACAGATGGCATCTTTGTCGCCAATGATGGCAAATACCGGGCAGTCGATTTCTTTGATGCCTGCTTTGACCTCGCTCATGGTTTTGAGCATGGCGTTTTTGTCCTGCATCATGGCTATAAGCGCCTCAAATCTGGTGTAACGTGGTAGCCATGTGTCTATATACTCTTGTGAAGGAGCTTTGGGGGCAAAAACATTTTCGAGGTGCTGTTGCATGCGCTTTTGTGAGAGAACCGGGAGAGCTATCCCGAGCAGAGTGCCCAGGATGGCACCTTTTGCCAGTTCGGGGACAGAAGACGGTTTTTCGGATTTTTTGTCGGGGACGAGAAATGGGGCGGCCATTATAATGCCCTTTATCTTGTTCGGGAAACGCATCGCGAGACGTGCCGCGATATGGCAGCCCATCGAATAGCCAAATAGCCAGGCACTGCCATTGCAGCGGCGATCTATGAGTTCGGCGTAAACTTCAATATCGAGCCATGGGTCAGCGGTTTCGTTCAGCAGTTCTTCGCTGCCGTTGTGCCCCGGGCGATCTGGCATTATGAGCCGGCATGGAAGGTTGTCTGACTGGTTCTGGTTGATAATTTCGGCGAAATCTTTGCGGCTGCCCGGGTTGCCGTGTAACATCAGTAAAGGCTCGCCTTTGCCCACTTCTGAAAAAGAAATGCGGGTTTCCCGTATTTCGAGAGCGGTGGTCTGCTCGAGTTCGCTCATTGAATAACCTCACGCTTTTTTCCGAGTATTCTAACACACCGTTAACGGTTCGCGCCGAGGTATTTTTTTCAGATTAAAAAAGCGCCTGGTGTACAGTAATTTTTTTTGTTATACTGAAGTTAGAGAGACGCCGAACTTTGTACCTTATTGTTGAGCTTTCTCAGCCCGGGACAAAGTGAGGGGCCGTATCAGATAAAAAGAGAGCAGTGCAGTCTAAAGACTGGTTGAGGTAAATCACTGAGATAAATAATCTCAGATTTTTTTTCTCTTTAAATCCCGAAAAGTGAAAAAAATCACATTCATTTTGAAGTCTGGGCGGCTGCGGCCTTAATTAGCCCCTGCCGCATCTATAACCGCCTGTGAAAGCTGAAATTAAAGAATTATCCAGTCGGGTTTGTCTCTTTTTTCTCTGAAGATGCAGTAAGAAGCATCGCAGGGTGTTTTAAGTATAGCGAATCTGCTGCAGTTTTTGCATTCGGGCTGAAGGGCGGGTTTGGAACTTTTATCTCGTTTCATTCTGGCCTCCTCAATTCAAGATTCTAATTACTATATCGGCAGATATGAAAGATCAGGCAAGTGCAAAAAGACACAGAACCGTCGTCAGTGCGTCGACTCTGTGTCTTTTTGTTTTTTTCTGTTTATTCGTGTTCGCGGGTTTCGAAAAATTTGATTTCTGGCCATTCTTTCATGACGTAGTTCAATCGCCATTTATCTGGTGCCATGAAGGTAAGGGCTTCGGCAGTGTCATAGGCCAGGCTTGTTTTGTAGCGTTTTTTGAATTCTTCCAGTCTGGCTTCATTGTCGCTGCTTATCCAGCGGGCAATTGAATATTCGACTGTTTCGTAAATTGCATCGACAGCATATTCTTCTTTCAGGCGCGACATGGTGACGTCGAACTGCAGAACCCCAACTGCGCCAAGGATGTATTCATTTCCGAACAGCGGTCGAAAAACCTGAACTGCTCCCTCTTCAGATAGCTGCAGCAGGCCTTTTTGCAGCTGTTTGGTTTTTAGCGGGTTCTTTAAAATTACTCTTTTGAAGATTTCTGGGGCAAAATTAGGAATACCGGTGAATTTAAGGGGTTCTTTTATAGAAAATGTATCACCAATTTTGATGGTGCCGCGATTGTGAATACCAATGATGTCGCCGGGGTAGGCTTCTTCGACATTCTGGCGATCCTGGGCCATGAAGATTGTCGCATTGGCCAGGGTTATTTCTTTGCCGAGTCGGTGGTGCATAACTTTCATGCCACGGGTGAATTTGCCTGAACAGATGCGAACGAAGGCAATGCGGTCGCGGTGGGCGGGGTCCATGTTGGCTTGAATTTTGAAGGCGAAACCTGAGAAATCAGGTTCGTAGGGTGAAACAATGCGGGTTTCAGCCTGTCTTGGCGTCGGCGCAGGAGACAACTCGACAAAAGCGTCGAGGAGTTCCTGAATGCCGAAGTTGTTCAAGGCGCTGCCGAAGAATACAGGGGTTTGATTACCGCGCAGATAATGTTCAAGGTCGAATGGTGCGGCGGCCCCACTCAGCAGTTCAAGGTCGTCTCTTAGTTCCTGGGCCTGAAACCCGAGAACTTCATCGAGTTTGGGGTCAGACAGGTCTTTGATAGTGATGATATCCTGCGGTCGACGGGCTTCGCCCGGCCTGAAAAGAACTATCTGTTTGCGATAAAGGTTGTAGACACCTTTGAAGGTTTTGCCCATACCGATTGGCCATGACAGGGGAGTGCATTCGATCTGCAGCTTGTCTTCGATTTCCTGCAGCAGATCGAGAGGCATGCGACCTTCGCGGTCGAGTTTGTTGATCAGGGTAATGATCGGGGTGTTGCGCATTCTGCAGATCGACATCAGTTTTTCTGTCTGGGTTTCTACGCCTTTGACACTGTCGATGACCATCAAAGCGCTGTCTACTGCTGTTAAAACTCTGTATGTATCTTCAGAGAAATCCTGGTGACCGGGTGTGTCGAGAAGGTTTATTTCGTAATCGCGATAGTCGAACTTCATTACCGACGTGGTAACCGAAATGCCGCGTTCCTGCTCGATTTTCATCCAGTCGCTGGTGGCATGCCGGTCTGATTTGCGGGCCTTGATTGCCCCAGCCATCTGAATGGCGCCGCCAAAAAGAAGGAGTTTTTCGGTGAGGGTGGTCTTACCGGCATCGGGGTGGCTGATTATACCGAAGCAGCGGCGCCGGTCGATTTCTGTCTTGTTATATTTGTGCATAGATTCCTCAAAACCAATAAAATAAAGAAGAAACTATACAGCAAAACGAGGCCACGGTCAATTGCTTGTGAGGCGATTATGCGGCCAGATCAAGTTTTCCCTGCATCAACTGGCGTATCTGCAGGGCCTGAGTCAGTTCAGCCATATCCGGATTGTCCTGGCCTGGTGGCAGTATAGCGCTGTTGATTATCTCATTCGCTTTTTCCAACGCTTTCTGCGGGTCATTGTAACTGTTGTTGAGGCCGCTATATTTACGCCCCTGATTTTGCATGTAACGGTAGCGTTCGATTGGCTCCAGGTTCAAGGTTCCTTCTGCCGGCCGTTCAAGCGTGAAAGCGTCGGTTTTTTCATTTTTCTGGTCTTGTTTGAGCCAGTCTATCAGAGTGGTCCTCTGCAGCTTTTCAGAGTCTTCGGTTTTTGAACCGCTGTCGTTAACCTTACTGTAAGACCCGGGAATTAGGTTCGTTGTTTGATACCTGTTGATATTCATGTCTGCCCGTCCTTGTTTGCCTTTGTCTGATCTAATTATCGGCACGGCGTTGCGCGTTTCTTAAGAAAACGGCAGAACGTTCAGATATGCCGATTTAGCGGGCGGAATTGGGGATGATATGTTACAATCTGAAAAAATTATTTATGAGGTGTTAATAATGTCTGACGCACTTCGCTTGGCGCAACAGTTGATCGACTTCTGCTACAAAAGCCCGACAGCTTTTCATGCTGTGGCTGTTGTCAGAGGAATGCTCGAAAGCTGCAAATTTCAGCAGCTTGAAGAGGGTGATGACTGGAAAATCAAGGCGGGTGGCCGTTATTTTATCGTAAGAAACGATTCGGCTCTGCTGGCTTTTGTTGCCGGCAGCAAGTCTTTGGCGTCGGCTGGCTTTCGCATTGTCGGTGCCCACACCGATTCGCCGTGTTTCCGCATAAAGCCCGCCCCTGAAATGATTGCCGAAGAAAAATATCTCAAGTTCAATACCGAAGTTTACGGTGGCCCGATTTTGAGCACCTGGTTTGACCGACCGCTTGCCATCGCTGGCCGCGTCGTCTGCCGGGGCAAAGACCCTTTAAAACCTGTGGTTAGGCTTGTTAACATTGCCAGACCCGTTTGCATAATACCGAATATTGCCATTCATATGAATCCTGAAGCCAATAACGGCTTTGTGCCAAACAAGCAGACCGATCTGCTTCCGCTTATCGGGCAGATAAACCAGAAGCTCGAAGAAAAAGGATATCTCATAAAACTGCTTGCTGATGAGCTGAAGATCGAACCTGGCGCAATCATCGATTTTGATCTTTTTCTTTATGAATTCGAAAAAGGAAGTCTTGTCGGGGCCCGCCAGGAATTTATTTCGTCAGCCAGAATCGACAACCTTGCTTCAGTTCTGGCCGGTATCAACTCTCTTTGCGAGCTGAAAAAGCCCTCCGCGACCTGTGTCGTGGCATGCTTCGACCATGAAGAGGTCGGCAGTGCCACACGTCAGGGTGCTGATTCGCAGATTCTTGCCGAGCTTCTTGAACGCATCGTGCTTGGCTTTGATGGTGGCAGAAGCGAATATCTGCGGGCTCTCGCGCACTCTTTCATTATTTCGGCTGATGGGGCGCATGCAGTGCACCCAAATATGGGAGGCAAAGCTGACCCGACCTCAAGGCCGACTCTTAATTCGGGAGTGGCTGTAAAATTGAGTGCCAGCAGAAGTTATACTTCAGATGCAGTTTCTGGAGCGGCATTTATGCAGATCTGCGAGCGGGCTGGCGTTAAAACCCAGCGGTTCGTGAACAGGTCAGACATGCGAGGTGGTTCGACAATAGGCCCGATTTCTTCTACACATGTCGGGATTGCGTCGGTCGATGTCGGCTTGCCAATGCTGGCAATGCATTCAATTCGCGAGCTTTGCGGGGTTGACGACAACCTCGACATGAACCGGGCTCTGCTGGAATTTTTCTCGCATTGATTGAGTGAACTATGCGCAGACTGTTAAAAAGAATGATCTGGGTGGCGGGGCTGCTTGTTACAGCCCTGGTCTGCCTTCTTGCCTATGTCGTTAACGAAATGATCAATCGCCCGATTCTGGCAACGGCGGGTCGGTTGACCGACAGCGACTTTATCGAATTGTCGGCTCGCACTGAAGATGGCATAGACATTCATGCCGTTTTCTACCAGGGCGTTCCTGACGCCGGCCTTGTTCTGCTTTGTCACGGGCATGGTGTTAACCTGATGCGCATGGATGACATGGTCGGGTTTCTGCGACGTGCCGGCTATAGTATTCTTCTGCCAGATTTCAGGGCGCATGGCCGCAGCGGCGGTACTTTTACCACAATTGGCCTGCATGAATGGCAAGATCTGCGTGCAGTTCTCGATGTTGCCCGGGAAAAGGGGCTTATTGCTTCATCTACGCCCATTGCGGCCTATGGAAGATCGATGGGGGCCGCTTCTCTGATAAATGGCGCAGAAAATCTGCCCGAAATAAAAGCGTTCATTCTCGAGTCCAGTTTTGAAAGTCTGCGAAAAATTGCTGCAAGAGACGCCTGGATCAACCTCCGTATTCCTGACACTTTTTTGACGGACATAGCTTTTAAAGTTGTCAGAATATTGACCGGCATTGATTTTCTCGCTAACAATCCCGAACAAAAAACTCGTGGAATCAGCAATCGACCGGTTTTTCTGATTCATGACGAGAAAGATCGACGTGCTGATCTGAGCGCTTTTGAATCATTGAAACGACGCTTACCACAGGCGCAGACCTGGGTTGTAAAAGATGCGTGGCATGTTTGTGCTCATAACAGGTCGCCGATCGAGTTCGAGATGCGTTTTTTGAACTTTCTTCATGTAATGGGGGTGCCGGGGCGCCCGTAATATCGGTGTCACTTCACGCGTTACGTCGTTTTAACCAGTCATAGAACATTTATACTATAGTTTTGCAGAAAGGTTTGAAGCAACATGAACCGTATTCAGAGAAAGATAGTTCGCGCCCGTCGCAAACTTGCCTGGCGCAAAATTGAAGGTCTTGTTTTTCTGTTGGTTTTTGGCATTATTTTTGGTTTTGCCGGTTCGAAAATGGGCGTGTCCAACATGCTCAACACCATAATGAAGACTGCTCATGATCTTTTGATGAATACCGTTTTTTATATCATGGGCATAACAGTTCTGGCAGGAGCTTTTGGCAAACTGTTGATCGAGTTTGGTGTGATCAGGCTGCTCGAAATGCTGCTGGCGCCTCTTATGAGACCACTTTTCAATCTTCCCGGAGTCGCAGCCCTGGGCGGACTGATGACGTTTTTCTCTGACAACCCTGCTATTATCGGTCTGGCGCATGACCGCAACTTCAGTGGTTATTTTAAAAAGTATGAGCTGGTTTCTTTAACCAATTTCGGAACTGCTTTCGGAATGGGTTTGATCGTCATAACCTTCATGATCGGGAAAGGCTTTGCGAGCGCCGCTGTGATCGGTCTTTTTGGCGCAATTGCCGGAGCGATAGTTTCGACGAGAATGATGCAGCATCTGGTGAAGCCGGTGTTCAATGAAGATACTGCCTCCCCGGTTGTCGTTGCAGATGAGCCCGTTGTTGGTGATATTTCTTTCAAATCCCAGGGGCCAGTGTTTTTGCGTTTTCTCAATGCAATTCTCGACGGCGGAAAACAAGGGGTGGATCTTGGTCTGGCAATTATTCCAGGGGTGTTGATCATCAGCTCGATGGTTATGCTTTTTACTTTCGGGCCTTCCGATGCTTCTGTGGGCTATCAGGGACTGGCTTACGAAGGTGTGCCGGTTATGCCATGGATTGCCGGCAAGCTTGATTGGCTGTTCAGACTTCTTTTTGGCTTCAACAGCCCAGAATTGATCGCTTTTCCGATAACGAGTCTGGGAGCCGTAGGCGCGGCACTTTCACTTATCAGCACATTTCTGGCCCACGGCGTTGTGGGTGGGAACGAAATAGCCGTATTTACGGCGATGGGCATGTGCTGGAGCGGCTATCTAAGCACCCATACCGCTATGCTCGACGCTCTGAAATGCCGAGAACTGACATCCAGGGCGCTTGCTTCACACACTGTCGGGGGGCTGGTTGCCGGGATTGCAGCACACTATCTCTATATAGTCATATACTGATCTGTTGCCTGCCGGCAGAAATTAGATGCTGAGAAGTTTAAACGCTATGGCGAACAGCACCAGGGCACCAAATGTTTCAACTCTTTTGCCAAAAGTGACTGAAAGCCGTCTGCCCATGGCAATGCCTGTATAGGTCATTATCGCAGCTGTGACTCCGATTACGACAGCCGGTTTAAACAGAGCCATTCTGGCGATGCCCATACCAAACCCGACGCCCAATGCATCGATGCTGGTGGCGACCGAAAGCCCTACCAGTGACCAGCCACGCGTCGGGTCAGGGCGGTTCGAGTCGGTGCTTTCGTCTTCTTCGTCACTCAGGCTTTCTTTGAGCATTCTGGCAGCGATGATGAACATCAGGGCAAATGCGATCCAGTGGTCTATTTCTTTGATATATTCGTAGATGGAGCTTCCGACCAGCCAGCCGATTACCGGCATCAGAAACTGGAACAGGCCAAAATGAAACCACAGGCGAAAACAGGCCCTTCGGCACGGCCCACGGGTGCCAACCGCCATGCCGACGGCGAATGCGTCGCAGCCGAGTGCGAAAGCTATACTGAGGCTGAAAATAAAATCGTTCAATGTCATGGAGTCTGGCAGTTCTGTGTGGTATTATGCCCTGATAATAACATGACAGAATAAAACAACCAAACAAAACCTTTGGAGGTAACGTCTTGAAAAATCCGTTACTTGAAAAATGGGAAGACAAGCTGCAGAAAATGTTCAATCACATCGATGAGGTTCTTGAAGAAAAATATGGTGATTTGTTTCCTCTGCGGCCTAATCGTCCAGCTCGGGGCGAAGGGGTTACTCCCGATGCCGACGGCCTGTTCGATCTGGGGGTTTCATTTTCTGTGGGCATAGGTTCGCAATACGGCCCGGGCTACGTATTCAGGGTGAAACTAGCCACTTTGCGAAAGGTCCCGGCAGACCTGGTCGAAAAAATTGAAGACGAAGTTATCGAACTGCTTCAGCAGGAATTGCCGAACGAATTTCCCGGCAAAGAGCTGCAGGTCGCCAGAGATGGCCATGTTTATAAAATCTTTGGAGACCTTGGATTGAACTAAAGTTGCGCAAGGCCCTGGACAAGGGAAGGAATCATATAGAAAACAGGCGGACAGTAATTGCCCGCCTGTTTTCTATATAATTTGCGGCGTGGCTGTCATAATTGTTTGAGCAATTGAAGTTTTCTGGTAAATTGATTAGCCACCATAGTGAAAGTATAAATGACTATTGCGGACAGATTTTATTACTGGGCGTTGTTGCCGTCGAGGCGGCTTTTAAGATATTATGAGTGACGACAGGCATACTGAGTTGCGGGTTAAATGCCCCTGGTGCGCAGAAATGATCAAGCCGGAAGCTTTGGTTTGCCCATTTTGCAGATCCGATCTGGCCAAAAACAAGCCGGCAGACTCCCAGAGGAAGGCGGCATCGTCGCGGCCGGGGATGGCCAGAGTTATGTTTTTAAATCTGCTGTGCCCGGGACTTGGCGCCTGGAAGCTTGGTTATCGTATGCGCGGTCTGGTTTTTTGTGTAATTATCATTGCATGTCTTCTGGTTTATGCTGGCGAAATCGTACCTGAAATACAGCAGGAAGTAACAAAAGCCATGCGAACTGGCAGAACGAACAATCTCATGAAGCTTGAAGCCGACCTGAAAAACAATCAATGGCTGGACGCGGCTTTTTATTTGTATATTGCCTCTTTTATCGATACTTATTTTTTGATCAGTAATGCAGACAGAAATAAAAAGTCCGGGGGGGGCGAGTGAGCGGCACACCAGTTCGTTCAAACCGAAGTACGGGCATGTATTTGCCCGTATTGTTGTGCTTTCTGCCGCTTATAGCCTTAAACCTGGCTTACAGTTTTCTGACGGGGATTGACCACCACTGGCGGAAGCAGGAACAAAAAGAGCTTGGGCAGCAGGAAGTAGAAGCTCTTGCCGCCGGAGCCGATTTTACTTATCAGTTTTCGCGGCATGCCGGAGCTTTTGTAGAAACGTTCAAATCGCTTGCTGCCAACGGTCTCAAGCCCGATCAGCTGGTAGACAATCTCAAGAAAAGATCCGACAGGATTTTCAGTTACCCGTTTCCTGAATATGAGCTTTTTGTCTTCAGAATACCTGAAACCGGTGCAGCTGACCTTCTCCATGCTCATACTCAGGGAATACTCGTTAGAAGAGCTTTAATTCGTTCGTTTGAATACCTGGTTCGTGTTAACCGCAACGAGACTATCTCTGCGAATAATGTCAGACAGAATGAAGCGATTCTGACCGGTCTGCTTGGTAATGAAGCCAAATCTGAGATTATGGCCAAAACTCAGCGTGGCCGCCCGACATTCGCTTTTTATAAGTTTTTTCCGCATTTTTTTCTGTGGGATTATTTTGAAGCAGAGGGGCATGGGACCTTCGGCTTTTTTTTGCTTACCCGCAGTGAAGACTCAGTTAATGCATCCGGAAAATTGCTGGCATTAAAGGATCTCAAGGAACAGCGCATTGGTTACGGTGCTTTTATCCCATTGTTTGCAGGCTTTGGCGGTACGGTATTTCAGTCGCCTCTTCAGAAATCAATAATTTTCAGAGACTGGATAGAGAGCAAAGTTTCTCTTTCTGAAGAAGATATAAAAAAATGGCTTCAGGACGGCATGCCGCCAATCACTGAACTGGGTAACTATATCGCTTTTTCATTTCTGGGAAGGCGGGCATCGCATCTTTCTGTTTTGCTTTTGCCGGCTGTGCCGAAGCCTGAAACTCCTCTCTGGCTTTTTCTTGTTAATGTTTTTGCCGGCGGAGCGCTTGTTTTATTGCTGTTGCGCGGGTTGATTCTTGGTCTATGGCCAAATGTAAGCCTGAAATGGCGTTTTACCCTGACATATTTTCTGGCTGCGACGCTGCCGGTGAGCATGTTGCTTATTTCGGCCTATGGCTATGTCATGCAATATCGTCGCTCAAATCATTTTGAAGCTGTGTCGCAGCTTCAGTTCTGTATCAGGCAGTTTGATGCCCGCAAAGCCCAGATTCTCGATGAATACAGGGCCGCTTTTGCCGAGGTTGTTGTCGATAAAGAGCTGCACGAAATTCTCAAAGCGCGTGGCGGCATGAGTGAACAAGCCAGAGAGCGTGTGTTCAGCCTGTTTAAGGATCGTCCACAGCCGCTTCCACTTTTGAGCTTTGCTATTATGGATGAAGTCGGTGAAGGGGTTCGTTTTTATGGCGGGCATTCCAAAGCAGAGGCAGATCCGACTTTTGAAGCGTTCAAGTTCCCTCTTGTAAGCATTCTGCGTAATAAAATGCAGGCAAACAATCCGGCTGAAAAACTTCGTGAATTCAAGCCGACAGGCGCTCAGAGAACTGCTGTCGAAGCTTATAATTCAATGAGTGGCAACGATCTTATATCCGAAATAGATAGAAGGCGATCATTTGCCATAACCAGGCAGGTCGGTGGCGTTACCGCCACTCAGATGCATGAATTGATAAAGATCGACGGCCTGGAACGTTTCGTTATCTTTATTGTCTGGGATGACCAGGCCCTGGATGAAAAAACCTTCAGGCATACGGTCGACTATTTTGGCTTGAATAACCCAGGCTTCTCGTTCACTGCTTACAGAGTGACTCCGCAGGGGCTTTCACCTCTTTTCAAGCCGAATCGGCATACCGGTGCAGGTTTTCATGACAAAAGCAGATCTTTGGCGGAGCTGGCTTCTTTTCGTGGCAGTTATGCGATTGCCAAATACGATAACTTTTCACTGGTCGCTCTGCCTTCCAAAAAGTATTACAACACAATCATCGCCGGAGGCACCCAGCACTTCGATCTCGAGCAGGCGGTCGGCTACCGTTTGCTTATTCTGGGTCTGATACTTTGTCTGGCGCTGGTGGTCGTTATCTGGTGTGGCTATCTTTCCAACCGTCTTTTCCTTGACCCGATCGTCGGTCTCGAGGCAGCACTAAGAAAAGTCTCATCAGGAAAGCTCGACATTGAAATTATCAGCGATACTCCTGACGAGTTGGGGCAACTATGCGGTGAATTTACCAATATGGCTCGAGGGCTGCGCGAAAGAGAGAAACTGGCGACGCTCATTTCCGACCATGCTGTTGAAGCCATAGCAAAACTGGAAGTTGGCGGAGAAATTTCTGACACCTCGTCTTTCGAGGGAGTGGCGATGGTTTCGGATATAAGAAATTTTACCGGCATGTGTGAGCAGTACCCTCCACATGTTGTCACCGAGCTTTTGAACGAGCATTTTGCAGAAATGACCAGAATTATTTCTGAGCATGGCGGCAGAATCTATAAATTTATCGGTGATGCTATCGAAGCGGTGTTTCCCGAAGAGCCAGAAGCCGAAGCCTCTGCTTCTGAGCGAGCTTTTAACGCCGCTTCGCTGATGATTGTCAAACTGATGCAGATCAACCGCCGCCGTGGCAAAAATAAGCTGTTCAGATACCAGATTGGTGTTGGGCTTGCCCAGGGAACCATGTTCTCGGGAAGCATCGGCAGTCTCGATACCAGGCTCGACTACGCCATCATCGGTGAACCGCTGAAAAAGGCGGCGCTTCTCGAGAGCTATTCCCGCAACAACCCGGCGTTTCCCCTCATCGTTGACGAAGGAATAGCTTTAAAACTGCGTAATCGTGGTTTGAGGTTTGCCAGAACAGGCGATTCTGCTTTTATGCTCGAGGAACTGGGCAATATTCCCGAATTTTCTGCTGCTGGTAGCGAGAATGCCGACAAAGAAAAGAGTGCTGCAGAAAATGCCGAGGAGTCCGCTGCCAGTTCTGAAAAGGACCAGCTTAAAATTGAGGCGGGGCAGAACGGTGGGCTGAATACTGCCGGAGCGTTTGTTTTTGGAGCAGTTTTTATCGCTCTCGTCATAGGTAGTTTTGTCTGGGGCAACGATATTCTGCATGAGGCTCAGTTGAAAAGCCAGACTGCTATTCTTACCGCTGAAAATATACGCCTGATCGAACAGTTGAAGTGCGAAAAGGTTGAAAAAATCGCTTTTGAGAACCAGTGCCGGCGGTTACAGCTTATGTTTGAGGGTGTTGTCGGGGCTGGAAATCTTAACGATGCCAGTTTGCCGGAAAAGTTCGAGAAGACTCTGTTGACGATACGTGAAGACGCTGGTCGGCCTTCGCGCAGTCTGGTGTTTTTCTACCCGCCATTCAATGCCGAAAACCAGGAGTCTTTGCGTGCTGACGTCATTTATAACAAGGGTTTTGCTCAGTCATCACTGCCAGATTTAACTAAACTAGCTATTATGCGCAGGTATGTTGATGTTCCCGGCTGGAAGGCCCGTTACGGAGGTCTGCCTGAAAATTTTGCCCGCCATGTTTTTGGCGATAAGTTCGACAATTCAGTGTTTCTTTACGAGTTCATGAATCGAACTGCAGAAGTCAGCATCGATGGCAATGCCGAGTATCTGTTTTGTGACTATATTTTACGCGATGGTGAACGTGTTGGCCTGGTTATGTTTACCGCACAAATTGACCAGCTGAAGGGTTCGCCGCAGTTACTTGCCGACGGTTATTCCGATGCTGGCAGATTTGTTGTCATAAGATCCGGTCATGACAAGCTGGCTTCGCCAGATTCCCTGCCGGCCGACCTGAAAGATTTTTTCGCCAGTGCTGCTTCTGACAGTATTTCTACGCCCGTGAACTACGTGATCAACGAGGACAAGTTCATTGTCGAGGGCGTTGCAAAAACTTTGATTGTCGCGGCGCCGACAAATGCAAAAAAAACCGTTCTGCGACGGGCACTTTTGCCTGGAGCTGTTCTTGCAGGTCTGGTCCTGTTTTTTGCCTGGTTCAGAGTCGTGACTGGCAGATCGCCAATTAACCGGTCGATAGCGGCCAAGCTCTGGCTCACCTTGCTCGTAGCCGCCGTAACTCCGCTGATAACAGTGTTCTTTGTTTCTGAACTTTATTTGCTTGAAGATTACAACGCCAGGATATCTCAGGAAAAAAATGATCTGCAGCGTTTTATCGATTTGTTCGAGTTGCGCGACAGTTTTTCTACGCCGGTTGGCTGGAAAATGGTCAAAGACTGGACTTTCTCGCCTGAACTAGCACAGATGGTTTCTTTACTCAACAATGCCTCGGGGTCGGCAGAAGTTGAGCAACTGAAGGTTGAGCTCAAAAAAATGACCGATTCGTGGCACACGAAGGCTGAAAGGCTCGACCGGAATGTTTTCAATTTTCTTCCCAGAGATATTGCCATGGCAGGAAAGGGCGGCTGGAATTTTGCCAGCTCGGGCGCTGGCAGGGAAGAAGCGACGCAGTTTGGCAACATGCTCGGCCAGATTGCCAGAAGCATAATTCGGCGCCGCAGCGAAAGACTAAGCATGGAAGACGATGGCGCGAAAGAAATGGCGGGATCTATTATGGTAGAAACGGCTTTGCAGACTGTAAGATCCATGTTCGGCGATGATTCGTTCATTAAGCTCTCGCATGGTCTAGGACTGCCGATTCTACTCGATGTTCTTTCTGGAACCGTCGGAATAGTCATTTATCCAGTTCCATCGATCCGGGACCCTGAATTTATCATTGTCTGGATGGTTTTGCTCGATTATGACGGTTTTTTAAACAGAGTTGCACGCAACTATCGTGGTGCCTACAAAATTTTGCCTGTCGAGGCGCATCGCTATGGAAACGTATTTTCCGGATTAGACTCGAAATTCAGGCATTCCATAACTTCGATTGCAGCGATGATTTCTTCATCCAACCTTCCCATTGCCCGCAAGATAAATTACGATGACCAGGATTGGCTTGTAGAAGGACGACCCGGTGTCGCTCAAATTACATCGATGTTGATTGCCATGGCTCCAGAAAAGCCGATCCGCAGTGCAATAGAGCACAATAGAACGCTATTCAATGCACTTTTGTTGATATCTCTGCTTCTAATTCTTCTTATTGCCCGTAATGTTGCGGCAGACATACTTGTGCCGGTGGCTGGGCTAATGGAGGGTATGCGGCAGGCGGGCCGGGAAAATTACGCTTTCCGGCTGCAGATAGAAAGATCTGACGAACTCGGCGTTCTTTGCTCTTCATTTGATTCGATGATGAAGGGTCTTGAAGAAAAGATGCTGATGGGCAGAATGCTGTCGAAGGCCGCTCTGAAAGTTTCGTTGCATGAACGCACTGAGACCAGTGACAAGGCAGAATATGTGATTGTTTATATTGGTATTCCTGACTTTACGACCTGGGCCGGCGGAATGCCGGTCGGGCAGTTGATGGGGGACCTTAAATCACATGTAACGAGTGTGTCTCGCCTGTTAATGCAGCATGGTGGTGATATCGACAAAATAATTGGCGATAAGATTCTCGCCGTCTTTAATTCCGAGGTAGATCGAAAAGTTGCCGTCACCGCTGCCTGTCGTGCTGCCAGCGAAATTCTGAATGCAGAAAAACTCGGCAATCTGACTTTTCCGGTGGCAATCGGTATGAATTGCGGCGAAGTGATTACCGGCTTTCTAGGAGTCGGTGAAAAACGAGATTTCACCATTATTGGCGACGCCGTGAATACCGCCGCTCGTATTGCCGGGCAGGCTGAAAAGCTCAGATTCGGGCGTTGTCTTATTTCGCAGAATGTTTATGAAATTCTGCCGGGAGAATTTCTGGCGAGAGAGTATGGCGAAATTGAATTGAAGGGTAAGACATTGCCGCTGAAAGTTTTCCAGTTGACGGGAGCAGACCGGGCGTCGGGGTGAACCTGGCACGACGAATGATGGCGGCAGTTCAACCAACACGATAAAGCTTTACTTGCAGTCTGCTTTTTTATTAAACTGCAGTGGAAGAATCTATATCTCAGGAAACCAAGATGAGTGAAAACACAGGCGCACAACCCGGTTTTTTCAGAAGCATAAAAGTCAGAGCCTGGCTTGGCATTTTTATGCTGGCGATTTTTCCATTACTTTCGCTGGGCCTTTATTCATTCAATATACTCGGCGAAATTGCCCGCGACATTCTGATAGAAGGCAATATCCAGGCTTTTCAGCAAGTAAAATATGAAGTAGACCAATACGTCAGCGTTTACGATGAACTTACCCGTTATGTGGCGGCCGATGCCCGCCTGAATGAGCCAGCCGCGGAAGGCGCAATAAAATCTCTGCAGCAGCTCGATCAGGCTTATGAATATGTTGACCGCCTGGTTCTTGTTGCTTCTGACGGTACTTTGCTTGCTCATTCAAAGCCAGAGCAATCTTCAATCACGGCTCTCTCGGTGCCGGAACAGCTTCTGGCCGTATCGCCGCAGAATATAATGTTTTCGCCCGAAGCTTTTCACGTAAAAGCTCTTGTCCCCGATTCTCCTCAAGGGGCTTCGGTAATTTCAACCATATCATTTTTGAAGCTGCGTAAATCGCTTGAAGGCATAACTTTTGGCACTAACTTTCGTTATTTTCTGGTGACTCAGAATGGTGAAAATATACTGGAACAGCCCGATTTCCCGAAAGAACTCATTTCGGATCTCATGGAAAAGCCTTGCGGGGCTTACGATCTTCTGCCCAGGCGTAATGGCATGCCCCCACAGATTGCCATTTCTTTGCCAATTCTACATTATGGCCTGAGAATTTTCGTTTTTCAGAATGCTGGCGAGGTTTACGCCGTGGCGCGTTCTATTGGTGAGAAAACTTTTAAATTTGTCATTCTGCTGTCAATCGTGGCTTTTATGCTGGCAACCTGGTTCAGCGTCAGGATGACCAGCCCGGTAATAGAGATTGCAAAAAAAGCCAACGAGCTCAGCGAGGGAAACCTCGAGGTGACGGTTAATATCGATCGCAGTGATGAGCTTGGTTTTCTTGCAGGCTGTTTCAACAACATGAGCCGGCGCATCAGAAAAAAAGTTACTGAATTGAGTGCTTTATACAGGGTAACTCAGCTGATCAATACTTCTGCCACCTATCAGCAGGCGCTCGATGGTTGTCTAGAACATCTGGTAGAGATATTTCAGGCTCGACGTGGCTCGATCATGCTTCTGAATGAAGATCGCAGCCTGTTGCGCGTTGAAAGCTTCAAAGCTGCCGTTAACACAGAAACCGGCAAGGCGGATGTGTCTGGCGACGAAGCCGACAGCAGACCGCAGCAAAGATTTGCTCTGAAAGTCGGCGAAGGTATCGCCGGTGAAGTGGCCAGAACAGGTGACGCAATTCTTTGTATGGACTGCCGCTCCGACGAGCGGTTCAAAAATTACGACAGCAGCACCGGCACCCGCCCCCCGGAGACCTTGATCTCTGTGCCATTGACCGTGCATGGTAATACCATGGGGGTCATCAATCTTGCTGATCGTTCGAACAGCCGGGCTTTTACCTCTGAAGATCTCGATCTGCTTCTGGCCATAGCCAACCAGATGGCGATGTCCATAGATAATGCCCGCTTGCATGAGCTGTCAATTATCGACGGCCAGACAGAACTCTATGTAAAGAAGTTTTTTGAGATCAGGCTCGAGGATGAAATTAAAAGAGCCCGTCGCTTCGCCTTTCCATTGACTCTGGTGGTTTTTGCCGTCGATGGTTTTGCCCGGTTACCCGAAAAATACGGGGCTACCGCTGCAGAAGTGACGCTGTTTGAAATTGCCAGAATTTTGCGTGATTCGGTGCGGGCCACTGACATTACCGCCCGTACAGGTAACGATGAAATGGCGGCGATTCTTGCCCATACAAGCGCCGAACAGTCGCTTATTTTTGCCGAAAGATTGCGCGAACGGATCGCCGCTTTCCAGATAAAACGCGATGAATTCGAATTCAACGTGACGGTCAGTATTGGCATTTGTCAGTATGAAAACTCTGTTGAACGTCATTACCAGTTTGTTGAACGTGTTAACGAGGCTCTGGAAACCAGCCGCAAAACCGGCAATGTGACCACAACCTGGCAGAGAAAGGATCCGGAACAATGAATCTGAAAAACATGATTTTGGTGACGGTTCTGATGCTTCTGGGTTCTGCGTCCTGTAGCCTTGCTGCAGAAGATTACCAGGCGAGATTGATCAAAAAATTCTATTCGATGGGCACTGCAAGCATCAACGGGACTTACTACCCGGTCGGAAACTCGATTGCACGTCTGTTGAGCAGCAGAATGAAAGGGCTGGTCGTTCTAGCCGAGCCAACCGCGGGTTCTCTGGCAAACATCGAATATCTCAGACGTGGTCAGATAGATCTTGCTCTCGTGCAAAGCGATGTTGCCTGGATGGCATTCAATGGTGCTCACCACTTTTCGGGCAGTCGTTTTCGCGAACTGCGGGTTCTGGCATCTCTTTATTCTGAGGTGATACAGATCGTCGTTCGGTCAGATTCAGAAATCAGAGATATCACAGATCTGAAAGGCAAAAAAATTGCAGTTGGTGAAAAAGAGAGCGGTAGCGCAGCGAGTGTACGTCTTGTATTAACTGCCGCCGGTCTGGCTCCCGAAGATTACGCCTTTGTCTACGAGCGTTTTACCCGTGCTACCGAATCGCTGGTCGATGGCTATGTTGATGCAGTTTATTACGCTGGCGCCGTTCCTGCTGATGGTATAACACGACTGGCAGCAAAAATACCGGTCAGGCTCGTGAATATTCCAACCGCCGTTCGCGAAAAACTGGTTACTGATTACCCTTATTTTTCGAACGAAACCATAGTCAAAGAATCGTATAAGGGCCAGCAGGAGCCGGTTCAAACGATTGGGTTCAGAGCATTGCTCGCCGGCGTTGAAAGTCTGCCACGCGAAGAAGTTATGACAATGCTGCGACTGATTTATGGTAACCCGACACTGTTTTCTGATCACGGACAAGCAGGTGGGCGGCCGGTATTCGAAGAAGGCAGGGCCGGGCTCGAAGAAGAGATGCTTCACGAAGGTGCCCGAAGGTTTTTTTCGATCAAAAAAAACAAAAAATAAGACGGTCATCCCTTTGTGTGTGAATGCGCCGGCTGAGTGGCCTCGCCCCTCCCTCTGGCGCATTTTTGATATTAGGGTATAATTAAAAAAATCTATGGTTTCAGCGGGGTATTTATGACTGAAAAGACAAACAGATTTAAAGCACTGGCCTTTTTGCTTGTGTTTGCCTTTGCTGGCATTCTTAGTGTTGCAGCGCAAGATGCCAAAGCTTTGTTCGACCGTTATCAGGCTGTTTATAAAAGTTACCGTGAGGCGGTTGACAATAGAGCGGATCAGCAGACAATAAGGCAGCTGGCCGCTGACTTGCAGGTTGCCTGTAAAGATTATTACAATTCAATCGGAGTTACCGCTTCTTTTAACTCTGAAGAATCTGCAGAGCCTGTTCTGACTGATGTTCGCGGCGATACTGATACCAGCAAGCCCGACAGGGTTCGTGTCGCAAGAGTCAGGCCGGTAAAGAGTGAACATCAGAAAAAATTTGATGCAATAATTCTTGCTCTCAGCACTCCCGACCGCAATTCTAAATTTGCCGCCATCAAAAAGCAGCTCGAAGATTTTATTGCCAGCTGCCCGGACCAGGCGCTTGTAGAAGAGGCAACCTTCAAGCTTGCTGATTTTGTTTTCGACTGCACGGGCAGTTTTGCTCAGGCGCAGACCATTCTGTTGAACCACGCCAGAACTACCCGTAATCCTGAAAGCAGACGTCAGGCAATGGCACGTATCAAAATGTTGCAGCAGAAGTCCGTCGTCGCAAAAAAACGTGAAGAATTCAGACAGGTGCAGCAGGCTGCAACCAGCACCTGGGGCAGATATTCTACAACCTCATGGCTGGCGATTCCGGTTAAGCTTTTCAGTCTGGGTTCTTATACAGTTAAAAATGTTCAACGCCGGGTCAAAGCGAATGAATTAGAGAGAGCTCTCGTTGCTTTCGATGCTGCCGTTCTTGACACTTACCAGGCTGGCTCTGCCGATGCTTTGACCAGATCGCGACTGGTGCCGCTCAATCGTGTCAGGTTGCTGGCCAACGGCAGAACAAGTTTTCATTACCGTTTTGAGTATGCCCGTCGCGCCCAGTCGAGCCTCTATGTGCAGACTCTCCTTTTCCAGGATGACGAGACCGGGCACACCCTCACTGATATCATGTGCGAACGAGCACAGAGTGGTGTCGACGTTCGCCTTATTCTCGATGACTTTTTCTCGTTTGGCAAAAAAGATGGCGTCATTCAGCGTTTGCGCAATGCCGGCGTCAAAGTTCTTATCAACAACCCAATTCTTAAAAATGTCGTTAAAGCCAATTTCAGATCTCATCAGAAGCTGTTTGTCATCGATGAGACCATCGCTATCGTTGGCGGCATGAATATCGGCGATGAATATGCCAAGGGTGAAATAACCGAATACGGCTGGCGTGACACCGACGTCGAAGTACAGGGCCCGGTAGTGCGCGAAATTCTCGAACTTTTTGAACGCAACTGGGAAGACCTGACCCTGAAAAAATGGAATGAAACAGGTGAACTGAGCAAATACAAAAAAGCCAAAGGCGACGTTACCGCCTTTAAAGGGCTTAAGAACGTTGACAAACTCATTCGTGGGCCAATTCCGGTTTACTTCGCTGTTCCGCCCGTAGTTGAAAGTGCTGACGCCAGGTTCGTAACCACCTCACCGATCAGCGATAAAGACGACAACATTCTCGATCTTTTCGAAATCTACTTGAACAGGTCTCGCCAGCAAGTAGTTTTTCAGTCAGCATATTTTATCCCTACAGACAGACTGGTTACCGCTATCGAAGACGCAGTGCTGCGTGGTGTCGAGGTGAAGATCATTACCAATTCTATAGAATCGAACAATCACCCCAGCGGGGGCTGGGCTGGTCGAGAATCTTACGAAAAAGTTCTACGTGCCGGTGCCAGAATTTTTGAGTGGCAGGGTGCCCAGACACTTCATTCAAAAGTCAGTCTGTTTGACAGTTTTGCGGTTACTCTCGGCGCATATAACGTTAATTCCCGCAGCCACAGCAGTGACTCAGAAGACGTGATTGCCTTTGAAGACTTCAGAGTTGCCCGCGTTTTTAAACAGATGCTCGACAAAGATTTCGCCCGTTGCCGTGAGATTTCTCTCGAAGAAGTCCAGAGCTGGAATCGCGATTTCATGAAGAAAATGCGCATGGAATTTTTCAATCTCTTCAAGTTCATGTTCTAGAGCTTGACGCAATTTTATCTTTTGCAGATACAGGCGCTGCTTCGGCAATTCTCAGTTGCCGAAGTAGCGTCTGTATATAAGCCCGATGCCAACGGCATGGCTGCCGAACTCTGAATTCTGCTTCAATACTCCGTTGATATTGTCTGGTTTTTTGCCGGTATTCAGCCAGCCAAAGATGCTCAAATCGGATTCGTTGCCGGTGCTGATATCGATAACCGGTTGAATAAAGCTCGATCTGTCTTTGAGATTACCGATAATGTTCAGGTTCAGGCTGGTCAGAGGGTTCATTTCGCGACTGCTGTTGGCGACCAGATAGTCAGAGCCTGACATGAAGGCCCAGCCCTGCCTGAAGGGAAGTGTTGCCGCGACTTCGCTGAGCTGTGAAACTTCTCGGGCGCCAAAATCCTGGTGCATGATGGCCATGCCATGCCGCCATTTGTTCCCACTGCTGCGTTCTGCGCCAATTATCCATGATCCGGCGAATCGTCGCGAGAACCCGCCAAAATGGGGTTCATCGCTCAGCCTTTCGAACAGGGCCATTTCTCCCCAGATGTTATAACGTCTCTTTTCGCCTTCGAAGCTGATCGAAGCAAAGTTTCTTTGCCTGAATCGGCCGGTCGCCGATTCTATGTCGAAGCCAGAGTAGGTGTCGCGAAATCTGGCAATAATGGTATTGTCGGCTTTTTTTGCCGCTGCGACGAATATCAGTTCAATTTCGCCGCTAAGGCCAGCCTGCGTTCTGATTCTGATGGCATCTACGCCGGGCTTGAATGATCCATCGAGATAACCGGGGTGAAAAGGCGCCAGAACATCACAAACTGATACGTAATGGCTGGTTCCGAGGCTGATCGGCTGCCGGCCCATTTGAACGTCGTATTTTGAAAAGCTGAAAGCCATTTCGAGTCTTTCTATCTGACCATTGACGAGGGTTTTTGAACTGTTCAGAAAAACTGTATCTGTCTTGAACTTCTTCATTGGTCTGACTCTTTCAGAGGCGGCCCAGCTACCACCCCCCATCTGTGATGTATTGCTGAAAAGGCTTGTAGACAATTCGTATTCAAAACGAAAAGTCTGTTCTCTGAGGTCTGTTCTGAAACTGAAGCGATTCAAAGACTGCAGAAGATGATCGCGTTTCTCAAGCTGGCTGTTCTCGACAAAAGCTGATGGCAGGCGGGTTCCTGTGTAAATCTGTCTTGAGGCAAGGGTCATCTCGACGGCAGGCAATGCCGCAGGCAGGATGCACAGCAGCCATAAAAATGCGGCAAAGCTCTGTCTGGTTCTATTTGTCATGTCAGTCCGGTCGTTTTTTTCAGGTCTTCTGCTATTCGACCATCGTGAAGCCTGATGACCCGACAGGCCTTGTCTATAACCATTGGGTCATGAGAGCTGAACAGAAAGGTTACTTTTTGTTCCTGATTGAGGCGACGCATAAGGCTTAGCAGACTGACTGCCGTTTCTGAATCGAGGTTGGCGGTTGGTTCATCGGCGAGAATTATTGATGGCTGGCCAATTACAGCCCTGGCAACGGCAACCCGCTGTTGCTGCCCACCGCTCAATTCTGCAGGTTTTCTGTGTTCGAGGCCATTCAGCCCGAGTTCCTCTAGAAGTGGTCTGATGCGTTTTTCATGCTCAGATTCTTGTATTCCCTGCATCTGCAGAATGAATTGAATGTTTTCCCAGGCGGTGAGAACCGGTATCAGGTTATACGCCTGAAAAATGAAGCCGACTTTAAACAGGCGCTGTCTGGTGAGCTGGTCGTCGCTCTTGTCGTTGAGCAGCCCGCCATCGAGAAAAACTTCGCCGTCTGATGGTCGGTCAAGGCCACCAGCCAGGTTCAGTAGTGTCGATTTGCCGCTTCCAGAAGGGCCGGCAATGACGGTAAATTCGCCAGCTTCGATTTTTAGGTCGAGAGAATCGATTGCCTTTATTTCGAGTCCGCCGGAGCGGTAAATTCTGGAAACATTTTTCATTTCGACACTGCTCATAATTTTTCCCTTCAATGAGAACGCATTGCATCGGCTGGGTTGACTTCCAGGGCCTTTTGAGCCGGGTAAATAGAAGCGGCGAATACCAGAATTATCATTCCGCCGCTAAGACCAAACATCCAGTTCCAGCTCCAGGCACTGAAAATAATCGGTTCAAACAAAAGCCCCGCGACTTCCTGTTCTTTGAACAGAGCACTCATGTCTATGCCGTATTTCCAGCTGTAATAGCTGGCAATGCTGCCCGCAGCCAGGCCGATGACACTGCCGACCGTCCCCAGAACAAGAGCTTCAGCCGCAATCAGAAGCCCGATTTTTTTCTTTTCCAGACCGATTGCCTGAAGCAGGCCAAATTCCCGGGATCTTTCCAGGATGCTCATCAGCAGAAGATTGACTGTGCCTAGTGCAACCAGGACAAACAGCAGAAAAATCATGAATTTGAACTGGGCATGATCTATTTTTATCGTGTCCGCAAGCTGTTTTGAGGTTTCTTCCCAGTTGAAGATCCTGAAGCCCGCATCTGCCGGGCAGCGGCTTTGCAGTTGTTGCTGCAGTGGTCTTATCCTGTCTATGTCTTTGATCAGCAGGGCCAGTTCGTGCACGGCGTCGATGTTGCCGAGACTCGCGGCAATAGTCTGGTGGTTGACAAAAACTGTGTTGCTGTCAATTTGTGAAACACCGCTTTTGAAGATGCCCCCGACTCTGAATAATTTTGAAGCGATATCTCCCGAAAATTCTTGAAACATCGTCACGAACTTGCTGCCCGTTTTAAGCTGAAGTCTTTCGGCAAGTTTATAGCCGATAAAAGCCTGATCTGGTTCGTTTTGCGGCAGTTTACCATGCAGCAGTCTTCTGGCGCTGAGCAGAGGGTTTGATTTGGCTTCGAGAACAAAGTCGATGCCAACAAGCATTGCAGCAGAACTTTCCCTGCTGCTGCGTGCCAGACCGGCAATTTGAACTCGCGGCAGAGCGCTTGCTATTTCTGTAATTCCAGTTATGGTTTTTTGAGCCTCAGAAAGGCTGAAATACATTTTATCAAGTCTTTCCGAAATGTATTCAGGGTGGTGCAGGCTCAGATGGCCGCTTCCGGTGCGCACTGCGTCGTTGATCATGCGTGCGTAGGTTCCGGCTGAAATGTTCTGCACCCAGATGACGAATGCCAGGCTGCCGGCAATAACCAGCAGTTGTACCAGGCTTCGTGCCGGATTTCGCAGCAGATTTCGCCAGCCGAGTTTCAGCCACAGCATTTTAAGTCTCCCGCAATGCTTCGACCGGATTGAGTCTGAAAAGCCTTATGGTTGGCAACAAGGCGACCAGAAACCCCAGAAGCAGCATTGTAAACAAAGGTATTCCCGTTGAAAGAGCCGATGGTACGCAGAATATTTCCGCTTTGAGCTGTGTTCCGCCCCAGGCTATGTTGCTGATCCAGCCGGTGAGGTCTATTGGGTGATAATATAAGACAGTGTTTATAAGGGTTCCGGTAACTGCCCCAAGAATTCCTGACAGGAGAGCAAGCAGCATGCTTTCTGCCAGAATCATGGCAGCAAGACGTTTGCGAGTCATGCCTATGGCCTGCATCACCGCAAACTCGCGTTTTCTTTCGAGAAAAGCCATATACATTGTGTTGAATGTTATGAGTGCCAGTGCTGCATAGTAAATTGCCGCGGTGAATATTTGAACTGCCAGCCACATGTTAAGCAGATCTGCCAGTTGTGGAAACATGGCTTTCCAGGGTCTGACTTCAATATATTCGCTGTTTTCGGCAATTCGAGCTGCCGTAACATCGGCCTGCACAGGGTCAGATAAAAATACCCGCAGGCTGTGCAGCTGGTTTTCCAGAACCATCAAGTTTTGCAGCTCTTCAATGTTTACGATTGCCAGACCAGAGTCTCTGAGACTGTCACCGGATGAAAAAATGCCGGTTACCCTGAACAGTGCCGAGGCAAGTGAACCATCGGCGGCGTTACTGAAAAAAACTATTTCGTCACCCGTTGCGGCATTGATTTTTCTGGCCAAAGCCTGCCCCAGCAGTATTTCTCCCTGATTTCCCTGCAGGAAGCTGCCGGCGACAATATCTGCCGCCAGCTTGCTGCTGCGCAGTTCGGCGGCAAAATTGACTCCCATAATTTTTGCTGGCTGAGTTCTGTTTTCACCGGCAGTGCCGCAACTGACCAGAGCAAAGGCGTTCAGTCTCGGGCACAGACCTCGATAAGAAATTGCAGCGCTTGCAACAACCTGCATCACTTCGTTCTCAGTGACGGTATTTTCAATGGCGGGAACGTCGAGATATCCTGGTCGGGCCAGGCATATGTGGCCGTCTTCTCTGTTTGTGGCATTGTTGATCATGTTCCACAGCATTCCATCGTAGTAGCCCAGTGAAAAAACCAGCATGGTACAGGCAAAAAACATGGCGGCCATCGTCAGATACGTTCTTCTGCGGTTTCTCCACAGATTGCGCCAGGCTATTTTCAGTATTATCATCTATTTCTGAGGGTTTTCAGCGAAAAGAAATCGCGAGGTGGCTCAAATGAAAAGTTTAAATTCTGGTAATGCATCTCGGTATATTCTTCCGGTTTATCTGTCGGAACGACTCGAAACAGCATGGGAAGCCAGCGATCGCCGAGATTTTTTACGTCTGAGAAGGTCATCGTTCTAACTTTTGCGCCTTCTTCATCAAAAAAATCGACTGTCAGCGGAATCATTTTTTCAGTATCGACTCTGTAAACGATTTTCCCCCAGACAACTGCTGCATCGGGCAGAGGGACACCTGTAATTTCAATGCTGACATCATTTTGCCCGGTGACCTCGAGCTGATAAAGCTCATCTATTTTATTGTCTTTTACCAGGTCGTCGTTGGTAAGATGACTTCCCATCCAGCTTTCGCCCATAAGGCTTGCCGGTATTTTTATCAGCCTGTCGATGTTTGGCAGATAGTTCCAGATATCGTTTGCAACTTTAAGGGTGCATGTACCTTTTTCTTTTGCCGGTGAAATTATTCGGGTAAGAAATTTGTCTCGGCCTTCTGACCAGCTTTCCATGACAATGGTGCGCGTCCATCGCCTGGTTTTAATGGTCATGCTGACGGTGCCGTGAGAGCTGCGGCCCTGATACTGTGTTTCAACGGTTTTTATTATTGCAGCCGCGTCGATTGAGGCAGGCGATGTAATTTTGTCTGTTGCGGTAACCATCGTTATCTGCAACGGAATCAGAATCAGAATCAGAATCAGGCTGCAACGGTTTAACTGCATAAATTCTCTCCGGTTGGTCGATCATCTTGATTATAAAATGCATCTGTCGCGAAATCGACGTGTTTTTTATAAAAAATGTGTGTCGGCCGATTTTTTTTGAAGTTGCTGAAGGGGTGGCATTGGGGTAATATCATGAATTATACCCAGCTCTGATAAAATAACCGGGGGCCAGTAGCATGAATCAGCTGAAAAAATTGCGGAGTCTCGAAAACATTATCCTTATGAGTGAGAAGCTCCTCACGACTTTTGATGTTTCAGAGCTGCTAGATGCTTTGGTAGACAATGTTTCTACTCTTCTTGAAGCCGAAGGTGCCACGCTTTATCTTCTGGATCCATTTGACAAATGCCTGACTTCGCAGAGCATACACAGCGACGGTATCAAAGAGATCACTGTGCCGATCGACAATACTTCAATTGCCGGTCATACTGCGGTTGAAAAAAAATGTATTCATATCAGCGATGCTTATGGTGATTTGGGCGGTATTCACCCTGAATTGAAGTTTAATCGTCATTTTGACGAACAAAGCGGCAAAAAGACCCGCAATCTGATTACGCACCCCCTTCTGATAAATAATGAACTTATCGGGGTGTTTCAGGTCGTTAACAAACAAAATGGTGATTTTGATGAGGCCGATCAGACTATTCTCAAGAATTTTTCTTTGGTCGCCGCAATTGCCATTATGAATGCCAGGCTGATGGAGCGGGTCATGGAAGCCCAGGCCGGTGCCTACCACGTTATGGAAAACGCTTCAGACCTTGTTGTGGTGCAGAATAGAGAGGGTGTTATTCTTCAGCTCAACCGCAGTGCAATCGAGTATCTGCGTGTTAAAAACCGCAAAAACGATGTCATTGGCTCAACCTTTATCGATGTTTTTCCTGAGCTGAGCAATCTCGAATCAGAAATCAGAAAAGTTATAGACGGTCAGCTCGATCGCTCTGTTGCGACTGGTAAACCGGCTTTTGTGATCTTCACCGAAAAAAATATCTGCCACCAGATCGAAAAAATTGTTCTCATGATCAGAAACACCGGGCAATATTGTGACGACAACGATGAAAACAGCTAGTATATGGCTGACAATGATAAATACAGAGTTCTGATTGTCGATGATAATCCTGAGAACCTCAAGGTTGCGGCTTCGGCGCTGTCGTTGCGTAATTTTTCACTGACGCTTTCACGAAGCGGGGCTGAGGCTTTGATCTGTGTAGACAGGTTTGTTCCTGACGTTATCCTTCTTGATGTCGTCATGCCTGAGATGGACGGTTTTGATACTTGTAGGCGTCTGAAAAATATGCCCTGCTGCCGAAATGTGCCGGTTATTTTTTTGACGGCGCGTAATGATCAGAACGATATTATCGAGGGTTTCAAGGCCGGTGGCGCCGATTTTATCAGCAAGCCATTCAATCGTGAGGAACTTGTGCATCGTGTCGATGCGCATGCTCACCGGTTTCGTCTGCAACAACAGCTACAAAAACGCAACGATGCCCTTATGGAGGAAGCCAGTCTGCGGAAAAAGCGGGAGTTGCAGCTTGGAGTTGCAGAGCGGGCGAAAGTTGCCAGACGTATTGCTGCTGGTGTTTCTCATCACTTCAACAACATGTTGCAGACAATACTTGGTTATACCGAGCTTATTGAACTTGCTGCCGAAGAAAAATCTGAAACCAGGCGTTATACGCGGCAAATTGTCGAGGCAGCTACGAAGACGCGTGTGATAGTCGATCAATTGGCTAATTTTCTGGTTGACTCCTCTGAAGAACCTTTGTTGACAGGTCTGCAAAAGGTGTTTGAAGAAGTAGAGCTTGCTTTTGAAGCTATTTTGCCTGCGAATGTCACTTTGACCTGTGGCGTTGCGAGAAACTGCCCCGAAATTCTTGTCAGGCGCAGCGATATTGTACAGGCGATTTCCAATGTTCTTATGAATTCCATTGAAGCCATTCCCGAAGAGGGTGGTCAGATAAATATCACTGCTGGCCAGGTTTCAGGGCGGGCATTCGCCGATGAGTTTGAAACGATAGATGCAGATGGCACTTACGTCGAGATTGCAATCACCGATAATGGCATAGGTATGGACAAATCCGTTCTGGAAAAGGCCTGTGACCCATTCTTTACAACCGCTTCCAACCCTGCAGACCGTAATGGGCTAGGGTTGTCGGTAGTTCAGGGTATTATGCACACCAACAATGGCTTTTTATTGATAAATTCTGAAATCGGCAGTGGCACGATCGTCAAACTTTTATTGCCCGGCCGCTGAAGTTCTGTTGTGGGCCTGAATGACAATCTGAGAGATGTTTAAAGCCGTGTCGGGTGCCTGGCGGGCTCTCCAGAGCGATGTAAACTCAATGTTTTTTTTGAGGCTGACAAGGGGAACCGCTGCCAGAGCGTGCAGATACAGAGAATGTTCTGCCAGTTCCTGTTGCAGTCTGTTGATTATGCCGGTTTGTACTTCGGGGTCGATGATCACTCCTCCGGCGGGTACCTGTTCACGACTGGCCTCGAACTGAGGTTTGACCAGCGCGATTATCAGTCCATCTGGTTTGAGCATGCGTGCGGCTTTGGGCAGTATCATAGTCAGAGAAATGAATGATACATCAGTGACAATAAGGTCGAAAGGCTCGCCCAGTTCATTGTCGGCAAGCAGTCTGAAGTTTGTGCGGTCGCGGACTTCGACGCGGGTGTCGTTTTGCAGTCTGGCGTCGAGCAGGCCATAACCAACATCCAGGGCTATAACATGCGCGGCGCCGTTGCTCAAAAGAACATCGGTGAAACCGCCGGTGGAGGCTCCGATGTCGAGGCAACGCCAGCCAGCGGGGCTTATGTTGAATTCCTGCAGGGCCTTTTCTAGTTTGAGCCCGCCCCGCGAAACCCAGCGGCAGTTGCGGTTTTTCAGTTCAAGGGGAGTTTCGGGTGCAATTTTTTCGCCGGCTTTATCAAAAACCCGGTCGCCGGCGCGAATTTCGCCGGCCATGATCAGCCGTCTGGCTTGATCGATGTCGTCTGCCAGATTGCGCAAAACTGCCAGTTCGTCTACTCTGATTTTCTTAGCCATAGTCAGAAATGAAGATACCACGCATTTCCTTTGCAGGCCAGCCATAAAAAGCAGGAGCTTTGTCAGCTTTTGTTGTTTTGCTGAACGTAAAAAGTTATACTGTGGTCACGAGAAGATTTACAGAGGTTAATAAAAATATGTCTGAGATCATATGCGGGCAGTGTGCTGCTTCTTTTGAGCTGCCGCATGGATATGCCGAGCCTATGATTCAGTGCCCTATATGTGGTTCACACCAGAAAAATTCGGCCTATGTGAACAATGAACCGGTTTATCGAATTCTCGATCAGGCTGGCCGCAAAAGGGCATCAGAAGGAGTAGTCTCTGAACTCCCCGAAGTTCAATCGCCACCGCCAGTTTCTGGCCCGTCGTTGGCAGCACCGGCGCTGGCTTCAGCCGAAAAAAAACAGGCACAGATGTCTGCCCGCCTCGATCACAGGTTAAGTGGCCGTCCGGTCAGTGAAAGAAAAATTCTTGAAGACGCTCTTGGTCGCAATGGCATGGAAATGCTTTTGCAGCTTGTTGCCGGCTATATGGATGAATTAAACGAATCCAGTCGCCGGGCCGAGAAGGCAAAAGCCATTCAGAAGCTGATGAAGGCAAAATTTCCGGCAGAGCTGGTGGCACGTGCCGTTGAATTTGCTGAAAAAAGCCCTGAGATAAACGATATACTCTGGAACAACAGCGTTGCTTCATTGAAGCGTGGCCTGGCTGTTCTTGGTGCCGGCGCACTGATTGCCATGGTGGTCCATTTGGCAGCTCATCCTGGGCGCGAACTGGTGTTTTTTCAGCTGCCGTTCGCTGTTGGGCTGGCTCTCGTGTGCAACGCCCTCATTGGCATGGCCGGTCTGAAAAACGCTGCTCTACGCAGTAACAAGGTTCACTACGGTTTTTTATGCCTGGCATCCCTGCTCATTCTGGGTTATGTCGTCTGGGGTGTGTTTTTCTGAGTGTTTCTGTATGCGCTGATTTAGCTGTTTAAGCTCGCGCATGAAGAAAAAGAATGTCAGCAGCAATGCCCCGCCGTCAGAGGTCGGCATTGCATACCAGATGCCATTAAGACCAAGATATTCGGGCAGTATAAGCAAAGACGGTATCAAAAAGCCAACCTGCCGTATTATTGTCAGTGCCAGACTCACTTTGGGTCGGCCGGTAAACTGAAAATAGTTGCCGGTAAGTACCATGGCACCAACACAGGGTAGAAGAATCATAAATCGTCTGATTGCCGAGACGCCGACCGGGATGATATCAGAATCTGAGTTACTGATAAAAAGCCTGAATATGTATTCCGGGAAAAGCTGGATAAAAATGAAAAAAACGACACTCATCACTGTTGCCGCAATATTGGCCAGAAAAAGGGTTTTCTTTACCCTGTCGAAACGCCGTGCTCCAAAATTGTAGCCGACTATGGGCTGCATGCCCTGCGAAATGCCGATTACAGGCATTATCCAGATCATGTTGAAACTCATGATTACGCCCATTACAGAAATTGCTGTATCGCCGCCAAATCGTGCCAGCTGATTGTTGAACAGCGACATCTGCACGCTGGCTATGATATTCATGATAAAGTTGGGTGAACCCATTATCAGAACGCTTCTGAGCAGGTCACGTCTGACTCTGAAATTCTTGAGCCTGAGCTTAACCACACTGCGCCCGCTTATAAAATAATGCAGCACCCACATTGCCGAGACTGTATAGCCGATAACGGTTGCCCAGGCCGCGCCCGCCATTCCCCAGCCAAACAGGCCGATAAAAACATAATCAAGAATTACGTTCAGAATACCGCCGATCAACATGGTTGCCATGGCGATTCTCGGGTTGCCTTCGCCCCTGATGAAGCTGTTGGCACCAAAAGATATCTGGTGGGTCAGAGTGCCGATCACGACTATGGATGTATAGGTGTGAGCGTAGGGCAAGACATTTTCGGTCGCTCCGAACAGTGTCAGCAAAGGCTCCATGAAGAGCAGTGAAAGAATGGTGAATGCCACGGAAGTTGTGACAAAGAGGTGCATGCCCTGGCCGAGCAGTTCTTCGGCCTCTTCGTGGCGCTTTTCGCCGAGCATGATCGAAATCTGCGAGTTGGTGCCGAAGCCGATCAACATGCCGACGGCCATTACGATCATCATCAAGGGCATAGCGACTGTGGTTGCAGCTATGCCCAGCTCGCCAACGTATCTGCCAAGGAAAATACGGTCGACGATATTGTAGAGCGAAGTGATTACGGTGCCCGTCATTGCCGGAACCGTGAATTTGATCAGCAGTTTGCTGATCGGGAGGCGTTCAAGATCGCGTGTCTGTTGCATCGGCTATTTTTCTCAGTATGAAGTGTGTGTGCTCACCTAGCGAGGCGAACGGTTCTGTATGACAATACTGGATCTCAAGGTCTATGGTGGTTTGGCAGGCAGGCCGATTTTTGACCATGCCGGTAAAAAAACCGTAAAATATGCGTATTCCAGCCTTCGAGGAAGGGTCTAAGCCGCACTCTGCGAAAACGGGCAACAGGTCTGTCTCGCAAAGAGGGTTGGAGGGGGTGAGGGTTCTTGACCTGCCGCCTTTGCCGGATGTTGCCTTTTGCAACTGGCCGTTGATGCCCCATTTGAGAATCAGTTTGCTGCGGTTGAAATAGAGCAGGGAAACGGCCCCGCCTGCTTTGAGCATTGGCACGAGTTGTCGCAGAGCATCCGCTGGTGTTTCCATCCACTCGATCACTCCGTGCAGCAGTATCAGATCGAAGCGGCGCCCGGGCAGCAGGGCGGGCAGCTCCTGTAATGGAGAGTGCAGCAGCTCGATGTTCTGTTCCAGGCCGGCTTCTTGATTTGCTGCAGAGGCAGCCTGCAGCATTTCGATAGATATGTCGCAAAGTGTTACCCGGTGTCCCATCGCTGCGAGCCAGCGGGCAATCTGCCCCATGCCGCCGCCGGCATCGAGTATTTCGAGTGGCTTGTCTGCAGCCAGCTCTTTCAGGCCGGTGAGCATGTCGTGTTGCAACAACGCCAGTCTGACTCTGCCCTTGCCGGAGTCGTAAATATGTCCTTTGAGGCGGTCGGCAAGTTTGTCGAAATTTTTGTCCATCGACCGGGTCAGAGAACTTTCAGTCGCAACTGATTGCGTGGCGGAACTTTGCGGAACTGATACCTGGGATAACCGATCATCAGCGCTGCAAAAATTTTCTCGGAGTCGTCCAGGCCCAGTTGTCTGCCGATTTCTTTGTCGCTTCCGGCTGCGGAAGTGATAAATCCGCCCCAGCATGTACCAATGCCACTGGCTTTGGCGGCGAGTTCGAGATTGGCTACTGCAATAGCCGCATCGAGAGTGCCCCATTGATATTTTTCGGGGCCGTAAACTATGGCGAGTTGCGGCGCATTGCGGCAGACCGGGTCTTCGCCACGGTCAAATGCCTCAACAAGAGGTTTCATGCGATCTATTGACCTGAATGTTTCGATTACCTGGGCCGAAATTTTTCTGACCTTGTCGCTACCGTTAACCAGCAGCCAGGAGAGCGCCTGAGTATTTTTCGCAGTGGGGCAGTATCTGGTCATATCGATCAGGTTCGATAACAGATCCAGTTCGACCGGTTTGTCTTTAAAAACGCGCACGGAACGGCGGCTCATCACCAGATTGGCAAAAACTTCAAAGTTTGGCAGTTCGGCAAGCCCGGTTTTGAAATCAGACTTTGCCAGCGCCTTAACCGTGATAGCATCGCCGGGGCATGCTGAAACGCAATGACCACACTTGATACATGTTTTTATCAGCCCGGCATCTACTGATGGTATGCCAGAAGTTCCAGGTTTGAAGATCTGACAAGGGCAGATGTTGATGCATATACCGTCTTTAAGGCACTTGGAAGGGTCGATAAAAATCTCAGAGTTGTTCATCGCGTCTTTCTCCGTCTGTTTTGCTGCAAGTCTATCACAGTTGCACTCTTCATGTATATGTACAATCGTTGCAATATTGCAGGTGCTGTCTTTATGGGTAATAAAAACCGAGTTTAAAAAATGTGTTGAAAATGTGGCGGTTTCGTTTTTTACTGAACGGGTTGATCATTGTTATTTTTAAGGAGAAGATTACATGAATTGCAAACGCTGGTTTTTGGGTTTGATCATTGTTTTACTGCTGGCGGCCGCGCCTGTTTCTGCCAAAACTTTTACCTATCTGACCGTGACCGTTGCAGAAATTGCTGAGTCTTTGCCCGCTGAATCGATAGCTGTGGGCTTCGACGTCGACGATACGGTTCTGTTTTCTTCGCCCGGCTTCTATTACGCTTTCAGCAACGTCGATGGGCCCAATGGCACCAATAAATACGGCCCCCGCCCCCTGAGTTCAGATCAGTTCTGGGAAGACATGAGCTGCGATTTCGACCGTTTCAGCATGCCCAAAGAATCTGCCCGCGAGATTATTGAAATGCACAAAAGCCGCGGCGATAAAATCTATTTTGTCACCGCCCGCCCGGAAGTTAAGGGCGAAATCCTGACTGCCCATCTGCATCGTGAATTCAAGCTCGAAAACCAGCCAAAAGCCATTTTTTCTGGCCGCACCAGCAAGGCCGTTTTTATTAAAAAGCATAATATTTCCGTGTTTTATGGCGATTCCGATACCGATATCAGCGAAGCGCACGACGCAGGTGTAAGAGCAATCAGATTTCTGCGCTCACCGATTTCGACCAACAAGGGCAAATACAACCCCGGAATGTACGGTGAAGTCGTTTTGCGTGATTCTGAAAACTGATTTTTGTTGACAAGCGTCGCCAGCTGTTGTACAATTCACCACACTATGGAACAGTGCCTGTTTTGTAAAATCGTTGCCGGCAAAATACCTGCAGAAATCGTATATCGTGACGACTCTGTGGTTGCTTTCAAAGATATCAATCCGCAGGCTCCTGTGCATCTGCTGGTGATCCCCGCAGGTCATGTCGCAAAGCTGACTGACCCGGCCGCCGCAGATGGGAAAATGTTGTCGCAGATCTTTGCGGTAATCACCAGGTTGGCAGACGAGCATGGTCTTGAAGAAGGCTTTCGTGTTGTGGCCAATTGCGGTGATGATGCCGGGCAGACTGTGCCGCATATTCACTTCCATGTTCTCGGCAAACGCCGCCTGACCTGGCCTCCGGGCTGAATAATCTGAATATACGAGGGAAACCTCTCTGATACGAAATCAGAAGGGGGGTGAATTGAATGGCAGAAGTAAGAGTTATGAAGGATGAACCACTGGAAAAGGCATTGAAGCGTTTCCAGAAAAAGTGCCAGGAAGCTGGTATCGTGAAGGAAATCAAACGCCGCAGGGCCTATGAAAAACCAAGTGAAAAGCAGAAGCGCAAAGCCGCTGAAGCAAGACGCAAACAGAGACGCCGCCGCTAGTTCGGTAGCGAAAATCGCTGTTAATCAGCCCACCCAACGCCTTGTGCGCTGGGTGGGTTTAGTTTTCCTTTTTTGTCTGACATTCGGCAGTCTTAACGTGAACCCCGCCATGGCGCAAAATGCTACCGGCACAGTCTTTCTGGTAGAAGTTCACAAAGAAATCGACAAGGGGTTGTCATTTTTTATTCAAAGGCAACTGCGCCGTGCTGAGCTCGAAAACGCTTCGGCGGTGATTCTCGAAATCAACTCAAACGGCGGGCTGGTAGAATCAGCCCAGGAAATTAAAGACGCATTATTGCGCTCAAAAGTTTCTACTATTGCTTATGTTAAGGGTAGAGCGCTGTCTGCCGCCGCCTTGATTGCCATTTCCTGCCACCGAATTTTTATGGAACCCGGCTCGGAAATGGGTGCCGCAACCCCGATAATACTTATGGGCAGCGGTATTCAGGCTGCCGAAGAAAAGTTTGTTTCAGCTTTCCGTGCCGAATTTAGAGCTTCTGCTGAAGCCAGAAAACGCCCGCCCGCCATTGCTGAAGCCATGGTCGACAAAAATCACGACACGATCGAGGGCCTCAGCAAGAAAGGTGAGATTCTTACCCTCACTTCAGAGGTCGCGTTGAAACACGGTTATTGCGACCACATTGTCGCTTCGGTCTCATCGGTCTTGCGCATTCTTAACCTCGAAGGCGCTACGGTAGAAAGAATAGAACCCACTTCTGCCGAATGGATCGCCCGCTATCTTACCAATCCGCAGATCAGCGTTCTGCTGTTCACAATCGGTTTCTGGTGCCTGGTTCTCGAATTTTTTGTGGCTGGCTTCGGTATTCTTGGCTGGCTTGGGCTTACCTGTCTCGGTCTGTTCTTCGGCGGGCACCTGTTTGCTTATATGGCCGGGCTGGAAGCTCTGATTCTTTTTGTGGTCGGTCTCGTTCTTTTGCTTGTCGAAGCTTTCGTCATACCCGGCTTTGGTGTTACCGGAGTCGCTGGCATCATTGCCGTCTGTTTCAGTGTCATACTCGTGTTTGGCGGTATCTACTCCGCACTTACTGCGATTGCCAGTATCATCACCTACTCGGTGATCATGTCGGGGCTTGTATACTGGTGGGGGCCGAAGTTTCGCGTATTCGACCGCTTCGTTCTCAAAGAAGAAATGGCGACTGACCAGGGTTTTATTGCCGCAGACAACTCTGTATTCGACCATCTTTTGAATCTCGAAGGCATTGCTACTTCGCCATGCCGCCCCTCCGGAAAAGTTCAGATCGGTGATGAACGCTATGATGCGGTTTCAGATGGCGACTTCATCGAAAAGGGCGCGCGGGTGGTCGTCAGAAAAGTTGAAGGCACTAAAATTATTGTCAGGCAGCTCAACGTCTGAATTTTCCTCTCAGCAGATTCCCCTGGTCGCTTATTTTTGCTGACCGTTATCGGATCGTGTGTTAGAGTAACTAGATACACTTTAATTGCTTAGCAAGAGGAATCACTATGCGACTGATTTTTCCGATTATTTGCCTTGTTCTGGCCGTGTTTATGGCCCCCGTCATTCTTGCAGCCCAGACTGACAATCTGCTCCCGGAAAAAGCTCCCGGAATATCCAGCGAAGAGAAAGCTTCTGGTAGTGTCTCTCTTGGCAAGCAGGCTGAAAAGCCCGCCTGGGGAATGATGGTGATTGTTTTGATGCTGGGCGGTTTTTTGTTTTTGTTTCTCGAAATTGCAATTATTCCAGGCTTTGGGATCACCGGTATAATCGGCATCCTTCTTCTTGGTGGCGGTATCGTTGCTGCTTACATGAAGTTGAGCAGCGGCATGGCGGTCTTTGCGACCTTTGCCGGCGTAGTTGGAGTCATTCTGATGCTGCTCTGGTTTTTCTTTGTTTTCCCGAAGACCAGAATGGGCAAAAATTTTGTTCTCTCGGCAGAATCCTCGACAGCCGAAGGCTTTGTCGCCGTCGAAGATCTGAATCGTTATGTCGGCAAGGAAGGTGTGGCAACGACCATGTTGCGCCCATCGGGTATTGCACGCATCGAAGGCGAGCGCATCGATGTAATTACCGACGGTGAATTTGTTGAAAAAGGTGCTAAAATCAAGGTGGTTAAAGCTGTTGCCGGCAGAGTTATCGTTTCTGAGTTGCCTGATTTGCCAGATAACGAATCAGCTTGACTTTAACTGTTGTTATAACTGATATTATCTATTGAATCAAAGAGTCTGAATTATTTAATGGAGGGGCTGTAATGTCTGAAGGGTTCATCCTGATTGGCGCATTTTTCGGAATTTTTATTTTCTTCGTTTTCACATATTTTGTCCCGGTGGGGCTTTGGATAAGCGCTATCGCTTCAGATGTGAGTGTGAATCCGATTGATTTTATCGGTATGCGTTTCAGAAGGGTTTCACCGCACGCCATTATCAACCCTGCAATTATGGTCAAGAAGGGCGGTATAGATATCCCGCTGCAAGCCCTTGAATCGCATTTTCTGGCCGGAGGCAACGTCTCGAAGGTCGCTTCAGCACTGATCGCAGCCCAGAAAGCCGGGATCAATCTTTCCTTTAAACAGGCCACGGCAATCGATCTTGCCGGCCGTGACGTTCTCGATGCCGTAAAACTCTGTGTTAAACCCAAAGTCATTCAAACGCCTCTGGTAGCTGCAATGGCCAAAAACGGCATTCAGGTAAAAGCCATTGCTCGTGTAACCGTTAAAGCCGACATCAACAAACTGGTCGGTGGTGCAACTGAAGAAACCATTCTGGCCAGGGTTGGCGAAGGTATCGTTACCACCATCGGCTCGGCTTCCAGCCACGAAGAAATACTTGAAAACCCCGATCGTATCTCAAAAACTATCCAGGATAAAGGTCTTGACGCCAACACCGCTTTCGAGATTCTTTCTATTGACATCGCTGACGTGGATGTTGGTGAAAACATTGGCGCCAAGCTTCAGATCGACCAGTCCGAAGCTGACATGAAAATTGCCCAGGCAAAGGCTGCTGAACGCCGTGCTATGGCTGAAGCCAAAGAACAGGAAATGAAAGCTTTCGAACAGGAAATGAAAGCCCGCCTGGTTGAAGCCGAGGCCTCTATTCCTCAGGCAATTGCCGATGCTCTTCGTGACGGCAATATGGGTATTCTCGACTATTACACACTCAAAAACATCAGTTCTGATACCGAAATGCGCAAATCATTCTCACATATGGCCGAACCTCCTAAACCTAACCAGAAGCGCTGAAGCGCGGGAGACCGATTAAGTGGAAATTGTAATTGTCATTCTGGCTCTGGTCTATTCTGTCTGGTCTGAAATCCAGAAGAAAAAACAGGAAGAAGATATCAATATTGATTTTCCGGAAGTGACTTCTCTCGATGATTTTTTTAAAAGCAGTTCCGCATCCCTCGGCACTTCCAGTTCAGGAAACGCGGCGTATCGCCCCGGTAAAAAGAAAAGAAAAAACGTTGCGGCAAGCCATGATAAAAAATCGCGTTTTGCTTCTGATACTGCTGGTATTCAACCTCAAGGGCGGGCTGATGGTCTGTCGCTGCCGGAAGCGAGAAGACCGTCTGACGAGAGCACATCGGTGAATTATGATAATATGCCAGGTTTGACTAGTCGCGGCAACAGAGATGATACGCCAAAGGCTGAAGTCAATTATGACGAATTGCCTTCTTTGTCTGGTCTGACAAACTATGAAGATTCTGTCGCTGACGTCGGCGTTTCTCTGACTGAAACAAGTGCCGGCCATCATGGTTATGGTTCTGCGCATGATCGGCCTGCTGCCGGTCGTTTTACTCTCAGCCGCGAAGATCTCCTCAAAACCATAGTGATGACAGAAGTCCTGCAACGCTACAACATTAATCGCATCTATGACCGCATCCCCGGCCCTCGGCCAGAAAACTGACCTGTCGCGTTCTGACAAACTTTCAATGCTGCCGACTCCAGGTGGGCTGGCGTGGAAAGTCTGTCGGGCTCTGGCTCGATTTGTCGGCAGTGTTTTTTTTCCGTATTTTCGGGTCTGGGGCGAGACAGAGCTCACTCGTGACGGTCGAATTTTTATCACCCGCAATTTTGGGTTACTGACCTGGTTAACGGCACTGAGGGTTTTTAAACGCCCGGTGCGGGTCGTTGTAGCCGATTCCGGTGATGATTTCTGCTGGTTCAATCTTGCCGGAAAATGCGGGTTGGCCCCCATTTTCCTCAATGGGACTCCTGAAGAAAATTTCCTTCTCGTCGAGCATCTGGTTGAAGAGGGCGAAAAGCTGCTTCTTGTCGTTCCTGATTTTGCTGACGAGCTCTCTGAATCTCTCGTAAGCCGCCTGCGTGCGGTCAGATTTCTGCAGGTTCTTTTTCTGGCCGTGGCCGGAGCACGTGAGGCTTTGCCGGCAAAGGCATTTGTTCCGAGGGTGGTGCCCATTTCAGCTTTTTGCGGAATGCCTCACTTTCAACCAGGTGAAGATGATTCTCCGCTGGCTGAACTCGATTTTCTGGAACAGGCTCTGACTGACCTCGAAATCGACGAGCTGCCATCGATATTCTTCAACCACCAGCGCAATCTGAACCGCACCTGACCTGGTTGTCCGATTTTATAAAATCAGGTTGCTTTCTGGTTTAAGCCGTTCTTGAAGTTATCGCCAAATAGTTCACTGGTGCTATTCATGATTTTCATCAGTCTGAATCTTTCAGATTTTACTTTTGTGGCCTTTTTTTGTTATGATCGCTTTCGAGCTGGTTGCAGTGTCGAGGAGGTTTTGCCATGACAGGCGAAGAATATTTTGCAAATGAGCTGAAGAAATACCGTTGCATTTGCTACTACCCATCTTCTGGCCCCGATTTGAGCAATCTTGACTATTTTGGTTCGGGCCGCAGGCTCTGGTCTGAGAGGACTGGTGAGATTCAGCCCGAAAACACCAGCTCGACAGAAGATTATGACCCTGATATCGAACCTGATTTATTTGTTCATACTGACGTAAACTTCTATCAGGAATTTGCGTCCGGATTCGATATGTCGCCGGAAGAATGTGGTATTCATGGCTATTTTGAAGTGGTGGCCTTTAGAGAACTGCCGGCGCTGCCAAAACCGAATTTGATTTGCGAAAATTACGATTATCACGGCAAATGTTTCGAATATAAATTGCGGCTCTGGGGCTCAGGTAAAATAATTACCCTGATTTACTGCCTCTGTGAAAATGAGGCGTTTGTTTCGAAAATTCTGCTGGCGCACGGCATAAAAGTTTCATATATCTGGTCTCGAAACTGGGCCGGGGGCAAAACCTATGGTACCTGGCTGGCTAACGTGCTCGAGCGCCTGCAGACGAAAAAAGTCTATACTGACTGGCTGTGCGTGCCGGGCAGCAGAGGCGAACCCCGCAACCGAAACGTCGAAGAAACATACCCGGAACTGATGGCGCCGGCAAAAGTTCAACTGATCAGAAACGAAAAAATACGCTGGATCGACGAAGGTGCGCATGGCTGGGTCGAAGAGTTCGACGTCGTTTTAAAAGACAATGAGCGCTGAACTCGATTTGCACGGCTTCACCCAGATCGAGGCTCTCGAAACCCTGATCGGTTTTTATAACACCAGGGTACGGCGTGGCGATCGCAGCCGTTTCGAGGTTATTCATGGTTACGGTTCCTCAGGGACTGGCGGAACCCTGCGTGTCAGAATTCGTGCTTTTCTGGCCCGAAATGAGGCCAGTCTGAAGTTTGAGCCGGGCGAGAACTTTTCACCCGCTAATCCCGGCAAAACTCTCGTTATACCGATAAAAGAACTGCCCGACATGCTCGATCTTCTGGCCGAAGAAATTCTTGAATACTGTGGCACTGCCAGAACCTTGAGCAAAATCAGCGGCAAGTTCCGCAGACATGGTGATGTAAAAGTGCAGGCTGCTTTAAAAAACCTCGAAAAGCAGGGTGAGATCGTCAGCTTCACAAAGGGGCGTTATCGCCACTACCAGGCAAAGCAAGACCACGGAAAGGGAACTGATCACTGAGCTCTTGTTATAAAGCCAGGCGTCCCTTATTTTCTGGAATGGTCAACTAAAAATGGACATTTTTTTAAGCGGCTATTCTTGCTTTGCTGGCTGAAGCGAAAAAGCTCCCAGCGACCGCATTGTCTCAGCAATTGCCTTTCCGGCTCATACTGCTTTTCATGCCATAAAAAGCCGGCAGTGAACGGAATTCATCGCTGCAATACTGGCTGCCACGATCAGAATGAAAAATCAGACCCGCTGCAGTTTTTGCTCCAGACGGCGGCTTTCAAAGCCTCAATTATCAGGCTGCGATCCATACGATCTTTTATAGCCATGCCAACGACTTCACGGTTAAAAAGATCGATTATTGTGGCCATGTAAGCCCATACCTCGCTGGACCACAAAAAAGTTATATCTGAAACCCAGACTTGATTTGGGGATTCAACGTGAAAATTCTGTTCAAGAATATTTGGACTTAGATCATGCGGCGTATTTAAATATATTTATTATGAGTATCGTGTGAGATTGAAACTTTGCTATACAAAAGCTTATTGAAAATTTCCGTGACCAGGCGCAGAGAGAAGACGGGATTACTTTTTCGTAAGCTTGTGAGCGAAAGCGAATCGCTGAAGAAAAAGTAACCCGTCTGATAGGCTGCGCCGCCGAACCGGTGAGAAGCATTCAACAGGCTTTTGTATAATGACCATGGCCGCTTGCTGATGTTGCAATCATGAAAGTGCGAGGCGAACAATATGAAAAGACATTTTAGCCCTTATCATACAGGTCTGAGCCTTTCTTTTAAGGCATTGCTGTTCTGCACCTTGCTGATTTGTTGTAACCTGGCGCTGGGCGAAGAAAAACCGGCCTCAGGTATCAAAGAACAGTTCGAACAGAAAATTTCTGAACTGCTCGGAGTGCCGGTTGCAGTCGAAGATTACAAATTAAGCTACGCAACCGTTATTTTGTCCGGTGTCAAAGTAGGTGCCGGGGCGCAATCTGAACTGCCTTCGGCTGAGATAAAAGAGCTTTCTGCCACCTGCGACATGATGAGCCTGTTCGGCGGCAACCTGGTAATGAAAGAGATCAGGGTAAGGTCGATGAAAGCATCTATTACCCTCGATACCACCGGAAAGCCCGTATTGGGCAACGTTCCCGGGTCGGCATCGGCTGCCTCTGAATTGAGAATCGAAAATCTGCCATTTGATAAGCTTTCTATCAGTAAACTCGAACTGCGGATCGCCGCAAAGAAGAGCGGCAAAACGGTGCTTATGCAGCTGCCGGCTGCGACCGTTGCACGCTCTGAATCTGGCAGCCAGCTGGATATCGATTTTGCCGGCAGTCTGTCACTGGCTGGCGCCAATAAAACCGATACGACGGCAGAACTGCCATTCAACGCCGAGATAAAGATACAGGCGCTCAAACCCTTGCAGACATCTGGCGCGGCAGCAATCAAGCCAGCTTCTGTCGAAACTCTGATCGCAGTGATCGGAGCTCTTGCGCCCGGTCATATCGACAGTTTGCGCCTGGCGGGCGGCCAGACCAGCGCAGAACTCAAATTTTCCGGCGCTGCCGATAAGCCACTGCAATTCTCGTTCAACGCCGATCTGAAGAACATTGACTCGCTTGTCTACAATGCCAGCCCCGAAATAAAGAAGATTTCGGCACAGCTGGCGATGACCGGGAAAATGGCTGATGGCTCAATTTCTGCAGACATTGGCATTTCCGACGCTGCTCTAACAATACCCAGCCGCAAAATCGACATGAACAAAGTCACGATAAAGCTGCAGGCCAAAAGTGCGCCAAAAAAGCTGTCTTTGACAGGGTCGGCATCGGTTCCGCGTTTCGACTTCGATCTGCCGGTTTCTTCGACGAATCGAAGTTCGTATCTGTTCCCGTTTATCGACGTCAGCACCAGCTTCAGTTACAGCGACAATGTGTTTACAATAAACAGTGCCCAGGCAAAGCTTTTTGACGGCTCGCTCAGCGGCAGTGGCAAGGTTTTTGCCGGTAAAACTCCGGTTCAGCTGCAGGTAAGTGCAAAGGGCAGCGGTTTACGTGCCGAATCTTTTCTCGACAGCAATACCACACAGAAACAGGTAATTACCGGGCCTGTCGGCGGAACTTTCAAAGCCGATGGTGATATCGAAACCCTCGCATCCTGGAACGGCACCGGTAGTCTGCAGATGCAGAATGGCAGATACAACACACCGCCGGTTGTCACACCTTTTCTGTCACTGGTTAATCTTAAAGAGTATTCTTCTGGTGATATCAGCGAAGCCAGTGCCACTTTCGTCATCAAACAGGGCATTATGACAACCAATGATATGATCTTTCTCAGTTCAGCCGGCCGGGCTGATTATCGCGGTGATGTCGGTCTCGACACCAGCTTAAAAGGTAATCTCGAGATCAGATTCGCCCCGGTGGCCGTAGCGAAAAGCCGGGTTTTGCAGCAGATATCTCTTGACGGCAAAACTGCCAGTATTCCGAGTCGAGTCGAAGGCACACTGCTGGCACCGGTATTCCCGGGTTTCAAACCCGAAAAACTTCTTGAACTTGGTCTGAAACGTCAGGGGCAGAAGCTCCTTCAGGATATTCTCAACCCCGGCAGCAAAGATCCGGCCAGCGCCGAGCCAGCTCCAGCCACTAAAAAGACCGACCCCAAAGATCTGCTCAAAGACCTTGGCAATATCTTCAGGCGGCGGCGCAAATAGCTTCATATTTAAAGGTGTCGGGGCGGCATTCTTCAGGTAAAATGAGCGGCAAGTTTTGCCGTCACGACCTGGCCTGATGAGCGTGCGGATGAACAGTGGAAAATTGCTGTTAATGTATTGTTTGAAGAAAAACTGTTGGAGGAAGCTTGATGAAATACTGGTTGATGAAGAGCGAGCCGTCGGTATATTCGATCGACGATTTGAAGCGCGATGGTAAAACCGCCTGGGAAGGCGTTCGCAACTACCAGGCTCGCAACTTTATGCGTGATGAGATGAAAGTCGGTGATCCGGTAATTTTTTACCACTCGAATGCCAAGCCTTCAGGCGCTGCTGGAGTTGGCAAAATAGCCAAAGAGGCATATCCAGATAGTTCGGCTTTCGATAAAAGCAGCCATTACTACGATGAACGCAGCACCAGGGAAAAACCTCTCTGGTTTATGGTCGATGTTGCTTATGTCGCCAGCTTTGCCGAAGTTTTACCTCTCGCCGCCATAAAAGCCGATACCGAACTCGATGGTATCATGGTTGCCAGAACGGGCAGTCGTTTATCGGTTCAGCCCTTGTCAAAAGCCCATTTTGAACGTATCTGCAAACTTGGCGGCATCGATTCAAAAAACTGAAGTAAGTGAGGGACTGCTTCGTGAAAAAATCTTCGATGAAAGCTGTGCTGGCTGATATAACCACTCTTGATACCGATGCAGTAGTGAACGCCGCTAACCACACTCTTCTCGGCGGCGGTGGCGTGGATGGTGCAATTCACCGGGTGGCAGGGCCTCGTCTGCTTGAATTTTGCCGAACTTTGGGTGGTTGCGATACCGGCGATGCAAAAATAACTCCTGGCTTCAATTTGCCGGCCAGACATGTTATTCACACGGTCGGCCCCGTATGGCATGGTGGAAACGGCCAAGAACCGGTTTTACTCGCTTCCTGCTACCGGCGCTCGCTGCAGCTTGTCGCTGAAAATGGTTTGCGCAGCGTCGCTTTTCCCTCAATCAGCACTGGTGTTTATGGCTACCCGATCGATCAGGCCGTAAAAATTGCCGTTACGACAGTCAGGCAGTTTCTGGCCAGCGAAAAAGCGGGAATCGAAGTAACTTTCTGTTGTTTTTCTCAGACCGATCTCGCCCTCTACGAAGAAGAACTTGCCCGTCGTTGAGAGGAAGTCATTTGTGTCTGGGCGTGTCAGAGGGTTGTAAACTGGATTTTGTCGATTTTGAAGCCGAAGCCGTTAACGTATTCGTTGGCGTTCATTTTGAGTTCAACCCTGTTGCCTTCAATAAACTCTGACCAGCACTCGCCAAAAACACCGTTGATGATTTCGAGGGGTTGAGTCGAACCCGGTACTGCGATTGTCAGAGAGTCGCCATGATGATTGATCTCTATCTGAGTAAAATGCAGTCTGAAGCGCGTGGCCCCCGGGACTTTCACCAGAAATTTTTCTTCTTTGTTGTTGGGGTAAGGGTGTGAAGATTCGATAATTCTGTTTTCGATCTGCCAGCGGCTTGTATCGTAGGTGGGAAGCCTGCGGCCGGTTTTGTTCTGCAGGGCGTTGGCGAGATTGAGTCGTCTGCCGGTTTTTACGTAGCGGCTCAGGCCCGAAACTTCATCAGCTCCGGCGATGAGGGCGTCTTTGACCTGCTGGTAATTCCAGTGCGGGTTCTGGGCCCAGACCATGGTGGCTGCTGCGGCAACCTGGGGGCAGGCCTGAGAAGTGCCAGAGAAAGAGCGGTATTTGTTCTTGGGCATCAGTGAGAAAATATTCTGGCCAGGTGCGGCGATTTCTACCATCGAACCGTAATTGGCAAATGTCGAAAGGTCTTTGTTGTCAGTTGCGCCGACAACCAGCTGGTTTGGCTGCCCATAGCAGGCCGGGTAGTCGAGTTCTTCGGGGTTGTCGAGATTTTTGCGCGAATTACCGCTGGCACAGACAAACAAAGCTCCTTTGCTGTGCGTGTATTCGACCGCATTCTGCATTGCCTGGGTGAATGAAGGCGTTCCGTAGCTGTTCGAAAGAACCCTGGCGCCGTTGTCGACAGCGTATTTAACTGCTTCGGCAACACCTTCGCCATAAAGGGTGTTGCCCAGACCGAAAATTTTAACGACCATGATCTTGAGACCCGTATTCATACCGGTAAGACCAATACCATTGTTGGCACTGGCGCAGATGATCGAGCCGCAATGGGTGCCATGATACTGGTCATCTTGAACAACGCCGTTCTTGTGAACGAAATTATAACCGTGAACATCGTCGATGTAGCCGTTTCCATCGTCATCGATACCATTGCTGCGTTTGTCGCTGCCATTCGCGTCGATCCCGGTTTCGCCAGGGTTGACCCAGAGAAACGATGGATCGATGTCTTCGTGGTTGAGGTCTATCCCTGAATCGAGGATCGCTAGAATGACATCTTCTTTCGGATTCCAGAGGGGCCAGGCTGCACGCATCGAAATATCGCAACCGGGAATTCCGATTTGTTCTTTATCGTCGGGCTGCCCCAGATTTTCGAGGTGCCATTGTTTGCTGAAAAACGGGTCATTCGGAAACATGCCTTCGCGGCTTCTCTCAATGTCGTCACGGCTGTATTCGCGGCCGGCATCAACCGGCTCAAAAGGTTGACATGGTGTTTCGCCTGCAGTTACGGGCGACGTCAGCAGCATCAGAAGCAAGACCAGCAATGGCATAAGATATCCCCCCCAGGTGAGACAATAGAGAAATGATACTACAGCCAGGGTTGAAAGATCAAAAAAATGCTTCGACGGATTTTTGTTGCAGTGCAAAAGATTGAAAAAAAATTCACAAAGCATGGCAGCTTTTCTTGACTTGCCTTGGCATTTTGGCTTAATATCACCTTGCCTTCAGGTGCCTTGAGTTTTTTACAAGGTGCCAATATACATTCAGGCAGGAGTGCGATTGTGACTAACAAGACATACGCAATGATGGATGGGAACGAAGCTACCGCGCTGATTGCGCACAAAACCAATGAAGTAATCGCGATCTACCCGATTACACCCTCCAGCAACATGGGTGAACATGCTGACGCATGGACAGCCGCTGGCCAGAAAAATGTCTGGGGTACAGTCCCGACAGTTTGTGAAATGCAGTCTGAAGGTGGCGCTGCCGGTGCTGTTCACGGCTCTTTGACCACCGGTGCTCTCACTACTACTTTTACTGCTTCTCAGGGCCTTCTGCTCATGATTCCGAACATGTACAAAATCGCCGGTGAACTCACTTCTACGGTTTTTCATGTTTCGGCCCGCTCACTCGCCTGCGCTGCCCTCTCAATTTTCGGCGATCACAGCGACGTAATGTCTACCCGTCAGACGGGCTTCGCTCTGCTCGCTTCCAACTCAGTACAGGAAGCACACGACATGGCCCTGATAGCTCAGGCAGCCACTCTTGAAAGCCGCGTGCCTTTCATTCACTTCTTTGATGGTTTCAGAACTTCTCACGAAGTCAACAAAATCGAACTGATCGCTGATGAAAACATCAAAGCCATGATCGATGACAAACTGGTTCTCGAACATCGCGCCCGTGGCCTCAACCCCGATCGCCCGACCATGCGCGGCACTGCTCAGAACCCCGATGTGTATTTCCAGGGTCGCGAAACTGTTAACCCCTTCTACGACAAGACCCCCGAAATCGTTCTCAAAGCCATGCAGAAATTCGCCAAACTTACCGGCCGCGAATACAGCCTGTTTGATTACGTTGGCGACCCGAACGCTGAACGCGTTATCGTTGCTATGGGCAGTGGCGCCGAAACCGTTCACGAAGTCGTTGAATATCTGATGGCCAAAGGCGAAAAAGTAGGTCTCGTTAAAGCCCGCCTGTATCGCCCCTTCAGCGCAGCTCACCTGGTAAAAGCTTTCCCGAAAACCACCAAATCTATTGCGGTTCTCGATCGCACCAAAGAACCCGGCTCAGCTGGTGAACCTCTTTATATCGATGTAAGAAACAGCATCGGCGAAGCTCTCGAAGCCGAAACCGCTCCGTTCACCAAATGGCCCAAAATCGTTGGTGGTCGGTATGGCCTCGGTTCAAAAGATTTCACTCCGAACCAGGTTCTCGCCGTATTTGATAACCTCAAAGCCGACAAACCCAAAAACCATTTCACCGTTGGTATCGTCGATGACGTCACCAAAACCAGCCTCGACCTCGGCGAATCAGTAGAAACCGGCGATCCGAAGACCTTTGCCGGCATGTTCTATGGTCTGGGTTCTGACGGTACTGTTGGCGCCAACAAAGATGCCATCAAGGTTATCGGTGATAAAACCAAAAACAACGCTCAGGGTTATTTCGTATATGACTCAAAGAAATCAGGCAGCATGACCATTTCGCACCTGAGATTCGGCGAAAAACCCCTGCGCTGCCCCTATCTCATCTCTCATGCCAACTTCGTTGCCTGCCACAACTTCAGCTTCGTCGAAAAATACGACATGCTCAAGAACCTCAAGAGTGGCGGCACCTTCCTGCTCGAAACCGAATACAGCAAAGAAGAAGTCTGGGATAAACTTCCAGTCGAAACCCAGAAGCGCCTGATCGAAAAGAAAGCCAAATTCTACGTCATCAACGCCATCAAGCTTGCTGAATCAATCGGTCTTGGCAACCGCATCAATATTTTCATGCAGACATGTTTCTTCGAAATTTCGAAGATCATGCCCCGCGAAGAATACATGCGCTATCTGAAAGACGCCGTGAAAAAGACCTACGGCAAAAAAGGCGAAGAAGTCGTCAAGATGAATCAGAAGGCCATCGATATGGCTATCGAAAATCTTTTCGAAGTTCAGATCCCGGCTCAGCCGACCGCAAAAGATAAACTCAAACCGGCCATGGTTCTCAAGAGCGCTCCGAAACTTGTTAACGACGTTCTCGAACCGATTCTCGCCGGCAAAGGCGACGACATCACCGTTGGTCAGATGCCTAACGACGGCACTTTCCCGACCGGCACCAGCCAGTATGAAAAACGCAACGTCGGCATCAAAATGCCCCTCTGGGACAAAGAAACCTGTATCCAGTGCGGTATGTGTTCTCTGGTGTGCCCGCACGCCGCCATCAGAACCAAGGTTTATGAGCCCAAGTTCGCTCAGAATGCTCCCAAGACCTTCAAGTCATGCAAAGCCAAAGGCTTCAAAGAAGATCTGGCGTTCACCGTTCAGGTCGCCCCCGAAGACTGCACTGGTTGCGGTGCCTGTATCAGCATCTGCCCGGCTTTCCAGAAAGATGCCGAAGGCAAGAAGCTCGAAACCAGAGCCATCAACCTCGTTCATAAAGATGACGAAATGCGCCACAGCGAAGCCGAAAACTGGGATTATTTCCTCAACACTATTCCTGATCCGGATCGCTCACTCATCAACATCAGCACCATCAAGGGCACTCAGTATGTGAAGCCGATGATGGAATTCTCAGGTGCTTGTGCCGGCTGCGGTGAAACTGCTTACATCAAGCTCATCACTCAGATCTGCGGTGATCGTCTTATGGTTGCCAACGCCACCGGTTGTTCTTCAATCTACGGCGGCAATCTGCCCACTACTCCTTACACTACCCGCGCCGACGGTCGTGGTCCCGCCTGGGCCAACAGCCTGTTCGAAGACAACGCCGAATTCGGTATGGGTATGCGCCTCGCTTCTGACAAGATGATGGAAGAAGCCGTAGAGCTGCTCAATAAAGCTGCTAATTGTGGCTGCAAATGCTCAGGAAACCTCAAAGCCATTGCCGACAAGATTCTTGGCAATGCCCAGAAAACCCAGGAAGAAATCGAAACCCAGCGTGCCAATGTTGAAGAGCTCAAAAATGCTCTTAAAGACTGCACAGACGAAGTTTGTGTGCGCCTGTTCAATATGGCTCAGTATCTGGTTAAACGCTCAGTCTGGATCATCGGCGGCGACGGTTGGGCATATGACATCGGTTACGGTGGACTCGACCACGTCCTTGCCTCAGGCAAAAACGTTAAAGTTCTGGTAATGGATACCGAAGTGTATTCAAATACCGGTGGTCAGATGAGTAAGGCCACTCCGCTCGGCGCAGTCGCTAAGTTTGCTGCCGGCGGCAAACCGATGCCCAAAAAAGATCTCGGCATGATCGCCATGACCTATGGCAATATCTATGTGGCCAAGATCAGCCTCGGTGCCAACCCGGCCCATGCTCTCAAGACTCTGCTCGAAGCCGAAGCCTACAATGGCCCCGCTATCGTAATCGCTTACAGCCATTGTATCGCCCACGGTATCGACATGTCTGAAGGTCTCATGGAACAGAAGAAAGCCGTTGACGCTGGTCACTGGCCGCTCTTCCGCTTCAACCCCGATAACCTCGCTCAGGGCAAGAACCCGCTGACTCTTGACTCAAAAGAACCGACTCTGCCGCTGGCTGACTATATTTACGGTGAAAACCGCTTCAGAATGCTGAAGAAGTCTAACCCCGAAGTAGCTCAGAAGTTTGTAGAACAGGCTCAGAAAGATGTCAAAATGAGATACAGCATTTACAAACAGCTGGCCGAAATCAAAGTAGGCTGATCTGTTCTCTTTCTGTCGGTAAAGCAAAAGCAGCCCCCGCAAGGGGGCTGTTTTTTGCCTGAATAAAATCAAATTATTAGAGAGGCGTTTGTTTATGGCGCTAAATTCAGAAAGTGCGGTAACCATCAGGCCGCAAATGATCAAAGATGCTCGTGGATTTTACCAGATTCTTACGCAGGGTCAATTTAGTTTCTTTCCGGTGAATATCGCTTCGATCGAGGCTGAAAAACGATTTTTACGCAACAATGTTAAACAGTGGCGGGCCGGAAAAAACTGGAACTTTTCAATTATGCTTGGCGAGCGTTTGATTGGTGCGGTTGGCATCATGCCCGAAAGCAGCAGGCCATATTGTGCCGAAATAGGTTATTTCATCGATAAAGACCTGCATGGACACGGTTATGCGCTTGAGGCGGTGAAACTTGCCGAAAAATACGTTCGCGACAATCTGCCGCATATCAGACGTCTATTTGCCTGTATGGTCGTAGATAATCTGCCAAGCGCCCGGGTGGCAGAAAAAGCCGGTTTTTTGCGTGAGGGTCGTCTTGCCGGGTATTTAAAAGTCGGCGAAGTTTTTTATGATGCCTGGATCTACGGCAAAATTATCTGTCATTGCTGAAGTCGTGGCTGGTGCGATCCAGTAGAGTGTTTATGATACTGAAAATTCTTCTGATGTCGCTGGGCAGATTGGCTCCGGCGCAGCGCCGACGGATTTCTCCGGCCTGATGTTCGATCAGAACAGACTTTATTTCTTCGAGTGATTTGAGCAGCTTTCTGTCTAATTGCTGAATAAATATTATGCCGGCAATAAACGAAAATACTGCCATGAAAACTATGCCCCAGGCTCCGCCACGACCCAATTGCTGGGCTTTTTTATCGGCTTCGGTCATAGCATTGCGGTTAATGGCCGACAGTTGCAGAATAGAGTCTGTAACCGCTTTCAGTGCATTTTTGTCGCCGGTGAATGCCGCTTCGAAATGAGATTTTATGTTGTCGATGGAGGCCGGTTCTTCTGGCTCGGTAACGTTACTTATTGCCCGATTCAGAGCTTCGATAAATTTTTGCCGGTGCTTTGTCGTACTTTCTTCTTTTTGCCCCGACATAACCAGGGCTGTGAGCATTTCTTCGCAGGCTATGAGCGATCGCCCGTTTTTGTTGATTATATCGGCTATTGCAGGGGTCATACGAGAAAACACTCCAATTGCGCCGAAAGCCATGAGCAGATTTATCGAGACTATCAACCATGCGCCCAGACTGAATGCTTTTGCGACTCTCATACTATTTGCTTTCCATCAGCTTTTTGATTGCTTCTTCTTTTGATACCAGAACGAGATTGTCATTCTCGCGCAGTGGTTCGTCAGGTATTGGCTGAAAAACGCTGCTGGGCATACCTCGCCTGACAGCTACCACCATAATGCCGTATTTTTTGGGCAGAGCCAGTTCGATCAAGGTTTTGCCGACCATTTTGCTGGTAACAGTGATTTCAGAAAGATGAAGCCCATCGCCCAAAGGCATATCTGCTATCAATTGTCGATAAATAAGACGGTTGGCAAATCGTTTGCCGAATTCCTGCTCCGGGTTGACTATCTGATGTGCGCCAACCAGCTGCAGGATTCTCTGATGCATCGGGTTGTTGGCACGGGCAACCACACATTTGGAACCCATCTGCCTCAACAGAGCCGTGCAGATGATCGAGGCTTCTTTTGAGTCGTCTCCGATGGCGCAGACGGTTGCGTCTCTTTTGCCCGGTTCAAGACGAGCAAGTTCGGCTTCGTCGGTCGCATCGAGCACCAGCGCTTCTGTTACAAAGCTTGAAGCTTTTTCAACCAGATTTTTTCTGATATCGACCGCAATTACTTCGGCGCCTTTGCCGCTCAATGTTGCCGCCAGAGACATACCGAATTGTCCAAGACCGATTATGAGAATCTGTTGATTCATTGGTTACTTCCTCAGGTTAAACTGATGCGGGCATCGAGATAATTAGCCGCATTGGAATGGCGTTCACGACTGAGCAGCGCAAAAAGAGTCACTGGCCCGATTCTGCCTGCGAACATTGTCAGCATGATCACAATTTTGCCGATAATATCGAGTTTTGCCGTGGCTCCAAAAGAAAGTCCGACAGTTCCGAGCGCTGAGACTGCTTCAAATACCAGATTGCGTGTTCCTGCCGTTTGGGTGACTTCGAGCATTAAAATGACCGCCAGTAAGATTGCTATGCCGGCAACTACTGTAGTAATAGCCTTGAAAATTGTTTCGTGCATGACCTTGCGGTTTTGCATGGCAACTTCTTCATAACCCAGTATACTTGCCCAGAATGTGGCGATCAGAACCCCAAAAGTTGTGGTTTTGATACCGCCGGCCGTTCCACCGGGACTGCCACCGATAAACATCATGCAGATCATGATGATGAAAGTTGGTCCGAGAACATTCTCTATGGCAACAGAGTTAAAACCAGCCGTTCTGAGGGTTACAGACTGAAACCATGCGTTGTGCAGCCGGTTTATCGGTGACAGATTCTGCAAAGAGTTGTTCCATTCGAAAGCCGTATAAAAGAAAAAGCCAGAAAAGAGCAGAAGCATTGTCGTCAGCAGCGCCAGTCTGGCTGATACCGATATTTGCCGGCCTTTGACCCAGGCGGGTATTATCATTACGACAGAAGGTGCCAGACCGCCAGCTATTATCAGCAGAGCAATGGTGTGCAGTATCAGAGGATTGTTTTGAAAACCGATCAGGCTGTCGCTTTGTAGTGCAAAGCCTGCATTGCAAAATGCTGAAATGGAAGTGAAAAAGCCTTTCCAGAGGGCCTCTGAGCCTGGCATGCCGTGATAAAAAAAGAGTAGAGCCAAAATGGCTGTGCCACTCACTTCAGAGACGATTGTAAAACCGGCAATCCGCTTGAGTGAGCCAACAAGAGTCATGTGATCTGAATTGATTGTTGTATTTAAAACTTTGGCTTGTGTGAGGGTAATTCTTCGCCCGAGAGCGTGCAGGGTCAGTGCTGTTACTGTCATTATGCCAAGCCCGCCCAACTGTATCAGAAGCAAAATGAATGCCTGACCGACTGTTGAAAAGTCATTGGGAGTATCAAGAACTATAAGGCCGGTGACGCAGACCGCACTGACAGCGGTAAAGGCGGCATCGATCAAACTTATGGTTTTGCCGGACGAGGCCACCGGAATGGAAAGAAGAAAAGTTCCTACAAGGCATAAGATAAGGAAAGTAAATAGAGTAGCTCTTGCCGGGTGGTGGATGATCATATCCAGCCAGGTTGAAGTATCTGGTGACTGCGAAGTTTGCGGCAGAGCCAGCAGTAAACTTGCACCGACAATCAGCCCGCCAAGCCATGTCAGGCCGAATCCGGCAAGATAATATGTCGTTGCCAGGGTGAGAGTGTTGAGCGGAAAAAGGAAATATTTGTAAATCTCTGTCTGCTGACGGGTTGCCCATATCAGTGACAAAAACTGTGCGATTGCGGCAATAATCAAAAGGTAATAATTAGGTTGAGCTGTCGGGGTTCTAAAAATCAAAAAATTTGCCAGAGAAATTCCTATTAGGGTCAATGCCGCTGATCGGATGCGTTGCAGCCTCAGTTCAACTCCGTCGCTTTCTCTGTTGAACCTGATACTGACTGGCTGCATTCCGGCAAGGCTATTTATGGCGAGGATGTAGATAACCGTTATCAGAAGAAAAGTTGTCGGGTTATCCGTTACTGCGGGCCAAAGAGAAATTATGCAACTTGTGGTGGCTGCTCCGGCAAGAATTTTGCCGAGATGGGGTTTTCTTAGAATGAACCAGGCGCCAAGAAGGCAAAGCGACGTAGAAAGTGCCGAAAAAACGTTTTGCCAGAGCCCCTGCTGACTGCCGGTAAAAATCAGGGGTATACCTGCACACATCAGAAGGACGCCCTCTATTCCGGAATGCTGCAGTTGTTGTTTTCTTATATTGAATTTCATCTACAAGCGCAATTCAGCTTTGATTCATCAGCATCAGATGATGAACTCGATCCCGGAAATCTTTACCTGAGATTGGGCGCCAATTCTTCTGATGATATTGGCGGCAAGAAAATTGCCTATTTTCAGGCAGGTTTCGAGGTCGAGCTTTTTGTAAAGGCCGTAGAAAAAGCCAGCCTGAAAGTTGTCGCCGGCACCGTTAGTGTCTTTTACGTCTTCGACTTTGTAGGCGCAGACTTTGATTTCCCGGTCGGGAGTGATTGCCAGGGCGCCTTCGCAGCCGAGTTTTATGACTGCCATGTCAGTATATTTGAGTATACGGCGAAAATCACTGCTGCCTTCGCACAGAGCGCGGGCTTCGTCTTCGTTGGCAAACAGAATGTCTATTTTTTCACTGAGAAAGGTTTCGATCTGCTCACGTGCAGAACTGACAACAAGGCTGTCGCCAAGGTCGAAAGAAATTTTGGTGCCGGCTTTACGGGCAATGTCGGCGGCGTGGCGCGTCGCCACGTTGATGGGGTTATCTCCTCTGAATTCGTATGCTGAAAAATGCAGAAAATCAGAGTCTTTTATGAGACTGTGAAGAATTTCGTATTCGTAAAGCTCTTTGGCGACCCCGAAGTCGAGACCGAAGGTTCTTTGTCCATCCGGGCTGATGAGGGTGTAACACAACCCCGAATTGCCGCGCTTTATCGAAACGTAGGTGTCAATATCATTTTCGCGCAGGTTGTTGATATAGCCGTAACCAAAATCGTCGCAGCCGACACAGCCGATGAAAGCGCATTTGAGACCAAGATTACTGGCGCCATAAATTACGTTGGTCGGTGAGCCGCCGGGCGCAATGCGCGGTTTATTGGTGCTCACGATATTGGCCAGTTTTCTGAGATTTTCTTCGTTGAGGGCGATGCTGTTACCTTTGGGTAATTCAAGCTTTTGCAGCAGTTCATCACTTACTTCAGCGATGATATCAGTGAGTGCATCAGAAATTGCGGTGATCTGGTATTTTCTGTTTTCCGGGCAAATGCTCATTTTTTAACCCCGCCGGTTGATTGGATGCTGCAAAGCTTAATCTTTGCAGCTGTTAAAGTCAATCCTGCTTATTTCTGACGTGTGAATCAGGGCAAAATGTTGTAAGATATAAATCTTGAATATGGCTTTTATTCGGAGCACGGTTGATGAAAAATTTTGTAGTGGTAAAAATCGCAGATGTTGCCTGCTGATGCAAAAATTCTCAAGGGTGAACACTCTATAGCGATCACTGACCTTCGCGAAGAACACCCGATCACCGGCGCAGCCGGCTGGTCGGAAATCAGCACGACAAAGGTTAAAGACGTCTACGTGAACTATGATCACAAGACTCCTTTGTTTAAACTGGTCACTTCGAGGGGCGCAACTTTGCGCTGCACCCCCGATCAGTTGTGTTTTGGCCGCATCAATCCGCAGATTCGCAACTACGCTCTTTATCTGCATGAGCGTTCTTCGCTGGGTTTCAGAGTTTCGGTGTCGTCTGACCTCATGAAAGAACTGCTGACGATGGCTACTCTCAAACACGAACATACTTCTGCAGAGCTTAAAGACCGCATCTGGATAATAGACACCACCGGCAACCTTACTAACGCCACCTTCATGCACAAATATGCAGTTTTTAAATACGGTCTGCCCGATATTCCGTTCTCGGGGCGACAGGCCGATGCAGAGCTTTCAGACGAAATGACGCGGCAGATGTTCAACAGTATCGATACTCCATCGCGGGCGTATGAACTGTTGCGTGATTCTCACATGTTCATCGATCACCCGCATATTACACTGCGGGTTTCCAATACCGAAAACCCAAAAAGCGATTCAATTCAGTTCGTTATTTTTGGTGGCAGCGAGAAGGGTGCAGTGAGCGGTTATTCTCATCTGATACAGATATCGGGTCTGCCCGACCCGAACCGCGCTGAACACCGGCAGTTCAATCGCAAGCAGGGCAAGCACGGGCACTGGCACCTCGAAATAACCCGTGATGACCTTGAAGAAGCCGAGCTTTTTGTTAAAACCCTGTCGCATCTCGATAACCTCGAGGTAGTAAAAAAAATACAGCTGACCCGCAAGCAGCCGTTTTATATTTTGCCCGCTTCGCACCTGAAACCCGGGATGCTGGTGCCGGTGATGGGCCGCAAGGGTCAGATCGAAGAAGATACCGTCGTTTCAGTCGAAATTCAGGATTACAAAGGGCCTTTGTATAACCTGCAGGTTCATGGCCTGCATAATTTTATTGTCGGAAACTGGGTTGTCATGTGTTATCAACCTTCCAGCCGACTCACTGGAGACTAAGTTTTGTTCAGCTCGATCGACCAGACTCTTTCACAACTTAACGACCGTCAGCGCGAGGCGGTAGAAATAACCGAAGGCCCTCTGCTTGTAGTTGCAGGTGCCGGTTCGGGCAAAACACGCATGCTGACTGTTCGCATCGCTTATCTGATCGAAAAATGCAACATCGACCCGGCGGCAATTCTGGCTGTTACCTTCACCAATAAGGCGGCTCGCGAGATGAGAGAGCGGGTGCGCGATCTGGTGAGTGGTGCCGAGCGCGTCACCTTGACAACATTTCATTCATTCTGTTGTCTGTTGTTGCGGCGTTGGCATAAATATGCCGGATTTGCCGACGGTTTTACCATTTATGACGAATCAGACAGCGAAAAGCTGATGAAGAACGTTATCAAGGAAATGAAGAGCGACAGTCGGCGCCTGACGCCAAAGATGGTGCTTGAATGCATTTCGCAGGCCAAGAATGAGCTGGTCGGCCCCGAAGAATATGAGAGTTTCGCCGGTGCTTCCACATCTGCGATGCAGATACAGAAAGCCTACGCAGTTTATCAGGCCCAGCTGCAGCAGAACCAGGCCGTCGATTTTGACGATCTCATTTTCAAGGCTTTTTATCTGTTAAAAAACAACCCGGATCTGCTTCATAAGCTGCAGAGCCAGTATCGCTATTTTCTGGTCGATGAATATCAGGATACCAACCACGCCCAGTATCGTCTCATTTCTCTCATTTCGAGCGGCAGTCGCAATCTTTGTGTCGTTGGTGACGAAGACCAGTCCATTTACAGCTGGCGCGGGGCCACGATCCGCAATATTCAAGACTTTGCCAAAGATTTTGCCGGAGCTAAAATTGTTAAACTCGAGCAGAATTATCGCTCGACCCAGGTGATTCTCGACGCGGCCGGCGCTGTCATTGCCAAAAATGTCAGCGCTCACCCAAAACGCCTCTGGACCGACAAAGAGGGGGGCGAACTGCTGACTTTTCAACGGGCTGTCGATGACCGCGAAGAGGCCGAATGGGTGATCAGAAAAATTGTTACGTTGCGTAACGCCGGCCATCGCGCTGGTGATTTTGCCGTGCTTTTCAGGATGAACAGTTTGAGCCGTCCGATTGAACAGGCTTTGCAGCGCGTTGGCATGGCCTACGACATCACCGGTGGTCTGAAGTTCTTCGATCGCCGCGAAGTCAAAGATATTCTCGCTTATCTGCGGGTTATCGACAACCCAAAAGACAGTATTTCACTCGAGCGTATCATCAATACGCCCAGACGCGGTATTGGTGATACTACTGTTGCCCGGCTTTATGGCGACGGCGGTGTGCCGCTGTGGGATGCGGTGGCCGCAGAAGGTATGCGCAGCCCCGATTCAAAGATCGGAAAATTTTTTACCATGATGCTCGGCCTGATGGAAGCAGCTTCTGAATTGCGGGTTTCGCAGCTGTGCCGCAAGATTCTCGAAGAGATCGACTATCTTGAATACCTGAAAAACGATGACCCGGAAACCGCCGATGATCGGCGCAACAACGTCGAAGCTCTGGTTTCCGATATCAGATATCAGGAAGAAGATAATCGTGAGCTAAAACTGCACGATTATCTGGCTAATACCGCATTGCATGCCGCCGCAGATGATATTGACGAAACCGAAGAGAAGGTGCATCTGATGACTCTGCACAACGCCAAGGGGCTCGAGTTTCCGGTTGTGTTCATGGTGGCCATGGAAGAAGGCATTTTTCCGCATAATTCTTCAAAAGACGCACCCGAGCAACTCGAAGAAGAACGTCGGCTTGCTTACGTCGGCATGACGCGGGCTAGAGAGACCCTTTTCCTGAGTGCTGCCAGCCGACGCATGATGTTCGGAACCTGGGGGACAAACCCCGTTTCGAGATTCGTTGCCGAAGTGCCTTCGCACCTGTTTCATGGCCGGACTGCATCTTCCGCCTCCAGCCGTGCTGCGGGCTCAGCGGCGGGGCACATACCCGGGGCCGTCACCAGCCGGCCTAAATCAGGAGCTTTCACCTTTAATCCGCATGTAAAGTGGTCAGAGCCAAAGCCTGGCCCTGTTTCGACAATTCAGGGTGACACTGTCAACGGAACCATGGTAAATTTGAAGCCTGGAGTCAGGGTGGTTCACCAGGTTTTTGGCCCTGGCCGTGTCGAGACGACGAACGGTGAGTCTTTGTCAGACTTCAGAGTGACGGTAAGGTTTGAACAGAAGGGGCTTAAAACATTGCTCTTGCAGTATGCCGCACTTCAGGTTATAAATAGCGAAAACGCATAGGAGGTCAACATAATGAGATTTTTACGATTTGTCTGGAAGCTGTTTGTCATGGCCAGCGTCTTTGGTATCGGTTACATCATCGGCCGCGAGCACAGTTTTGAAGAAGAAGAAATGTGGGAAGAAGAAAACGAAAAGACTGACAGCAAAACTGAAAAAACTGAAGAAAAATCAGATTCCTGCAGCAGTTGCGCTGATAACGAAGTTGAATTTGAATTTGAAGATGCTGATGCCAAGAAGGTTTCTGTAGTTGGTTCATTCAACGAATGGAACAAGGATGCCAGCCCGATGAAACTCGAAAATGGCGTTTGGAAATGCACCCTGAAACTCAAACCCGGTAAACATGAATACCAGTTTGTCGTTAACGACACAGACTGGGTTGTAGACCCGAAATCAGGTAATGCTGTAAATAACAGATACGAAGGAATGAACTCGGTAATTGAAATCAAGTGAACCGCAACCTGCGGGCATCTCTGTGACCGTAGTCAGCACCCGTATTGAGTAAGTTGGAAAGTTAAAGCACATGGTCAGGAAGATCTATCTCGAAGAAGTCTGCGATCGCGAGAATCTGAAAAGCTTTCTCGATCGCTTTCGTCGGCTCACCGGCCTGAATATTGTTCCGTTCAATGAGCGTGGTGAAATTGTTCTAGGCAGAATCGAAGATATTCTGCCCGGAATGCCCGACGCTTCTGAATTTGTCGATTACCCGTCTTCAGATCTTATCGAGCGTCCTGATGGTTCGCTCGTGAGATTGATGAAGCTGGATTATCGTGGGACAATGTTTGGAGCAGTTTTGATTGGCCCTTTCTTCAGAAAAGGTTCTGAAGAAAGATCTGGCGCAGAGTTTCCTGCTTTGACAGATGTTCAGGTCGATGCAGCTGTCGAGTCGATCAGCAGTTTTTTTATGCAGATGGTCGATCTGGCTGCCGAAAAAGAGTCGTTGGCCCGTAAAGAGAAGATTCTTTCGGTTCTAGAAGAAGCTTCCAATGTGATGAATTCGAGCCTTGAGTTTCAGAACCTGCTCGAGTTTCTCATGGATATTGCAATTGAGATTACCGGGGCGACCTGTGGTTCGCTGCTGCTGCGCAAAGAAAACAAAAACTTTCTTGAGGTGGCGGTAGCGCGTGGCAAATACCCGCATGAAGTTAAAAAGATCCGGGTTCCTTTTGGTCAGGGTATTACCGGTTGGGTCGCCCGTAACAAAGAAGCGCTGAATGTTCCGAATGTTTTGTTGGAGCCGCGTTATATTGAGACTCCCGAGTCTATATATTCTGAGCTGGCAGTGCCTTTGCTGGTTGGCGACAAGCTGATCGGCGTTGTCTCCGTGGATTCTTCTGAAATCAACGCATTTTCTAAAGATGACGTGACTTCACTCAGCACTCTGGCGTCGATGGTTACCAAAGTGCTCGAGAATGCTCGCCTGCTCGCTGATTCAAACCAGAAACTCAAAGAGCTTTCGCGGGTGTTCAAAATATCTGAAAAACTCTCGGTACGCTCTCTCGATCGTGACGGTTACTGTATGACTCTTAAAGAAGTCTGCGACGCGATAGACTGCAGCGCTGCCTCGCTGATGCTTTATAACAGCGACCGCGAAGAATTGTGCATGCGCGCTTCCTTCGGTCTCCCCGAAGAACTCGATTCTCTGACAATCGGTGTTGGAAAAGGCTATCATGGCTGGGTCGCTCTGCAGAAAAGGCCGTTGCTGATACAGGATGTACATCGCGACAATACCATTGTGCGCAATAATTTTCTTGACCAGTTTTCACGCGCTCTGATGGTTGTGCCGCTTCTTACCGCTGACGACAGGATGGTAGGCACTCTTGGGGTTTATCACCGGGAAGAAACCGAAAAAATTTCTGATTCAAACCAGGAACTCCTGAGCACCATCGGGCGCATTATAACCGCTCACTTCGAAAATGAGCGGCTTTTTAACGATTCGCGCCGTAAACTCGACTACCTGTCGACTCTTTACAAAGTTGGTTCATCTGTTTCCCGCACTCTTAACATCGCCAAGCTTTTCGATACCATTCTGCAGCAGGTTCAGGAAGTCATGGACGTCGAAAATTGTTCTCTTATGGCTTATGATTCCTTGAACGAGCAGCTCACTCTCGATGCCGCCATCGGTCTGCCGAGCAATATGGTCGGGCAGATTCAGGTTAAGCTTGGCGAGGGCATTTCGGGTTGGGTTGCCCAGAACCGCAAGCCTGTTCTGTTAAAAGACGTTTCCAAGGATTCAAGATTCGCCAATCATCAGGGGCGGCTTGACTACAAGACACGTTCGGTTCTGTCTGTGCCTATTATGCACAATCACAGGCTTCTTGGCGTTCTCAACGTTAATAACAAGCGCAGTGGCGAAGCTTTTCTTGAAGACGACCTCAACCTGTTGCTCGGCATTTCGGGGCAGATATCTCAGGCTATCGCTAATGCCAGTCTGCACGAGAAAACCGATATGCAGGTCGCTGAACTCAGCCTGATACAAGAGCTCGGCAAGGCGATCAATTCGTCGCTCGATCTTGATTCGGTGCTCAACTATTTTATCGACATGACGACGCGCATTACCGATTCAGACCGCGCGACACTCATGCTCTTCGATGACTCTGCCGGAGAGCTGTATGTCGAAGTTTATCGCGGCTTTGAAGACCTTGGCGTGCTCGATGTGAGACTCAAGATCGGTGAAGGCGTTGCCGGTCGTGCAGCAGATCTGCGGCGGCCGATCAAAATAGATAACACCGGCAAAAGTCGCGAGTACAAAGAGTTGCCCGAGATTGCCCGCAAGACCGATCTCACATTGATTTCGGCTCCGTTGCTCAACAAAGATAATCTGGTTGGCGTTATAAATTGCGAAAGAGTTCTCAGCAAGAAGGGCCCGTTCAGCCCCGAAAACCTAGATCTTCTCGAAACGCTTGCTTCTCAGGCTTCGATTGCCATCGAGAACGCCAGGCTCTATCACAACCTGTTGAACGTATATCTCGAAACCATCAGGTCGCTGGCTGCGGCAATCGATGCCAAAGACAGCTATACGCACGGGCATTCGCGGCGCGTAACCGATCTGAGTGTCGGTATTGCTCTTGAAATGAATCTGCCCCGCACCGAAGTCGATACAATCAGGCATGCATCGCTGCTACACGATGTCGGCAAAATCGGTATTTCTGAACAGATTCTGCTCAAGCCGGGGCGTCTGACCGATGACGAATTCGAAACGATAAAATCGCACCCGCACATCGGGGCAGGTATTCTCAATTCTATCGAGTTTCTTAAAAACGTCTGTGAGATTATCAAACACCATCACGAAAGATATGATGGCAAAGGCTACCCCGACAACCTCGCACAAGAAAACATTCCCCTGGGGTCGCGTATTATCTGTGTTGCCGACTCTTTCGACGCCATTACTTCGTGTCGCCCCTATCGCAAGCCTCTTACTTTCGATGAGGCTACCGAAGAGGTCGTGCGCTGCGCTGGCAATCAGTTCGACCCCGCTGTCGTCGATGCTTTCGTCAGGTTGCGAACTTCGAAGTTTTGCCCGCCGTGGTTTCGCGGCGATGTTCTTGATCAGACACTTGCCGATACGTTTCCGTTCCAGCTCTGATAGCTGCGGCAAAATATGGTTTGACAGAGCCATCTGTTTTGTATAATTTCCTTTTCTAACTTTTGTTATTGAAGGGAGTTATTTGCATGAAAAAACTGGCTCTGGCTCTTGTGGCAGCGTTGCTGCTTCCTGCGGGTGCATCTGCCTGGGATCGCTCCTACCAGCCCTCAGCCCACGGAAAAGTGAGCTTCAACAAGGTTACCAGCATTGAAGTTCTTGGCTGGAAATCAGACCTTGACGGTACTGTAAGGGTCGAGAACAGCGGTACTGAAATCGATCTCGACAGCGATGTTTCATTCGGTACAGAGAACCGTTTTGGGTTCAGACTTACTCACGTGTTGAGCGAAAAGTCGGCTCTAGAGCTTTCATACATGAAGCATGATCACAGCGGCAATCTTTCTAAAACAGTGACTTTCGACAACAAGAACTTCGCTGCCAACGCCAATATGCACCTCGAAAACAGCTGGTTCGACCTGGCCTGGTCATATAACCTGACCCGTTCACAAGAAGTTGAACAGCCCGGTCGTGATGCTTTTTATCTCGACGGCCAGTTTGGTGTGAAATTCAGCAAATCAGATATCAACGTTTCTGGTGTCGATAATGTTCTCAATACTCGTCTTGAAGCCGGTTGGAGCGAAACCTTTCCGTTGCCTTATCTCGGTTTGAATGCCGGCGCTCAGGTTGCCGACAATCTCTGGCTCAAGGGCAATTTTAAAATCATCAAAGTCAATGCCGGTGGCTATGATGCTCTTCACAATGATTACAGTGTAAATGCCGCTCTCAGGCTCAACCCGCATTCGACCGACACTGAATTGTTCGTCGACCTTGGTTACCGCGGTGTTAAATACGATCTCGAAGGCGAAGGCGACAAGGCAGAAATTAAATATACCGGTCCGACTCTTGGCTTGTTTGCCCGCTTCTGATAAATTATTTCTACTAACTGCCCGGGCGGTCTTTGCGACCCGCCCGGTTTTTTTTATGTGCAACTTCTTTGTCTTCAGGGCTTGCATCATGCCAAAAAAAGGTTGATAGTATTGCCAGAGGTGGCAAATGAAAAAAATGCTGACAAAAATACTGACAGGCTTTCTATTATTGGCCAGAGTTGCCGCCGGCGGCGGGCCGGCTGTGGAAGAAACCTGGACTCTCGAGCGTTGTCTGCAATTCGGCCTCGACCAGCACCCACAGTTAAAAATTGCGAGAAGCAGTGTCGAATCTGAAAAAGCTCGCTTGTTGCAGACTGGGGCTGCCTTTGACCCGCGCATAGATTTTCGGGCCAGCTGGAGTCATTCCAAGCTCGAGGCGGCGAGAGGTCGCAGTATTGCCGATGCGACTACCGACAGCACTTCAGAGGCGATTTCGGCCTCAAAACTACTGTATGACTCAGGGCAGACCCGGTTGCAAAAAAAAGCTGCCGCTGCCTCTCTTTCTGCTGCGAATTCTCGGTTCGCCGCGACTTTGACTGAGCTGGCAGCCGACATTAAGGCGTCTTTTTTCAGGGCGCAGCAGGCCAACGCATTATTGCAGGTTCGCCAGGAAACCCTTGAAGGCTATGAGCGCCATCTTGAAAAGGTCGAGAGCTTCGTAGAAGTCGGAACCCGGGCGCCGTTCGATATCACCAGGGCCCAGGTTGATGTCGCAAATGCCAGGGTCGAACTTATCAGTGCCAGAAGTAATCTCAAAGTGGCGCTGGCCAATCTTTCCCGCGCAATTGGCCTTGATACGGCCATTGTCGTAGCCAGCTACGATGAAACAAAGCCACCTCTCAACATTTATGACGATAAAGAGCGGCTTTTACATGAAGCGATGAACCGCCCGGATGTAAGAGCTTCTCAGGAGCAGGTGCGTGCCGCTGACTACAGAGTCAGTGAGGCAAAACTGAATCGCAGCCCGAGTTTATCTGCCTCGGCTGATTATCGCTGGTCGGGCACAGCAACTCCTCTTGATCGCCAGTGGGGTATGGGAGTGAGCATGTCATGGCCGGTGCTTGACGGTGCCGTGACCCGGGCGCAGATACAATCGGCCCGCAGTAGTTTCGAAAGCAGTGTTGCCGGTCTTGAGAATATTAAATTGTCTGTTGGTGCCGAGCTTGAAAATTCTTTGACCCGGCTCACCGATGCCCTGGAAAGACTGCAGGCGACAACGGTTCTGGTGCAGCAGGCAAGCGAAAGTATGCATCTTGCTGAGGGGCGTTATGACGCAGGTCTTGGCTCTCCGCTTGAAATCACCGACGCCCGCGTCGAGTTTGCCCGGGCTCGTGGCAATCATGTTGTGGCTTTTTTTGATAGTCTTATTGCTCAAGCTGAACTCGACAGGGTTTTAGGGCGGCTGCCGGCTGAATGCCGTATTCAGGAGATGGATGCGGCCGATCGTGAATCTGGAGAAACTGATAAATGAAAAAACTGATAATTCTGGCGGTAATTTTTCTGGTGCTGGTGGGCGGCGGGCTTTTCTGGTATTTCGGCCCGGCATCTGCAAAACCACGCTCTTTTTCGACCGAAAAGGTAACAAGAGGCAGCATTAGAAGCACCATTTCTTCTTCAGGTACTCTGGCGGCCCTGACAACTGTCGAGGTTGGCTCACAGGTCAGTGGCAATATTCTCAAGCTTTATGCCGACTTTAACGATCAGGTGAAGGCCGGTCAGTTAATCGCCGAGCTTGAAGCTTCTTCGTTCGAAGCTCAGTTGCAGCAGGCCCGGGCCAATCTCGAAAATGCCATTTCCAGTGAGCTGGGTATTCAGGCGCAGATGAAAAACCTCGAAGCTTCGAGACTGACCGCCCGTGCCGATATTCAGTCTTCGGTGGCCAACGTTCGCAAAGCAGAAGTGGCTGTTGAAGAAGCGCAGCGAAATTTTCGTCGTATTCAGGAACTTTTCGAGCGTCGGCTCGTGTCTGCCTCAGAGAGAGATTCGGCGCAGACCACGTTAGATTCTCAGAAGGCTTCTCTCGATTCAGTAAAGGCTCAGAGCGAATCTTCAAAAGTCAGAGAACTCGCCCTAGACGCCCAGCAGGAAGCACTGCTGGCCGATCGTAAAGGTGCGCAGGCAAGGATAAGGCAGATGGAAGCGCAACTCAGTGTCGCTCAGATCAACCTCGACCGCACCAGAATCTACTCGCCCATAGACGGGGTAATTATTTCAAGAGAGGTTGACGAAGGGCAGACTGTGGCGGCCAGTCTGCAGGCACCAAAGTTGTTCGTTATCGCCCAGGATCTGAAGAAAATGCAGATCGACACGGCTGTAGATGAAACTGATATTGGCGTGGTTGCAGCCGGTCAGCCTGTCACTTTTACTGTAGATGCCTACAAAGATAGAACTTTCAAAGGGGTTGTCGATCAGGTGCGCCTTTCTCCGAGCGAAAATTCGAATGTGGTAACTTACTCGGTCATGGTTAAGGTCGAAAATGAAGATTTGTTGCTTAAACCGGGCATGACCGCCAATGCCGAAATAGTTGTCGGTGAGCGTAAGGATGTTTTGCGGTTGCCGATAAAAGCCCTGTATTTTAAAGCACCAGAAGATCTGCAAAAGGCTGCTGAATCAGGTTTTGGGCGGCGTAACGGGAGAGTTGCCACTGACACTCTCCCGGTCTGGGTAATGACTGGCGCAAGTCTGCCGGAAATGAAAACCGTGCGGGTCGGTTTTTCGAACCAGGATTACCTTGAATTGCTCGATAGCAGCCTGCAAGAAGGAGATCAGATTGTGACCGGTATCCGCGGCGAAGTTGCTGGAAATACTTCCAACAATGCTTCTCGGCGCGGCAGCGGTGTTAGAATGAGACTGTAAAAGATGAACCACGATAAACCACTGTTGCAGGTCAGTCATCTGACCAAGACTTATTTTATGGACGGGGTCTCGGTCAAGGCTTTGCGTGGAGTTAATCTCAGCTTCTACAAGGGCGAATTTACATCGATAATGGGGGCTTCAGGCTCTGGCAAATCTACGATGATGCACATCATGGGCTGTCTCGATCGCCCGACTTCGGGGCATTACTACATCGAGGGCGAAGACGTGTCGCAGTTCAGCAAAGACCAGCTGGCGCTGGTGCGCAATCGCCGTATTGGCTTCGTTTTTCAAGGTTTCAACCTCTTGTCACGCACCAGTGCTCTCGAAAATGTCGAACTACCGATGATTTACGCTGGAGTGCCGGCAGAAGAACGCTATGAACGGGCAATGACCGCTTTGGCTTCAGTTGGGCTGAAAGGTCGCGAGCATCATCACCCGAATCAGCTTTCGGGTGGGCAGCAGCAGCGTGTTGCCATTGCCCGGGCTCTGGTTAACCGCCCATCGGTGATACTTGCTGATGAACCGACCGGAAATCTCGATTCATACTCCAGCATCGAGATAATGGGTATTTTTCAGCAGTTGAATGCCAGCGGCATATCGATAATTCTCATTACCCACGAACCCGATATTGCCATGTACACAGCGCGGGTCGTCAGATTGCAGGATGGCCAGGTCATAGCTGATGACCCGGTTGGCAAAAGGCTTGTTGCCAGCGAAGAAATCAAGAAGCATCGTCGGCCGGGTTCCACAGATGACGATGAGGCTGAAGCAACAGAAGAGGAGGGCAAAGAATGAGCTTCTGGGGCATAATAAAGCTTGCTTTCATCAGCCTGGGGCGTAATAAAATGCGTTCTTTTCTTACTGCTCTCGGTATTATTATCGGCGTTACTTCTGTGGTAGCGATGGTAGCTGTCGGGCAGGGTGCTTATTTTTCCGTTCAGGAAAATATTTCCAGGATGGGAACAAATTTGATAATGGTGATGCCCGGTGGTGGCAGCAGACGTGGTTTTCAGGGGCCACGCGGTTCGATGACTACCCTGACTGCTGAAGACGCCGTGGCGATTTCGCGAGATTGCCCTTCGGTGGCGGCGGTTACGCCCATTGTCAGAAACTCCGGTCAGGTCGTTTTTGGCAACAACAACTGGTCTACGAGCGTCATGGGCGTGAATGAGCATTATTTGAGTATTGCTTCGCGCGAAATAATCGAGGGAAGATATTTTACGCCGACTGAGATACGCAGCGGCCACAAAGTTTGCGTGGTCGGCAGAACTCTTGTCGAGAACCTTTTCGGCAATTTGAATCCCATTGGCCAGACGATTCGATTCAAAAAAATGCCGGTAATGATTATCGGGGTTCTCAAGGAGCGTGGTGAGACTGCCATGGGCGGCGGTGACCAGGACGACGTTATGCTGATGCCCTTCTCGGTGGTGCAGCGACGTTTGCTGGGTATCACCCATGTGCAGATGATTCATCTTTCGGCTACTTCTCAGGAAGTCGTAGATTCGGCCAAGGAAGAAATCAGACAGCTGCTGCGTCGTCGCCATCGGCTGCGAGAGGGGCAAGAGGACGATTTTGATATCAGAACTCAGGACGACATTGCCGAAATGGCTGGAACCACGCTGACTATCATTGGTCTGCTTCTCGGCGCCATCGCTTCGGTTTCTTTGCTGGTCGGTGGTATCGGCATCATGAATATTATGCTGGTTTCGGTGACCGAACGCACCCGTGAAATCGGCATAAGAATGGCAATTGGGGCCAGAACTGGCGATATTCTTTATCAGTTTCTGGTCGAATCAGTCGTTTTGAGTTGCGTTGGTGGCGTCTTCGGTATTTTCGGCGGCTATGGCCTGTCTCAGATCATTGGCAAATTCGTTGAATTCAACCCGGTGGTTTCAAATGCTTCAATTCTAGTTTCTATCGCATTTTCGGGGGCAGTGGGTATTTTCTTTGGCCTTTATCCAGCCTGGAAAGCTTCACAGCTCGATCCGATCGAGGCATTCAGATACGAGTGATTCTAGAGAGTGTCGCCGAGGTATACAGACGAAAAGCTGGCCGGCGGGAATTTTTGAATGTGCTCGATCAGAGACCTCGGATAAAATCTATAATTCTGCAGTTCGGCTACAGGCAGCCAGATTACGCCGGTCTGCATGGCATCGACGCCGGATGATTTTTCGTAATTTACCGGACCGGCCAGGGTACAGGCAAAGATAAATTCTATCTGATGAATGCTGTCGTCAAATTCTGCCAGTTCATGATTGGCCGAAATGTATTCTCTTACGAAATAGAGGTTGCCAGGTTCGACGCGTGCGCCGATCTCTTCATGACATTCTCTGATTACCGCATCTTTTAAAGTTTCGCCGTGGTTTTGTCCGCCGCCTGGCAATAGATAGAATTCGCCCAGCAGATCGATATTGCTGGTACACAAAACTTTGTCTGCCTGTATAATCAGAGCTTTTGCCGAGTTGCGCAGGGGCCGTTCAGGCATAGCAAACTGTTTTGCTTTTATTCCGCCTGGTTCAGTCATTGCTTGCCGCCCTGAGAACTTTGCTGTCTGTGTTTGAACCGGCAAAAAAATGCAGAGCGAAAGCGGCCATTCTTCGGCTGACCGGGGCTTCGAGGTTGAGCTCAGGCGGTGCTTCTATAAAAATACTGTTGCCTTTGACTTCAAGATTCAGTTCTGCAGGCGCTCCGGTAAGATTTTTGATGACGCTTTTTTGCTCTGTCATGGTTTTTTTGAGTGCTTCTCTCGCTTCTTTGTCGGGCACGAACATCTGCAGCTTGCTGAGACGGTCGGCAGCAATGAGGCGCATATGCTGCATCGGTTCAAGCCACGCCGGCAGTAATGAAAAGCCAATATTTTTTTGCAGGGCAGTGAAACTTATTTCTGAGGCCAGTGCCGGGCGGTTTCTCACCATTTTGTTGAAGGCAGCCAGCTCTTCGCCGAGAACGTTTTTTTTGTTGTCGATATTTGCAAGCAGGTTGCCGGCATTGTTTTCAGGGCAGATAAACAGCAGGTCGTCTCGCACTTCGAGATATAATCGACTGTTTGTAGAAACGGGCGACTTCACAAAGGTAATCAGGCCGGTTTTATTTTTGCTTACCCTGTCTTTGCCTATTAGTTCAGAGATCTTTCCGGTCGAAAATTCGCCACGCATTATCAGGGCGAAATTTTCAGAACTGCCGAGATAGAAAAAAAGATCGTGTACCTTCAGGTCGCCGCTCATGATTCTGTCTGAAATTATTGCGCTGGCTGTCTTCTGTGCCGAAACAGCTGCGGTTTCAGAAGGCTGGCGATCCCGGCATATGGCATCGACGCAGAGAAGTATTTCCTGCAATGCCTCGGACGAGTTTTTCCCCTGGTCATAAAGCCCGGAAGCGGCAAAATTGCAATAAAAAGCCACAGCCGGTTTTTCGAGTGGGGCCGGGTAATGATCTGTTTTGAGTTGTTTCTGGTAGCCGGGCAGAAACAGCAGAATCATCAGAGCGAAAATCGCCACAAGGCTGGGAGTATGTGTCTTGTTCATAACAACTGTATCGGAAGAACAGCGTTTTTTTTTCACAGTATCTTGCATTGATGATAAAACGACCCGGCTGGATGGTTGAAGCTTCGGAATAAGAGCCGAAGCATGTGCTTTATGTAAAAAAAAAGCGGCTTTCTGCCGAATGGGCGAAATGAGGTGAAAACTATGAATTTTAAGCCTGCCGGGAAAACGGCCAGTATGCTTTTAATAGTCATGCTGGTTTTTGTGGCTTCCGACTGTCTGGCTGCTGCCTGGAAGTTGAGCCGCAATGTCTGGTCTGAAGATGACGAAGCGACTTATGGCAGGTTTGTTGAAGCTGTCTGTGATTCAAAGTATGCAAATCTCAATAAATTTATCAGAGACCCGAAAGTCAACCCCCTCTACGGTGAAGAAGACAAAAAGTTCAATCTGTCGCCGGATTGCGCCGATCTGCCGTATGTGCTGCGGGCTTATGTGGCTTATAAATTAAGGTTGCCGTTCAGCTATACTTCGGCAATATCAGGTCGCGGCGGAGATCAAAGGTACAGCAGGGGCAACCGCCCGACGGCCTTTAAAGATCAGGATTATTTTTCGTCGCCACAGAAACTTTTCAGTCAGGTCACCCTGGTGAACTCAGGTTATTTCAGAATGGCCGCCGACTCTGAAGAGTCTGATCACTACCCGGTTAAGATCAGCCCTAAATCTATAGTTCCTGGCACTGTGTACTATGACCCTGACGGGCATGTGGCGGTTGTGGCAAAAGTTACCGAAGATGGCAGAATCAGAGTGATCGATGCGCATCCAGACAGATCTATCTCTAAACCATGGTTTGGGGCAAAATTTACCCGCGGCTCCAAAACCAATGGCGGTGGTTTTAAGCGCTGGCGACCGCTTCGCTACACAGAGAGCGGCCGCACGGTACGTACCCGTAATCATAACATTCCAGATTATTCGGCTGAAGATCAGTTTCAGAAGAGCTTTGTCTGTCGTGGCCAGTCAGGCCTTAATTACTACGATTATGTCAGGCTCAGCCTTGCTGCCGCCGGTAGCAAGAATGACCCGGTGCGCGACTTCGCTTTCATGATGCATGACCTGCACGAGGACATCAGCTATAGAGGCGTAGCCGTAAATCTTGCAATAGAGAAAGGGCTGCATCTCAGGCCGCACCCGGGAAAGCTGCCCTGGAATATCTATGGCACCGACGGGGTCTGGGAAGACTATTCAACACCTTCCCGTGACGCCCGTTTGAAGGTGGCATTTCGCGAGTTTTATGATCGAACCAGAGCCGCCGTGATAGAAGCCGGCCGGCTTTCTCCATCTGCAGGCAGGGAAATGGCAGCGCGGCTTTTGCAGCAATACGAAAGCCTCAGTCCGAAACTGAGCGTTTCTTATGCCAATTCAGCGGGTAAAAACGTTGTTCTAAGTTTCGACGACGTTTCTAAACGGCTGTTCGACCTGTCTTTCGACCCATATCATTCGATTGAATACCGCTGGGGAGCCAAAGGAGCTGAACTTGCCACTGCCAGTGACGGCGAGACCAAACGCCAGCTCTATGCCCAGGAAAAGCGTCTGCGCAACCAGCTTGAGCGGGTTTACGACCAGGCGACGCCTTTGAATATGGGGCCGGAAAACCCTGTGGAAGTCGATGTTAAAAGCTGGCTCATCGACTTTATAGAAGGCAGACAGGTCGATATTGATATTATAGCTATCAATAGAGAGTTCGTTGCGCCTGTAAGCATTGAGTCTGTAGACGCCGATGCTGTCGAACCTGTTTTGCCCATCGTTGTGACCGAAATTGAGACTGCTCAGAACCCACAAATCGCCGTAAAAAAAGATTTACCGCCAGATTTTTCTGAAAAAAACGTCGCAAATCCAAAACTCGCAGAGAATGACGAACTGGCAGCACAGGTTGCCGAAAAAGTTGCTCCCGGCTTGTGGCAGCCGGTGTTCGCAGTTGGTGAACGTATTGCCGCCGTCATTGCTGACCCGGAAAGCTCCTTTTCATCGAAATGAGCCAGGTTTAGCGAAAGTTGCCGGAATTTCCTCAAGAAAAACTTTACCTGAGCCGATATTATCAGCACGTCGCAGTACTTTTAACAGGAGGTTATGCATGTTTCTAGTCGTTCTAACGGTTGTACTGTTCTTTTTCGTGGCACTGGTCTCGCAACCTGAACGCTGGCCCGAAAAATGTGCAAATTTTCTGCGGGGGCACAATATCAAGCATGGGTGACAAATTCTCTATTGCTGAAGTCAGTCGTCTTACCGGCCTGGCCTCTCATACGCTCAGATACTATGAACAACAGTTTCCAGCTCTGCTTAACGTTGAAAGAAGCAGGGGTGGTCATCGTATCTATCGTCGCCGTCACCTCGACACTCTGACTTCGATACTGCACCTTCTCAAAGACGAGAAGGTGTCGATTCGCAGAGCCCGAGAGCTTCTGGGTGAGCCTGAAGCCGACGAGTGCCTGCTTGAGGAGCATGACAGAGAACCTGCCAAATCTGAAGATGAAATTTCAACACTGAGTCGCATGCTGGCAATGGTTCTCGATCGCCTTGACAGTATTTGTCGTAACAACGAAAAACGCGATAAACTGCTGCATGAACTTCTCGAGAAACGGGCGACAGGGCGCAACGAAGATCTGATTGAACAGATTGCCCGTTGCCGCCACGAAACGCGTGAAACGGTAAAGCTCTGTCAGACGGTTATTCAGCGCGGCTTCAAATCTAACTGAAAAGGGAATTTATGCAGATCGATGTGGCTTTTACTCCGGGCGAAGTTCAGGCTCCGGCGAGCAAAGTTTGTGTTGTAATAGACGTTGTAAGAGCAACTTCAAGCTTGACTGTCATTGCATCAAAAAAGCCCAAAAAACTCATTCTGACGACAACTATACAGAAAGCAGCCCGACTGGCCGCTCAGGAAACGGTGCACCCATTGCTTTGTGGCGAACGTAAGGGGCTGCCGCCCGAAGGCTTCGATTATGGCAACAGCCCACGGCAATATTTTGATGCCGATCTGGAGGGGCGGGTGCTGATTTTCACCTCCAGCAACGGTACCAGAGCCGTTGCGGACCTGGTAATGGCACCGCATGTTTTTCTGGGTTGCTTTCTCAATGCTGCCGCTGTTGCTAAAAAAGCCCTCGAAACCGCAAAAGCTGAGGGTCTTGACCTGACGTTCGTCTGTGCCGGTCGTGAAGAAAAATTTGCCATAGACGACGCTTACTGTGCTGGTTTTCTGGTGTCGCGCATCATGTCACTCTTAGCCGCCAGCGACGATTTTTCGCTGGGGGACGGTGCTCAGGCTGCTCTTGGTATTTTTGGTTACTACCGGGATGATCGCCGTCTGATTGAAATGTCTGGAGCTGGGCGGGCCGTTGCCGATATTGGTCTGGCTGACGATTTAACCTTTTTGCTGCAGCGAGATCTGATTGACTGCGTTCCTGAGCTGGTGCGCAAGGACTTTCCAGAACCTGACCATGGGTTTTCGCTGATTGCCTGAGTGCATTTTTTATTTTTTGCTTGCGCAGGCAGAATAATTAAATAAATCTTCTTTCCCTGACGTCTCGAACAAAATAGTCTGTCATGGAGAAAGAAGATGAGAAAATACCTGGTTCCATTGTCGGCGCTGCTTCTCTCTGCCGGTGTCGCCACCGCTGCCCCTTTCAAAGATGTTTCTGCCTCTCACTGGGCATCTGAAGCCATTCAAAAGCTTGCTGAAAAAAGTGTGTTCGAGGGTGTGGCCCCCGAAAAGTTCGCTGGCAATAAGAATACCAGCCGATTTGAACTTGCTTTAAGCACAGCCAGATTGTTGGCTCACATCGAGCAGGCCGCCCTTTCGGCAGGAGGTTCAGAAAAGCTTATTACCAAAGCGGATCTTGAAACTGTCGAGCGTCTGAAAAATGAATTCTCTGAAGAACTCATCGCTCTCGGTATGAGAGTTGGCAATCTCGACGAGGAACTCGCCGGTATCGGTGGAGACGTGGCGACTCTAAAACAGGATGTTGCAGCTATAAAGACCGAGATGAACAGTTCTGGCGAAAAGGTGAAGTTGAGCGGAGATCTGCTTGTTCGCCATTCAAACCTTATTCATAAAAACGACTGGGCACTGAACAACTATGCTGTACCGGCGGGTCGACCCGGCAACAGCAACAACGTTCTGACCGAGAGCCAGTTCAGGTTTCGTTTTACCGCTCAGATTGACGAAAATATCACGGCTGTCGCACGCTGGGTAATGTTTGCAAAAAATGCTGACAACGTGAATGGTGCGCAGTCGAATCGTGGCGGTGCTTTCGGTATTGGTGGTGTTGGTAACGTCACTGTCAGCGATAATGTTATCAACCTGGCCCATCTGAACATAGACAAACTGTTTGGTCGCCCCGGTCAGCTAACTGTTGGCCGCGTAATATACAGCTCGAATCACAATCTTCTGTTGAATAACTATCTCGATGTTGCCCGCTATACACGCAGGGTTGGCGACGTTGACGTGCTGGCTCAGACTGTTTTCGACCGCCACCAGGGTAATTACAAAGACGATGGCAGAGTCGATTTCCGACCGGTTGTCAATCTCGATCTCAAAACAACAGTGCGTAATCACAAGCTTTATCTGGGCCTGTTTGCCCAAGATGATCCGGCTCTCGTCAATCGTCGCGTTCCCAACAGCTTTGAACTGAAAAATGGTTTGCCGGCGGCTCCGTTTATTGGTGCACAGACCGAAGATAAACGCCGTGATATTGAATTCGGTGCCAGCGGTGCAATAGGTAAAAACTCACACTGGAACTATGATCTGGGTCTGGCCTATACCGATTATTCGGTAGATATGTATGCCGATGCCCTCAACCCGTATATAGATGTAGATATGCGTGGCTGGCAGGGAATGGCAGCAGTTGGTTACGACAGCAAAAAAAGCTGGGCTGGAAAGCTCAGTTATACTTTTGCCGATGACCAGTCAATGGGTGCCATCTCAATGGTTAACGATATGCGCTATGTCGACTTTTATGAAACTCCCACAGAAGACATCGGTCGCGGCAACGGCTATTTTCCGTTCGGTCTGCAGAATATGTACGACCTCAAAATTCAGGCTGAATACAAACCTGCTGACTGCAAACACTACGCCAGACTCGCCTGCGATATTCTCGACGAGCTCAAAGATAAACCGGTCAACGATCTGAACCGTTATCGAGCCGGGGATGGTTTTGCCAATGCTGTGCTGGTCGCCGATAAGACCAATACTGCTTATGACCGCACCAACAACTTTGGTATTGCTGACCCTCGCGCTATGGTTCTGACTGGCGAGTATCGCTATCAGCTGGCGAAAAATACCCGTATCAGAGTTGGCTGTACTGTGTTTAATTTTGGCGGCGATGCTGTCAAGGGTGCAGGCTCTATTACTGCTGGTCGTGGCTGGAACAACGATTTCGATTATACTTACATGTGGTCTGAAATTCTCAGCAAGTTTTGATCTTGTCTGTCTGACTAAAACCTCAATGGCACCCTCACGGGTGCCATTGAGGTTTTAGAAGTTGGTCCAGAGAATCAGCCGAGGAACTGTTTGACGGTCGCCAGAACTCTTTCGGGTTGCAACGGCTTAACCAGAAAGCTTTTGGCTCCGGCCATGACTGCGGCTTTTACCTTGTCTACCTGACCCATGGCTGAGCACATGATGATTTTGGCCTGTGGGTCAATTTTTAAAATCTCTTTTACGGCGGTGATGCCATCCATGTCCGGCATGGTGATGTCCATGGTCACCAGGTCGGGTTTATGCTCGGCATACTTATCGACCGCATCTTTGCCATTGACAGCTTCGAAGACTGTAAATTCGTTGTTTTCAAACAGATGCTTGAGCATCAGTCTCATGATTGTTGCATCATCTACTACAAGTATTTTTTTGCTCACGGTTTATAACCTCGTTAGACAGTAATTTCCAGATTCGTGTGGATTATTTGGGTTTGTTGTCGAATCGCAGAATAAGGTCGATCGGACCCCACTCACAGGAAAAATGAATGACGAACAGGGGCGCTATGGGGTAAAAGGCTATGTTTACCTCTTTCCCCTTGACGATTGACGGAACGGTGATATCGCAGACAAATCCTTCTTTTTGCAGCAGGGTGGTCGCTTCGCCGCCGATCATGTTGCCTATTTCGCAGACGGCGCTTTCAGCAACTTCATCGTATGTGGTCACGGGAACACCCATGAGAATCGCAGAGGCGATCTTCAACGAGATGGACTCGTCGAGAGTGATGATGAATTGACCTTTCAGGTCACCAGTGACCCCGAGAATAGTGGCAATGCCGGTATTGATTTTGTGACCATTGGGAAAATATTCGAGCCCTGTTTTTTTTAGAGAAACGTTTCCAACCTTGCTGAACACCTCGATCGCAGCCATTATAAATTGATTAGCAACACGCGAGTCCATTATTTAAATCCTTTTTTAGTGTGTTTCAGACCAATTGCTCAGAAATCCATAAATGTAACCCAATAAGGTTAACAGATTCCGACTTGTCAGGCAAATAGCTGAATTTTGCTCTGATAATGAGTCTGTGGTAATGTTCGCCAAAACAAAACCGGGCCAGACAGGAATTTTCCTGTCTGGCCCGGTTTTGTTAGTTTGTTTTAGAAACAGCTGTAAACTTCTGTCCAGAGCATGTGATAGTCATAGTCATCATTGAAGCCGCGCCCGGCCGAAATTTTTCCGGTTGCCGGAACCAGAGTTTTTCTGACGGCGGAGCCAGTCATGTCGAATGTAGTGTAACCGAGTCGCAGTCTTGTATTTTCGGCCAGCTGGTAGCGGTACTCAAAAGTCAATACCACGGCTGTCGGGTCGGCTATTCCCAGATTGTTGTATCTGTCGTAGGCAGAGTTGTCTTTAATTGCCGGCACGGCTGCACTGGCTGATCCTTCACCGTTAACGTGCCGTGTCAGATCGTTCACGGCCGTATCTTTTGTTTCGCCGATAAAGTCGCCGGCCAGGCGGAAATAATGCTTGCTGTCTGTCGGTCTGTATTCAGTCTGGAGTTTGATATCGTACATGTTTATGAGACCCGTGTCGAACCAGGCATTGCCTCTGCCAATGTCTTCGTAAGGGGTTTCAGCTTCATCCTGGTAGCGGAAGTCATTCAGAATCGAAATTGCTCCGACTGCATCTTCGTCTGCAAAAGTGCCGGCGATTTTGGCTGCCCATTGCTTTTTGCTGTCCCATTTGATGGCGCCATGACCTGTCCAGCCGCTGAGCTCCGGGCTGATCCAGTCTGAGCCGGCGGTATTCATGACGTCCAGCTCATATCTGGTGTAGGCAAAACCAAGGTCGTAGCTCCAGCGGCCGCTGGCACCGATCGGGCCTTTTGAACCGAACTCGAGATCCCAGCGCCTGTCACCCGTTTGTTGCCCGGCAATTGTATTGCCGAGAGGCTGAACGCCTCCGGCAACCGAGTAGTCAAGGAAAGGTGCCAGTCCGGCAACGTCGATTCCTCTTTTTTCGAGAAGATAGGGTTCATTCTGGCCATAAAGGCCGAGGTAGAAAGTATGGCCACGGTGTTCGGTATTCAGGTCGAGGTTATAAACCCCTCTGAAATCGACGGCGTTATCATCTTTGAAACTGCCGCGATGACGGTCGAAAATAGTCTGTAATGTCAGGTTGACATCGCCGATTTTTTTGTTGTAGCGAACCGCATCAACGTAATTGTTGAGCAGAAGCGAATGGTTATGGGCATACAGGTTGCGCCCAAAAATAAAGTCTCCGCCAAAACGAAACATGTTGCGAATTTCAAGGTAGGCAAGATAGATGGTGTTGTCGCTGCGCTTGACGGCACCAATGCCGCCCGTGCCGAAAGCACTTTGCATGCCCGATTGCCCTGAGTTGACTTCGGCGGTGTGGTAATCGAGCATCGACCAGTAGACTTCGGCAGAAATGTTTTCGTCGATATTGGCACTGAAATTGATATTAACTGAACTTTCTGTCAGGCTGTTGTCGCTGTTGCCAGCGGGGCGAGCCTGACCAAAGGCCCCGGTCAGCCAGTCGTGCTTGTGGGTCAGATTGGTGTGCCTGACCAGAATGTCGCCAGACAGTTTGACCTTTTCAAGACCGCCTCTGGCAATAAAGCCTTTGGCATCTTCAACGTCTTTTTTGAGCAGGGCCACGTCTTCTTTAGCTATTGCCATATCATCTTCAAGAGAGGTTATTTTAACGCCAAGAAGAGCCAGTTCGTCGGCAAATTCGGTTGTAAGGCCTTCCAATACCTGAAGATCGGTGCGGTTGACCAGATTGGTACCCCGGCCTGAGTCGAACATCTGCTCGACATTGGCGAGGGTTTTGGCCGTAACCATGGCGAGGTCGAAACGTGTCAGGCTGTTGTTTCCTTTGAATTTTCCATCCGGGTAACCTTGCAGAATGCCCCTGGCAGCAAGATGGTTGATAGAATCATATGCCCAGTGTGAGAAGGGGACATCGGAAAACGGGGCGGCAGTTGCCGCTGATGAAGTAAGCCACATCGCAGCCAGGGCAAATACGGTTAAACGTTTCATTTTTCCTCCAGTGAAACCCAGATAAACTTTGTCGGCAAAACATCCGTGTCGCCGATTACCCGACGTTCTACCCTCAGCCAAAGGATACAAGAATAAACAACGGGTGATGAGAGAGAAATCTATGTACATAGGTGGCCTTGTCAAGGCCGATTAATAAAAAAATCAAGCCCGCTGAAAACCCGGAAAATAAAGAACGACGGCTGAATGATTGTCGGGAAGACCACGCTGAAGAATGCGATAGAAAGCTTTGTTACAAGTTTCACTTGTGTGCACAAAGCACTTGCCTTCACCCCCCTGGACTGGTAAAATAAAAGTGGACACCTGATTAAGATAGATTAAATTCAGTCGCGAGGTGTTCAAATGAAAAAAGTAGACCATGCCAGGAGACGGTTCAGCAAAGAATTTAAACAGGATGCAGTCAAAATGATAACCGAGAAAGGCCATAGCATAGCTGAAGTGGCGAAAAACCTTGGGATAAATTACAACCTACTGTGTCGCTGGAAGAGAGAATTGACCGAAGTTAATTCAGTTGAAGTTGATGCTCTTAAGCTTGAATTGAAGAGGCTTCAAAAAGAAAATAAAAGGCTTGAAATGGAACGTGAAATCCTAAAAAAAGCAGCGGCCTTCTTTGCGAAAGAGTCAGAATGAGATTTGAATTCATTAATTCGCAGAAGAAGGCCTACCCGGTTCGAGTAATGTGCCGCACTCTGGAAGTTTCTTCCAGCGGATTTTTTGCGTGGTTGAAAGGGCGTGGAACCCACAAAGATGCCGAAAGAGAGCGTCTTAAGAACTTAGTCTTGAGTATTCAAAAACAGCATCGTTCGTCCTGTGGAAGCCGCCGAATGGCTCAGAAACTCAGTCAGTCGGGTATACCTGCGGGTCGATTCAGAGCTGGCAGGTTAATGAAAGAAGCCGGCGCTCTTTTTGTTCCTGCTCGAAAATTCAGAGTTACAACTGATAGCCGGCACAATATGCCCGTCAGTCCAAATCTTCTTGAACAGAATTTTCACGTTGAAGCCCCAAATCAAGTCTGGGTATCAGACATAACTTATTTGTGGTCTGGTGAAGGATGGTCATACATGGCCACAATCATCGATCTTTTTAACCGTGAAGTCGTTGGCATGGCTATAAAAGATCGTATGGATCGCAGCCTGATAATCGAGGCTTTAAAAGCCGCTGTCTGGAGCAAAAAACCTGCGGCTGGTCTGATTTTTCATTCTGATCGTGGTAGCCAGTATTGCAGCGATGAATTCCGTTCACTGCTGGCTTTTTATGGCATGAAAAGCAGTATGAGTCGAAAAGGAAACTGCTGGGACAACGCGGTCGCCGAAAGCTTTTTCGCCTCATTAAAGAAGGAAAGAACTTTGAGGACCACCTACAGGACTCGCCAGGAGTTATATTCCGATGTTTTTGAATACGTAAATATGTTCTATAACTGTAACCGGGGGCATTCTTACCTTGATTATAAAGCACCGATAGAATTCGCCTCAGTCAACAAAGCAAGAATGGCCGCTTGAAAAAATGTCCATTTTTACTTGACCATTCCACCCTAAAGTGATTACTACTTATATAGTAGGTTGGTGATATAAAAAGTTGCGCAAGAGAGAACGTGAAAAATGAAATTTTCCGGTAGTTACCTCGATGCCAAAGTTAAAACGTCTAAAGATAAATCCGGCCATGAGTTTTATACAGTCACATTCGACGGTTCTGCAACCATTGCCCATGCGTCTGAAGCCGCCGAGTATCTGCGCAGCGCCCTGCTGTCAGAAAAATCTGTGGTTATTAATCTTGCCGCTGTCAAGCAGGTAGATGTTTCTTTTTTGCAGTTGTTGATCGCTGCGGGGCGCAGCTTTGCCGCAAATGACAGGTCTCTATATCATGATGGCATAGGCGCCGAACATCCCTTTTGCGAGGCAGCTGCCCTCGCTGGTTTTGCCCCTTCGCCCGAAGGCGTCTGGCTCGATTTTTTTCACCCATTGCCCAGGAGGCGAAAATGACCCAAAATAGAACCGGATTATGCGCTTACGATTATAATATCCGGGTGTTGTTCTGACAGTCGGGCCGACAAGCTGGCGAGGGGTGTCCGGCAAGCTTTTATAATAAGACAATTCGAGGTTCTGAAATGACTTCAAAACGTATTTTGATCGCCGATGATTCGGGCAGCGTCAGACAGATGCTCTCTTTTGTGCTTACCCAGGCTGGCTTCGAGGTTCTCTCGGCTGAAGACGGCCAGGAAGCGCTAGATAAAGCTCCGGCTTTCAGCCCGCATCTGGTGATAACCGACCTCAACATGCCAAAACTTAACGGCATTGAGCTTGTCAAAAGCCTTAGAGCCATTACGGGTTTTCGTTTTATTCCGATTCTGGTTTTAACGACTGAAGGCCAGGAAGAAAAAAAACAGGCCGGGCGTGCTGCTGGTGCGACCGGCTGGCTGGTAAAGCCCTTTATGCCCGACAAGCTTCTGGCAGTGGTTAACAAGGTATTGCCAAATTAGGTCGCTGTTTATTCAAGGGCTTTGCCCCTGCAAGTTCTGCTATCAGTCTAAGGAAGCAAAAAATGGAAAATCCATCCGGAATTTTTCGGGAAGAAGCGGTCGAACTGCTTGTTGTTCTTGAACAGCATCTTCTCGATCTCGAAAAGAACCCTGGCAGTTCAGAGCTGATAAATGAAATTTTTCGGGCTTTGCATACTCTCAAAGGTTCCGGTTCGATGTTCGGTTTTACCGATCTCGCTTCTTTTGTTCACAACATCGAAAATGTTTTCGATCGCGTCAGAAAAGGCGAAATAGCGCTTGATAAAAATTTGATCGATCTGACTCTCGAGGCCCGCGATCTGATGAAACTTCTCATTGCGCTCGATGTCGAAGTTCCGCTGGAAAACAAAAAGCGCATAGAAGAGCTGACAGCCATTTTTTCCAGGCTCAGCGCAGAGATACCGGCCAGTGAGGGCAAAAAAACGGCTGAACCTTCAGCAAAAAACGATACAGAGAAAAAAGACGCTGTTTTGCCACCCGCTGCCCCGCACACATTTTACATAAGCTTCAAACCGCACCACGAATTTTTTGCCAGCGGCAACAACCCTCTGAATATAATCAGAGAACTGTCCGATCTTGGCACTCTTGTTCACACCAGGGTTCTCACCGATGCAATCCCTGATCTGAAGACTATCAACCCCGAATTCTGCTACCTGGGCTGGGAGTTCGAACTTCAGACAACGCAAGATATCAACGCTGTTCGCGATGTTTTTTTGTTCGTCGAAGATATTTGCCATCTCAAGATAAAAGCGGCTGATAACGAGGTTTTTTCTTCTTCCGGTGCCGTTGAAAGAGTTGCGATGGCTGCCACGACTTTAACCGAGCACGAAAAACATGACATTCATACTTCCGGTGGCCAGCAGGTTGCCAGTCATTCCCCCGACGGGGAAATATCCGGCATCAACGTCGATGCCGGCAAGCTCGACAGGCTGATCGGTCTTCTCGGCGAACTGGTTACAATTCAGTCGCGCCTCAGTCAGGTTGCTGACCTTAAAGGCGACACCGAGCTTACCGCCATATCACAGGAGCTCGATTCCCTTACCGGCGAATTGCGTGACAATGCATTGAAGCTCAGCATGCTGCCCATCGATTCTATTTTTCCGCGCCTCGAGCGTTTTGCCGTCTCTGAAGCGGCATCTCACGACAAACTTGTGCGTTTTCAGTTCTCTGGTGGTGATACAGAACTCGACAAGGGGGTTTTAAGCAGACTGTTAGAGCCTCTGGTAACGCTTATTTCGTTCTGTATCCGTTTCAGTCATGAAGATACTGTCAGTCGCCTCGAATACAACAAAGATCCGCGTGCTCTCGTTGCCATATCTGCGTGGCATTCTTCGGGGTCAGTATGCCTTAGCGTTGAGGATGACGGTGTTCCTGCAAAATTTCCTGATTCTGATAGTTCCGGTCTGACAAAGGTTCAGAAGATAATCGAAGACTTGCGCGGCACGTTTGAGGCCCGTCTTATGCCGGGTAAACCGTCTGGGTTTGTTATCAAGCTGCCTCTTAATCTGGCTATTATTGAAGGTTTGATGATTCGCCTCGGCGACAGGCTTTTTGTTTTCCCATTGTCACTGGTAGAAGAATGCATAGAACTCACCAGAGAAGACCAGAACAAACATTACAACAAGAACGTGGTGATGGTGCGTGGTCAGATCGTGCCTTTCATCAGTCTGCGCGAAAAGCTCGGGTTTGATGGCAGCCCGCCAGACGTTCAGCAGGTGGTTATAATCAATCAGAATGGCCGTCGGGTTGGTTTTGCCGTCGATCAGGTAGTCGGTGAATACCAGACTGTTCTCAAAAACTGGGGAAAATTCTGCAGTAATACGCCGGGTATTGCTGGGGCTACCATTCTTGGCGATGGCAGCATTGCTCTCATTGTTGATTTGCCAGTTCTGATAGACGAAGAATCAAATCTCATCGAAGAGGACACTTTCTAATATGGCTTTTAGCTTCTTTTTTCGCGATGTGCCGGCATTAGAGGCTGCAGCACAGGCAATGGTCGAAGAAACCCAGGGGCAGACACGCGTCAGGGTCTGGGTTGCCGGTTGTGCCATGGGCCAGGAAGTCTACACTCTCGCCATTCTTCTGGCCGAAAAAATGAACTATTTTGCCTTTCAGAACCTGACTATCTTTGCCTCCGACATAGAGAAAGATTTTGGCCGGATTATCGAGCTTGGTGAATACGAGTGGGGCGACATCGAAAGAATCCCGGATAATTACCGTGAAAAATACTTTTCTCCAACTGGTCGCCCCGGAGTTTTTGTCGTCAGCAGTTCTCTCAGGAGTCGTGTGACCTTTGTTCACCATGACCTTTTGACCCTGAATCCGGTTTGCGAGGGGGCCAGTCTGATTGTCTGCAAGAATGTTCTGCTGCATTTTCAGCCGCATGAACGTATCGATGTTTTTCGGATGTTTCACCGCTCCCTGGCGGAAGGCGGAGTTCTGGCCAACGAAAATACCCAGAAGCTGCCCGATGAGGTGGGGCATCTTTTCGGCCAGATTTCGAACCAGTCACAGGTTTATCGCAAAAAGGGAGTGGCAAGATGAAGATTATTCAACTCGCTCCCCACCCCGAAAAATACAGCTGCCGGTCGTATCTCATTCTCGGTGACTGGAATGGGCTCGATGACGTAAATACTTTGATTGACCCCGGCATTGACGGGTCGATCATTTCGCAGATCGAAAAAGTTTATACAGGCGTGGGAAAAAAGCCGGTTGACCTCGTGGTTTTGACTCATAATCATTTTGACCACGCCGGAGGAGCGGCAGAGGTTAAGAAAAGATTCAATGCCAGGGTTGTGGCCTTTGCCAAAGGTGACGAAGTTGACACCCTTTGCAAAAACGGTGAGATGCTTCGGTTTGGAGACAGATACTTCGAGGTGATACACATGCCGGCTCATTCAGACGATTCGGTCTGCTTTTATTGCCACGATGAAAAGGTTGTTTTTACCGGTGATAACGCCCTGAGAGTAATGGGACCAGAAAACTCCTATCGGCGCAATTATCTTGAATTTTTGCAGCGGCTGGCGGCTCTTGGGGTGCAAAAAGCTTATGGTGGCCATGAATGCTTTACCGAAGGAGGTTTGGATAATATTCTTGCTGCGAGCATTGCGAACGTCGGCAAAGCGTTGAAAGGCAGCGGAAATTAGAGCTTCAATCAGTCCTGTCCTGTCTTGTTCTGTCCTAGTCCTAGTCCTCAATCTTGACGGATCGGAGAGATCTTATGTTAGAAAACGTGACATTGGCGAAGAAATTGCTTGGTGGTTTTGTTGTTGTCGCTTTGATAACTCTGCTGGTGGGTTACCAGGGTTACGGCGGCATCGGAGATTTGACAGAACTGCTGGTTGGTATCGGCGAAGAGCGACTTCCGGCGGTTGAGAGTCTTTTGACTCTCGAAAAAGAAATTGAAGCGGTCAGGGTGGCTTTGAGAACATTGTTGAACCCGAATCTTTCTGACGAAGCTTATAAAAGGCAGTTTGACAACATCGCTTCTGCCCGTGAAAAATACACAGCCGCTTTAAATAATTTTGAGAAGCTGAGACGCAGCAGCAAAGAAGAGTCTGACGAACTCAATCGGTTTCAAACGGCGCTGGCAGAATGGCACCGGGTTAACGGCATCTTTTTTGAGAATATAAAAAAGCTCGAGGAAACCGGCATTCGCAACCCGGCGGTGCTCGAGCGTAATATCAACAAGTTCAGAAGCGATCATCTGAGCCTCGAAAATAAACTGCAAAACATGATGCTGGGTGGCGCAACCTTTTCTGGCGGCGATGATCACACTGCCTGTGACTTTGGGCAATGGGCGTCTGGGTTTAAAACAACAAATTCTGATATCAGCAAAATACTTATAGATGTCAAAGAATCTCACCAGCGCTTTCATGCTTCGGTTAAACGTGTTCGCGATCTGGTGCGCGGTGGTGATATCGAGGGGGCAAAAAGATACTACAATTCTGAAACTGCCCTCGCTGTCAGGCAGGTTTTTGATTCTTTCGACAAGCTTCATGCACTTGCAGAGAAGGCCTCCGAAATATACCTGCATGCCGATAAAATAGGCATGGTTGATTCTACCGACGCACAGAACGCGACTCTTGTACCCCTGCGAAAACTGATCCAGATGAACCGTGAGATGGCGGCTGATAACGTTGTGCATGCCGAAGAAGATGCTGCTGCAGCACGACGTATCGCTGGGCTGGGTATGCTGGTCGGGTTTGTTCTCGCTCTTTTCGCTGGCATTTATCTTGGCCGCAACATTGCCGGCATTCTTGAATCACTCAAAGGTGAAATGCAGACTCTTATCAATGCTGCCGTGGGTGGTAAACTTTCTGCCCGTGGTCGTGCCGATCAGATCAACTTTGAGTTCAGACCGATCGTGGTTGGCGTTAACGAGCTGCTCGATGCTGTAATCGGCCCGTTGAATGTTTCTGCAGAGTATATCGATCGCATTTCGAAAGGTGATTTGCCCAGAAAAATTACCGACAACTATAATGGCGATTTTAACGAGATCAAGATCAACCTCAACAACTGTATCGATAATATCAGCGCCCTTGTCGCCGATGCCAATATGCTCTCAAAAGCCGCTATTGAAGGTAAATTGTCGACCAGAGCTGATGCCAGCAGACATCAGGGTGATTTTCGTGCCGTCGTCGAAGGCGTGAACAAGACTCTAGATGCTGTAATCGGCCCTTTAAAGGTTGCTGCCGATTACGTTGACAAGATTTCTAATGGTGAAATACCGCCAGAAATTACTGACAATTACAATGGCGACTTCAATGACATCAAGAATAATCTCAACAACTGTGTCAAAAACCTGACCAACGTTGCTCTCGAAATCAAAACAGCCTCAGATAACGTGGCTAACGGCAGCAATGAACTTTCTGGCGGTGCCGAACAGCTTTCAAGCGGTGCCAACGACCAGGCGAGCGCCGCCGAAGAAGTATCTTCATCGATGGAAGAAATGAGCTCGAACATTCAGCAGAACTCTGATAATGCCGCTCAGACCGAACGTATTGCCAAAAAGGCTGCTGAAGATGCCAAAGCCGGCGGTCAGGCCGTTTCTGAAACCGTTGCCGCAATGAACGAAATCGCTTCTAAAATCGCTATCATCGAAGAAATAGCCCGCCAGACCAACCTGCTCGCTCTTAACGCCGCAATTGAAGCAGCCAGAGCCGGTGAACACGGCAAGGGTTTTGCTGTTGTCGCTTCAGAAGTTCGCAAACTCGCCGAACGCAGCCAGCTGGCTGCCGGTGAAATTCGCAATCTGTCGGCTTCGAGTGTGAAGATAGCCGGTCGTGCCGGCGAAATGCTCACACAAATAGTCCCCGACATTCAGAAAACAGCCGAACTGATTCAGGAAATCAGCGTTGCCTGCCGCGAGCAGAATACCGGTGCCGACCAGATCAACAAAGCTCTGCAGCAGCTCGACTCGATCATTCAGCAGAACGCCGGAGCTTCTGAAGAATTGGCATCGACAGCTGAAGAGATGTCTTCTCAGGCCGAACAGATGCGCTCTGTAATCGCCTTCTTCAAAATTCAGGGCGCTTCTTATACAGCACCTCGCGCAGATCGCCGCCCGCCCGCTCGCCCGGCGAGAGAGTCTCATTCTGCAGCAGAGCAGCCAGCCAGGCCTGCCAGGTCAGAAGGTAGCAGACCGCAGCCGGCAAAAGGTGCCGGTAGCTCAAACTCCAAAGGTGGAGTAAAATTGAATCTTGGCGACGACATCGATAAACACGATGCCGATTTTGAAAAATATTGATCGACTGGCCGGTGGGTCTGTATACGGCCCACTGGCTTTCTGCGCATAAAAGGAGAAAGAAATGGCCGGTGAAAACAAGGGCGTTGGTGCTACGGTGCAGTATCTGGCATTCAAACTGGGCAGCGAAGTTTATGCCGTCGATGTGGCAAAAGTGCGGGAAATTCTTGATTTTCCGCCAATAACAAAGGTTCCGCGTACTCCCGACTTTATGAGAGGAGTCATTAATTTGCGCGGCAGCGTGGTGCCCGTGGTCGATATGCGGCTCAAATTCGGCATGAGCATGACCGAAAAATCTGTAAATACCTGTATAGTCGTTGTTGAGGCTCTTGTAGAAAATGAGCTTACTACTATTGGCGCTTTGGCAGATTCGGTGCAGGAAGTCGTCGAGCTTGACCCGGCGAGTATCGAACCGCCTCCAAAAATAGGTTCGCGACTGAAAGTAGAGTTTCTCAAAGGCATGGGAAAAATTGGCGACAGCTTTCTGATGATTCTCGATATCGACAGGGTGTTTTCGTCAAGCGAACTTTCGATGGTGCGTGATGCCGCCGCTGCCGGCAGAGATCTGGTTGAGCCCGATAAATATCAGGATTGATGAGTATGGAATTTTCTGAACCAAAAAATTCGTCGGTCGATTCACTGTTGAAGATGACTGATGCTGACTTTCGTCAGCTCAGTCGCTTCGTTCAGGAGACCTGGGGCATAAAGCTGCCTGTCAACAAGAAGCTGATGCTCGAGGGGCGTTTGCGCAAAAGGTTGTCGCAGTTGCGTATGGCCGATTACCGAGAATACTGCGAATATCTTTTCAGCCCGGAAGGCCACGAAAATGAAGCCAGAGAGATGATCGACCTCGTTTCGACCAACAAGACCGATTTTTTCAGAGAAGCTGAGCACTTCAACTACCTCGTCGATGAGGCTGTTCCCGAATTGCTGAGTTCTCAGCATGTCGGTGACAATAAAAATCCGCTCAAAATATGGAGCGCCGGTTGTTCCAGCGGTGAAGAGCCCTATACCATGGCGATGGTGTTGAGCGATTATGCCGAGCAGCACCCTGGTTTCAGGTTTTCTATCTATGCCAGTGATATTTCGCAGCGGGTTTTGCAGACGGCTGTCATGGCGATCTATGCCGAGTCTAAAATTGCGCCGGTTCCGATGGAAATGCGCAAAAAATACCTTTTGCGCAGCAAGGATAAAACTAAACAGCTTATTCGTTTTGCGCCAAACATACGCAGACTGGTATCTTTCGATCGTATTAACCTGATGAATGTCGAAGAGCAGGTTGGCGAGGCTTTTCATGTTATTTTTTGCCGTAATGTGATAATTTATTTTGACCGCGACACTCAGGAGTCGTTGCTGAATAAATTCGCTCACAAGCTTATGCCGGGCGGCTATCTGTTTCTAGGTCACTCTGAAGCACTTGCAGGCATGCAGGTTCCATTTCGTTGTGTAGCTCCCATGGTTTACCGCAAAATTTAAGTCTGAGGTTTTTAATGAACGGAACTGAAAAAACAATCAGGGTTCTGATTGTGGATGATTCGGCAGTTGTCAGGCAGGTTCTCAAAGAACTGCTGGAAGGCGACCCGGATATTTCAGTGCTGGCAGCTGTGCCTAACCCGTTTTTTGCTGCCGAAAAAATTGCCGAAGAAGTTCCTGACGTGATAATTCTCGATATCGAAATGCCGCGCATGGATGGCCTGACTTTTTTGCAGAAGATCATGACTCAACACCCGATGCCGGTGGTTATCTGCAGCAGTCTCGTTTCTGGCGATTGTGAGACTTCGATGAAAGCTCTCGATCTCGGTGCTGTTGAAATTATTTCAAAGCCCCAGGTCGGCACAAAGCAGTTTTTTGAAGAATCCCGCGTCAGAATCTGTGATGTGGTTAAAGCTGCGGCCAAAGCTAAGCTGCACAAACCTGTCGATCTCGAGCGGCTGAAAAAAAACAGTGCCGACGTTATTCTGCCGCGTGCCAATCTCGCTACCGTTAAAACCACCGAAAAGGTGATCGTGGTAGGAGCTTCAACCGGCGGAACAGAGGCCTTGCGCATCTTTCTGGCGGATCTTCCGATAGATTGCCCGGCGGTGGTGATTGTCCAGCATATGCCAGAAAAATTTACCGCTTCATTTGCCAGACGCCTCGATGAACTGTCACGGGTGACTGTTAAAGAAGCCGAAAATGGTGATACTTTATTGCGTGGTCGTGCTTTGATTGCGCCAGGTAACAAGCATCTGCTGGTTAAATCCAGTGGGGCACGCTATTTTGTCGAAGTTCGCGACGGGCCGCTTGTCTCACGTCATCGTCCTTCCGTAGACGTGTTATTTAGATCGGCTGCCCGCTACCTCGGCAAAAATGCCGTTGGTGTTATAATGACCGGCATGGGAGACGACGGCGCAAAGGGTTTGCTTGAGCTTAAAGAAGCCGGAGCTTCGACTGTCGCCCAGGATGAACAGACATCGGTTGTTTTTGGTATGCCGTTCGAGGCGATCAAACTCGGCGCTGCTGACAGGGTTTTGCCACTCGACCGCATTGCCCGGGAGGTCTTGTATATATGTCAAATTTGACTGTACCCAGAATTCATGTAAACATTGGTCAGTTGCATGCCTGTCGCGGGCCTGCGATACTGAATACGCTGCTGGGTTCGTGTGTTTCTGCCTGCCTGTTCGACAAAGAAGCCGGCGTTGCGGGAATGAATCATATTTTGCTCGTTCATAATGCCGATATGCATCATTTCGATGCGAGTACCCGCTATGGCATTCATGCCATGGAAGTGCTTATAAATGACATGATGAAGCTTGGCGCCAGAAGAAATCGCCTCCAGGCCAAGGCTTTCGGTGGTGGCAATGTGCTCGAAATAGCCAATGTCGGCCTTACTCCGGGGCAGCGAAATGTTGAATTTCTTTTGAATTTTCTGCACATGGAAAACATCCCTTTGCTCGCCTATGATTTTGGCGGACCCTGGACCAGAGTAATCAACTTTCATACCGATACTTACGAAGTTTTTGTCAAGAAGATCCAGAAAAAACTCAGAGACGAAACCCTCACAGAAGAAAAGAAATTCTGTCAGGAAGTGGAACAAAGCGTCGATCACGAAGAGGGCGGCGAAATTACCCTTTTTGATGATTGATGCTATAATGGAGACCTCATGAGCAACGACCTTAAAAATGTTTTTCGCGAAACGGCCGGCGAGTTTCTTCTCGAACTTGAAGAAGCTCTGCTGCAGCTTGAGAACAACCCTGAAGACACTGCCGAAATCGACCGGATGTTCAGAGTGATGCATACTATCAAAGGGTCAGCGGCAATGGTCGATCTCAACGATGTTGCGCAGTTCGCTCATACTCTTGAAAGCGAATGTGACTATCTGCGCCAGGGTCAGGCAAAGGTGTCGCCCGAAATAATACGCCTTGCTCTCAAAGCCCACGATTGCGTTTCATCATTGATCGAGTCTCATTATGGCGGCCCTCCCGTTGACGAAGACCACCTCGCTTCTGTTCTGAAGCAGTTTGCCGATGCCCGCAAAGCGACAATGGTGCAGAACGCTTCTGAGGCCTTTGGCTACGAGAGAACAAGCAAGTTGATCAAAGCCATCGGCAAAGAGCTTGCTTCTGCCAAAAAACACCCTGACCACGAAAAGTTGACCTCTTCGCTTGGCCAGAAGTTTACGTTTCTTTATTATCTTCTGGTGATACAGAACAAAGAAAGCGCGGTTGAGTTTTTATCTAAGCTCGAGGCGGTTTTCAGAGCCGCCCGCATTGAAAGAAATGTGCTGCCGGCCGAGTTGTTCGAACTGGCCCGGGAAATGCTCGACGAAGTAGATGAAATGTACAACGATTCTGGCGAGGTCGATGAAAGTGATTTTGATCCGGTTAAAATAATGATGGCGATGCAGCACCCTATTGAATTGAATAACCGTTTGAATGTTCTTGCCGAGAAGATTCAGCCTTGTGCTGACGGTGCCGTGAAAGCCCCGGAAATACACCGCATAAAGATTGTTGCCGACGAGCGAGGCCCCGGTGCTTTGACCGGCATCGACAGGTTCGAAAAGACTCTTGCCAGACTTGGCACTGTTTTGAAAATGCGTACAAAAAACGCTTAGTTGGCTGAGAAAACGGGAAAAGTTATATGAAAAAAGTGGAAATAGACACAATTTTTCGCTCTGGATTGTCTGTTGACGAACTCAGAGAGCTGCTGTCGCTCGTCGCCGGGCCCGGCCTGGAACTCGATATACGCGCAGAAGAGATGTTGCCTGATGGTGAATTGCCTGATTTCGACAATGTTCAGCCAATTGGTGAAATTCTTGTAAAACGTGGCGATATATCGCCTCAGGACCTCGACCGGGAGCTGAAAAAAAGAAAACCTATCGGTCAGGAACTTGTCGAGGACGGCCTGGTCTCTAGAGATAAAATAGAAGCCGCCCTTGCCGAGCAAAACAGGCAAAAAGAAGCTCTGGCAAAAAAAGCGAAGGTCGAAAAAATTTCTACCATTCGAGTTGCGTCAGACAAACTCGACAAGCTTTTTAATCTTATTGGCGAACTTGTAACCGTTCAAGAGCGACTTTCACAGGTTTCAGGTGTTATCAGAAAAGCGCAGCCGGGTGAACTCGAGCATCTTCTGCAGGAATTCGACCTGGAAGCTATTTCCGAAGAAGTCAGTCTTCTGACCAACAGCCTGCGCGATAATGCCCTGAGTGTTCGCATGCTGCCCATTGAATCGACCTTTACCAAATTCAGGCGTCTTATTCATGATCTATCGACAACTCTGCACAAAGAGATAGATCTTACCATGAGCGGTACCGATACCGAAATAGACAAGACGGTCATAGACAAGCTCGACGAGCCTTTGATGCATATGATACGCAACTGTGCCGATCATGGTATCGAGACCCCGGAAGTCCGGGTGGCAGCAGGCAAGCCGCGGCGTGGCACGATTCATCTTTCTGCCGAGCACTCCTCAGGAAACGTTGTAATTCACGTTAGAGACGATGGCGGTGGTCTGCCCAAAGAAAAGATTTTGAAGCGGGCGATCGAACGCGAACTTGTCGCGCCTAATGCTCAGCTCAGCGACCGGGAGATCTTCGGCCTGATTTTTGCTCCGGGCTTTTCGACCGCGGCTCAGGTCACCAATGTTTCCGGACGCGGTGTGGGAATGGATGTTGTCAAGAAAACAATCGAAGAGCTGCGCGGCTCCGTTGAAGTTTCTTCGTGCCCAGGCAAATGGACTCAGATAGATGTCGTTCTGCCTCTTACCCTGGCTATAATCGACGGGCTGCTCGTTTCTATCGACAAACGCTCTTTTGTATTGCCTCTCAGCGTGGTTGAAGAATGTTTTGAGCTTCGTCGCGAAGAAACTAAAAACAGCAGTACCGGTGGCAATCTGGCCAATGTTCGCGGTAGCCTGGTCCCTTATATCAGGTTGCGGGAGCTGTTTAAAATAGAGGGCAAAGCTCCCGAAATCGAGCAGATCGTTATTTCTCATGTCAAAGGCCAGCGTATCGGTTTTGTCGTCGATACGGTAATTGGTGAGCATAAAACCGTTATCAAATCTCTTGGGCGCATTTATACGGGTATCCCCGAGTTTTCAGGCGCTTCCATTCTTGGTGATGGCTCGATTGCCATTATTCTGGATGCAGAACGTCTGATGCGCACGAGCCTGCACGCCGTTTCCTGCGCCTGATAATGTCTGATGAAAATAGCAGGCGGAGTGAAGCTCAATCTTGGCGAAGATATCGATAGGCTTGATTCTGACTTTGAAAAATATTGATTCTCTGGGGCGGGCAATTTTGTTGCCCGCCTGCTTTGCAGATTCTACAGGAGCAAAATATGTCTGACGAAAAAAAAGGCTCGACGGCAGCTGTTCAATATCTTGCTTTTAAACTGGGCAATGAGGTTTATGCAGTAGATGTCGCGAGAGTGCGCGAAATTCTTGATTTTCCACCAATTACCAAAGTGCCGAGAACGCCTGAATTCATGCGTGGCGTCATCAACCTGCGCGGCAGTGTCGTTCCGGTTGTCGATATGCGCTTGAAATTCGGTATGAGTATGACCGAAAAATCGGTCAATACCTGTATCGTCGTCGTTGAAGCTCTTGTTGAAAATGAGCTGACGACTATCGGTGCCCTGGCTGATTCGGTTCAGGAAGTTATAGAACTTGACCCGGGCAGCATCGAGCCGCCCCCCAAAATAGGTTCTAGAATCAAGGTCGAGTTTCTCAAAGGAATGGGAAAAATTGGGGAAAGCTTTTTGATGATTCTCGATATTGACAGAGTTTTTACTTCGAATGAACTGTCGCTTGTTAAAGAAACTGCCATTGTCGGGAAAGATCTCGTCGGATCTGACAATTATACAGACTGAAACGTCTTTTCTGCTGCCCACAACTATGGACAAAATCTGCTGATTGGATATCTTTTTAGCAGACGGATCTGTAATGTGTGTACGCACGGAGGCGTTTTATGATCAGCACATCTAAAACAAATCCCGGTTTGCAGCAGGTTCTTCTGCAGAATGTGACTTCTGCGCAAGTGCAGCCTGGTCAGGTTAGAGATTCTTTGCAGCTGCTCAATTCGGCAGCTCAGGCCAGAGCAGGCTATTCGACAATCTCGGCGAATGGTGCCAGGCTGAACAATATCGGTAGAACCCTGCGGGAGTCTGCCGGCCAGAAGGCTTACGAAGGATTTCAGTCGGCGATTCGTCAGTCTGTGGATTCTGCAGATAGTCTTAAGTCGGTGCGTTTAATAAACAGTATCGATATTGCCGTAAGTGGCAATGTTGAGGCGACGGGTGAACTTTTCGCCGGTATGGCAGAACTTTCTGGCGAAAAAGAAGCCGGTCTGTTCGAAAACTTCAATTCTGCTCTGACTTCTGTGATCGAAAAAGCCGGTGTCGAGGGTTTGCCACCGTTCTCTGAGGTATTCAGCAAGGTGGCTGCCGTTGAAGATGAAGATGCTGGCGGCAGCCGGTCGCAAAATCTGGCGAAATTGTTTTCGGCTGTAAGGGCTGTCAGCAGAGAGGCTGCCAGTGGCGAAGAAGCCGTGAGTAACCTGAAGCATCTTGCTGAGGGTGTTGAGATCAGCAAACAAAGTAGAGAGCTCTGGACTTATTTTGATGATTTCATTGGCCCCGACCCGACATAGCAGTTTTTGCGGGCATTACAGCGAAGAGAGCCTGAAATTTTCAGGCTCTCTTTTCTAGTTGGCAAAAGCGAACATTTTTGAGAGAATATAACGACCGAAACATTGAGATTAACGGAGTGAGATACATCATGGATTACCCTTTTCAGCTGCGCGACCATGGCGATGGCGTCATCGAAATGATTGTCTCTGAAGAACTGGGGTCGGGCCACAAGTCGGTCGAGGCTCTGAAGATTCTTCAGAAAAAGTTCAATCACGTCATACTTCATCTCGAAAGCTCGGCCTCTCTCAATACTTCGTTTTCTCAAGTTTTAGCCGGGCTGGCCGAAAAACTTCTTTTGGTCGCCGCCGAAGACAGACAGGTTGCCATAGACCTGCACGGGATCAGAAGATTCAACGAAGTTGCCCAGGCAAGAATCTGGATTCAGGGCGAAAAAAATCTGGCAGCCATTCTTGAGCAGTTTGAAAAAATGCCGCCTCTGCAATCTACGGGTTACAAGCTGATGCAAATGTTGCAGAACCCCGATGTAAGCTTTGAAGACCTCGAAGAGGTCATTGGCAAAGATAAGAGTCTGGCTGACCGCATGCTCAGCACTTCGAACAGCGCCTTTTTTGTCAGACGTCTGCCCTTTGAAAACCTCAAATCCGTAGCAGCATTTCTCGGAATAGAAGGCATCAGACAGATTGTTCTTCAGGAAATCTTTGACCAGTTCGCCGAGTTGCTCGAAGATCAGCCGGAAAAGCTTCTTCACATGAGGCGTTGCGCCCATCTGTCGGCCTGCATCGGCAAACTTATCGGTGGTGACCAGAATCTGGTCAGAAAAACTTTTTTCGCGGGTCTGTTTCATGATCTGGGTGCTCTGCTGCTTTGTAATTTCAACAGGCAGGAGTATGGCAGGATCTACGAGCTTGTTACCAATGGCGGAAAAACTCTGTCTGAGGCCGAAAGAGAAATTTTTGGTCTTGACCATCAGAGACTTGGCGGTATTCTCGTCGAAAAAATGGGCCTACCCGATTATCTAAAAACCGTAGCTGCTGATCATCACGATGAAACGTGCGTGCCCACCGAAGATCTGGTTTTGCCGGCGGTAATGACCGCAAATGGTTTTTTGAACCAGTTTGTCGATGAAATGCCGTGTTTTACACAGTATGAACATTTTCTGCAGGTCTTTTCTGAGCGTCGCCAGGCTCGTTTGAGCGCGTCTGCCGCCAAAAAGATTTCTTCCTCGACCGACGAAGCGGCTGAAGAAGATCCTTTTGTATTGCCCGACTTTTTTGACTATCTCAAGGCAGAGCTCGAAAAATTCGATCACAGCAGTGGAACAAATTCCTGAGCGCTCAATCCGGTATTTGTATTATCGCAACCGTCAGAGGCTCAAGGGTGATTGCATTGCCTCTTATCTGGCAGTCGACCGGTAATTCTATCGATTTGCAACCGGCCTGCCGGCCATCGACCAGTATTTTCCCCTTTGCCAGATCAAGGTTTGTGGTGAAGGTTCTTGTTTTATTGTCTGCGTTAATGAACACGCAGAATCGGTTGCCATTGGTAGCTTTGCAAGAATAAGCCATTGCGAGGTCTACGGGAGCAATTTCTTCGACTTCGATCAGGCTTGTGTTTTTGTCGATCAGCTCTTTACTGGGGAGTCTGAAAGCATCGGTCGACCGTCGCAGTTTTATCAGCCCGCGGGTAAACTCACAGGTAGCCATATTGGTCGGGAATTTCCCGGCATCGCTGACTTTTGCCCAGTCGAATTTATTGATTGCATCAGAAGAATCGTAAGAGTCATGAATAAAGTATGGGTGCTTGAAGGGTTTTCCGTCAGCGTCGCTCAGAAAGTGAAATTTTTGTTCGGGGGTGCTGCTGGCAAGCCATTGCTTGCTGCGCCCGTATTCCTGGCCGGCATGCAGAAAGGCCGTGCCCTGGGCGGTCAGAACCATGGCGTTGCCTATGCGTATGCGTCGATGAATCTCGGCATCATTAGCCGGGATTTCCGGGTCTTTTTTGATGGATTGAGCGATGACGTCGTAGAGTGGCATGTTGTCATGGGCCTCGATATACTGCACCATGTCACCGGGGGCGTCGGCCGGGGTGTTGCCGGGCTGAGCGATTATGGCTTTGAAAAGCTTTTTAATGTCGCGTTTGCCGCCGGTAAGAAACATTGGCTCGCCTTCGCAGCCGAAACCTGATTTAAGTTCGTTGCGGAACTCATCACTGAAAACGCCGACGCTATCGGTTTTGTTCATCCAGTCCTGGTCGGCGCCCTTGCCGTGCAGGGCCGAATCTTCGATGTGCCCTTTAAACGTGCGCCAGCCCTCACCGATAAAAATTGTCTGCGGGTTAATAGCTACGGCGGCGTCGAATGCAGCCTGAATAGCATCCTGAGTAGCGTCTCCCATCATATCGAAGCGCATGCCGTCGATTTTATACTCGCTGAACCAGTATTTAACCGAGTCTATCAAGAGTCTGGCGGCCATTTTGCGGTTAGTGGCCAGATTGTTGCCAAAATCGCCGAGAAAAGTACCTTCGGCATTTCGGAAAAAATAGTAGTCAGGGACGATATCGTTTAAAAAGGCCGCTTTGGCCATATGGGTGTAGACAACATCGAGAACGACGCCCATACCGGCTTTATGAACGGCATCGATAAGCTCTTTGAGTTCTGCGATTCGTGCTTTGGGGTCATTCGGATTTTCTGAATAAGCGCCATCGGGCGAAAAATAGTTTTGCGGGTCGTAGCCCCAGTTGTAATGATTGTTTTTGGCGCAGTATTCGAGTTCTCGCTGCCCCATGGCAGTTTCGTCGCCGTAATACCAGGCCATGACCGGAAGAAGCTGTATGTGAGTGACGCCGAGTTCTTTGATATAGGGTAGTTTGTCGATGAAAGCGCGGTAACTGCCCCATCTATGGTTCAGTTCTTTTTCAATGGCCGGGTCGGCGGTGAAGTCTCTGATATGGACTTCGTAAATGATCGCGTCTTCGCGGCGATCTACGCCGGCAATTCTGTGCCCGGAAAGCTTCGGGCCGTGCTTCTGGGGGGCGACGATGGCGGCTTTGCCGACTAAATCGCCGCTGCTGCCGGCACTTTGACCGGCTGAGTCTACAGTCACAGCGGCCATCGAGCGGGCATACGGGTCGAGTACTTTTTTGGGGCCGGAGCCGGGGTTCGTCACCTCAAACTGGTAGAAACAGCCATCGAGGTTTTCTGCCCCTGCAATTGTATCTGCAGCGAGTATGATTTGCCAGATTCCACGTTTTTGGCGCTGCATAGGGTTTTGCCAGATAAGTTTTGTTTGGTCGTTTTTATCGAAGAGCATGAAATCGACTTTTTCGGCCAGAGGTGCCCAGAGGTTGATGGTTGCCCTGCCGTTTGCGAATATGCAGCCGAGTTCAACGTCGTTACAGGCGTAAAGTTCGTCGATAAGTCGCCAGTCAAGGCCGGCTGACAAGGATTTATCTGCAAATGTCACTACCAGTGGTGCAGTTTCGGCATCGAAATCTGCAGAAACTGTAACGCTATTGTTTTCGTTCATTTCGACATTGTTTACAGTGAGCGCTTTGTTGTGACGATTTTTGAGGCTGATCTGCTTTTGCAGTTCTGTGGCAGAAAGTTGCGGGCGGGCATTGAAGAGCAGTTGCAGTTTCCCTGATGAGGTGACCGTGGCCAGTTTCAGGTAGAGTTTGAGCTGCAATTCTGGTGAATCGTAGACATTGTCGTCGGCTTCTTTTGCCCAGACTTCTTTTTGACCGTTTAAAACCACGATTTTGCTGCCGTTTTCTTTTTCGCCGGTTTTGGTATTCAATATCAGAAAGCCTATCTGAGTAGCGTTATCGAGAAGCTCTACGTCGGCATAAACGCCAAATTCGTCATGCCCGGAAAAGGGCATAGCGCCACCCGGCCAGTCGGTAGAAGGTTGTTTGACTTCGTCCCAGAGCCAGAGGCCGTAGTCTTGATAGCTGGCATCCTGGCGCTGGTAATGTATGCGAAGTGTGTTTGGGCCGGGAAGTTCTTTCTGAACCGTGGGTTCGGCGGTTGCGGCCGTTGCCAGCCAGATCACTGCCGCCGCTGTGGCTATTTTTTTGAGCAGACGATAAATCAGTTTCATGATGCTGCCGCCTTATTCAGAGTTTTTTACATGATAACCCCTTATTACTTTTTCTGCGCGAAAAATCTCTTGTTTTGCTCTTTGAACCGATGCACAATTGCTTTGCAACGATAATTGTGTTATTTATGCAGCAGCCCGAAAACTTAATTTATGCGTACAATTCTGAATTTTTTCATTCACATTTATGATCGAGTCTGCGATACCCGTGTAACCGAAGCAGCAGCGGCGATTGCTTATTATGCGATTCTTTCGTTTTTCCCGCTTATTCTTTTTCTGATTGCTTTCAATTCTTCGTTTCTGCAGAGTGCCGAGGTTCAAGGGCAGATTCTTAAATTTGTAGACGAGTATCTTCCTGGGTCGGAGAATATAGTTGTCGGGAACATTCAGCATTTAATCAATGCCAGTGGCGCTGTCGGTCTTATGGGCACTGCCGTGCTGCTGTGGTCGGCAACTCTTGTTTTTGCCGGGTTTGCCCAGAACATCAACATGGCCTGGACCAGCGCTGAAAGCCGTCACTTTCTCATCGATCGTCTGATCGGGCTGATGATGATTGGTATTATGGTGATTTTTTTGATTCTGACCCTGATTATGAACACTCTTGTCGATGTGTTGCCAAGATTGTTTCCTGATTTTCTTGGGCCAGTTTTTGCCGATATGACACGACTGCATCATTTTCTTCTCGACTATCTGCCAATCGGTACCATGTTCGGCCTGCTGTTGCTTTTATACAAATATGTCCCGTCGGTAATAGTCCGATGGCGGGAATCAGCGGTCGGTACTCTGTTCTCTCTCCTGGCACTGCAGCTGACAAGGCATGGCTTTGTCTGGTATCTGTCTTTCGGCACTGACAGTTATAGCCTTATATACGGGTCGCTGGGGGCAGTCGTGGCTTTTATGCTCTGGATATATCTGTCATCCTGCATAATTCTGGTTGGCGGGCACGTCAGTGCCGCCGTGGCAACCTTTTTTCGCCATGCCCCCGCTATACCTGTAACTGCCGATGAAACCGGCAGAGTAGAAAATCCGCTGCCAGAAAAAAACGACCTGGTCTGAATACGGGTTTTTGCAGACCTTTACCATTTTTCTGCCGGCTTTTTTTCGCTTTTCATGCTGAGAGAAATGCGCTTGCGCCCGGCGTCAACCTCGAGAACCCTTACCATGACCTTTTGTTGAACTTTAACGACCTCATTTGGATCTTTGACAAACTTGTCGGCAAGCTGACTTACATGAACAAGGCCGTCCTGATGCACTCCTATATCGACGAAAGCGCCAAACTGGGTGACGTTGGTGACAATACCCGGCAGTTTCATACCAACTGCCAGATCCTTTATTTCGTTAATTCCTTCAGCAAAAGCGAATGCTTCAAATTTTTCGCGGGGGTCGAGTCCCGGGCGTGCCAGTTCCTGGATTATATCGTTCAGAGTAGGCAGGCCGCAGTCTTCGGTGACGTAGTTCTGCAGCTTTATCTGTTTGCGTGTCTGTGGGTCTTTTAAAAGGGTTTCGATGTCGCAATTATTGTCATGAGCCATTTTTTCAACAATCTTGTAGCTTTCAGGGTGTACCGCACTACGATCGAGTGGGTTTTCGCTGTTGCGGACTCTTAAAAAACCGGCGGCCTGTTCAAAAGCTTTGGGGCCGAGTCGTGGCACTTTGAGAAGCTGTTTGCGGTTTTTGAACGGGCCGTTTTCTTCGCGCCAGGTAGTGATGTTTTTGGCCAGTTGTGGCCCCAGGCCGGCAACATAACTCAAAAGCTGCGGGCTGGCAGTGTTCACTTCGACGCCAACCCGGTTGACGCAGCTCATGACGGTGTCATCGAGCCCCTTTTTGAGCTTTGTCTGGTCGACGTCATGCTGATACTGACCTACGCCAATCGACTTCGGGTCGATTTTAACAAGTTCGGCGAGCGGGTCCATAAGGCGTCGCCCGATAGACACGGCGCCCCTGACGGTTACATCGTGATCGGGAAACTCGTTGCGCGCCACTTCGGAAGCGCTGTAGATAGAAGCGCCGCTCTCGTTGACCATGACTACGGCAATGCTGGCCGGCAGTTGCAGACTTTTGACGAATGCTTCGGTTTCGCGGCTGGCTGTACCATTGCCAATGGCGATCGCTTCGATGCCATGTTTTTTGATAAGTTGCTTGAGCAATACTGCAGAGGCTTCGCGGGCTTGTTCAGATTGCGAAATGAAGATGACACTGTTTTCGAGAAGCTTGCTTTGCGGGTCGAGACAAACTACTTTGCAACCGGTTCTGAAGCCGGGGTCAATTGCCATTACCGCTTTTTGCCCGAGCGGCGCGGCCATCAGCAGTTCTCTTAGGTTGGCTGCGAATACTCTTATGGCTTCTTCTTCGGCTTTTTCCCGCAGTTGTTTGCGGTATTCGTTTTCGATCGAAGAGGCCAGAAGCCTTTTGTATGAGTCTTCGGCGGCTTCTCTTACCTGTTCCCAGGAGGGGCAGAATTCTTTACGGTAATGGCGGCAGATCAGCTTGACAGCTTTTTCTGGGTCAGGCAGAATGCTGACTTTTAAAAAACCTTCGTTTTCGCCGCGCATAACGGCCAGTAGACGGTGGCCAGCGGCTTTGGCGGCCGGTTCCTGCCAGTCGAAGTAGTCGCGAAATTTTGCGCCCTCACTTTCTTTGTCTTTGCTGACTTTCGATACCAGAACGGCATCGAAGCTGAATAATTCGCGAAGTGCCGCTCGAATTTCTGCGTTTTCACTTATCTGTTCGGCGATTATATCTCTGGCTCCCTGAAGGGCGTCAACAGTTGAATCAACGCCTTTTTCGGGGCTGATGTAAGCTTCAGCAGCTTTTTCAGGCGAAAATGCCGGGTTTTGTTCAAGAATTGCTGCGGCAAGTGGTTCGAGACCTTTTTCTTTAGCGATGGTTGCACGGGTGCGTTTTTTGGGACGATATGGCAGGTAGAGATCCTCGAGTTCGGCAAGACTGGTCGTCGCTACAATTTTGCCATTCAGTTCTTCGCTGAGCAGATTGCGTTCGGCCAGGGATTTGACAATGGCGTCACGGCGTTTGTCATATTCGGCGAATTGTTCGAGACGGTCGCGAATGAGGGCAATGGCGACTTCATCGAGAGAACCGGTGCGTTCTTTGCGGTAGCGGGCGATGAACGGAACTGTGCCGCCTTCTTCCAACAGTTGGGCGGTCGACATTACCTGTAATGGGTTGATTTTGAGCTCTTCAGCTATTCTGGCAAAATATAAGTCGTTCATCATTTAACCTCGTATCTTCGTTTGCCTGATTTATATAACTCCTGATCAACCTCGTCAAGGACAAAACAACTTTCAGAAAAATCGACGATCTGAGGTAGAATGATTCACCGTTGTGACTGTTAAATCTATCCGGATTCTGTTATTATGTGCGGTAATATAATGTATTATGGAGGGAATATGCGAACTGTTGTCAGAGGTTTTACAATTCTGGTTTTATTGTTTGCACTGACGGCCAGTCTCTATGCCGGAGAGCTAAGGGTCGGGGTGGTAATCGATGGCCCGTCGGCTGCCACCAGTAGTCTTCTGGCCGTGATCGAGGAAGAAGCGAAAAAGCTTGTCGATGAATCGGAACAGGTGATTTTTTCTGAAAGTCTTCTCAGATCTGGTGACTGGAGTGTTGAAAATACCCGTAAGGCTGTGCAGGCGTTTTTAGATGACCGTCAGGTGAACATCGTTTTTGCTGTAGGCCCGGTTGCCTCGCAACAGCTGGCCAATATTGGAAAAAAGGGAAAAGTGCGCAAGCCGGTGATTGCCACCCATATTCTCAATGCATCGATGCAGCAGATCGAAAAAAAAGACGGCAGCAGCGGAATTACCAACTTCACTTACATCGATTCTGGTTACGAGTCTGGTCGCCATATTGATAAATTCCAGGAAATCATCAACTTTAAAACTCTGCACCTTCTCGCGTCCCCGTTTTTTCTGGACGGTATCCCCGGCTTTGTCGATACAATGGGTAGGCAGGCCGCCGAACGTGGCGTAAAACTAGTTGTGGTGCCGGTTGGCGAAAATATGGCCAGGCTTGCAGCCGATCTGGAAGGTGCTGAAGCGGTTTATCTGGCTTCTCTGAGCGGATTGAGCGAAGATCGTCTGCAGCAGGTTCTTTTGACGATCAATTCGCATAAGCTGCCTTCGATGAGTATGACAGGGCTGAGTTACGTGAACAAAGGGGCATTCTGCAGCGTTTCAGGCGAAGTTGACGCTCAGAAGCTGGCTCGACGCATAGCTCTTAACCTGCAGCGTATTATCATGAACGATGACCCGGCAAACTTTCAGGTTGATTTTACTCACCCTGAGCGCCTTGCTATCAACATGCAGACAGCCAGAGAAATCGAGCTGTACCCAACCTGGGAACAGATGACCGATGCGGTTCTTATCAATGAAGAATCAGCTGACATCGAAAAAAAATTGACCATAACTCAGGTAATCGAAACGGCTCTGCTTCGCAATCTGCAGGCGCATGCCAAAAAGCGGGAACTCGAAGCCGGCGAACACAAAATTGACCGTGCCCGTTCGGGCTTGCGCCCTAAGCTCAGCGCTTTTGGCCGTCAGACGGTTATCGACGATGATCGCGCCGCCAATATCATGACTCCGGGCAAGCATGTCACACAACTGGGTGCTGATCTGCTGCATGTTTTGTACAGCGAACAGGCACAGGCAAATATCGATATTCAAAAGTTGTTTCAGAGCGCCCGTCGCGAAGAAGAGCGGGCTCTGATGCTTGATATAATCAAAGAAGCTGCGATTGCTTATCTGAACGTTCTCAAAACCAGAACTCTGCAGAATATTCAGCGGGATAACCTCGAAGTGACGAGGGCTAATCTTGAGATTGCCAGATTCAGAGAACAGGTTGGCACTTCCGGCCCGGCAGAGGTCTATCGTTGGGAAATTCAGATGGCTGGAGCCAGACAATCAGTGATCGAGGCTTCTGCCATGCGAAAAAAAGCAGAAATGGCTCTGAATCAAGTTCTTAGCGCTGCCCAGGAAGAAGAATTTGCAACCGCTGATTGCGACATATTCTCAGAAGTATTTTTTCTCGACTATCAAAAAGTGGCTCCCTATATCGATAATCAAGCTGGTTACAAGCTTTTTAGAGACTTTCTCGTTGCCGATACCTTTGCGTTTTCGCCTGAAATTCAGCAGATCAGCAGAGGTATTGAGGCCATGGACCGTTCAAAGCGTTCTGCGAGAAGACGCTTTAACCAGCCCGTTGTTGCTCTGCAGGGAAACATCAGCAGGACAGTTCGGGAGTCCGGTGCCGGAGCTGATAAGCCGGCAATGCCGGCCCCTTTTGGCAGTGTTTTTAAATATCCCGATAAAAACGACTGGTATATAGGGCTCAACGTCTCGATCCCGCTGCATGAGGGTGGCGATCGCAAAGCGGCGGTCAAAGAAGCTGAGGCGACTCTGAGAAAACTTGAAGCCGAGCGTGAGTATCTGATGCAACGACTTGAATTGAATACCAGAGCATCTCTGGAAGATGCCCGAGCATCTTTTGCGAGTATTCGTCTGGCTAAAACACGGGCCGGGTTTGCTGCCAGAACCCTCGATCTGGTGCAGAGCGCTTATTCTCGTGGCGCTGTCAATATTCTCGATCTTATTGACGCGCAAAACGCTTCACTGGTAGCCAGAGAAGCTTCAGCAAACGCTGTTTTTTCGTTTCTGAGCGATTTTGTCAAGGTGTGCCGGGCCGTGGGGACCTTTGATTTTATTCTCGATCAGGCGAGCAACAACCACTGGTATGAGCGTTTGTTCGCTTATTTTGCAACTGTTGGCGGTGTGAGAATTCACGAACGCCGTTCTGCCGAATATGCCGAACCCGAGCCGGCCAGCAATACAAAAGTGCTTTATGGTGAGCTCTGAACAAAGCTGAAAAAAAGCCCTCTACCGCACCTGACGGGCGCTGTAGAGGGCTTTTTTATTAGAATTCAGTTGTTGAGAAAACCAGTGTTGAAAGCGATATCTTTGGTGGTGTGACCCATACCCGAATAATCGCAGCACAATTCTTCGCCTGCCCTGATGTTGCGGGCGGTAAAAGTGCCTTCTGGGCGATCGACGGTGTTGGGAGTGCGCGAGTGGTTCATGAAGCGCGCGTCGTCAATGCAATAATAGAGAAGGTCGCCGCAGGAAAAACAATATTTTTTGAAAAAATCGCGCTGCCAGTCCGGCAGACAATTGAACTTTTCTTCAGTCAGAACCTTGTCGAAATCTTCGTGATACGCCCATACCTGCGTATTGGCCGGGATATCTTCGGCGGCAAACAGGCCGAGACCTTCAATACTCGAATTGTTAACAAACGTTTTGACGAGCAGCATAACGATAATTTCTTCGCCTGACTCTCAGCCTCAGGCTGTTTGGCGGCGAATACTCCTCTTTCTACAGATTTTCCCACCGATATAAAAATCGATGGGAATGGCGTGAGGATAGCACCGCAAAAGCTACTAAGCAAGATGCTCTGAAAAGATTTTTAAAATTAATTCAGTTTTGTGGCGCCTGACCTGTCAGGCTCTGGAATACTTCAAAAAGTTTGCGGGCCATGCCTTCTCGCAGGTAGTTTTCTTTGACCACTGCAAGATTTTTAGTGGCCGCAGCAGCCAGTCCGGCATAGTTCTGCAGCAAAAATGCAGATTTATCAGCCAGCTGGGTCGGGTCTGCCGGGTCGTAATACAGGTTTCCCTCGATGTTTTTGAGAATGTCACTGGCTTCGCCTTTGAGACCATACAGAATCGGGCGCCCACCCGCCATGTAATCGAAGACCTTCGAAGGAATGGTTTTGTCCATGGTGCCGTCGTCTTTGAGATGCAGCATAAGGGCGTGGGCGTTGCGAATCATACTGATTGCCTCATCTTTGCTGACAATGCCCTGAATTTCGACGTTGCCCAACCCCCGTCTGGCAACTTCAGCCTCGAGCATCTGTTTTTCGATGCCGTTGCCCACGAGTTGAAATCTGATGCGGGATTCACCTCTGGCGGCGAGTATGGCCGCAGCTTCGATAACCAGGCTCAGATTCTGGCAATAGCCCATGTTGCCGATGTAAAGAATATTCAGCTGTGCAGGGTTTTGCTCGATTGGCAGGGCCTCTTTTGCCGTCATTGTTTCTGGTATCGCGTTATAGATTATTTCGGGCTGTTTTCCGCCGGAAACTTGCCTGATATATTCAGCCATCGGCCTGGCAACACAGGTTATCCGGGCGGCAGCTTTGTATAAAACGTATTCTACAATTTTTGCCATCCTGAACATCATACTGTCGGCTTTTATCTGCCCTGCAACAACCGCCGATTCGGGCCAGATATCACGAATATCGAGGCAGAATCTGGCTTTTTTGAGCCAGGCGATCGCCATGCCGGCGATGCCGGTAAAGAGTGGTGGGCTTGAAGCCCAGATTATATCGAATTTCCCAGGGTGTCGGCGTGCTGCTTTGATTGCTGCAAACATGAACGACAGATAGTGGGTTATGTAGTTCCATTTGCCGCGACCTTCGTATTTTACCAGTTTTACTCTGCTGACTTTTATGGCTCCGTCGTTGATTGCCTGGCCTGCAATCTGTCCTTTGTGGGGTTCGCCGGCAATTACGTGTACATCACAGCCCATTTGTGCCAGCAGCAGAGCTGTTTCCTGCATGCGAAAGGCGCAGGCGGTGACATCAGGATAATAAAACTGGGTGACAATGAGAACTTTAAGTGGTTTTCCAGGTGATGACATAATCTATGGCCTCGGCTTGATGGTTGCTCAAAACAAGTTTTTCGGTTTTTATCGGAGCGCCGAACTGGGGATACCAGGTTGAAGTTGTTGGTCTGATTCTGGCTTCACTGCTGATACTGAATTCGGTGTTGCCAATGGTGAAGCTGTAGATTCCGGGGCGGTCATCGAGATGAACCCGGACTTCTGGCGAAAGCTGTATCAGCGAAACAAAATTGCCGGTGATTCTGCGGTCAGACATGCGGTCTCGTATCTTTATGGAATCATGTTTAAAAATCACTTCGCGCCTGAATTTTTGCCCGAACTGGTCGATAAACTCGACTGTCAGCATGCCGTTTTCTGAGTCGTAGCTGCGGTGGGTCACACTGGCCCGGCGACCGATTCTGAAACTGCCCCAGATGTCGGATTGTTCTGAATGCTCGATCATCGGGACGTTATGAGATTCGGTTCGTCGACACTCCTCGCGGATTTCGCTGTTCTGATAAGAACCACAGCCGGTATCGATTATGCAGCGTCGGCCACCGAGCGAAAGTTCGTATGAAAGAATGTCGCAGTGGCTGTGCCCGGGTTGAAAAGGCGGCGAAGGTTCGCCACAGCTGAGGGCAAAATAGTATTCAGGGTTGCGTCTGACGAAAAAACCAGAACTTTCTAGCAGATAGCTCATGCTTTTCCAGTCTCGTTCGATGCCCTTTTTCAGGGCGCAATCATTAAATTGTGCGACTTTGCCGTCGGGATGGGTCATTACCGCCAACCAGTCGCGCATCAGCGGTATTTTGTCGCCGCAGACAATTGCGAGGCGCGCTATTTTCCTGCTCAGGCCAGGGCTTATGCCATCGAGTTCGAGGAGTTTTCGGTTCGCTGCCCGAGCTGTTTCGATTGCATGCAGCATTTCGACATGATACATCGGGCTGCGTTCAAAGTGCGCGCCGTCAGGCATAAACTGAAAACGAATCTGGGCTACCAGTTCATCGATACAAAACTCCAGTCTGTTTTCCAGTGCCGGGGTTATACTGTCTTCATATTCTGCCAGAAAAGCGTTGGCGACAAAAAGAGCCTTCAGGTTTTCGAGAAGATGATTTGCCTGATTATGGTATTCCAGGTCACAAAACAACCTGTCGCATTGTCGGGCAATCGAAGTTCTGATACATTCAGCTGCTTCTTCGTCGAGATCAGGGTGTTCCCGGCACCAGCGGACCCACTCTGTGATTCTACGCGAGAGCGGGTAAGGTTCCCAGCTTTCGGCCTGGGGTGACGAATTTTTTTCGATCCAGTCGAGAATAAGAAAAAGGTTCTGCTGCGAGTGCGGCTCTGTCTGCCCGTCGTGAAGCCAGCGAAAATAGTTCAGGTTGTAGACCCACAGCTTATCTGGCTTTTCTGAAAAGTGATCGGCGATCCATTGCATTTTTGCCGGCGCAAAGCGATGGGCTTTATTGAGAAAGCTGAGCTCAAGATCTTCTGCAGCCTGCAAAAGCAGTCTGCCCTTCAGTTCGGCGGCCAGTTTGCACAGCTGCCCAGGGTTGCCGGCCGGTGAAAACATTCGTTTGAGTGCGAAGATAGGGCGACCATAGATTTGTACCGGCATCAGATGCCTGATTGTGTGGAATAATCGACTGATAGTCATTGGCAAAAGTTTCCCGGAAATATTATGTAAAAGCCCGTTCAATTACCGCGAGATCTGAAGACAGGATCGCTTTTCTTCAAACTCATCGAAGTGTCTTGTCGAGGTTCAAGACTACCTGTTGAGTCAGAACGTTGTATTCTACTCTCATCAGTCTAGTAGAATACCGCCGGCCTGTAAAGTTAATGCTGCAACTTCATGTAATTCGCTGAAGTCGATCGGTGTCGGCAGACCTTTTTCGATTGCATTGATGAAAGCGGCGACGCAGGCTTCCTGGCCCTTGTCCTGAGACCATAAAGAAAGGTTCTTGCCGCCCGGCCAGCCAAAATAATGCAGGCTTTTAAAGTTATCTATCTGCAGAATTCGGCCGCCGCAAAAGACTTCAATGCGTTCTTTCGGAAAATCCTTGCTGCCATTGGCAAAATAGTGAAGTGTTCCAATCGAGCCGTTGCGGCATGTCATGCTTATACTGACTGTGTCGGCGGCTCTTTCTTTGGCGAGCGGGTCCTGCATGCTTATTGTCTGTATATTTTCTATTGGACTGCCTGCCATAAACCTGATCAGGTCAATAAAGTGACAACCTTCACCTATGATTCTTCCACCGCTGGCTGCAAAATCGTGAGCCCAGTGGTCAGCCGGTATCTGGCCGGCATTTACGGTGATGACAATGCTTGCCGGGGCGTTGCCAGCCCGAAGGTTCTCGACTGCAGCAGCTGTGAGTGGTGAAAAACGCCTGTTGAAACCAACCATAAGATGCGCAGGGTGCTTTTTAGATGCCTCGAGCCAGACCGTTTTTATTTCTTCAAGCTCAGAAAAGTTCAGGCACAGTGGCTTTTCTACAAAAACGTTACGCCCGCTTTTCAGGGCTTCGATGACAAAACGGGCATGCGAAGAGTGTCGGGTGGCTATGACCACGGTATTGATTTCGGGGTCGTTAAAAATTCTCGATGTATCGGTGGTGCTGATGGCAAAGCCATGTCGGCTGCCAATGTGGCTGCCGGTAACTCCGCCGGCACTGGCAATGGTCTTGAGAACCGCTCCCGTTTTGGCAAAGGCTGGTATCAACACGCCACCAGCATAATTTCCGGCACCGATAAAGCCGATTACAGCCTTTTCACACGCGGCCGGTCGATGATGCATATTTTCGCACAGAGCCACAGACCTGTTGCTCAGATCAACGTTGCCGTCGTATGTCAGAATCAATCCAAGAATATCTCTTGCTTCCGCAACCATCTCATAGGCTTTTTGTGCGTCAGTAAAGGGAATTTCGTGGCTGACAAGCTCGGCTGTGCGCAGTTTGCCTGCCGCCATCAGGTCGAGAACCGCTTCAAAATTACGCTGCTCGGTCCAGCGCACGAAACCGATCGGGTAATCCAGGCCTTTTTCTTCGTATTCACTGGCATATCGGCCGGGGCCGTAAGAGCATGAAACCTGAAAGGAAATTTCTTTTTTGTAAAAGTCATCACGTGACAGATTGAGGCCGGAAACCCCGACAAGAACGACGCGGCCACGTTTGCGGCACATCTGTGGCGCATGTTGTATCGGTTCGTTACTGCTGGTGGCAGCGGTTATGATTACGCCATCCACGCCGTAGCCCCGTGAAAAGTTCATTGCCAGTTCAACCGGGCTGTTGCCATGCGAAATGTCATAGGCCGATATTCCGTATTCTCTAGCCAGTTCGACTTTGCCGCGATCGAAGTCGAAGCCTATAACCCGACAGCCGTTGGCCTTGAGGATTTGACAGGTCAGCAGGCCGATCAGGCCAAGGCCAATGACGGCAATGCTTTCACCAAGAGTCGGGTTGATGAGTCTCACTCCTTCAAGAGCGATCGAGGAGACGACGGTGAAGCTGGCGCTTGTGTCATCGACCTCATCTGGTATGCGGGCACAGAGGTTGGCCGGAATGCATACCACTTCAGCGTGGTTGCCGTTTGAAACAACACGGTCACCGGGTTTGAAACCGAATACGCCGGCTCCAACTTCCAGCACGATGCCGGCATTTGAGTAGCCAAGGGCAAGAGGCTGGTCGAGTTTGTTAAAAACCGCATTTACCGTCGGCATGAGGCCATCAGTTTTGACCTTCTGTACGACCTGTTTGACTTTGTCGGGCTGCTGTCTGGCTTTGTCGACCCAGCCGGCTTTGCCAAAGTTGAGAAGCATGCGTTCTGTGCCGAGAGAGATAAGGGTGCGGCTTGTTTTTATCAGCAGGGTACCGGGCTTTACCCTTGGCACAGGCAGTTCGGCCAGTTCTATCTGGCCGGTTTTCAGACTTTGCAGAATCTGTTTCATATAACGCAGCTCCTGGTTTTTTGTGTGTCAGATTTTTATTTTTTGCCATGGGGTGCCGTCAATAAAAAGCTGGCACCAGATTTCTATACATAAGAGAGAAAAGATTGTGTAACTACCGTCGATACGTCCTTCCTGATCATCTTGAATGAGGCGACTGACTGTTTCTGGGGCAAATATGCCCCGGGCCTCGATTACCTGCGGTGAGAGCAGCTGGCCAATTATCGGGCGCAGATCGTTTCTTACCCATTGTCGCAGAGGCGCCCCAAAAGCAGTTTTTGGCCGGTAAATAACTTCGTATGGCAGATAGGGTTCCATCGCTTTTTTAAAAACGGCTTTGCCGGTGGTGAAAGTCTGTTTGAAGGCTGTGGGGATTTTGCTGGCAAAGGCTACCATGTCTGGGTCGAGAAGTGGTACTCTGGCTTCGACGCCGTAGCGCATGCAGGTCTTGTCAGTATAGTTGAGATTGTGATCAGGCAGAAAAAAATGGCTGTCAAGGAAGAGCATCTGGTTTATCGGGTCGTGTTCAGAACTGATCGAGTTCAGTGCATCTGATAATGGTTTGTTTACAGGTTCTGAAAAAGCTTCTTCTCTGTGCTGTCTAGCGAAAAGATTGTGGCGAAGCTCGTCAGAAGACCACTGATAGTAAGCGAAGAGCCTGTCGGAAGCGGGCAAATGTGCGTTCTGCAAGACTTTAACCAGCCGTCTTGCCCACGGATTGCGAACATCGGCATGCGCAGAAGCCAGTCGGCCAGCCAGTTTTCGGGCCGGGCCCGGCAGCCACTGCCATAAGGTTTCTGTTTTCATGGCGAGATGCCGGCGGTATCCGGTGAATATGTCGTCGCCTCCAGCTCCTGACAGCAGCACCTTGATTCCATCATTTTTCGCCTTTTCGGCTATAAACATGGCGTTCACCGGTGCCGGGTCGGCTTGTGGCTCATCAAGAAACCAGATCAGCTCACTTATTCGCTCGATCAACTGTTGCGGCGTTACGCGTATCGTTTCAAGATCGACTTTAAGATGGTCTGCCACCTTGACTGCATATGGCAGGTCTGCCGGGCAGCCCTCGACGTCTTTGTCGTCACTGAAACCTATACTGTAGCACCTGATCGGAGCGTCGGGCATGATTTTGCGCATCATTGCCACAATCGCACTTGAGTCAAGGCCTCCGGAGAGAAACGCTCCGACTGGAACATCGGCGACGAGCTGTCGCTTTACTGCTGTTTCAAGGTGTCTGGCGAGTTCAACGGCGCTGCTGGCGAAGTCATGTCTGCTTCTGGTGCCATCATACGGTAGTTTATACCACTGCCACTGCCTGCTTATCCGCCCATGTTCAACTACACAGGCAGAGCCGGGTGGCAGCTTTTTCACTCCCTTGAGCATCGTAGCTGGTGATGGGCTCCAGATATAGGTCAGGTGTGCGTTTACGGCACGCATGTCAATGTCTCGATTCAGGCCGGGGCATGGCAACAGACCCTTGAGTTCAGAGCAAAACGCTGTGCCTGCAGGCGTTTCAGCCATGTAAAGGGGTTTGACGCCGAGATGATCGCGAGCTATAAAAATTATGTTTTTATGAGAATCGTAGATTGCAAAAGCGAAAATGCCGTTAAGCATCGGAAGCATCGTCTGCCCGTGTTCTTCGTAAAGATGCAGCAATACTTCTGAGTCGGCACTGCTGGCGAAGCGGTGCCCTTTTGCCTGCAGTTCGTCACGCAATTCAACAAAATTGTAAATCTCACCATTGAAGACCAGCCACAGAGAACGATCTTCGTTGGTCATTGGCTGGTGGCCATCAGAACTCAGGTCGATAATCGAGAGGCGGGCATGACCCAGCCCCGTTCTGCCGTCAGCTGAAAAGAAGGTGCCGTTGTCATCTGGACCTCGATGGCTGATTGCAGACACCATCGAGGGCAGAAGTGTCCGATCGAAATTGCCGCTGTACCCAGCTATTCCGCACATGATCAGTGTTGATCCCAGATTCGGTTCAGCCCGAGAAAATCAAGAGCACGCCCAAAATCACGTCGTAACAACGAAGGATCATACATATAGGCTTTTCGTCTTGCAAAACCGCGCCTCAGCAGATTGAACAGGTTTGAATTGTGCTTGTGAAATTCCTGTGATGCTTGTTCTGAGAGTTCTTGAAACTTTTCGTGGTCGATATTTACGACTCTTTTCGCCGGATCTCTGAAGAAAAGGTCTTTGGGGTTCGTTTTCAGAAAATGTTCCAGAGGTGGATTCGGGTCTAAAAGCCCCATTTCAACGCCCTGATCGAATAGCTTGGTCTTGGGAAACGGGCTGTAGACACCTATGCCGCCATAATATGGGCGGGCTTTGTGCAGAAAGGCAATGGTTTTGAGAATATCTTCCTCTGTTTCGGTCGGCAGACCGATCATGAAATAGCCTGTCCAGAACACTCTGTGATGATTGAGCAGTTTAGCCGCTTTCAGTATCTGCTCGTGAGTGATATCTTTGTCGGTTTCTTTGAGAATGCGTGCCGACCCTGATTCTATGCCCACGCTGAGTTGTGCCAGTCCTGCGTCTTTCATTGCGGCAACCAGTTCGTCGTCAAGAATGTCGACGCGTGTTGTGCAATTGAAGGTTATTTTGAATGGCAGTTTCTTGAAAGCTTCGCAAAGAGCCAGGACATGTTTGCGGCGTACTGTGAAAGAGTCGTCTTTAAGTGAGAACTGTGTTGTGCCATAGGCCCGGTTAACGGCGATGATCTCTTCGATTACCGATTCCACCGATCTGAACCTGACGCGTCTTTCCCACATATGGAAACAGTAGCTGCAGCGAAACGGGCAACCGCGAGAAGTCAGTATTACGCCCATATCTTCTGATGAGTAGTGTTCAGGGTTTAGAAGGGCGCTGCGGTCAGGAAGCGCTAAACTGTCGAGATCCTGGGTAAAGGGTCGGTCGGGATTGTGAATTATTCTGCCACCTTTTTTCCAGGTCAGGCTGCCGACTTTGCTCAAATCGCCGCCATCACGAATGGTATTCAGCAGTTCAGGCAGTGATTCGTCGGCTTCTCCTCGCAGAACGTAATCTACTTCAGGTATTTCGGCCGTGAGTTGTGGCATGGTTGAAGCATGCGCTCCACCAACTATTATTGGTATTCCGGGAAGGACCTGACGGCAGAACCTGGCCGTCTGAATCACAGAGCCGAATTTGGTGGTGAGTGCCGATATGCCTATAAAATCAGGGTTTTGCCGGCTTATCAGCTGTCTCATCAGTTCCCAGGTTGGGTGTTGCGGGTCGTTCAGAGCGGTTATGTAGTTGTTGTAGCTCTCATATTCACGGGAAAAATTCAACGAGCCCTCTTTGGCTTCAGCGGCATCCATATCGAGAATGCTGCATTCGTAGCCGGCTTTTTTTGCCGCTCCAGCCAGATACGCCAATCCCAACGGAAAATAAAGACTGAAAATGCCGGCGAAGCTTTTAAAGGGCGGGTCTATCAATAATAATTTCATTTAATCACCATATTCCACAGGTATCTATCACTATTTTAGGCTTGAGAAGTTCTGGGTTCACTTTTTTAAACTGCTGGTGAGGTACCAGAAGAAGAAGGATGTCTGCTTCCTTGAGAACAGACTCAAGTTCAAAAATTTCAAAGTCAGGGTGCTGCAAACAATAAGGTTCGCATACCATGAGTTTGCCGATGCTGTTGCGCTTGATTTCATGTGCGATCTCTACGGCTGGTGATTCGCGCATATCATCGATGTCCTGTTTGTAGGACAGGCCAAGAATTCCTATAACCGGTTCTTTGAAACGGGCGGCGGCCTGCTGCACCTTCTTTACGACGAAGGCCGGCTTGCTGTCGTTTACTTCTCGGGCTGTTCTTATGATTCTGGCTTCTTCGCGACAGGCATCGACTATGAACCATGGGTCGACGGCGATGCAGTGCCCGCCGACTCCGGGGCCGGGTCGCAGAATGTTGACGCGGGGGTGAAGATTGGCAAGCTTTATCAGCTCCCAGACGTTGAGCTTGAGGTGGTCGCAGATGATCGAGAGTTCGTTGGCAAAAGCGATGTTTACGTCGCGAAAGCTGTTTTCAACGAGTTTGACCATCTCGGCGGTCGTGGAATCGGTTATGTGGATCTGCCCTTTGACAAAAGTCGAGTAAAGGGCGCGCGCTTTTTCGGCGCATTCAGGGGTAAGGCCACCTATTACCCTGTCGTTTTCGACGACTTCACGCATGATTTGCCCCGGAAGCACTCGTTCGGGGCAGTGAGCCACGAAAACGTCTTTCCCTGGAGTGAGACCGGCTTCTTTGATGATCGGCGCTATGATTTTTTTGCAGGTTTCTGGCGGCGAAGTCGACTCGAGAATTACCAGATTGCCTGGCTTCAGAAATCTTACCAGGCTTCGTGTTGCTGCTTCAACATAGCTCATGTCAGGCTTTTTGTCGCTTTTGAATGGCGTGGGAACAGCGATAATGAAGGTTTCGCTTTCTTCCGGGCAGGTAGTGGCCCGCAGCTTGCCTGATTGTACTGCAGCTTTGACGAAGAGGTCGAGATCGGGTTCTGTGATATGGATCTTGCCGCTGTTTATGGTTTCGACAACTTTTTCGCTGACATCGACTCCAAGAACCTGGTAGCCCTTTGCTGCCAGGATCGAACTTGTGGGAAGACCTATATACCCGAGGCCGATAACGCAGATCTGCTTCATTTATTTGTTTACCTCTGTAGAGGGTGAGTATAAAAACGCTGCGGGCAATGTACCAGAAAATAAACAGGACGACAACCTTTGCTGTGTTCGGTTTTGTTCATTATGCGTTATCGGGGTGTCTCCGGGCCTTTTTTTATCGGTGTTTCACCTGAGTTTAAAAATATTTTAAAAAAATGCTTGACTGTAAAATTGAACTCTGGTAATATACATTTCGTTGCAACGCAAGGTCGCAGCGCCGGGGCGTAGCGCAGTTGGTAGCGCATCTGGTTTGGGACCAGAGGGCCGCTGGTTCGAGTCCAGTCGCCCCGATAGGTTGCACGGTTTGCGGGAATAGCTCAGTTGGTAGAGCGCCACCTTGCCAAGGTGGATGTCGCGGGTTCAAGTCCCGTTTCCCGCTTTCTTTTATCTTTGGTTGCGCCAGTAGCTCAGGTGGATAGAGCAGCAGCCTTCTAAGCTGCGGGCCAGGGGTTCGAGTCCTCTCTGGCGCGGTGAAGGCTGATCTCGTCTAGGCTTTATGGACGAAGTAGCACAATGGTAGTGCACAAGATT
>JAKQQP010000219.1 GCA_029564115.1 Candidatus Rifleibacteriota bacterium | reverse complement strand
AAAAACTGATCCTTGAAGAAAATATTCAAGAAGACGAAGAAAGACTGCGAAGAATAACCGACCCCTCTGCAATAAGAATAACCAAAGAAGCTATTGCCAAGGCAAAAGAAGAGCTCAGAAAGCTTCCATCTTTTAACCAACCAACCGGGCAAGCGAAGCCCGGAAAATCTGAAGTTTCTGGCCAGCTGGTACCGGAACTGACTCTCTACAAGGGCGACGGTGTAACGTTTCAGTATCCCGATGGCCGAGAATTCACTGCGACTGTCGAAGACGCGACACCACGAACCATCGACGGCACGCCAGATCAAATCTACATTCAGATTGACGCAAATAACGCGCTTCGGTATATCCCGAAGTCCTGGGTGAAAAAACTCAGCGGCATGAAGGGCCTCGAACGCAGAAGAATTGAATCACAACAGGCCGAAGCAGCTACTGAAGCGGCACGAAAGACCGGTAAACCTATTTTGCAGCAACAGATAGACGCGATCAGAGTTGTATATGAAAAATACGGCAAACAGGATCATAATCAGCGCGGCTTTATCGGCGCGTTAAAAAAAGTTCTCGCCCCGCTCGGTATAGCTGAATGGAAAATAAATTTAGCCGTTGAATCGGCCAGAAACGAGAACGCCCGCAGGAACTCTGCGGTAATGACAGGCATAACAGACGACCAGATTATTAAACAACTCGCAGACGCTGGCGACCTCGCCAAACCTGGCCAGATCGCGGCGCCTGTCAAAACCGTAAAAAGTCCGGCGAAACCAATCGCCTCATCGGCGAGGCCGAAATTTGAGCCAACCCCGTACCCCACGATCCCAGGTGCTACTTCTCTAACCCCGCAAGAATGGGAAGCCAAAAACCAGGCGTTGTCTGAGGGTAAGGTGTTCTCAAAGGTCATCGATTTTAACGAGCTATTCAAAACTTTCAATAAGAAAAACAAAGATGTAAAAATAAAGTTCGAAGATATCGATACTGGCCGGAGGGATAAGGAAAACAATCCTGTTACAGCCACCGGTGTCGTGGTCAGACGCGGGAAGTATAAATCAGGAGAGCTTGAATTTGACCGCGCCACGCAAAGCTTTGTAGGCACGCAGAATGTTAAAAACGTCGCCGCAGAACTGACCGAGATGTATAAGGATTTTCGGCCAAGTATAACCGCCGAAAAAGCCCCGGATGTAAAAACAAGTTTGCCTCCTGCGTTCAAGAGGCCTCCCGATGTTACGGGCCTGTGGGGGAGAGCGCCTTCCAGCGCCGAAAAATTTGATTTTACGCAATACGACGACGGCTATTCACCAGACGGTAACGCCTGGGTTGTTGTCGGCGGCAAAGCGCCCGCGAACCGGGGCGATATCACAAGGGTCAACGCCGCGCCGATTACTCGAACTATCTCAGATTACGCGGTAGATCTAAACGCCCCACCGGCAATAAAGCTCCCGATGATGAGCAGACGGAATAATATTGACAACACTGTTGTTTACCTCGTTACTGATGGCAAAGATGCGGCCCGTCTTATCATCGGCGAATCGGTGTCGGCGGTTATGCCTGTGACAGACGGCACGGTGAACGCAGAAAAAGCAGTTTACTTTCTCTACGACACACTGCGAGAAATTCAGTCCGTTGTCGGTGAAATTTCTCTGGCCACGATCAATACGCGCAAAGCAGAGATCAGTGGCCGACCCGTCGGGCAATTCGTCGCAAAAGATGGCCAGCGGGTTATTCTGTTAACTGCCGCTGAGCCGGCGCAGATTATTGAACGCAAAGAGCAGGGCCGACCGTTGTTTTCGATTGAATATTTAATTGCCAGAGCCGGTTATAAAGCTGTGCGCTCAGGCTTCAACCTCCTGCGCTCAGGCATTACCCGTTTCGCCGATTGGGCAAAGGCCATGCTTCGCCAGTTCGGCAAAAGCATCGGCAAGCAGTTGCGGGCGATGTATGCAGATCTGACAGCAGTATTGAAAAGCAGAACCGGGGCAATAGGCGGCAACCGCCCGGCTGGCACAGTTCCGAAATCGTTCGGAATCCAGCCGAAAGACCTGCAATGGATTAAAGACGACAAGAAAAAGCTGCGCCTGGTTCACAACGGCCAGACCGTCGCGACACTTGAACGAAAAAGGCCAGGCGGTTGGCGTTGGGTTGAAGCAAATCGCGCCTGGGCGAGAAACGAACTGACCGAAGCCAAAAGCATCGTAAAAAGCACGGTTTTCGAAGAACTTAAACGCGCCGAAAAAGCCGGAGCAAAATACAAGGCCGAAGAAGAAAAGCGCCAAAGGGCTGAAGAAGCCAGAAAGCGC
>JAKQQP010000216.1 GCA_029564115.1 Candidatus Rifleibacteriota bacterium | reverse complement strand
GCCATTCGCAATTGCTCGACAAGCTGTGCGTATGGCGATCTTTCAAAAGGGTTGCGTGGCATTTTTTTTAGGGCAACGATTATCGGGTCGGTATCCAGCAGGTCGATACTCGCTGAAGCAATCTCTGTAGTGCCGGAGGCTGTTTCCGGGTCTTTTTCAGCTCCAGCGTCTGGCTCAGCGGTCTCTCCGTCGCCGGTTGCCGGTGCATCCGGGTTTTCGCCTTCTGTTCCTTCGCCGGGTTGTTCCGGGTCGTTGCCCTCTATTGCAGCTGTGTCTGATGCTTCGGTGTCGTCCTGGAGTTGCAGATCAGAAAGATTGAGAGCAACTCTCGGCCGGTTGGTTTTTACCGGCCTGGTTTTGGGGCGATTCTTGAACCAGTGCATGCCCATGGCCACTGATAAAAGAATCAGGCTGAAAAAAAACAGCTGCTTACTGTTCATCGGGTATTATCTCGCCGGCGCCATCTTCTGCAGATTCTTCGCCGCCCTCTGGTGCTGCCCCCTGAGCGTCAAGAACGAGCTGGTCGGGAACAAGAATGGTGGTCGGGGTCAGTTCGACTTCGAACAGCCCGCTTGCGTTAGGCGTAAGGGGTGGTATCGAAATGAATGTGACTTTTTCTTCAAGTTCGACAAGCCTGAGAAAAATGCTTAGCTGGGTCAGGTCGCCTGTATAGAAGAAAGACACAGGGAATTTTTCTGTAGAGATTTGCCCGACCTGCTGCGGGGTAATTGCCTGGGGATTAACGCTTTTGACGTTTATGCCGGCCCTTTGCGCCAGTTCGCGCACCCGGCGCAGGAAAGCCGTCATTTCTGACTTGCGGTAACAGACTTTAAGCGCTTTAGCCCATTTTGCTTTGCGCTCTTCGATGTCAAGCTTGATCTCTTCAAGGTTTTCTACAGCCGATTCGACTGTTTTGATCTGGCCTTCAACCCCCTTGTTTTTTTTCAGTTCCTTGGCGAGCTCGATGACTTTGGGAGAATACAGGAATTTGTAACCCATGAAAGCGACTGCAGCAACCACTATCAGAGGTTGCGCTGCAACCTTTGGGTCATCTTTGGCCTTTTTCAGCCAGTCGGTAATGCTGAATTCTTCTGCCATTATTCAAACCCCATATCTTCGCCACCATCTTCAGGTGGGGGCTCTTCTCCGGCCTTAGTAAGCTTCTCCGGGCGAATTTTTCCGTTTAGAACAAATCTGATGAAATACCTGGTCTCGTCGATCGGCACTTCCTGAGTATTTTCAAGGGTTGGCGAATGAAAAAGCTCCGATTTTCCGAGGTCGCTGAGAAACTCAAAAACGCTGTCAGAGTTATCCGCATGACCCTGCAGCTTGAAGCTGGGATTTTCTCCGCTTGTCGCAAACTCTGCCGTTGTCAGAAAAATCTGTTTTGGTGTCATCGAGGCAAGCTCAACAAGTATCTGGGCATTTTTGATTTTCAGGCGCTCAATTTCGTTGGGGAAGCTTTCGTATTGTCTCATTTTTTCCTGCTCGGCCAGCATCGCTTGAACGTCGCCCTGCGAGGAATTTAGCCTGGCGAGTTTGGTGTTGAGTTTTTTGAGCTCGTCTTTGGTTTTTGCAACCTGCTGCCGTATTTTTACTACCGGATAAAGACCCAGCAGTATAAGCAGGGCTGCCAGCAGACCGGCAATTATTCGCAGTTTTTTTTCATCAAGTTCGAAAAGCTTTGCGGAAATATTCCCGCCAAATTTTGAACTGACCCCGCCGATATTGACTGACTGGCTTTTTCGGTTCGGGAAAAGTATGTCGACAAAGTTGATGATTTCAGGTTCGCCCTTATATAGTGCAACCCCA
>JAKQQP010000213.1 GCA_029564115.1 Candidatus Rifleibacteriota bacterium | reverse complement strand
TGTTTAAAAGGTATCGATGCCAACCTGCGGGGTTGCCATGATTGAATTTTCCTTAAAAACATTTTCATCTTTTGGGTATAGAGTACGTATTTTAACGGAAATCGGAAAAAAGTCCACAGGTTTTTCAGGCGGCAGAGTGCCCGCTACCGAAAATTCCACGAACTGAACGTCGTTTACCAGCACTTTGGTGCGCGTTTCACTTTCAATTGGTGTCAAATTAAGTTTGCCAGATTTGGCATAATCATTTTTTGCATCGGTGGTGTATTCGAAGGCCGACGATTTGAGACGCAGGTTGCCGACCGGTGCAACTCTTGTCTGATGCACAAAGTCAAGATAAAGCTCGTTTTTAACAATTTTGCCCGGCTGGTTTTTGGGCTTTTCGGGCTCGCAGACCACCCAGGTCATGATTTTGAGTTCGCCGCTGGTCGGCGTCAGGATGGGTTTGCCGTCTTTGAGAATACGCAGGTAGAATTCTGCAGGCACTTTGGGGTCAGAGTTATCACATGGGTCGAAAAACGTGTCTGAAAACAGGGTGGTCGGGTAGGTGGCCGAGCGAATCTCTTTGCTCAGCAGACTCAGTGTGTTACGCATCTGATCAACAGTGCCGCTGATCCACTGAGCGCGGCCGGCAGTTTTGCTGCCGCCGATGAACAGTTGATAAACACCGATCATGAACATGGCCATGACCGCACAGGCGATGATGACTTCAATTAAGGTAAAGGCTTTTCTGGCCGGTTTAAGCATGTTGAGCATCAGTCGATCGAGCCCTTTCTGGTGATCTTCTGCACACGTCTCTGGGTCTGTGGTGTCACCTTGCCCTGAAAATTTTTCACCAGACCTTCGACGCTTACCTCGATCGCCTCTTCGCCATATTTACGCAGCCCCTCGATCGCCTCTTCGCCATATTTACGCAGCCCCTTGATCGACTGAATCTTCACTTCATTGACGCGGTAGTTCATCGTATATGGGTAACCATCGCTGGTGGCAATATCGAAATCATTGATGTCTTTGATCGTCTTGTCGGTAACCATTTCGACTGGCGGCTGGAGCCGAGTGCCTTCATAGGTCATATTACAGCAGTCGCGTATGTAATACTTGAGATATTTGTCAGGTTTCAGCTCAGCTGCCGGCGCCTCTGGCTTGATATAGCGGGTTTCGGGGTCTGAGGCCGCAAGGCCGGGTGCAAGAAAACGATAGTCGGGGTTGTGGTAGCTGCCAAGTCTTACAAAGGCATTTTTGCCCGGAATCGGGTAGTAAAAATACTTGGGCTTTTTGTCGCTGTCGAGTTCTCTTGTTGGCAGAACTCTGACATAGAGTTCGGCGCGGCTGCCAAGTGGTTCAAAAGCGTTCTGACCGCTTTCGCTGAGACCGTCGAACTCAGTAAAATTGCACAGCGGGTTTTTACCCTGAGCGAATTCGACCGCATCATAAAGCTCGGTGGGAAAAAGCTTTGCCTTCAGCAGAAAGTGCTGCATCGCTGCTCTGGCGGCGAAAAAGGCCTGGCGCTCCTGAATGGTTATCTGATTGTGCCCGGCGGTGCTCGATTGTCTGAACATCATCGACACAAAGAGAATCAGCATGCAGAAACAGAAGAACAGGGCGATGACGATGGCGACGCCACGGCGGCGATTAAAGGTTTTCATCCGTCGATATCCCCCTTGATGGTCATCAGATGGATTCTCTGGATGCGGCCATTCTTTTCTTCGGGGTTTTTGAAATAGCGCTGATCCAGGTTCCATTGCACCTGCACCACGAGTTTTTTCATCGAGCACCAGGCAAATTTTTCGGGTGCGTCATGAAGGACTTTTTCGGTGACCATCTTCGCCGTGTATCGTTCAGCCGTCGGGTTGGTGAAGCGGGGAGCGTTCGCATCGAGGCCTTCCATGCCCTGATCGAGATAAACATTGCCGGGGGCTTCAGATACACCCTTGCCAGAGCCAATATCGAGTTCTGAGAATGGTTTGCTGGTTTCTTCGGGATCTTCAGAATAATCCTGAACCCAGGAGCCATCAGAGATCATGCCTGGGTTTCGCAGAAAGGTGAAGGTCAGCTCCGGAGATTCGGCAAAATCTTTGGGTTTGCCATCGGGGAAAGAATTG
>JAKQQP010000364.1 GCA_029564115.1 Candidatus Rifleibacteriota bacterium | reverse complement strand
TTGAAGGTGCATGAAGCAATGGTTTTGTCAGGGAGACTTTTCAGGTAAAAACTGATCCGAAGTGCGTGAACCGGTGTGTCGAGGGTTTCTTTGAGCTTTTTTATCTCATGGATGCCGGTTATGGGGCCGAATGCGACCATTATCTCAGTCTTTGGCGGAAACCATAGGCTGACTTCGGGCATTTTCATCATTTCGATCCGGTTGCCTAGCTCAGAAAGATGCCTGAACTCAAGGTTGCTTATGGTTATAGACTGGTGACCACTTTCTGGTATTGAATCTTCGGGTACAATGACCCAGATATTGTCGTTTCTGCGAACTTTCATGCGGTTAATTTTCGCCAGAAGGCTCATGGCCTCTTCGAAATAGACCGTTTCATTAAGTTTGAAATAACCGTTTTTCTGGTCAGGAAAAGCGCAGACGATGTTTATGCGGGCCTTCATGGCGAGGTCGGCAAAGGCGTCGGTCAATAACCAGCCTGAATAATCAGCCTTCATTTCTTTGGCCGCCATGCATGCCGGCAGTATCTGAATAATAAACAAAAGGCTGATGAGCAGGCCGGGCAGTGTGTTGCGGCAGTTTTTTATGAGTTTTTCTGTCATTGATTCTGTCCTCAAAATGAAGATTCGAAGGCATCGTCTGTTTCGCTGCCGCTCTTATCTTCTGCTTCATGTGAAAGATACCGCTGATCGGCAAACTGACTGTCTGACTTTGAGCCCGAAATAAAAAGGGAGGCAGTTGAGCTGCCCTTGAATTCAATTACCGGCCTGGAATCAGATTCTGATAAAGCCGACCAGAACACCAGTCTCAGCTTCAGACCAGATTTAAGTTTGGCATTGGTTTGTATTTTAAGCCCAGGCTCAGCCAGATGTGGCATTCTGACGGGGAGAAGTTCAATTTTGGCGTTCGCGTCTTTGAGCTCGATCTGTCTGTTGCTGGTCCGCCCTGTGTTTATGGCGAATGTTTCAGTAAAATCACCCGTGGCAGACCGCAGCGAAAGTCGGCTGTCGAAAAACACGGGTGGTCGATCGAGTTCAGCCATCAGGCGCATGAGACTGTCGATTACATTTGCCGAACCGGCGAGAATGATGGCGTTTATAACTTTGTCAGCTGCCACACGACAGCTGGCTGGCGCCTTAAGAGCTGCAAGGCCGGCTTTCAGTGTCTCGGCTGTGGCTTCTGAATCAGAATACTGCAGTCTTTTTGTGATATTGTAGCCAAATTCAAAAGTGTCGCCGAACCTGTTTTCAGGGGCAACCCTCCAGGTATTGCCGGTTTTTCTGACGCTGCCGCCGACAGAGCGGGCGATGCTATTCACCTGCTCTCCAAAATACAGATCAGGTCCAAAAAAGAAAACGGAAAGAGTGCCGCGCAGGGCTGGGTCTATTGCCAGATTGAAGCTTTCAGAGGCTGCGATTCTGCCGAGGATTTTTTCAAATGGCTCATTAAGCAGTATCAGATTCATCTGGTTTTCTGAATCAGACCTGGTTGTGACAATGTTCAAGTCGTTGCGGCCAGCGAGATTTCTGTTAATTTTTTTGTAGTTTTTTTCAGGAAATGGTCTTAAAAGGCGGGCGTTCCAGTTTACGGTCACAGCGTTGCCGTTGTTGTTAAGAGTCAGGGAAT
>JAKQQP010000180.1 GCA_029564115.1 Candidatus Rifleibacteriota bacterium | reverse complement strand
TTAACCAGTGCGCTGTTCAGTGCCTCATCAGCCTGGATGCGTAGTGCCGAGTTCAACGGCACATTTACTGCGCCGGATGCCGGTGCGAGCGGAGTCAGGCCCGGCCAGGTTATCAGCAGTGCGGCGCTGGCCGATGGGGTTATAGTTGAAGCTATTTTCAGCTGAAAATTGTGTGTGAGACCTGAAAAGCTGGTTTGCCCGACAAAAACTCCGGTGCTGGATGCAGTTTCGGTAAGAATCACATTTTGCCCGGTTGAGACTGAGGCAGTTGTGCTGTCACGGGTAAGCGATTGCCCGTCTGTGGCCTCAAATTTGATATAAACGGTGCCGGTGCCATAATAATCGGCGTCTGCTGATAACTGGTCGTTTAAGCCTTCGTCAGAGTAAAGTATGACCTTGTTGACAGAAATTGGCTGAGTCTGTGATGCCTGAGTCGTAAAAGTGCTGGTAAAGGTTGCCGGAACGTTGAAGAAAGGGTTGCCCACCATGTCGGTAATGCCGTAGCCCGCCTCGATCTGATATTGTGTCTCAGTGCGCAACAGACCCTCGAGTGTGTCGTCGGGGTCGATGGTGATGCTGTTGCCAGACCCGCTGACGCTGTAGCCGGCCAGGGTCCCTGATCTTGTCAGTTTTATATTATTTGCGTTGACCGTACTGCTCATGATGTTTTCAGAAAAAACTATCTGAGGTTGAGTGTTTATCAGGGTTCCAATCGCTGATCCGGCCGGTGAAACAGAACTGATGGTCGGAAAGCCGCAACTGACGTCGAGGTAGACATCGCTTTTTATTGTCTGGAACCGAAAAGTGTGGTTGCCGCCAGTCGGTGTCGAAACCGTGTAACTGCCACGAAATGTTTTTGAGTTTACGTCGGTTTCTGTAAGGGTCACGGTGCCCTGGGGCGTGGCAGAGCCATCCAGGTAGACGCTTACAGTGGTCGTGTCGACCGTATTGAAGGCAGGGTCGACAGCTGTTTCTACCGAAATGTGGATGGTGGCGCTGGCGTTGATCTCATTGCCGCTGTTTAACTGGCTGGCAGCGTTATAGTCAGAGCTGGTGAAGAGAGAAATGCTGGCGACCTCATCTGCGGCCACCTGGCTTGAGGTGTTTTGCGTGACAAAGCTTATTTGCCGGTCTTCATAAATCTGCGAGCCATTGGCGTCAATGACGTCGCTGGCAATCGTTATGGTGTATGTGGTATTAAAATCAAGATTGGCAGCAGGTTTAAAGTATATTTCGTTGCTGGTGCCACCGTCAGAAACGATATTCACTGGGTTATTGGCTGCATCAAGCAATCTGATCGGGGTGTTGGTGCCAATTATCTGGGCATAACTTGCAACCCGCATATCCTTGTCGAATCTTATCCTGAACCTGTTGGAATTTTCTCTGATAAAGCGATAGCCGCTGGTCAGAGATCTCAGACCGTCCGCAACCAGGCCCGAATTTACGGCCGCCGCAGTTGAGCTTGCCGGCTTTACTTCAGCAAAATCAACTCTGATGCCGATTTCTGACCCTCTGAAAGGCGGCCCTTCAAGGTGCAGCACTCTGGTATCAGAAGCCCAGTAACATTCATCAGGGAAGCTTAACTTGCGACTGAAAAACTCGAAATATCTAAAGTTGTAAAGCATCACTGCTCCGGCATACAGGTCTTTGTCCTTCTCGTAGGAAAACTGACTGATAAAACCGGCTGATATGGGTGGGGGAAAGGTTCCGTTGCTGCTGCTGTTGAACGGATGGTAATGCTTCATTCCGCCCGAAATTGAAACAGCCAGGTTTTGATCAAAATTAAGGTTACTGAATCCGCTCAAGCCTTCGATTGTGAATGTCTGTGCGGCATCCAGATCGTTTGTGGCAGCCTCAAAGGAAAAACGGGGTGTAGTTGCGGGGTTGAATGTTCCTCTTTTGAATCTGATGTGGCTAGTGCTGTCCCGCCAGGCGATGAAAACCTCTTCGGTTCTGGGATTCTGAAAAATTGAGATCACTGAACCTGAGATATTGCCTAGTCCTGAGATATCGGTAATGTGAAACCCCGGGAATTCAGAATCCTGACAGGTCAATATTCTTATGGTTTCTGCAGTTGTTGAGGGGTAGGCTATTGATATGTATTCGCTGCCATTGTTTTTTAACAATGTTCCCGCTGGTCCAAAATTGGCAGATATTGCACTGCCAGTAATTTCGCCATGGTCAGTCCAGTTTTGGCAGTCGACTGAATAAGCTGCCCTCAATGCATCGCCACTGGCAAGCCAGAATACAAATATTCTATTTTTGTTTGCTACCATTGCATGAGGTTTTAAAGCGTTTGCGGTTGTGCTAACCTTCGTTTTGGAGGACGGGGCTTCTTTGAAGATCTTTTCTTCGCTGCTGTAGCATGAAGCGTAAATATCTGCCCCTATATTCATGGTAGTGATGATGAAGTTTTTCCGAAGGCTTGTCTGGGCGTAGTCTGCCGGAATTTGGGCCGCATTTATGTCGTTCAGGTAAAGTGTTCCGTCGGAATAGGGTCTGGTAGTCAGAACGCTTTGCCAGTCTGCGGCAGGGTAATTTGCCTGCCATGCCGGAAAGTTGATGGGTGCTGATGCCGGTCTATAGGGCTGTATGCTGCCGGATGCATTGAAAAATACAAAGTCTGGCACAACATATTTTCGACCCGTGATCTCAGGCTGCGAATAAGTAAAACTGGCAGTGAGCGGGTTTATACTCATTGTGACTGAGGCGGTGAATGGCTGCAGTCCATAGAGAAATCCAGGGTAAAAAATCCCTAGAAGGAAAATTGCTAGTAGGGAAAAAATCCCTTTCTTGCTTTGGCTTATTGGGCTTGCTTTGAGGGTGCTTTTTCTCGTCTGGCTGCTTGTTTTGCCTTTTTGTGCGGGGTTTACGCCTGGTTGTCTGAAATTCGGGTACAAAATTTGCTTGCCTTTATTGTAGCGCCGTTCTATTTTTTTTGACCTGACAGGAGGAATATTATGAACCGGAAAATCATACTGGCCTTAACCATAGGTCTGTTAATACCCCTGCTTACCGGCTGTTTCTTCATGTCCGGGTCGAAAAACCCTGTGGGAGATACTTCAGTTGCTAACTCTCAGCAGACGGCGCAGGCTTTGAGTTCAGTGAAACCCATGGTTATGGCCAGCTCTTACACCAAGCCGGCAGAACGCAAATACACTTTTGCCAAGAGCTCACATTCGGTCAATCATAACCTCAAGGAAGGAATCAAAAGGGCAGCTTCCCGCCTGCGCATTTCGCTGATGTCTGCCGACGTGACAGACAATATACTTATAACCTTTGAGAAGATGATGGTCAAGTCTGTAGTTGGCGCTAAAACCAATATTTCGATGCCATCGCAGAAAGTTCCGTTGCTTTCGGCTGCCACCCTCTCAGAAATCCTTGCCGAGCAGGAGCTCTCCCAGGGCGCCTACAATTACATGGAATTCTCGGTGAAAGGCGCTGAAGTGGTTGTAGACGGAGTGACCTACCCGGTTCTCGTTCCTTCGAAAAAGATTCGCTTTGTTGGCAAATTTGAGCTTAAAGATGGCTACTCGACCAATCTGAAGGTGAAGTTTCTCCACCGCATGGTAAAATGGCACATTGGCAAAAAGCCTTTTTTCATGCTGATACCGGTAGTTAAAATCAGTTCTGAGCTGATAGCTGCTCCTGTTGAGGAAGTTTCCGACGGCGACGTTGCGGGTAGTGTTCTGAGCTTTGTTGATGCCGCAAAACTCTCTGGTGTTTCTGTGTCTCTCGATGGAACTGGTTTCTCAGCCATGACAGACAGTAACGGTGCTTTCTCTTTCACAGGTGTCCCTGCCGGGGCTTATACTCTCAGAGCCAGTCACTCAGACTATCTCGATCATTCATTCCCGGTCGAAGTCAGTGCCGGCCAGGTTGCTTCTGTAAATGTTCAGCTCAACCCTGCTGTGATTCACAGTTCAGTTGGTAACACCGGCTGGTTCTCTCAGTACTATCCTCTTGCTGACGCCAGTGGTGAATTTGCAGAAGTTGGTCTTGAAACCCCTGTAAACATCGACTTCGTCAGTCTGGCCTTTGTTAAGGCAGAAATCAAGTTTACTGCCGGCTACCATGCTTACGGCGGCTCGGCCAGATGTCAGAACTTTCTGGCTTCAACCCAGCAGGTAAGTGCGGTGACCGATATGGGCGGCTGGTGGGTTGGCAATACGGCGAACAGTGGCAGCTTCCTGGGTGACTTCAGTGCTATTCCTGACCCAGGCAATACTTATAATGTAGATGTTACCGAGCTAATCAGAAGCAACCCGAGCAGCATCTATTTCCTGGCCAGTCGTAACCTCGACATCGTTGACATTCGCATGACCAATATTCAGCTTTCAATTTACTATCGCTGATTAGTTGTTTTGTTCATAACATCCCAATTGCTTCGCCCCGGCTCCCTAAGCCGGGGAGCTTTTTTT
>JAKQQP010000173.1 GCA_029564115.1 Candidatus Rifleibacteriota bacterium | reverse complement strand
GGAAGCAGTCTTTCTGAATCTTCGGTTTCACGGTTCGCAATGAAATCCAGCAGGGTGGGCGACCTGCCCAGTCGGCCTTTGATAGCAAGGTAAGCTTCCTTTAGAATTTCTTCCGGCTTAAGGCACAGCTTCTTTCTGATTTCGTCTTCCCAGATGCGGGTGACTCTGGTATCGATATCTGCTGAGCAGCCTTGCGGTAGAACAAAACTGACCGGAGCCTTCAGCGGCTTTTCATCTGTCGAAAAATAATGACCGGAAAAAATCGAAGGAATAATATAGGAATTTTTGAAATTTCCGACAAAATCAAGCACTACCAGAAAGTCTTTGCCTGGCACGACTCTAAGACCACGGCCCAGCTGCTGCAATACAACGGTTGGTGATTCAGTCGGCCTCAGCAACAGAACGTGACTCACGGCCGGAATATCGATTCCCTCACCAAGAATATCTACTGAACAGATTATCTGGAGGGAATCATTTTCTGACTGCAGACGGGAAATCGCCTTTTCCCGTTCTTCATCGCTGGATTCTCCGAGCAGACATTCCGCAGCCATGCCGGCTCTTTTGAAAGCCTCGGTCATGTATCTTGCGTGCCCCTTGTTTGAACAGAAAGCCAGTGCCCTGATTCTGCTTCCGAAAGCCGGAAGGTAAGCCTTGAGATTGTTGATGATGATTCCCGCTCTGGTATCATTGCTGAGAGCTGTTTCCAGCTGCTGTTCATCGTAGCCGGTGCCGGTCCAGCGTATCTGGTTGTAATCGGTCGGGTCATAGATCGCATAATACTGGAATGGTGTCAGCCATTTCTGGTCAATGGCTTTGAAAAGACGCATTTCGTAAGCAATATCATAATCGCACAATTCAAGAACATCGCGGCCATCGAGACGCTCCGGGGTCGCTGTCAGACCCAGAAAAAACCTGCTGTCGAAATATTCCAGGACTCTTTTGTAAGTGGGTGCATAGCCGTGGTGAAACTCATCGAAAACTATGTAGTCAAAATGCTGCTTCGAAAAAAGCTCCAGCAGGCTCGGCTGAGAAAGGGTCTGAACCATTGCAAATACGCCTTTTGCAGTGCTGGCCATTCTTTTTCTATCTGCAACCGGTGTATCTCCGGTCAAAAGTTCACCGAAAGAATTGTCGCCAAGCACCAGTCTAAAGGTTTCACGGGCTTTAACAAGTATATTGGCGCGATGAACAAGAAAAAGAACAGATT
>JAKQQP010000171.1 GCA_029564115.1 Candidatus Rifleibacteriota bacterium | reverse complement strand
ATGCAGTCAGCCGCTTTCATTTCTTCAGGCAGCTTTGGCTACCGGTTCTGAGATACGACCGAATACCGGAGAATCCTCGTTGACCATGGATAGATATGATTCGAGAACCGTGCGCAGTTCAACTTTGAGCATGCGTTTCTGCTTTTTGAGCTCACGAATTTCTTTGGCAATCATTTCTGATTCGCTGCGTGCTTCATCGAGAATGCGTTCAGCCTGCAGTTCAGCTTCTTTTACGATCAGCTCAGCCTGCTTTTCGGCATTGTCCTTCATTTCGCCAGAGGTTTTCTGAGCCGAAATCAAGGTCTGTTTCAGAGTCTTTTCGAGTTCCAGATAGTCTTCCATCTGGCCGGTAAGGCGCTGAGCCTGGTCTTTGAGCGACTTGTTTTCAGCGTAAACAGCTTCGTATTCACGGCCGACCTTTTTGAGGAAGCCGTACACTTCGTTTTCGTCGAGACCGCCGATGTTCTTTCGCGAGAATTCTCTCTGATAGATGTCTAATGGCGTGATTCGCATAAGTTGCCTCCTGTTTGGCCTTTAAATTTTTTCCATGAGCACGATACGGTTGGTATTCGTGCCCAGCTTGTTATTTTCAACTTTGAAGCAGTTCGCGAGCTTGGTAAACTGCTGACTCTGCACGTAAACTTCCCTGACCTTGAACTGATGCATATTATACTGGCGCTGACAGGTCAGGTTGACGAGAATCTCATCGAGATTGAGAATTACGCCCTGGTAGCGCACTTCACCGACTTCCATCGCCACCAGACCACCCCTGGCAAGCACACGATGCAGTTCAGAAAGAGTTGCCGAGATAAAATCGGTCCATTTCTGCAGATCTGGCGTCTGCACGATCTTGTCTTCAACGCTCTCGCGCGGAATGTCGCAGAACCAGGTTTCGATCCAGGTGTCCTGAACGTAATCAACCTGATTCAGGAACGGCGGCGAGGTGACTACAAGATTGACGCTTTCGCTTTCCCAGCCTTTGAGATCGCGTGAATCGCCGGTGGTCAGCCTATGGAAACGGGCCAGCCGCTGCAGATCTTTCAGTCCGCCGCTTTTCAGAGTCGTCTTTGCCTTTTTCAGTATGCGCGACTTGATTTCACGATAGTCCGGTTCAACGCCGCGAGTCTGGTTGATCTTCGCCTGATTTACTTTCGGAATCGAAATCTGCGGGAAAGAATAGGCTGAAAAGAAACCATTTGAATGGCCATGCAGTCTTGAAAGCGCCGTCATTTCAATAAAACGGTCAATATTGTCACGATGCGTGCGCAGGTAATTTCTCAGATTGATTATTTCGCGATAGGTGTCGGCGTGATAGAACATCGACATATCATCTTCAGTGTCGAGATCGATCGGGGCACTGAGATCGATTTTGTCGAGCCGGTCACTGATTTCTTCGATACTCACCGGATTGATTTTAGGGAAAGCGAGTCTTTCTGAAAGCGGGTTAACGTCATTGCTCAGACCCTTGCGGTTCATGAGCGCTGCCTGCAGAACAGTTGTGCCGCGGCCACCGAACGGGTCGCCGATTGTGTCACCGGGTTTTGTGTATTTATTAATAAAGAATTCAGGCAGCTCAGGCTTGAATGAGGCCCTGTATGAGTTTGCATAGTGCAGCGAATGCATCTGGCGCTGCTTTGCGGTCCAGAATTCATTGCAATGCTTTGGCACCGGACCCTGCGGGGTCATCAGGTAATCGGCTTCGTTCGAAATGTTTTGCAGTAGGGCTAGGGCGCTCATGTTGCCTCCGGTTCGATTTTCTTTATTACAGGAAAAC
>JAKQQP010000170.1 GCA_029564115.1 Candidatus Rifleibacteriota bacterium | reverse complement strand
ATGCAGTCAGCCGCTTTCATTTCTTCAGGCAGCTTTGGCTACCGGTTCTGAGATACGACCGAATACCGGAGAATCCTCGTTGACCATGGATAGATATGATTCGAGAACCGTGCGCAGTTCAACTTTGAGCATGCGTTTCTGTTTTTTGAGTTCGCGGATTTCTTTGGCGATCATCTCTGATTCACTGCGGGCTTCATCAAGAATGCGCTCAGCCTGCAGCTCGGCTTCTTTGACGATAAGTTCAGCCTGCTTTTCTGCATTGTCCTTCATTTCGCCAGAGGTTTTCTGAGCCGAAATCAGGGTCTGTTTAAGGGTTTTTTCGAGTTCCAGATAGTCTTCCATCTGGCCGGTAAGGCGCTGAGCTTGATCTTTTAGCGACTTGTTTTCAGCGTAGACAGCTTCGTATTCACGGCCGACTTTTTTGAGGAAGCCGTACACTTCATTTTCGTCGAGACCGCCGATGTTCTTTCGCGAGAATTCTCTCTGATAGATGTCTAATGGCGTGATTCGCATAAGTTGCCTCCTTGTTGGCCCTTAAATTTTTTCCATGAGCACGATACGATTGGTGTTTGTGCCCAGTTTGTTATTTTCAACTTTGAAACAGTTCGCGAGCTTGGTGAACTGCTGACTCTGCACGTAAACTTCCCTGACTTTGAACTGATGCATATTGTACTGGCGCTGGCAGGTCAGGTTGACGAGAATTTCATCGAGATTGAGAATTACGCCTTGATAGCGCACTTCACCAACTTCCATCGCTACCAGTCCGCCTTTGACAAGTACACGATGCAGCTCAGAAAGAGTTGCCGAGATAAAATCGGTCCACTTCTGCAGGTCGGGAGTCTGTACAATCTTGTCTTCGACGCTCTCGCGAGGAATATCGCAGAACCAGGTTTCGATCCAGGTGTCTTGAACGTAATCAACCTGATTCAGGAACGGCGGCGAGGTGACTACAAGATTGACGCTTTCGCTTTCCCAGCCTTTAAGATCGCGTGAATCCCCTGTGGTTAGCCTATGGAAACGGGCCAGGCGCTGCAGGTCTTTTAAACCGCCGCTTTTCAGCGTCGTTTTAGCCTTTTTCAGTATGCGCGACTTGATTTCACGATAATCCGGTTCAACGCCGCGGGTCTGGTTAATCTTTGCCTGATTGACTTTCGGAATCGAAATCTGTGGGAAAGAGTAGGCTGAAAAGAAACCATTTGAATGGCCATGCAGTCTTGAAAGCGCAGTCATTTCAATGAAGCGGTCGACATTGTCGCGATGGGTGCGCAGATAGTTTCTCAGATTGATGATCTCGCGGTAGGTGTCGGCGTGATAAAACATCGACATATCTTCTTCGCGGTTGAGATCGATCGAGGCGCTGAGATCGATTTTATCGAGCCGGTCACTGATTTCTTCGATATTTACCGGATTGATCTTCGGAAAGGCAAGTCTTTCTGAAAGCGGGTTAACGTCATTGCTCAGACCTTTGCGGTTCATGAGTGCCGCCTGCAGAACTGTTGTGCCGCGGCCACCGAATGGGTCGCCGATCGTATCGCCGGGTTTTGTGTATTTATTAATAAAGAATTCGGGCAGTTCTGGCTTGAATGAGGCTCTGTATGAATTGGCATAGTGCAGCGAATGCATCTGGCGCTGTTTTGCGGTCCAGAATTCATTGCAATGCTTTGGCACCGGACCCTGCGGGGTCATCAGGTAATCGGCTTCGTTCGAAATGTTTTGCAGTAGGGCTAGGGCGCTCATGTTGCCTCCGGTTCGATTTTCTTTATTACAGGAAAAC
>JAKQQP010000360.1 GCA_029564115.1 Candidatus Rifleibacteriota bacterium | reverse complement strand
AAACTTCTCTCAGCGGCTCTGCCCGCCCTGAAGAAAGCCTGCATGCCTCGATGCTGACAGCCGAAGACGCTGAACTGATTCAGATGGCAGCGGTTAAGGGTCGTCTCGAAGAAAAGCTGCGCCAGAATACGATCAATGCCCTGCGCCAGAGCGGCGGCAACCTGCGCGCTTCGATGCGCGCCTCCAATCATAGTAATGAAAATGAGGGCGATATCGTTCAAATCTCTGTTGTTGAAGATTCACTCGGCTACACCTACACCACAAGAAACTGCAAACTTGAGCGAAAGACTGACCACTGCAAGATTTTTGTCGACCAGGATAGCTTTGAAGGGCTGAGTGCGGTTACCGGTGCTTACGCCGTGACCAGCGCCGATCTCGATCACTTTGCCGAAGAATTCGAAACCTACATTTATCCGCTTCTTAATGGCAATTATGGTCCGGTTTATGACATCGACAATGATGGCCGACTGTCGATTCTGATTTCACCGGTATACGCCAAAATTGGCTTTGCCGGTCTGTTTAATTCGATCGATATGACTCCGGGGGCTACCACAAACAGCAATCAGCGCGACCTTATCGGCGTCTGGAGCCCGAGCACTGAAAAGTGGAAAGGGGCATACTGGCTGGCCGCCACCCGCGAAACCATTGCTCACGAAATGCAGCATGCGACCAACTACAGCGCCAAGGTTTACCCGAACGGTGTGGTGCGCACCGGTATCAGCAATTACGACAGTCTGCTCGAAGAGATGTGGCTCGACGAAAGCCTGTCGGTCGGTGTCGAAGCCAGGTATCGCGCCATTCGCGGTGCTGCTGGTAAAACTACCTATTACAATTCGCAGACAATAATTGATGCCGCTGCCAACGATGCGCGGTTTGGCTACTGGGCCAGAAACCCGCAGTCTGTAAAGATCGACAGCTTCAGTTATTCGGCCAATGCCTTTGAGCACTATGGACAGAAAGGGCTCTTCAACTTTTATCTGTTCGAACAGTATGGTTCTGACAAGATCCGATCTCTGGTGCAGACCACAACCACCGGTTTAACCAACTTTAACAACGTTTTCGATGCCGGCAGCTTTGCAACTATCGTTAGACAATGGGAATTTGCTGCGGTAAATGAAGGTCTGCGCAGTGTTATAGCCTTTAACAGTCTTGATGCAAAATATCGCTATACGACCCCGATGAACATAACTCCTCAAAAAACAGTGCAGTTCGATGCGAAATATCCAGATTCTTTAACTGTTCAGCCTGGTGCGACCGCGTTTTATGCGATCAGGCAGCCGTCGACCATCT
>JAKQQP010000138.1 GCA_029564115.1 Candidatus Rifleibacteriota bacterium | reverse complement strand
CTTTTGTCGTTAACGCCGAGTACGATTGTGCCGCTGTTCGAATTGGCCATCGCGGCCAGTTCGTCGGCCATGCCATTACGATGCGGGCCGGTAACCGAATTGCCGGACAAATGAAGTTCTTTGAGTTCCAGAAAAGAGTCTGCACCTGTCTGTATTTTTTTTTGCAGTTCTCTTGCATCGATCATGGTTATTATCCGGCAAAACAGAGTAGTCTCAATATAGTGTAGTCGCAGCCTGTGGTCAAGTGTGATTGCCGGCCGGGTCAGGAACCGGGGCTCAGGTAAGAGATTGCATGATTTCTTTTGCCCAGCTTGAAGGTACGAAGAAGGCCGCCGACTCGGCCTGGTTCGCAAAGAGACCGCCATCAGGCCGATAACCACCGCTGAATACCCATTGCCGGCCGTCAGACCGGCGTTCTCGGTGCTCGACAAAAGCCTGACATATTCAACCCTGGCTGTCGCCCCGGTTCACTGGCGCACCAACCTGGTTCGCTGCCTGGAAGAAATCAAAGGGCAATAACGGCCGCAGGCAAGCTAAAGGTCCCGGTCATTTCTCAGAGAATTTTAACTGAAACAGAGCAGGCCTTTCAGGCTGTTTATGTGGCGTTTTTTCGCTTCCTGGCAGTTTTATAGGGTGCAGCGGTTTCGCAGAACTGGTTTTTGATGGCAAGGGCCTTTATTTGATCAATGGGCAGGTCAGTTGCTTCGGCGATTTCTTCAAAAGACCTTCCTTTGGCAAGCATTTTTAGAGCAACTTTTTCGATGCCTTTTTCGATGCCTTTTTCGATGCCTTTTTCGATGCCTTGCGCAAGGAAATTGTCTGCCCAGATTTTCATGGTTGTTTCAAGCATATTATTAACCTCCTGTGGTGCACTTATTTCATCCCAGTTGGTTTCATCCGTATTACCGGAATTACTTCCTGAGCGAATCAGCGCTCTTCGTATAAGCAGCACGAAACCTCTCAGCAGATGATCAAAGCTGTCACTCGCACCTGCGAGGCTGCAAAGCATTGCTATCAGAGATTTCATTTCCTGCGGGTCGTTACAAAATTCCAGTTTTACCAGCAAATCTATAAGATTTTGAGGGTCAGCAATGCTTTTGAGCGCTTCCTGTTCGTCGAAAACCTCATAAAAAGCATCTGGAATATATTTCTCAAGACTTTTATACGGGCAGTTTACGAGTTTTCTGAATGATTGCGCCGCTTTCCATGGGGTTTTGCCATTGTAAATAACTATTGGAAAGACCGGTGGCAGGCGGGTGCTGCCCTTTACTTTCCTTGTTCTGACAAGATCGAGATAGAGGTTGCCGATATAAGACAGCATTCGTGCCGCCATATATTTTTCTGATCTGCTCTGAAACTCTATCAGAAGAACAATATACAGCTTTGTGTCTTTGAAGTTTACCTGCCAGATAACATCGTCTCTGGTTTCGTCAAGTTCATCGCCAGTGTGTTCGGCCGGCAGTTTTTCGAGGGTCAAAAAATCGACATCAGCAACCCAGTCAGAGTTGTAGTGGCTGATAATAAGATCCTTAACAATATCAGGGTTGGAAAAAATCACCTTGTAAGGGCGATCCCAGTTTGCCTTTTTTGCCGGTTTCCGCTTTTTCATAGTCATTGCCTCACATGATTTTATCATTCCTGCATTAACTTATCAACGCCGAACAATGGTGTCAGAACTGCTGATTTGATTCAGGGTTTGGCGGCGAAGATGGTCAGCAGCAGTTCGGCATCGTCGAGCAGGCGATATTCGGGGCATTTTCCCGATAATTTGCGACTGTGGGAAATGATGATCGGCACGCCTTCGCCCCTTTTGCCCATGATGTGGCTGCGCAACATGGTATTGAGGGCCAGGTCAGGCTGCTTTTTGGGGCATGCTGGGTTTGCGGGGTTGGAGGTTGACGACTTTTCTGGAGGTTTCTGCTTCTTTTTTCTGTAATGCTTTGCAGATAGCTTCAAGTTCGCCGCCAAGTTTCAGCGCAAGCTCATCTCGCCGTTTGCGGGTTTCTTCGATGATCGGATCTTTCCACATGTCAGCCCTCCATAAGTTCCTGTGGTGTGCAGATGATTGGCGGCTCAAGGCCGCAGTCGCGACAGGCTCGTTCGATTCTGGGTCGCATGATGGCATTGGCAATGTGCGTACAGTTCCATGTCAAAAGATACTCAATTCCATGTACGGTTGCAATAGCAATGTGAAGTGCGTCAAGTTTTGCTTTGGCCGGAAGGGAGCCTTTTTCTACAAGATAGGTCGCCAGTTTGCTTGTGTTTTCATTGTTTTGTAGAAGTGGAATGTCGACCAGCAGATCCAGGCGTCTTTTGGCGGCTTCGGCATCGCCGAGCGAAGATTCATCTATCACCAGTTCCGAAATGTATAACTCGAACAGATGCCTTCGGTTGGTCCACCAGTCTAAAGATATGTTCTGGTTGGCGCAGACCCTCAGATCATTGCTTGGCCTTGAAGCGAGATAACTGGGAATAGAAGTTTCCAGATATACTTTGGGTCGGCAGGTTGTTTTTTTCATTGGTATCCCGACAGAAAAAAATTACAGAACAACTTCACTGCTGAAAGTATAGCCCAGGTTAATGTTCCAGGCAAGCATACCGAGTGGGGGGCTGAGAAAACTGGTCAAGGCGGTTTTGCTTTTGCGGGTTTGCCGGGTCTGCGTTGCCTGGTGGCGCGGCGATGAAGCCGGTGTCGATCGCGGCGAACCATTTGGCAGAACTGCTGATTTGATTCAGGGCTTGGCGGCGAAGATGGTCAGCAGCAGTTCGGCATCATCGAGCAGGCGATATTCGGGGCTTTTTCCCGATAATTTGCGGCTGTGGGAAATGATGATCGGCACGCCTTCGCCCCTTTTGTCCATGATGTGACTGCGCATCAGCTCGTAATTGGCGGGTTCGACCGGGCATTTGGCCAGCAGCGAGGTCAGCAGTTCGTTGCGCGCTGACTGGCGCTCGCAAAGACTGGCGATCGTCATGGTGTTTGGAATCGTGCCGGGCGAGTAAAGCTCGAGTCGGTCAGAAAAAAGGTGCAGCCTGATTTTCGAACCATAAATCGAATAATCACGATGGGCAACCGCATTGGTCACCGCTTCAAAAACAGCATTCATCGAATACTGGGGTATGTCGATACGATGCGGGGCCTTGCGGGCACCGATTTTCATGTTGCGCTCGACGAAACTGCAGGCCGCGAAAATCTGCCGGTCAAGCGGCCCGGTAAGGTCACGTGCATCGAGCTGATAGTTTGCATCACGGTCTTCGCCCCGATAGCAGACCGCCTGAATAAAGGCGTTCGAGATGAACTGCTCAGGGTTGGGGCTGCTCATCAGAATACCGCTTACCGTCGGCCGGTCGACACCGTCTTCGTCTCGCGATATCAGCTTCAACTTGCCGAGAAACTCGATCGGGTCAGCCGGAGACAGCGGCGATCTGAATCTTTGCCAGAGCTTTTCATCGAGATTATCGAGGGAAGCG
>JAKQQP010000110.1 GCA_029564115.1 Candidatus Rifleibacteriota bacterium | reverse complement strand
ATTTCCGATCTCTGCATTATAGCAATAAAATTGATAAAGCCTGGATAAAAGTCGCAAAGGCCAGACTGGCTGAACTTCGGTCAGGGAAGGTAAAGGCCATACCCGGGGATGAAGTATTCGCCAAAATTAAAGAGCGCTTTGATAAATGAAGGTGCGGTGAATAGAAAAATATCTGGTTATTAATCCAGGTCTCAGGTCAGTCTTTTTTTCGGTATCTGGTCATTCTGCCTTCCCCGGATACTTCAAGCCTTCCAGCTTCAAGAAGGTGTTTCAGGTCTCTGCTTGCCGTAGCACTGGAAATCCCTTTGTTCAATTTCATGTAGTCTTTTCTGTCAAACCAGTCTGTCAGATTTGCCAGGGCGTTTTCTGATCTTTTTTCAAAATCGATCGACGGCAGCCGGGTTTCTTCAACGGTCTCTTTAAGCGAATTCCTGATAATCGCAAGCATAAATTCAATAAAAGCGGTAGAATTGCCGGCCTTGTCTGAAATTGCCAGAGTTTTATAATACTCCTGCTGATTCTGCCTGATCGAATCCTCAATCGGAATGAACTCAAAAACCGGGTGTTCATCCATTAACAGTCTGGTGTGCCATAATCTTCCCATGCGGCCGTTTCCGTCATCAAACGGGTGAATAAATTCTATCTCATAATGAAAAACACAGCCTTTGATAATGGTTAAATCATTATCTGTCAGAAGATAATCGAAAAGTTCCCGCATCAGACCGGGTATGATTTTGTGCGGCGGCGCGACGTGCTTTACCTCAGAGCCGTGTAATACCCCGACCTGTCTGGTTCTGAAAGTGCCGGGGTTATTGACGAGCCCGTTCATAAGCGTCTTGTGAGCAAGCAAAAAGTCCTGCATGGAACAGGAATCGAGCAGACTCAGCCTGTCATACGCTGCAATGGCATTTTTTACTTCAAGAACATCCTTTTTAGGCCCTATAACTCTTGAGTTTTCTAATATTGCAGTAATTTGCCCGATATCGAGGGTATTGCCTTCAATGGCCAGAGAAGAATGGATCGTTTTTATTCTGTTCTGCCTGCGCAGCCGGGCTTCGGGTCTGACAAGCAGCAGACTTATGCATTGCCCGAGCAGTTCTTTTATCTGCCCGTAAAGCGACAGAATTTCAGCTGTAATCTCATAAGGTGGTTTCATATATTTTCATGATAGCATCATTTGATGCTATCATGAAAATATTATTTGCGGAAATATTCAAAATTCAGCATCGACAACGAGAGGCTTCAATCGTTCTGTTCTGAAGAAATTATTCAAGAACCATTGATTTTACAGGCTCTTAGCCGGTCACCGGCCGGCACCATGCCAGGGTCGGCAGATGAATTCGAGAATCTGCGGCAGACGGCTGGCCCAGGCGGCTTCGTTGTGAACCGCCCCCTCGGCAATCATCAACTCGACCTGCTCAGGCTCGTAGCCACGCGAGAGCAGCAGATCACGCATTTTTTGCACATCGTCGATCAGGTCAGAAATGCCGTTGCCGTTACGATCTACGGCATCTTCAGCCGTTCCCATGTCGATCCAGACCCGCAAATTCTTTGGCAGAGCATGCAGATGACGCACATAGTTGGTCAGCCAGTGATTCCCCCATGACAGCGTCGGCGAAACGGCACCGACTGCCCCGAAGATGTCGGGGTGGCGAATGCCGAGATAAAGGGAAACGAGGCCGCCGTGCGACGAGCCAATGACAGCCGTGTGCGAGGCATCGCCAAGCGTGCGGTAGGTCGAATCGATAAAGGGCTTCACTTCATCGATCAGAAAAGCAGCGTAGAGATCGGCTTTACCGCCTGTCCGGGTTCTGCGGTCACCGCGCAAGGCCTTGACCATGGTGTATTCATCGACACGGGCAGCGGTGTTGGCAATGCCGACCACGATCGCTGCCGGCAGCGTGCCGCTGGTGATGCCTGCTTCAAAGGTTTCATCGACTCTCCATTCCTGGCCGTTGAAAGAGGTTGCCGCATCGAAACAGTTGTTGCCATCGTGCATGTAGATAACCGGGTAGCGCCGCGCCGCGTCATGATCGTAGCCCGGCGGCAGATACACCCACAGGATTCTGGGTGCGAGCTCACGACTGGGAAAATCCTTGTGGACGCGCACGTCACCGACAATCGTGGATGAATACTGATCCTTTGGCGCCCCGGACTTGAAGCCAGACACCACCACCCGCAGCGTCGTCTGACCGCGCGGAACCGGCAAAACCCTGTTTTCTATTTCCGAGCCATCGACGGCCGCTTCGACATGACCCCAGTCGCCGAGAGTGAATTTGAACTGCAGCACGTAATCAGGGGGTAGAGCAACTGACCACCTGGCACGGTTGCCAACCCGCGGCACTTCGATCAGCCCGGGGTCCCAGTCGCCGAGTGCGTGATGGTTTCCGGTGATGAACAGCCTTGCCGACGGCGGCAGGTTATCTGGCAGACGGATTTCAAAATTCAACCGCGTATCGGCATACTCGGCAACGATAGGGTTTCCCGGCCCAAGAGCAGCGACCAGAAGGCAAAAAACGAGAAAAAACGGGCGGCAGAAACAGCTCTTCGACCGAAGGCCTGGGTTGATCATGGGAGGCTCTCCTTAACTACCGGCAAATGTTTAACATATAGCATTATAATCATACTGCCGGCCTTTGGAAAGTCGTCAAAACAGACTCTCTGCAAACAATTTTTCAGTAAGCTGAAGCTCTGGCACATGGCGCAGGCGGTTCTTTAAAAGTTTTGCTCTACCGCCCAACGGTAATAAAAAAACCGCCGGCTGCCCCATAAGGCATGCCGGCGGTTTGTTGTTACTGAGCAGAAAAATCAGAAGTCGAAGTTTTCGTCGGGAAGAGCCGGGTCGACCGGGGCAACCGGGTCAGTCTGGGTGGCGGGGTCGGCCTTGGCCGAGGGAACCTGCCCCTGAGGCTGCGCTATTTTGCCGCGGGCACCGATACTGACGCGCGGATTATTGGCAACAGCGGCTTTTTTGCCGGAAAGATCTGCTTCGTGTTCGTTGAGAATATTGATCATCACTTCGAGCTCGGTATCGCCGTTGGTGACAAAAACCTTCAGAAAAACGGCTCTGAGTTTGAGCATCTGCACGGCGGTGAGAGCCACGTCAATCGAGATTTTGTCGCTATTGTAGAGGTTGGTGATCACGGCAAGAGCAGTTGCCACACCCTTGGCACCTTCGATGCCACGAATGATCAGCTCGAGCTGCTGATTGATCTTGTCGGCCTTCAGCCAGACGAAATCGTCGCCAGACTGGTTATGACCGCCTTTTTGGCCAGAACCGCCAGTCGGCATGCCCTTTTCGACTGAGCCAGCCACGGGAGGCAATGCGACTCTGCTGAACGATTCTAGAGTCGAACGAAATCTGTCTTCATCAAAAGCCATGGCCTGCACACCGCACGCCAGACCACCAGCAACAAGAAGGCCCACAAGTTTATTCATGACAAAATCCTCCGCTCGCAGAGACGTACATTAATAATACGAACAAACCCGCCTCTTGTAAAGTAGCCAACGACAATTACAGGGAGGCTGCAGAAAAACGCCCTGAGTTGAGCAATTTAGAATTGATTCCAGCCTATGGGGGAATGACCCGAGGCAAAGTCAGAATCAGCCGAGCATACTCTGCAGGTCTTCAGCCATCAGTCGGGCAATTTTGGTGAGATCGGCTTTTTTCTTTTTGAGAAAGGCCGGAGCTTCGGCTTTGCTGATACGTGGCAGAGCAGCAACATTTTCGACGAGTTCACGCAGGGTGGTTGAACTGCTGATCGCGGCTTTCGGAATTTCTACGAGAGAATCCATTTCGAATTTAACGGTGGCCAGTCTGAAATCGAGCTCATCGAGAACTTCGCCGAACTGGTCTTTAATGGGAATATCTGGGTTGAAACCCTCGTCACCAAAAATCTCTTCGTCAAGAAAGCGCAGATAATTTTGCAGAAGTTCTTCCATGTGGTCTCCTGTTTTTGAGTCGGATTTTTTATAAATCGTAAGGTGTCAGGCTTTCGTAACCGTTTTCGGTAACGACAACCGTCTGTTCGAACTGTGCAGACAGCGAACCATCACGGGTAACGGCTGTCCATTCGTCGTCAAGAACTCGCAAAAAACGTTTGCCGATGTTAACCATGGGCTCTACCGTAAAAACCATACCCGGCACCATGGTTATACCACTGCCACGCCGCCCGAAATGAGGAACATCCGGTGGCTCATGAAACACCTTACCGATGCCATGGCCAATAAACTCGCGCACTACCGAGCAGCCCATTCCCTCGGCGTATTCTTGAATTGCCCAGCCGATATCGCCAATGGTGTTATCTGGCTTAACCATGCCCAGGCCGCGTTTCAGCGATTCGCGGGCGACTTCGACGATCTTGTGGGCATCTGAACCGCACTCACCGACAAAAAACGTCATGTTGGCGTCGGCGTAATAACCATTCAGAATCGAGGTGACATCGACGTTAACGATGTCGCCTTCGAGCAGAACCCGATCAGATGGGATGCCGTGGCAGATAACCTCGTTTATCGAGGTGCAGACGCTCTTGGGGAAACCGCGATAATTGAGAGGTGCCGGCACCGCGCCGTTTTTGATCGTGTAATCGTGAACGAGCCGATTGATGTCGTTGGTGGTAACACCCGGCCTGATGGTTTCTTCGACCTTGCGCAGCGTATCGATCACCAGGCGACCGGCGGTTTTGATGCCGGCGATTTCTTGAGGAGTCTTGAGCTTGATACGGTAATTGCGATAATAAAGCTCGGCGATATCATCTTTAACCGGCATTTTTGCATTGTTCATGCAACATCTTTTATATTTGAGACCGCTGCCACAGGGGCAATCGTCGTTGCGGCCGACACTGCCATCATCACTCGTCATCTGAGTCTCCAGTTCTTCGTATCGTTCGATAAAACAAGCCTGATCAGTATACTCTCCCGGTCAGGCTAAAACAAGCGTAAAAAAACTTGCGATTGCAGCGTTTTGCATCTAATATGTACGCTTCCAATTTCTTATTTTTCGGAGGTTTGTGATGCGAAAATGGCGTACAGAAGATTCTGCTGAACTCTACAACATCGAAGGCTGGGGAATAGGCTACTTCGGCGTTAACAAGGCAGGTAACGTCACTGTCATGCCGCATCGCAACCCGAAGGTTTCTGTAGACATCAAAGACATTCTAGATGAACTGAGCCTGAAAGATGTTTCGTGCCCGGTTTTGCTGCGTTTCCCCGACATTCTCGACAATCGTATCGAAACTATTTCAAATTGTTTTAAAAATGCCTCTGAAGAATACAATTTCAGCGGAAATTATTATACCGTCTACCCGATCAAAGTTAATCAGCAGCGCCCCGTTGTCGAAGAGATAGTTCAATATGGCCAGAAATTCAACATCGGCCTCGAAGCCGGCTCAAAGCCTGAGCTGCATGCGGTCCTGGCAATCATGGACAACCCTGATGCACTGCTGATCTGCAATGGCTATAAAGATGAAGAATTTATCGAACTGGCACTTCTGGCCCAGAAAATGGGCAAACGCATTTTCATCGTTGCCGAAAAGTTCAATGAACTCAAGCTTATCGTCAAACTCTCTAAAGTTCACAAAGTCAACCCGAACATCGGCATCAGAATCAAGCTGGCAGCCTTCGGCAGCGGCAAATGGGAAGATTCCGGCGGCGACAAGAGCAAATTCGGCCTCACTCCGACCGAGCTGATCGATGCCGTCGAATTCATGAAATCAGAAGATCTGCTTGACTGCGTTAAACTCATTCATTGCCACCTTGGCAGCCAGATCACCAATATCCGCAAGATCAAACGCGGCCTCAAAGAAGCTTCACAGTTTTACGTGCAACTGCGCAAACTCGGCTGCAACCTCGAATATGTCGACATTGGCGGCGGCCTTGGCGTCGATTACGACGGCACCCGCACCACCATCAGCAGCAGCATCAACTATTCGATTCAAGAATACGCCAACGACGCAGTTTCTGCTCTGCAGGATGCTGCCGACAAAAATAACTTTCCGCACCCGCACCTGATTACCGAATCTGGCCGTGCCCTGACTGCCCATCATTCAGTCCTGGTTTTTAACGTTCTCGAAACGACCTGCCCGCCCAGAACTCCGTATGAAGAATTCAAAATCGACAAAAAAGATCACGAGATAGTCGTCGACATGCACACCATTCTCGACTCACTCACCGATCTGACCATGATTGAAGCCTGGCATGACGCCCAGCAACTGCGCGAAGAGTCACTCGACCTCTTCAATCTTGGCATGCTCGATCTAAAGAGTCGCGCCAAAGCCGAAAAACTTTTCTGGGCAATTGCGCACGAAGTCAGAGAACTGGCTCAACAGGCCAAGCACACCTCTGACGAAATCAGACAGCTCGATAAAATCCTGGCAGAAAAATACTTCTGCAACTTCTCGCTTTTCCAGTCGCTTCCTGACGCCTGGGCTGTCGATCAGCTTTTCCCGATCATGCCGTTGCACCGTTTGCAGGAAAACCCCGATCGGCGTGTCACGATGCAGGATTTAACCTGTGATTCGGATGGCACGGTGTCGAATTACGTGGAAAGTGGGCGTTTAGAAACGACGTTAGCGCTGCATTCGCTGCAAAAAGGGCAGCCGTATTTGCTGGGGATTTTCATGGTGGGGGCGTATCAGGAAATCCTCGGCGATTTGCATAACTTGTTTGGTGACACCGATTCGATCAATGTGGAATTGTTGCCGGATGGTCGTTATCAACTGTCCGAGCCGGAACGCGGTGACACTATTGATGAGTTATTGCGCTACGTGCATTTCGAGCCGAAAGACTTGCTGGCGCAATGCCGTCGCAAACTGGCGGCTGCGGTGGAGAATCCTGAGCGACAAAAAATGCTATTGCGTGAAATAGAAGCAGGTTTAATCGGTTATACTTACCTCGAAGATTAATTCGGGGCGGATGGGACGTTTATGGAATACGTATTGTTAGGCGTGCTGTTGTTAGGGGCAGTGCTATTTTTATTGGGGTGGTTGGTGATGGCGGGGATTTGTTTCCAGCGCCATCCGGTCACGGGGTTGGTGGCGTTAATACCGGGGGTTAATCTGCTGACTTTGCCTGCGATGTGGCATCGTGTGGGCGGGTGGGTGATTACCAGTTTTATCGGTGTGTTATTGGCAACGTTGGCGTGGTTTGCGGGTGGCAA
>JAKQQP010000099.1 GCA_029564115.1 Candidatus Rifleibacteriota bacterium | reverse complement strand
CGAAAAACAACTGAAACCAAGAGCATGGGCGAACTTTATCGAAGAGATTGAGCATCGCGCCCCGATCGTAAAAACATGGTCTACCGCCACCATAGCGAAACTCGGGCAGGTAACCCACAAGATTCTCGCCGAAGCCGGGATTATCGAGAACACCCGGAATAAAAGGTTTTTACCTTTCTTTCTTTCGCCAGAAGTGGCTTCATTTCTGCGGAAGAACAACGAGACCTATGTTATAAAATGTCTGGAACTACTATGAAAAGCGACTTAGACAAACGACTGAATCAAATTCTGCCTCGACTGACTTCGCCGGAACTTTTAACAAATAAAGGGCTGGGAAACGAGATCGGGTTTTATATCTTTGATTACCCGCCTGAGAAAGAGCTTGAAGTTAGAGAGCACATCGAGCATCTGCTTAAACAGTTCGACAAGAAACATAAAGCAATAAAAGTAAAGCATGTAAACCTTTTCGAATTGGTTCTTGAATATTTAAAAAGCCGCAATCTGCTCGATAAAGCAATGAAGATAGAGCGGGAAAAAGGTGAAGCTGCTTTATTAAATGCGTTAAAAGCCCCGTTACATGAAGGAAAGCTTGCAGACTGGTTCGGACAAACGCAGAAGCCTGAAGATTTTGATCTTGTCTTGATGTCCGGGGTTGGCAGTGCTTACCCTCTTATCAGAAGCCACGGATTACTTAACAATCTACCGAGAGTAATGGAGAAAGTGCCGCTGATCGTTTTTTACCCGGGCAAATACGATGGGCAGTCCTTACGACTATTCAGCCGATTATCAGATAACAACTACTACCGGGCATTCAGACTGGTTGCCTGAGATATCACAGAACAAAGAGAGCGATATATGAACATCAAAGAAATATTTACCAAAGACTTACTGAGACCGATTAACGGGGTGGTCAAAGCAGATCAACAAGATGAAGCTATCGTGTGGCAGGAGCTTGACGAGTATGTAGTTACCCGTGAACTCGATAAGCACTTCCGGGGCTTTTTTCAGAGCTACGGCAAAACACTGGCAGGCATAAAAGACCCAAGCGAAGGCGAACGAATAGGTGTCTGGATATCTGGCTTCTTTGGCAGCGGGAAATCTCATTTTATAAAGATTCTGAGCTATATCCTCAGCAACCGTCAGGCGCATAACCCCCACCACAAAGAAACACGCCAAGCCATCGATTTTTTCAAGAATAAAATCCCAGATGCGATGTTACTTGCCGATGTTAACCGGTCTGCACAGCAGGGAGCAGACGTTGTTTTATTCAACATCGATTCCAAAGCAGACCCCAGAGACGGTAATGAACGCTTAATGAAAGTGTTCTACAAAGTCTTTTATGAACTTCAAGGGTTCTGCGGCGAAGCCCCTCATATCGCAGAGATGGAACGGTTTATTCAAAGCAAAGGCAAACTTGAAGCTTTCCATGCCGCTTTCAAAGAGAGATCTGGCGGAGACTGGCTGCAGGAAAGAGACGCATGGGCACTTAACGCCGACGAAATCGTTGAATCTCTTGCAGAGGCTACCGGCATGTCTGGGGCTGCTGCAAAAGAATGGTATGACAAAGCTGAGAAGAACGTGAGTCTGTCGCCCGAGAACTTCGCGAAGAAAGTTAAAGACTATCTTGACGGGCACGGGAACAACTCTCGCATAATCTTTCTGGCTGACGAAGTCGGTCAGTTTATCGGCAACGATACCCAGCTGATGCTCAACCTGCAAACAATCACTGAAAATCTCGGCATGGTCTGCAAAGGCCGGGCTTGGGTAGTGGTTACCTCTCAAGAAGACATGGATCGAATTCTCGGAGAAATTAAAGCCTCTAAGGCAAACGATTTTTCAAAGATTCAGGGCAGGTTCCCGACCCGTCTTTCTTTGTCGAGCAGCAATACCGATGAGGTTATCCAGATCCGCCTGCTCGAAAAACAGCCGGAAGCGCAAACTTTGTTAAAGCAACTGTTTAAACAAAAGGGCGATATTTTGCGGAATCAGCTCAGCTTTTCTTCAGATAGTGCGACTTTGAAGGGCTTTAAAACCGACGATGACTTTGTTCGAAATTATCCTTTTGCACCCTATCACTTCCCGCTTGTACAAAAGATTTTCGAAGCAATTAGAAAAGCTGGAGCCACAGGGCTGCACCTCAGCCGGGGTGAGCGTTCGATGCTTGACGCCTTTCAAAGTGCAGCTAAAGCAATCGCAGACAAACCTATCGGGGCACTGGTTCCGCTTTACGACTTTTACCCAGCGATCGAAAGCTTCCTTGACACAGCGGTTAAAAGAACAATAGATCAGGCAAAAGACAATGCCGGTTTGCAAAACCCCTTTGATTATCGGCTTCTTCAGGTTCTTTTCCTCATTCGATACATCGAGCTGATCAAACCGAACGTTGAAAACCTGACCACCCTTTGCATCGATGAAGTCGATACTGACCGCCTCAAGCTCAAGAAAGCAATCGAAAGCAGCCTCCAGAGGCTCGAAAAAGAAACTCTGATAAATCGTAACGGTGATCTTTACTTCTTTTTAACAAACGAAGAACGAGAAGTCGGGCGAGAGATCAAATCAATCGATTTGTCATCGAACGATCAGACAAAAACTTTGTCTGAACTGATATTTTCAGAGGTTCTCGGTGATTTCAATAAGTTCAAATATAAACCCTTCCGCCGGGATTACGATCTGACAAGACTTTGTGACGGACATCCATTCACTTCTAAGGTAGATGCTGAGTTAACAATAGATATTATCAGCCCTCTTCACGATGAATACAGCATTTTTTCAGAAGCGAAGTGCGTCATGCATAGCGTCGAGCATAATGGCCACCTCGTTCTCAAAATCGGCGACACCGAAGACTGGGGGCAAGAGCTTCGAATCTGGATTCAGACACAAAAATACATTCTGCAAAGAAGTGATAGCGGCATCACCAATACCTTAAAAAGGATTTTGCAGGACAGAGCCGACGAAAACCGGGGTCGCAAAGAACGTCTGAAATCTTTGCTCGAACAAGCATTGCGAGAAGCCGAAGTTTTCGCGATGGGGCAAAAGATACCGGTAACAGCCACAAGCCCGAGAGCTGTTGTCGAAGGCGGCCTCGAATACCTGATAAAGAACCTTTATACAAAGTTTTCTTACCTGCAGTTCCTTACCGATAACCCGCAGGCAGAAGTTAAAACAGTCCTTCTTGCCGACGACCTGATGCAATTACCTATGGATTCAGGCGAAAGCAACCCTGATGCCGTCAAAGAAGTCCGCACATGGCTTGATCTGATGGGAAAAAAGAATCAATCAGTCATATTAAGCGAACTGGTAGAACACTTCGGGAAAATCCCTTACGGCTGGTCGGAATGGGAGACCGTCTTTATCATCGCGAAGCTGCTGAAGATCGGCGAAATCAGTGCCATAATCGACGGCGGAACAGTGTCGCCCGCAGATGCATGCCCGGACTTCCAGAAGACCGGTAAATGGAAAACCATCAAGCTCATCAAGAAGAAAATTGCCTCGAAAGAAGAACTGGAGAAAGCCCAGAAGCTTGGCAAAGAGCTGTTCGGAGGCATTCAGCCCCCGGGTTCAGAAGAATTAAGAAACAGTATCTACAACGGCTTAAGTAAATGGAGCAAATCTCTTAACTCTTGGTTTTCTCTTGCAGAAACAGGTAACTACCCCGGCGAAACCGAGATAAAAACTGGGATTACATTACTTGATGGCTTTCTGAAAATTAAAGACACCTTTGAATTCATAACTCAGTTCAACTCGAAACGCTCTGAACTTCTCGATCTTGAGCATGATTTGCATGACCTTACAGACTTTTACACAAAGCAGAAACCCACATGGGAAAAGCTTCGAAAAGCTATCGCGGAGTTTAAAGATAATGGCGAGATGCTTAAGGCAAGCACTGAAGCTGGCGTAGCCTACAACAGAATGCTTGAAATCATTAAAGCCCCGGCTCCATACGGTTTGCTGAAAGAAGTTGAAGGTCTTATTCAGACTGTTAAAGCGGCAAATGAAGTTCTTGTCGAAGAAAAGCGAGAACAGGCTCTTGCCAAGATAGAAGAAAAGATTGCTCTTTTCAGCGACCAGAAAGCGTCTGTGAATTACCCCAAAGCGGTTGAGCCTTTCCAGAAGTTAAAAGAGAAAGTAGTGCAAGAAACCAGCATTCCATTTATTTCGCATGACCTGTCGGGTCTGGATGAAATGGTTGAGAATGGTTTCAAGGCTCTTGCAGAAGTAAAAGGGAAAGTTGATCCGGTTAAAAAAGAAAAGCCGATCAAAACCGTTAAGATAACTGGTAGATCCAAGGGTTTCCTCGAAACTGAAACCGAAGTGAATGATTTCATCGACGCTTTGAAAAAAGAAATGCTTGAAGCCATTAAGAACGATACCCGCGTAAAGATCGTCTGATCGAGGAAAAGCCATGAATAAAAACAAAATCAAAGCCTATGCCCCGGCGGCAAGGCAGGAATTGATAGCAGCAGTTACGGCAAAAGCACAAATACTCGGTCTTTCCGACAAAAAGATTGAACCGGTCGAAATTAAGGGTGACGTAGCGATTATTGCTGGTCGTCCTTTCCCGCGTTCAATTGCGACACCACGCCGAAACCTTGAAATGTCGATAAAGCGAGAAGGCTTCGGTGTCGTTATGGAACGAATCGCCTTTACTTGGTTCAACCGCTTTTCTGCTCTACGATATATGGAAATCCATGATTTTCTCGACCATGGCTATCGGGTTCTCAGCCACCCCAATGGCGGAACCACCCCTGAAATCTTAGAACATGCCACAGATGTAGAACTTTTTGGTCTCGATAAAGAGAAAGTCGCTGAACTCAGGCTTGCCGGGCATAAAGACGCCGAACTTTATCGTATGATTCTTGTTGCGCAATGCAACACGCTAAGTAATGCCCTGCCGTTTCTATTCGAGAAAAGCAACGACGAAACCGAACTGCTGCTGCCAGACAATCTTCTGCATTCAGATTCGCCGATCAGAAAAATGGTCGATGCAATAGAAGAAGCAGACTGGAACGAGGTCGAGATAGTCGGCTGGCTTTACCAGTTTTATATCTCCGAAAAGAAAGATGCTGTTATCGGGAAGGTGGTTAAAAGCGAAGATATTCCGGCCGCCACCCAGCTTTTCACCCCAAACTGGATCGTTAAATACCTTGTTCAGAACACACTTGGTAGGCAATGGCTGGCAACCTACCCTCAGTCTGGCCTGCGCAGCAACATGGAATTTTACATCGAAACCGCAGAGCAGACCGAAGAAGTTAAAGCTCAGCTGAAGGCAATTACCCCGGCTGAACTGAACCCTGAAACTATTACTTTCTTCGATCCCGCATGTGGTTCCGGGCATATTCTTGTCGAAGCATACGACCTCTTTAAACGAATCTATGAGGAACGGGGCTACGCCCGCCGCGATATCCCCCGGCTGATTCTCGAAAAGAACCTGTTCGGTCTCGATATCGACGAGCGAGCCGCACAGTTCTCGGCATTTGCTCTGATGATGAAAGCCCGGGCTGATGATCGCAGCTTGTTTAGAGTAGACAAACCTGTGAGTCTCAACGTAATGGCTATTCAGGAGAGTAACGGGCTTGATAGCGAAGAAATCGCCGGGACTTTATCGAAAGAGAGGGTTCAGAAGCTTGTAGAATCAGATACTATGGTTCAACAAGAGCTGGCAGGCATAGCGAACAGTAAGATTGCTCAACCAGTCTTAACGGTAAGCCATAAACCAGATGTTGATAAAGGCCTGATTCAATCCCTGTTGCAACTTTTCGAAAATGCAAAGACCTTTGGTTCTCTTATTCAGATCCCGGAAGGGTTAATTAAAGCTTTGCCGAAGCTGGAAAGCCTTGTCGATCCGGCCACAGGTCGAGACTTAGCAAGTCACACCGCTGCAGAAGCATTACGCCCCTTTGTTCGACAAGTCCGGTTTTTGAGCAACAGTTATGACAACGTCGTCGCAAACCCGCCGTATATGGGGAACAAGTATCTAACTCCATTGTTAAAAGATTACCTGAAAAAGAACTTTAAAGACTTCGAAAAAGATTTGTTCTCGGCATTCATAATCAGGAATTTAGAACTGACAAATCTCTATGGTGCTTTGGGATTCATGTCTCCGTTTGTATGGATGTTTATCTCTTCCTATGAGAATTTACGTGAACGGCTTATTGATAGTGCAACCATAGCATCGCTCATTCAGTTAGAATATTCAGGCTTTGACGGGGCAACCGTACCAATTTGCACGTTTACCTTACAAAAAAAGCATTACCCTGAATTTGTAGGTTCATACATTCGCCTGTCTGATTTTAAAGGGTCAGAAAATCAAGCCCCGAAGACGTTAGAGGCGATAAAAAATCCAAATTGTGGCTGGTTTTTCACCGCACGCCCCGACGACTTCAAGAAAATCCCCGGCTCGCCTATTGCTTACTGGGTTAGCAAAGCTTTGCTTAGAGCCTTTCAAGGCAGAAAAGTTTACGATTTAACTATTTCTGACGGCCAAACAAAAACAGGAAATAATGCAAAATTTCTTAGACAATTGTGGGAGGTTTCTTATGAAAATATTGGGCATGGTAAAAAGTGGTTACTTCACCCAAAGGGGGGCGAATTTAAAAGGTGGTTCGGTAACCTTGATTGGATAATTAACTGGTCAAATGAAGCAAGAAAGCATTATAGAAGCGACCATGTGGCAAGAATTTTACCTGAATATCTTTGGGGACGAAAAGGATTCTGTTGGACTTTAATTACAAGCAGTGAATCTTCTTTTCGTATTGTTGGAAAAGACGAGATTTTTAATTTGGCTGCACCAACTCTTTTTCCTAAAAATGAGTCAGACCTGTATTGTCTACTAGGATTTGTAAATTCAGTTGTAGCATCTTCAATACTAAAAATATTTAACCCGACTTTAAATCTTAATGTTGGGGAAGTTCAAAATTTGCCATTTTCAGATGCAATTGAGTCAAGACGGAAAGATATTTTATTATTGGTTGAAAAGTGCCTTGAAATTGCATCACAAGATTGGAATTTAAACGAGTTTGCACT
>JAKQQP010000054.1 GCA_029564115.1 Candidatus Rifleibacteriota bacterium | reverse complement strand
CTTTCGGTCTTTGGGGTAAAGTGGCCAGTTACCACTACAATGATTTTTCTGGCCGCCATTCTGCTGGGGGCCTTTTCCTGGACTCAACTCGGCGTTGATTTGATGCCGGATTTCGAAATTCCGGCCGTTTCGATCATTACGACTTACGCCGGTTGCGGCCCTCAGGAAATGGAATCGAGCGTGACCGAGCCTATCGAAGAGTCGGTTTCGACGGTCGAAAATGTCGATGAAATCACTTCGACCTCGATGGAAGGCGTTTCGATGGTTACGGTCAAATTCGACTGGGGTGTCAACCTCAGCGAGGCTACCAACGATATTCGCGACAAGCTCGATCTGGTGTCGAAGAGGCTGCCCGAAAACGCTGACAAGCCATTCATCTTTAAATTCAACACTTCGATGATCCCTGTAATGATGATGTCGGTAACCGCCGAAGAAAGCTGGGAAAAACTCGACAAAATCGTCGACCGAAAAGTGATAGATGCCCTCAAGCGTGTTGGTGGTGTCGCCACGGCCTTGCAGCTTGGCGGTGACAAACGCGGCATTCTGGTAGATCTTGACCGGGAGCGTATTCAGGCTACCGGCTTGTCAGGCAGCCAGATTGTGGGTCTGCTGCGCAGTCAGAACATCGATAACCCAGGTGGAACCATAAAACAGGGGCAGTTTGAATATCTGGCGAGAACGCCCGGCAAATTTACCAGGGTCGATGATCTGAAATACGTTGTGGTGGCTACAAAGCCTGGCGTAGTCAGACTTGGCGATGTCGCCGCCATCAAAGACGGATTTCTCGAGAAATCGAACGCCTTTTTTATCAACGGCAAGCGCGGTATCGGGGTCATGGTACAGAAACAGTCCGGAGCCAATACTGTCGGCGTGGCACAGGCCGTTCGTGACGCCCTTCCAGAGATTCAGGCGCAATTGCCGCCAGATGTCAAAATAGATATTGTCATGGATACTTCTGAATTTATTTCGAATACCATCGGCAATTTGAGTAATACTGTTCTGTTGGGCGGTATTGCGGTTTTCTTCGTCATCATGTTTTTTCTGCGCGATATTCGCGGCAGTATGATTATCTGTACAACGATCCCAACGTCTTTGATTCTTACCTTTCTGCTTATGTACGTGGCGGGTTATACCCTCAATCAGATTTCGCTGTCGAGTCTGGCCATCGCCATTGGCATGGTCGTCGACAACTCGATAGTCATTCTCGACAATATCAAGCGCTACCTCGAGCGCGGGGTTAACTCGCGGGAAGCGGCTGTTTCCGGGGCGGTCGAGATGGGAACTTCGGTCATGGCTTCGACTTTGACCACTATAGTAATTTTTCTGCCGATCATTTTTACCTCGGGTCTGACCAACATCATGTTTGGTCAGCTGGCTATGATAATCACTATGGCGTTATCAGCGTCGCTGATTTCGGCTCTGATGCTTACTCCGATGATGTGCTCAAAAATTCTGAAGCCAGCCAGAATAGAAAACAACAAGATTGTCAGATCAAGGTTTGTGATGTTTGACAAAGTTGAACATGCTTATGGCAAGGCCCTTGAAAAGATTCTCGAGCACCGCTGGGCCGCTATTGGTTCTCTTGCTGTGGTTGGTGTTTTGTCACTTGGCATCATGAAAATGGTCGGGGTCGACTTTATGCCCGTCCAGGATCAGGGGCGCATTACGATCAAATACGAGTGCCCAGTGGGTACCCGTTACGAAGTCACCGGACAGTTTGGTCAGCAGATAGCAGAAGTCGTGAAGGCAAATGTGCCCGAATTGAAAACTCTTGTAGTCAGGTATGGCAAGTCAGATGGGCAAAGCGGTGCCATGTCGGGCTCGAAAAACTTTTCTTACACGGGGCAGGTTGACCTGATGCTGGTCACAAAAGACAAGCGCGAACGCGGTGTTAAGCAGGTTATCGAAGATATTCGCCCCCTGGTTGAAAAAATTCCGGGAATCGTCGTTCATTTCGATTCTGGCGACCCGATGGCCAACATGATGGGTACCGGCGGAGCCGGCTTTACTTTGAATCTCTATGGTTACGACCTCAAAACCGGTTTGGAATGGGCAAATCAGCTGAAGGAAAAATTTGCCGCAATCCCTGGGCTGGCGGATATTGAAATAAGCCAGGACCTGGCGCAGCCTGAGCTTCAGGTCGAGATAGATCGCGAAAAAGCTGCAAATCTGGGTTTTAACGTTTCAGATATCGGCAAAACCATCGAAACCTATATCAGCGGAAATACTACTGTGAAATATCAGGAAGGCGGTGACGAATACGATATTGTTGTGCGTCTGCGCCCCGAAGATCGCAGTAAAATCGAAGATCTGGGTCGAATTCCGTTGATCAGTCCCACCGGGCAAACGGTGAGACTGGACAACCTGGCCCGTATTAAAAACGAGTTTGGTCCGACCAGCGTGACTAGAAACGAGCAGGAACGCTATATTCAGATTACCGGGCAGGTTTATGGTCGTGGCACCGGTGACATCAGTGATGATGCCACAAAAATTCTCGATTCTATGCCTGTTCCGCCTGGCTTTTCGTGGAAATTTGCCGGAAACGAAAAGCAGCGGCGCGAGTCTTTTATGCTGCTGCTGCAAGCCGGTCTTCTTGGCTGTATTTTGGTTTACATGGTCATGGCTTCGCAGTTTGAGTCTTTACTGGCGCCTTTTATCATAGCTTTCAGTATTCCGTTCGGTTTTATCGGCGCGATGATCTTTCTGCTGCTGGTAGGGTCGAGGCTTTCGGTCGTGTCACTGCTGGCTTTTTTAATTCTTATAGGTATAGTCGTAAATAACGGCATCGTTCTGGTCAGTTATATCGATACCCTGGTCAAGAGAAAAGTCCCCTTGAAAGAGGCTTTGATTACTACGGGCAAAAGCCGTTTGCGCCCTATCCTGTCGACGACAGCCACAACCATGCTTGGTATGCTGCCTATGGCACTCTCTACCGGTGAAGGTTCTGAGGTCTGGGTTCCGATGGGCATGAGTGTTATCGGCGGCCTGGCAGTGTCGACTCTCATGACTCTTTTTCTGATGCCTTTGCTTTATTTGATGTTCAAACGCTGGCTTGTGCCGGCAAATCACCCGCTCTGAGGGAGAAATGCAAATGGAATTTCTGGTAATAGTCTGCAGTGCAACACTGCAGGAAGAAATTGATCAACTTTTCGAGAGTCTGGATGTCACAGGTTATACGCATGTTCCGGAAGCAACCGGGGCAGGAGTTGGCGGCGGAATAAGACTCAACAATGAAGTCTGGCCAGGTGAAAACAGTATGTATATGGTTGCTGTCGATCGTAACAAGGCCACTGCGATAAAAGAATGGGTGAAAAAGTATCGTGAAGGTGTTTTGCGTGAAGGTCTGAAGCTTTTCTCGCTGCAGATGAACGAGATGATTTAAAGTCTTTTGTTGATCGGGCTGTCTCGCAAGTTTTGTTTTTTGGGCCACGGATTAACACGGATGAACGCTGATTCAGCCGGGAAAATTCGTGTTGTTCAGGTAAAGTAAAACATAAGCCTGTGCGGCAGCCCTTTTTATTTTGTCGGGGCTGCACAACTACTGCAAAAGCTTATTGATGCCGGTTTTGATACTCTGTTAATTTTCTGGTTGCGTTTAGGCTTGAGCTATATATTGTTATTAAAAACGGTTTATAAAATTTAAGTGGAGGCACAAATGACCGCCGAACGTTCTCTCGAAATTATCAAACAGGCTCTGTTACTAGAAAAGCGCGGTAAGTCTTTTTATTGCAAAGTTGCCGAACACACTCGGCATGCTGCAGTGCGTGAATTTTTCGAAGGTATGGCCGAAGAAGAGCAGAGTCACATTCATGCTTTGCTGAAACAGTATAAATCGATGAAAGAACGCGGGCGTTTTGAGCCGGGCAGCTTTGATGAGGCTGAAGATATTCGTGATACTGCCGACAAAGTTCTCACTGAAGAGATAATCAAGCAGATTACCGGCGCAGACTACGAGTCGGCAGCTATTTCTGCGGCCATTTCCATGGAAGAACGTGCCGTAAAAATTTATTCAGAGCGTGCAGAATCTGCCACAGACGAAGAAGAAAAAAAGCTTTACAGCTGGCTCACCCACTGGGAAAGAACTCACCTGCATCGGTTACTCGAGATAGATCGCGTTATCAGCGAACGTATCTGGACCGACAACAATTTCTGGCCTTTCTGAGCCCTCCTGATGTTCTAAAGCATCTTCGTGATGCTTGCCATATAGTTTGCCGCCTGCGTGTCGCAGGCGGTTTTTTTTATGTTCAATTTTATTGGCTCAGTAGCTCTTTCAGGGCCTTGAGATTCATTGAGTCCAGAATCTGGCGGGCTCTTTTCTGCTCGGCTTCAACGGCGAGAACTACAGTTTGTATTGTGGTATGAGGTGTATCGGGCGCTTCAGGCACTTCAGCGCTGTAACCGGCTTCGTCCTGTTGCATTTTCCAGTTTTTGCCGAAGAGAATGTAAGAAGTTCCTTCTACCCAGCTTTCGTTATACATGCGCCCGTTTTCGACACGATAAAAGACGGTGCCGTCTGCAAGTTTTGCGGCTGCAGGTTCGGCGTCGAAACCCTGATAAAACTGGTTGATCCCTATGCGTACAACGGCACGGGCATCGCGTGCGGCCAGTTTTTCGATGGTTTCTTTAAATTCCAGATCGGTTTTGGCAAACAGTTGCTCGTTATGCGCAGAGATTTCTTCGGCAACTTTGTGCAGGCGTTCTACTTCGGCAAGGTTTCCGGCTGTTGCCGCGACGGCAATTTGCTCGGCAATTGTTTCAAGCTGCTGCAAGTCGACTTTTTCCGAGGCTTCCTGGGCATCGGGAAGCTTTTTTTCGAGCGCAGCACTGATTTCCTGGCTCGCTTTTTCTATGCGCTCCTGGTCAGCCCATTCAACATAGTAATGATGTACGAGCGGTGCGTTTTCGGTGCCGACCGACACAAATTCATACTCGCTGTTTTCATGACCGGATTCGTCGAGTTTTTCCCAGAAGTTGATGGCAGCAACAGAAGACTGGCAGGCTGCAACAGTCTTCTCGAAAAAGTCTTTTTCTGCGGGCGATGCCGGCCTGGATTCAGAATCAGCTGAACAGACCATCGCCGTTAAAAATAAGAACACAAAAGCTACTGATAAAAGTTTCCTCGACATATTACACAGCCTCCAGCTCCAGGTTTTTTCTGAAAATATTATAACCCTTCAGAATCTAAAAGAACAGCCGCCGACAGATTCTGCCGGCGGTCGCTCGATTAAATATTCGCAGATAAGGGTCAGCGAGGGTTGATGATTGGCTTCAGGTTGTCTCCGTGAAAGGCTTTTTCGAGCTCGAACGGGTCGATGGGCTCTGCCTGGTCGAGAGAAGATTTGCTCGAATATTTCATGCCGCCTTCGATCAGGACCTCATGACCAGCTTTTTTCGAAAAACCTACCTTGCCCTTTTCGACGCTGACCACGGTTTCTTCGTCAGATACGTCGATGCGCAGCGTTGTACCGAGAACGGTCGCCATACCCTGGGGAGTTTGAATTTTCAGCTGGCGGTTTTGGGGTGTAATTTTGTAGATGGCGATGCCGCTCATCTGCTTCAATTCTTTTTCGCTGAAATTGCGAATTTCAAGAAAGGTGTTGCTGTTGAGGCGTATCTGGCTTTTGTCTGAGATCAGCTCCATGTCTACGCTTGACTCATCGCCGGTTTTAATGGCATCGCCCGACATCAATTGCTGCTCGGCTTCGATTGCGGCAAAATCGGGGGCTTTCGCCATTCTGGCACTGACCTGACCGTTTATGGCAGAGATTTTTGCCACCGGCTCACCCTGGCTGCCGCAGCCTACCATTAAGCCTGCAGCTGCCACCGCACAAAACATTGCAAAAACTTTAATTTTCTTTTTCATTTTTTTCTGGCTCCCCTTTTGCAAAATCTATTATCAGCAAAGTTACGTCGTCTTCAAAACTTCTGCCCTGGGCGTGAATTTTCAGACTCGAAAGCAGGTCATCGACATCCTGTTCGCAAGCCTGCCCGTCAGGCAGGTCGGCGACCAATTTATAGAAACTGTCGTAACCAAGCATTTCGTTTGCCCAGTTCAACCCTTCTATAATACCATCCGAGTACACAAAAAGTTTACCATTTTCTGGGATGTCTATTTCCTTAATGGACATGGCCCGCTTTTTTTTGCCTACACCCAGTGGCAGGCCCGGCAATGGTATTTCTGTGGCTGTCTGCCCCGTCTTCATGACGCAGGGAAGATGCCCCGCGGAGGCGAGGGTGAGTTTGCGGGTGTCGAGATCGACGATGCCGGCTACTGCTGACATCATGCGCCTTTTGTTGGTCATGCTGAAGATTGTGTAGCCAATTTCCTGCAGCAGATTCTGCAGGTCAAAATCCTGTTTTTCAGCTTCAAGAATGACGACTGTCTTGGCTACGGCCGTGATCATACTGGCAGAAATTCCGTGACCGGTGACATCGCCGAGCATGAAGAAAACTTTGTTGTTCTGAAGTTTGAAAAAGTCATAAAAGTCGCCACCGGCGTCTTTTTGGGGAATGCAGCGGCCATAGCAGGTCAGACCGCGTTGATCGACAAGATTTTCAGACGGAAAGAAATTTTTCTGGATTGTTCCGCATATTTCGGCTTCGAGAATCTGTTGCCGCAGCTCTGATATTTCAAGGAAACGGAGAAGTATGAAGATTACAATGCCTGTTACAGTGAAAGCAAACCAGGTCAGGATGACCGGCGGGTGGTCGAGTGGCGCGAAAGAGTAAAAAAACAAAAGAACTGGAAGCATCAGCCAGGAAACGATCATCTGTCTGATGTTGTCTTTGAGAAAGTCTGAAAAGATGAATATTGCCATCAGTGCGCCGGCGAAGTAATAAAGGAGACGTCGCAACAGGTTGTCGTTGAGAAGCTGAAAGCGGCCGGCACCGAGCGTGGCGATACTGTTGCAGATGAGCATTGGCCCAGTTATTTCAGATATGGGGGATTGGTGAATGTCGTGCAGGACACGAGCCGTGGCACCGATTATTACGATACGATCCTTCAGCAGTTCGAAATTGTTTTCGTCGTCAAAAAGTTCTTTTATGGTGATCTGCTCGACATAATTTTGCGATGCCGAAAAGTCGAGAAGAGCTACTGATTTTTTTCGAGCGCTGATTTCGTCGAGGTGGGGAATTTTAAAATCAAGTCTTTCGAGCAGTTCCCATGAAATATGGCGGCAGTCGACGTCTTTGTCTTTTAAAAGAAATGAACGGGTTTTGCCGTCATCATCGACCGGCTGAATGGTATGCCCCCAGAATGCCGCTTTGTTGCGTAATTTCAGGGGCGGTTTTTCGAAATGTATCTGATGGCCGAAGGCACTGTTTACATCTTCGTAAAGGGCTACCAGCCCGACTTTGCCTGAGTCGCCGATGGCTTCGGCCAGTTCTTTCAGCTCGGTCTCATCGTCGGTCATGGCCTGTTGAAAATAAACGTCGATAACGATTGCCTTTGGCTGGCCTTCGTCGTTGATGCGCCGTAAAATTTTTGCCCAGTGTGATCTTGGCCAGGGCCACTTGTATTGTGCTTTGGGGTCGGCAAGGGTCTCGTTGTCAATTGCAAGCAGCAAAACTGGAGCTGGTATATACGACTGCATATACGTGGCGTTAAACTTGATTTTGAAATCTTTGAGCTTGTTGTCAAATGGCCGGGTAAGGCTGTCGAATAATACCAGCCCAGCCGAAATCACCAACCAGAAAGCAAGTGCGGTGATAAAATCGCGACGGGGCAACAGCATGCGCAGCCGCAGAATTTTTAGAGTCAGGTTGCGAAAAGGGTACATAGCCAGCTTTCATTAATGCTTTTAATTTCTAAATATTACCATATTATAAGCATGGTAAAAATCATAAACTTTGTCGAGTTTGTTCGATCCTGTCTAAAATTCTGAGTTTTTGCAGATTCCACGAGGCATTCATCCGGGGTTTTGTTATAATTTTATAGAAATACAGATTTTATTGCGTAATCGTGAGGTGGCAGAATGATTTACAGAGGTACACATTTTGTTTTTATAGCTTTGGTATTTTGCCTGGTTGCCTCGGCGACAATGGCCGCGCAAACCTGGATAACCTGGAACCAACGCTCTGGTCTTCCCGGCAACAATGCTGTCTGCATGGCCATCGCCAAAGGCCGCTTCGCAGTAGGAACCGATCGCGGTATCGGCCTGTTTCTCGAAGAGCAGGCGACCTGGCTGGACATCGGCAATCACGTTGAAGCGCTCAAGGGTATGGCAATAAGATCGGTTGATTTTGATGCCTGGGGCAACATCTGGGCCGCAACGCCCGGTGGGTTGTTCTGCATCGATCTTGAAGACTTCCCTGAGCAGCCCATGACTTTTGTGCACTTCGGTACCGATCAAGGACTGTCGACTATCGATACCGAAGTGTTGCAGATCGTTGGCAACACGCTTTATGTCGGCTGCTTTGGTGGCTGGCTGTTCAAGTCGACGATTTTTCAGAAGGCCGGCGGCGGCAATTTCCTGCCGGTTAATTCTATGGGCATGGGCAGCGAAGAACAGCATCGCATTATTTCGGTTGGTATCACCGCAATGGCCATGGACTACCCGGGCGGCGGCATTTATTCGACGAAAGGGAAGGGCCTGCTGCGAGCCGATGACGGGCAGCAGGTCGTCGAACTTGAGAGTGACTGGGTCAACGATTTTCAGGGGTTGTCGCAGGGTAAGTCGAACAATGTCATCGCTGTTACCCAGGACAAGCTGAACTTGATTCAGAATGGCAGTCTAATCGGGGTCACGAGGCTGCCCGCTCCTGATCTCTGGATCACCAGCATCGCTGTCAGCCCGGACGAAGAAACCGACGTCATCAAACAGAAAATGAGTAAAGGTGATGCTCTGCTTGCTGATTTGCTTGGGAAGCGGATTTTATGGGTCGGCACTCAGGGTCGCGGTCTCTGGAAATTCGAAGAGGGTCGCTGGTATAACTTCACCACCAACGATAGCCCTTTGCCCTCAGATAACATTAACCGTGTATATTACCTCGTCTCGGCGAAAAAGGTGGCCATACTCAGCGACGCCGGTGTCACCATGCTCGGAATCACCGACGAATACCAGTATGACGAGTTTCAATACCGTGGCAGCAACCCGTCGTATGCCAAAACTTTCTGGCCGTTCATGCTGCACTGGGGGCCTTTTATTTACGGTTACCCGAGTCAGCATGACTACCCGATCGAGCCATTTATCTCTTATTTCAAGATTATTCAGGGCAAAGACCTCTGGGTTTCGCATGAGCGTGGTCTGTCGCGCTACGCTTTTCCCTCGGCGGCGATGCTCGGCATTCTTGGTATGAACCAGAAGCTCGCCGGTCGCTACGAAAATCCCGAAAATGACCCGGTCAAAAACCTGCAGATCGAAGACAACACCGTGGCTCGCAGTCGCCCGATGCCCGGTCATGGCGAAAGCCAATGGCACCACTACTGCGTCGAAGGCCCGCCCGACCTGCCACCCGATTCCGTTGACCATATCTATTCGACGCTCGATCAGCGCCTGCTCGTCGGGCCGGCGAATCAGGCGCTGATCGAAGCTGACTCTGTCAGTAATGTAACGCCGCAGCAGATCAGCAATGCCCTTGCTGTGGCAGCTTCGGCGAGTGCTGCACTCAGCGGCACCGCTTCGCCGGCTTACCGTATTCACCCGGTGATTCGCACGCCAAATGGTCGCTTTACCAGTGATGGCAGACAACTATACAGTATTCGCAGTCAGCTGGTGCGGGCGCCGCTGCACCCGATCGTCAAGGGGCAGATAACCGATTACGATCTTGATTTCGACGAGCGCGTCTGGATGGTTTTCGACGCCAGGAATCTGGCGGTGCTCAACAGCACGACTGCTTACACCAGTATAGGTATGCATTGGGGTTCTGAGTTGAATCATGAATGGCTACAGGTCGGTGAGGGGCAGTTGCCCTGGCCGAAAGATGAAAAGCTGCTGTGTGTCAAGAAACTGGGCGCCGATATCGCAATCGGAACGAAGGCCTCCGGGCTGTTTATATTGCCACGCGCGCACCTGCTCGACCCGGGCACCATCACGCCCGAAAACTGGAAACGCGTTGAAGTTGGCCTTGAAAACAGAGAACTTGCTGTCAGCACCGACATCATCGACTGCTGCAACTGGGAAACCTCGACCGGTAAAGTCGTCGCCATTCTCCAGGAAGAAGGCTTGACCATTTACGACGGTCAGCAGGTCACCCGAATAGATGTGCCGAAGCGGCGCTATACGAGTATGACGGCTGACCGCTTTGGCCGCCTGTGGCTCGGTGCTATGAGCGGGCTGCTCTATATCACTCCTGAACTCAATGTTCGCGATGTTCCAACCAAGATCGAGGGATTCGATTCGAACCGCATAACTTCAGTGGCGGCTGCCCCTGACGACGCAAAATACCCCTTTGTCATCGCCGTAGCCTGCGACGAAAAATTCACTCTAGAACAGAAGTTTTTCAAGTCATCAGATGTGCCACCCATGCTCAAAAGAAGCAGTGACAACCCTTATCGACTGCGCGTCATCAACCCCTCGATCGGTGGCAGCTGCGTCATGCTCTACGACGGCAAAAAATGGGAACGCCTCTCGCGCCCTGGGGTGCACTACCTGCATTTCGACCAGAGCAACCTCTGGCTCGCCACTTCCAACCGCATTATGCGCCTCTACCTCCCCGTCGAGAATCAGAGTTACTGAGTCTGGTTCAAAAGCCTGATTCTGAGCTCAAATAAGGCAAGCCCTTGATTACGCACCGGGTGCCGCCTTCATTATGAATGTGCGGCGGTTCGAGCGGCTCATGACCGCAGAAATAGAATCTGAATGTTTCGTATTTATCAACATCAGGAATTATTTGATTCAACCTCTTACAGTTATGTCATAATTCTGGACTGCCGAAAATTTTTCTTCGTCAGCGGGAATGCCTGTTTGATAAAAACCCCGGGTATGCCGTCGGTTGACAGACATACCCGGGGTTTTCTTTAGAGATCAGGCGAGGTTGAGAGAATCGATGCCGGCGATGGCTTCTTTGATCTTGGCTTCGCGGCCGTCTTCAGTGTTGGCGTCCATTGGCTGGGCACTGATGAAGGTCAGGTCGGTGATGCCGGCCCAGCCGAGAACGGTTTTAAGATAGGGTGTGATCTGGTCGTAGGGTTCGGCCGGGGTACCCGGGCTGTAGTCGCCGCCGCGTGTCGAAACGACGAAGACCTTGCGGCCGGCAGCGAGGCCGACAGGGCCGTTTTCGGTGTATTTGAACATGAATCCGGGTTGCCAGACCACGTCGATGTAATGTTTCAGCCGGTAGGGAATGCCAAAGTTCCACATCGGGGTTGAGATGACGATGATGTCGGCGGCGAGAAAACGGGCAATGTGGGCTTTGATTTCTTCCCAGGCGGCGACGGCGTCGCCACTGAGTTCCTGACCGCTCATCAGCATATATTTGCCTTTGACGCGGGTTATATTCATTTCGGGTAGTTTTTCGGCAAAAACGTCGAGCGTATCGATTGTGGCACCGGGAAACTGTTTGCCGATCTTTTTGAGCAGAGAGTCAGCGATGCGTAGAGTGCGTGAGCTCGAGCCTCTCGGGCTGGCAACGATGTGAAGTACCTTTTTCATTTTTCTTCCTCCTGTTTGTTGGCGGCGGTGCCCAGTTTGCGGCAGAGCAGCGCCAGTTGCTTCTGTTCTTCTGAATTAAGTGCCGCAAATCTCTCAGTAATTATTCTAACATGTTCCGGGAAAATTCGGCTGATAAGCTCTTTGCCGCGGCCACTGAGACTGATCCAGTAACAGCGGCGGTCATCGCTGCGTTTTTCTTTGACAACCAGCCCGTGCTTGAGCAGGTTATCGATGACCAGCGTGATATTGCCGCCGCTTTTGAGAATCTTGCCGGCCAGCTGGTTCTGATTGAGAGTGCCGAGGTGCAGCAGGGCTTCAAGAACCCCGAACTGGCTTTCGGTCAGACCATTGGCCTGAATCTGCCTCACCGCAGCGGCATTGACCGATTCAGAGGCGCGCAGCAGCTTGATAAAGCAGTCGAGAGCGCTGACCTCTTCCTTCGTGCCTTTGTAGTGAGTACTCATTTCTAAGTTCAACTCCATTCATATTAAATGCTTTAATATTAAAGTATTTAATATGAATCTAAAAGTCAAGCTAAAAAGTCGCAACTCTTTGGCTAAATACAGAAATCCTCACTTACAAAATTGCGAGGCGAGAAGGCACGGCCGTGCCAATCCTGTGGCGGCCGCGCATAAGCACCTCGTGTGCCAAACGGGATTGTTACGCCAGGATGGCGGTTATGGCATGGCGCAACAGGAATGTGCGCGCCATGGCCTTTTTCAGAAGCTTGTTTTGCACAGGATGTGCTTATGCAGAACCGCGCAGGATAGAGCGGTTCTGCTGAGCGAAAACTTAAGAACAAATTAAGCTGGAGCACCCGGCAGCATCTATCCTGATGCTGCCGAGTATTGCTGACCTCCTGTCAGCAAAAAAGCATTTAAGCAGGAGGCTTTTATGTCGCGTGAGCCAGGAGGGCGGAAAGCGACGCCCGGCTGATAGGCCGAAGCTGCCCCTTAAAAAGATAACCAGTTAAGCACAATTGCTAATTGGCCAATCAATGAATAGTTCTAAAAAAAAGACAGCCCGGGAAAGAATCCCCAGGCCCGGAAGGTCTGCGCGGTTAATGACGCCGCACAGAGGCAAGGAAAGGAATCAAGCCTTGATGCGCTCGACTGCCATGGCAACGCCCATGCCGCCACCTACGCAGAGAGTGGCGAGGCCTTTGCCGGCGTTGGCGTGCATCATTTCATACAGCAGCGTTACCAATACTCTGGCACCGGAAGCACCGATGGGGTGACCGAGAGCGATGGCTCCGCCATTGACATTCGTTTTTGCCGGGTCGAAACCGAGCTGTTTAATGACGCCGAGCGACTGAACGGCGAAAGCTTCGTTGGCTTCGACGCGGTCAAGATCGCTGACTTTCCAGCCGGCTTTGGCAAGAGCTTTCTGCGTTGCAGAAACCGGGCCAAGACCCATTCTTGAAGGATTCAGACCAGTAGTCGCGTGTGCGACGATTCTGGCGATTGGTTTTAAATTGTGCTTTTTTACAAATTCGGCTGAGGCGACGACAACAGCAGCGGCGCCGTCATTGATGCCCGATGCGTTACCGGCGGTGACGCTGCCGTCTTTTTTGAAGGCGGGTTTAAGTTTGCTCAAAGTTTCAAAAGTTGTACCGACTCGGAAATGTTCGTCTTTTTTGAACACGATCGGGTCGCCCTTGCGCTGCGGGATTTCGACCGGAACGATTTCGTCATCGAATTTTCCGGCTTCCCAGGCGGCGGCAACGCGCTTCTGGCTTTCGGCGGCAAACTTGTCCATTTCTTCGCGGCTGATACCAAGCTCATCGGCAAGCCACTCGGCGGTCATGCCCATATGTTCGCCCGAAAAAACGTCGGTCAGGCCATCCCAGACAGTTGAATCTTTAAAGGTGACGTTGCCGAGAGTGGTGCCGTTGCGCAGATCGGCGAGGTGAGGGGCGCCGCTCATGCTTTCCATGCCACCGGCGACGATGCACTGAGATTCACCGGTTCTGATGGCGTCGACGGCGAGGGCGATAGTTTTGAGGCCTGAGCCGCAAAGCTGGTTGATTGCCCAGGCGGGAACGGTTTCGGGAACGCCGGCGCCCATAGCAGCCTGGCGGCCCGGGCCCTGGCCCTGACCGGCCATCAGCACGTTACCCATGATTACTTCATCTATCTGGTCGGGTTTGACCCCGGCGCGTTCGAGAGCGGCCTTGATGACAACACTGCCCAGTTTGTGGGCGGGAACGCTCTTGAGAGTGCCCATGAGAGCGCCGATTGCGGTTCTGGCTGCGCCAACGATAAATACTTCAGTCATTTTTCTGCTCCTTGTGAATGTATTATCTGGTCAAAAATTCTTTGATCAGAGCATAGGTCGTGATTCTAACCGGATGAGCCGCGATGAGAGATACATGCCCGGCCGGAATGACGTGATAGTCGAGTTTGCCTTTTTTTGCCGCTTTGCATTTCTGAATCGCTTTTGCCGCTTTTTCATTGAACACATGATCATCACGGGCAACAAGGCTCAATACCGGAATATCAATGTCTTTATAATCGACCTTTTCGCCCATGACCGTAAAGTTGCCCTTGTAAAAGGCATTTTCCTGATAAAATGTGCTGATCAGTTCGGTAAAAGCCTTTTTGGTGAAATCAACATTGTCACTGCCCCAGATGTCGAGGGCCTCCCAGATTTCTTTGAAGCCGGGCATCTCGAAATTTTCAAGCAGTCTGCGATATTTGCTCAACTGATTGCGCGGGTCGAGCAGCGGGAAAGAAGCGTGAAAAAACTGCGCTGGCACGATTCCCTGGTAAGCTGCAGTCATTTTTTCGACGTCGAAGCCTTCGGTGCCGGTCCAGTTGGCAAGCAGACCCGAATCTGCCAGGTCAATCGGAGCCGTCAATAGAAACAGGCTGCTGAGATCTTTGCGCAGCTCGGGGTGTGATGCATAAAGAGTCGCCATCATACCACCGATGCATTGCCCGGCCAGTTGCACTTTTTTGCAGCCGGTGATTTTTTTGACCTGACGAATGGCTCTGCGAATCCAGACACTGATGTAATGATCGAAGCCACACTGGCCCATGCCCGGGTCCGGGTCGCCCCAGTCGATTATGAAGACGTCGAGCCCGCTGGCTTTCAACTGTTCGATAAGAGAGTGCCCCGGCAACAGATCCATGATGTAGTTGCGGTTGATCAGCGAAGGTACGATGACCACCGGGTTAAAATCTGACTTGAAGTCGTCGCCGCAGCGAAAAAGAGTCCAGGAGGCCTGCCGGTAAACCGGAGTCTTGCGGGTAGGCTCCATGCCGAGACGGCGGCGATCGGTTTCGGTATAATTCTTCAGAACCGAGCGCGAAACCATTTCACGGTATTCGTCGGGCGTTTCTTTTAACTCTTTTTCCTTGGCCATGGTTCTCTCTTCCTGTCGATGTGATTTATGCAGGCTGCTGCATAATCTGAATTTTAAGACCGACAGGTTCTTAAGTCCAGTTTATTGACCAGCAAAACTATTTTTTGTGCTTTTTGCCTTTGCCTTCATGATTCGAAACTTGCGGCGCAGCTTGAGCAGCAGGTTTGCTGTTCTGAGCTTCGACATAATCTTCGAATTTTTCGGTGAGGTCTACCAGGCGCTCTTCGAGGTCGGTAAGCTTCTGCATTATTTTGACAATGTCGGTTCTCGACGGAAGATTCATCGCAGCCATTTGTTCGTCAAGCATTTTTGAATACATTGCTTTGCCGGTCATGGTGGCGGCAATCGATTTTGACATTTCACCGATGAATTTTTCGTTGGTAACAAGCTTTTCGAGTTGGTCGCCCATCAGCTTTTCCCAGTTGCTGGCCCATTGTTTCATCATATCTTCGCCCATATTAAACATTTTCTGTCTCCTTGCTTTTCAGTTCATTATGAAGTCGAGAGCGCTTCTGCTGGCGTCTTTACTGTTGCGCCCGGTGGTTATTCCGATGTGCCCGGAAGGAATGGTGACCTGTTTGACCTGCGCTTTGTCGGTTGGCGGCAAAGCGGTAGTGCACAGAGGTGCAATGTGATCTTTGCCGGCATTGAGAATCAAAGCTTTGGCACGTCGAGCAGCGGGGTCGACGAGCAACCCTTCTGCAGTCATGAGCTTGCCCTGGGTAAGCAGGTTCTCTTTGTAAAGTTCCGTAAGCATCTGGTAATAGGCTTTGCCGGGGTAACTTACCGGATCTGCGATCCAGCGTTCCATGGCATTATACAACTTCATGAAGCCTTTGCTCTCGAATTTTTCTTTGAACATTTTGGTTTTCTGGTATGAACCCATTGGTTGCACGAACTGGAACGAGAAGGCAAGCAGCCAGCCGGGCATGACATCCATACTCTGCAGAAATTCCTCGGTGGGGAAATGTTCAGCGTAAGTTCCGAAGATGCCGGAGTTGTTGAAGTCGATCGGAGCGGTCAGAAGCACGAGATGATCGACCATATCGGGCTCGAGGCAGCTGAAAGCATAAGCCATGGTTCCGCCGATACAGTAGCCAAGCATATCGACTTTGTCACAGCCATGTTCGCGACGCATAAACCTTACCGCCCGTTTGATCGAGCGGTGGTAGTAATGACTGAGTGGCAGGTGCCCGACTTCCGCACCGGGGTAACCCCAGTCGATGAGATAGACGGGGCGTTTCTGAGCAAATTCTCGAATGAAGCTTACTTCCTCGGTAATGTCGAGAACATACCAGCGATTGATCAACGAAGGAACAATCAGAATCGGTTGCCCTTCTACCCCTTCGGGGCTTTCGAAGCGCAGCAGCGAAACGTTGCCGGCCCGCCAGACTTCTTCTCTCGGAGTGATGCCACGCGGATAAGTGTCGAGCTCGCCTGCGGTCTGGCGCAGAAAATGCTCATTTACCGCATCGAGTTGCTGAGCCATTGAGTCTAAATTTGCGAACATTGCTTCTGACCTTTCTTGATCCTGGTTTATCAGAGTTTGAGGCCGCCGTCGACGCCGATGACCTGACCGGTGATATACGAACTTTCGTCGCTCGCCAGGAACAGATACAGCTTGGCAACTTCATCGGGCTGGCCGAGGCGCTGCATCGGAGTTTTTTCTTCAAGCATTTTGATAACTTTTTCGGGAACGGTTGCCAGCATTTCAGTCCAGGTGTAACCGGGGGCTACGGCGTTAACGCGCACGCCTTTGCGGCCGAGTTCGCGTGACCAGGTATAGGTCATGCCGATGACGCCAGCTTTGGCAGCTGAATAGTTGGTCTGGCCGAAATTGCCCTGAACGCCTACGATTGAAGAGGTGTTGACGATCGAGCCTTTACCGGCTGCGGTCATCTTGGCGGCACAGGCCTGAGCCATCAGATAGACACCCTTGAGGTTAACTTTGATGACGCGGTCGAACTGTTCTTCGGTCATCTTCATCAGGGTAGCGTCGGCAGTGATGCCGGCGTTGTTTACCAGACAATCGATTTTGCCTTCGGCGGCGTGAATTTCGTCAACGACTCTGTTTACGTCGGCATGGCTCGATACATCGACTTTTTTGCCGATAATTTTGCCGGTGGCTTCGGCTGACAGTTTAACGTCGGCCAGACCTGCGAGAGCTTTGTCGCTGATGTCGAGGGCATATACGGTTGCGCCTTCTTCGGCGAAAATGGTTGCGGCTTTGAGCCCGATGCCGGCGGCGCCGCCGGTGATGAGTGCTACTTTACCAGTCATTCTTTTCATTGTGTTTCTCCTGTCTGACCACCTCGCGGCGGTTGTTTTTCGTCGTTGTGATTAAAATTTTGTTTTTGCATTGCCGCGATAAAAAACTGCGGCACCTGCACCTGAGAGCCGGTTGTTACGGCTCGTTCTTTCGTTCATCCTGCCAACTGCCAGAATATTTCAGTGTTTTCGCCCGTTGTGGTCGCCCGGCGGCTCTGTAATCTTCCTCATACCCACCCCCAAACCATCTATACTTGTGAAAATTCTCACTTGCGGCAGGCACGCTTTTTTCGCGTTGCAGCTTCAAAGCTCCGGGTCTGGGGAAAATAACGGCGCTGCCTTGCTGCTTTGCAATGCCTGCAACCCGGGGCCTTTTTGGCGGGCTGGCCGTGTTCAAAACGACCCCGGGTTTGCTGCAGATCTTACTTTTCAGTGGTCATGTGCTTCGGAGTCATGGCCTTTACGGTTTCTTCATAGATCTTCTGGAAGCGGGTATTGAATTTTTCAATATTTTCGCGATAGAGATTCTTGAGTTCGTCGTTGGAAGACGCGGTGTTGTTGTACATTTCGTGCATGAATTCGACATTGCGGTTCATGTGGTCGAAAAACAGTTCCATGCTCTTTTTGTTGTAGCCAGAGGTCTGGTCCATGCTGGCGCGCCAGAATTTGGTCATGACCTGGAAATTGTCTTTCATGAGCTGAGTGTATTCGTTTGAAAATTCCATCCATTTGTTCATTTTAAAAACTCCTGTTTTCAGATTAAAATTTAGGGCTTTGTGATCTTTTTGTTTAACTTATTGCTGCATTGCAAAATTATTATCGTCAATTTGCTGCAAAGTGTCAAGAGATTTTTAAAATATTTTTTTTTAAAAAGGTTTTCGCTGTCATCAACAGCGATTTTCGTTTTTTGCTACCATTGCAAATAATTGTCGCTATGCAAAAAATGAGTGCCTGTATTTGCCTGCAGTCTTGACGTGGCTGTGTTCGGCCTATTTGTAAATGGCAGGTATTTTTCGGTTCTTTCCAGACTGTCTCATAAAAACAAAGCCACCTGCCGCCGGAGTCGTCAGGTTTCAAAAAAAACCGTCCTTCAAAGCCCCCGAAGACTCAGAGCAGTAAAATATTGTTATTAAGAATCCCATAATAGAGACTAGAGACAATATAAACCTGCGATTGCCGTCAAATCTGGTTGAAGCTCAATCAGTTGCCGGGCTTTTCAGTATCGCACTATTCAATCCGCCGACTGGAAGTCGGTATTGCTGCTTTGGACATAATGATTTAAAACTCGCCCTGGTTCTGGTAAAATTTTCTGAGAAAATTGGAGTGGTAAAAGCAAACATGAAACGGATGTGGGAGAACGAAGCATGAGCGACATCGCTTTGTCCGCCAATACTGAATTTCTTCTTTACGAATCCGAAGACGGCGAAGTTCGCATTGAAACCAGGCTGGTAAATGAATCTATCTGGTTGAATCTCAATCAACTGGCCGAGCTTTTCAGTGTAGATAAGTCAGGCATCAGCCGACATCTGAAAAACATCTTCGAAACTGGCGAGTTAAGCCGAAAAGAAACTGTTGCAATTTTTGCAACAGTTCAAAATGAAGGCAGTAAAAAGGTTTCTCGCGAAATAGAATTTTTCAATCTTGATGCAATTATTTCAGTCGGCTACCGGGTTAACAGCTTAAGGGGCACTCAGTTTCGCATCTGGGCCACACAGCGCCTGCATGAATACATTATAAAAGGCTTCACCATGGATGATGCCCGCCTGAAAAATGGCGGCAACGGCAAATATTTTGAAGAACCGCTGGCGCGCATCAGAGACATTCGCTCTTCCGAAAAGGTCTTCTGGCGAAAAGTTCTTGATATTTACGCAACCAGCATAGATTACAACCCCAAAGACGATTTTTCGCGAGAATTCTTCAGGGTAATTCAGAATAAAATGCATTGGGCGGCCCATGGCCATACTGCCGCCGAAATAATTTATGGCCAGGCCGAACATGGGGTTAACTTGTTCAAAGGCAAAGAATGTAAGAAAAGACGATACTGAAATAGCCAAAAACTATTTGAATGAAAAGGAACTCGACCTTCTTAACCGCATTGTAACCATGTATCTTGAATTTGCAGAACTACAGGCATTACGTCGCAAGCCAATGACCATGCGTGACTGGGTAACCAAACTCGATGATTTTCTCAAGCTTTCTGACCATGAACTATTGAACCATGCAGGAAAGATCAGCCACGAAGAAGCAATAAAAAAAGCTCATATTGAATACGAAAAATATCGCAAAACCCTGCTGAAAGAGCCGACTGAAGTAGAAAAGCACTTTATCGAAGCCGAAAAAGAGTTAAAAAAGCTCGAATCGGCAAAAAAGCGCAGCGCAGGTAATGGCAAAAACAGTTTCAATGAAGGATGACAATACTGATTGAACGACCGACAACTGAGCAATGGCGGCTGTTGCGCGACAACTGCCTGCAGACAGAAGCAGACATGGCGCATCTTTATATCGCCGGAACGCAAACACGGCCTGGTTCATCTGTTCAGTGTTAAATACTTTGAGCCTTACCAGCAGGTGAAAGTCATTCACATTCAGGCCGGTGACTGCACGAAATAACTTCGGTTCAAGCTTGGTACTGACATCCCGCAAAGTATTCTCACGAAAGTCAGGTAAGATATATGAACGCGGGAATCCGGGTCGCAAACTTGATCAACTTCTCCTGGACGAGCTTGCGCTTAGCCTTGTATTCTTTTTCTTCTTCCGAAAGCTGCTGCTTCTGCTTTGGGCTGGTTTTTGTATATGGCGGCGGGTATAATTAACGCTGAAAGGAATCAAACCATGCAGATTCGACCTTTTGCGCTTGAAAGATATTTTGCCCGCCATGAGTTTTCGGCGCGCTATCTGCTGGGGTCTTCAGACCCTGAGGCCATGACTGTCGGTGATCTGCTCGCCCTCGAGCCGGGTGCCGAAGAAGGATTTAAAAAAGTCTGGCTCGGTTATACCGAAAGTCTGGGTGACCCGGCCCTGCGCGAAGAAATTGCCCGGCATTATGAAAAGGTGGAGGCCGGCCGGATTCTCGTATTTACCGGCGCCGAAGAGCCGATTTTTGCCTTCATGCACGCAATTCTCAACCCGGGTGACCACCTGATCGTGCATTTTCCGGGGTATCAGTCGCATTATGCGGTTGCCGAATCACGTAATATCAACGTGACACGCTGGCCGGGCAACTCAAAAAATGGCTGGGCGCCAGACCTGAATCAGCTTGAGGGCCTGATCAATTCAAAGACAAAGGCTATTCTCATCTGTACGCCGCACAACCCGACCGGCTATCTTTTCGACCGCGCCAGCTGGCAGGGTGTCATCGATATTGCACGCAAACATGGTCTGTGGCTGTTTTGTGACGAAGTTTACCGCGGCTCAGAGCATGATCCGGCCACCCGTCTGCCAAATATGGCCGATCATTATGAAAAGGGCATCTCACTGAACTGCCTCAGCAAAAACTGTGGTCTGGCTGGTTTGCGCATCGGCTGGGTCGCTACCCGCGATGCCGAAGTTTATAACCGCCTCGCAACCTTCAAAGATTACCTGACGATCTGCAACAGTGCGCCGAGTGAGTTTCTCGCCCGCATTGCCGTGCGCAACTGCGAAAAAATCTATGAACGGCAACGTCAGCGTCTGGTTGCGAATCTCGATCTTCTTACCGGATTTTTCGGCCGGTTTCCGCAGCTGTTTGCATGGCAGCGGCCCAGGGCGGGCACTACGACTTTTCCTGAATTTCTCGGTGGTGACGCACTTGAATTTTGCGATCGCCTCGTTGCCGAAACTGGCGTCATGCTGATTCCAGGTAATTTTTTCGATATGCAGAAGCAGTATCTGCGTTTCGGCTACGGCCGCGCCGGCTTTGCCGAAGCCCTGCAGCACCTCGAACAGTGGTTGATCAAAATGAGTCGATGAGTTCGCCCGGTGAATTGCCGGGCTGCTGACCGTTTTATCTGCCGTGCAGAGTGCCTGCGATCAGTAATTTCTCGTCTGTAATTTCGGAAAAATTGTTTGTTTATTGCATGAAAAACCCCGGCCAGCGAGGCTGACCGGGGTCGGTTGCAGAATCAGAACGCGTTCATCAGATTGGCCGGCTTGTCCTGGTTGTCGAGGTTTTCTTCGATAACCTGAGTCGGGGTGGCCATGTCGTTGTCGCGCTTGAACGGCTCATCAGGGAGCTGCGGGGCATGGATGTAAGTGAAGCTGATTTCGGGGTATTTCTTCCACCAGTCGTCTACCGGTCTGCCGTTTGTATCGACCTGAGCCGGTTTGTTGGTCGGCTGATCGGCGGTTCTGTAGATGAATTCAGCACCGAATTTCACTTCGAGTTTGTTGACCATATATCTGGCCGGAAGATTGTTTGGCCAGAAAACTTTGTCGCCGAAGCGCAGCAGGAAAACGTTGCCTTCCTGAATGACGTAGCCTTCCCCTTCGATTGAAGGTTTGCCTGGTTCGGGTCTCGGTGTCGGAATTGGCCGCGGTTCAGGTTTCGGGTCGTCGATAATGATCGGGCGTTCGAAAATCTTTTCGTAAAGCTCTTCGAGAGAAGGCTTCAGGCTGTCGAATTCCTTGTCGCGGCTCCAGACGTCTCTGAAGAGCTTAACGAATTCGGCTTTTTCTTTGTCTGTGAGTTTTCCGAATACTTTCTGGTCGATAAAAGCATCTTCAACTTTATCGAGAGCCTTCTCACATTCAGCAATGGCTTTTTCGAGCTGAGTGCGGAGAACTTTGGCTTTTCTGTAATCTTCTTCAGACAGCGGGGCTTTGCCGGCAATGACGCTGAGCTGCTTGCGCAGATCCCAGACTGTTTCCTGAAGTTTCTGCAGTCTGGCGAAGTTTTCTTTCAGGCCTTCCCAGCTGGTTTCGTTGGTTTCGGCAATGTTGGTCAGGTGGCGGGCGATCTGGCGATGCAGGTTGTAGTTACCGAATCTCACAATCATTCTCTTCATCACAAGCGGGAAAAGCTTGCGATGCAGGGCAGAATTGAGCACGATACCTTCTTTGCGCATTTTGTCACGTTTGACGGCAAATACGCGGTGGGTTTCCTGAATTTTCTTGTTGAGCGGTGCGAGGCGCTCGTTGATCTGCTTGAGAGAGGCCTGCAGCTTGCTGATTGCTTCTTTGCTGAGTTTTCTCTTTGAATCGAGCTGTCTGAGAACGGCGAGCTTTTCCTTGAGGAGCGGTTGTTTGGCTTCAAGCAGTTTGGCCAGGTCTTTTTCATAGCTGGTGCGGATATCGAACCATTCTTTCTGCGTGTTGACCTTTTCCTGAGTTTTCAGCAGTCTGTCGGTGTCGCCTTTCAGTTCGTTCAGCGAAATGGCCGATCTGATAGCATTGGCGGCCTTCTGGTATTCGCCCTGGACGCTGTGCAGAGTTGCTCTTTCTCTGCGTTCGAGAGAGGCCATCAGGGCTTTTTTGCGTTCATCGGTGAGGCGGCTGCTCTTGACTTCAGCGCGAACTTTGTCGACCAAGGTGTTGGCGCGAGCAAAGAAGCGCTGTTTGATCAGCTTCTGGATTTCGGCACGCATTTTCTGGAATTTGCCAAGGCTGTCTTTTTCCGGAGCGGTTATCTGTGCCTTGCTGCTGCTTTCTACATCAGCGACGCCATCGGCCTGCATCTTGTTTTCGTCGATATTACTGACAGCGGCTTCATCGTCATTGTCGTCGCTGTCGGAACCGGGAGCTGTTTCGTCGATTACCACCTGCTGCTCGTCACTGCCGCGGTTTGCTGCTGAAGTCTGGGCAAAAGCCGGTAATGAAGTAATCACCATCACCACGGCCAGAACGAGAGACAACCATTTTTTAACCATTTTCTGAATTCCTCCTGTGTAGATCATTTGCTGCTTCTGGCATCATTGTCATCAACCCAGGCATCGGCTGACGGCATTCTGTCAAATGCAGATATATCCTTGCTGTTACCCTGCTGGTTTTTGGGAACGAGAATTGAAGTCGCGTAATCGGGCACTTTTTTGCCCTTTTTACCGGCCAGCGGCTTCTTTTTGGCCGGAAACTTCGGCGGCGAATAGACTTCCATTTCGCGCAACTGGTTTTCGCGGTCGCGATAGGTGATTCTACGCCTCTTCAATTCAAGAACCCGTTCGGGCTTTTTGTTGCCGTCCGATTCGCCGCGGGTCTGCTTTTTTTCAAGCTGTTCGCAGGCGACCTTCAGGTCGCCCAGCAGATTTTTGCCGGCCTTGCCGAGTGGCTTCGGGTTGGGCTGTTGGTCGCTATCTTTCGGGTCTTTTTTTGTATAAACCTTGCCGTTGATCATGACCAGATCGCGGTATCTGTCGAGATCGGTTCTTTTTATCATTTCGACCTTGACCAGACGGGCCATGGTAAAGTCGGTGATCTCTTCAATTGGCTTTTCAGGGGGGCAAAAACGGTTGTTGTAAACTTCGATGATCTCTTGAAGACTCATACAATCAGGACTCTGGGTATATTGTGAGTTTTCAGACTGTGTCTGTGGTGCAGCGGGCGGTGTCTCTTTCTGCTGCTGTGCCGAGCTGCTGTCGACCTGCTGGGTTGCGGTGGCGTTCGTCTGCTGGCTCGAAGACGCGACCTGCGCCGAGCAGACAGCTGAGCCGAAAAAGGCTGGCAGGCTCAACGCGGCCAACAGTAAAACAGCTTTGAGTTTCGAGCTTTCTGTTTTCATTTCTGTTTCCACCTCAACTAATTTTCAATACGCTTGAACTGGTACAAAGGTTGCAAAAATTTTAAAAATCGAGATAATTCCAGTCGCTGTCAGCGAGACGGTCGGAAAAGAACATCGAAGTCAGCTTCACCTCTTTTGACGGAAACCTCGCGTCTTCTGAATCGACCGTCACTTTTACCAGCAGCTGTCCGACATTTTTAACGAGCGAATTGACCTTGTTCGGGCTGATCAGATAGAGAACACCAAAATCTTTCATACGTGGCACCCCGAAAAGTTTACGCTGTGGTGCCGGATTCGACGGCGTCTGTAATACCCGCTCGACATAATTTTTGCCGCTATTCTCGACCAGCGTGTAGGTAATACGATCGGTCTGCTTCTTCAGAGTGAGAATCGTCGAAAAAGTCGCCGTATCAGGAATCTCGAAACTGTCGAGTGCGATGGTTGCCCGGGCACCGCCGGTCGACAGCGAAACGAACTGCAGCATGTCACGACGCAGGCTGGAAAACAGCTGACTGGCGGCTCTGATCGAATCGAGGTTGTCCTGGCCCTTCATCGTGACCTTGACCGTATGCGAGAAAAGGCTCTGAATAACGATCATCAGGCTGCAGGCAATAACCGTGACGATCATCGCCTCGACGAAAGTAAAACCGCGTTGTCGTTTCAGATTGCCCATCTGCCTTACCCTTCCTTGAGGAAGATCGCCATGACGACCTCGCGCGGAGTGTCGCGCCCGGAACCCGGGTCTTTCCAGGCTAGTTCGATTTTAACTTTCCAGTATCTGTTAGCCTTCAAAACGCTGTTGCTGCTGGTGTTCAACTCACTTGCCGTAATGCGGCGACGGCTGAAGGCCTTGTCGAGTGGCGAAACGAGCATTCGCACCGGCAGCTGGTTACCGCTGGCATACAAAGACAGTGCTGAAGACTCGTCTGCGTGTTCCTCGAGTTTGCTTTTGAAGGTGGCGTCATTGAGAATTGCAGCCAGAGTTAGCGTCGAATCGCCGGTCATGACTCTGGCATCATTGACAATATCAGAGAATTTAGAGCTGAGACTGAGAAGCTGGTCGGAAATTTCTCTGGCGTAGTGTACGGCCATTTCTTCGTAGATCGAAGCATTGCTCATGCGGTTTGAGGAACTCAGCAGACCAATCATCGGCCCGAGCGACAGGGCGATGATGACGACTGCAACCATGATTTCAACCATTGACAGACCGTTTCTTGCGTTCATGAACCGGCTCCTTCGATGCTGAGCTTGCCGGCAGTGTCTTCAAGAACAAAGACTCTGGAATCGATGACAGTGGGGCCGGAAGGGTTGAAACGCGGGTTGTAATGCACCTCGCCGCCTTCGGTGAAATGGCTCATCGTTGTGCCGAGGTGATTGAGAGGGTCATTCATCGGGTTTTCGTAGAGGCCGATTTCGGTCAGGGCCAGGCCGCCATGGATTTTGAACTGACCGGGTGAGCTGACGCTGACAGTCGGTGGCCTGAGCAGGCGCCCGGAAGACGGGTGCAGCGCAGCCAGGCTGGCGTGTATAGTTCTGACACTCCCGGTTCCGTCGATAAAGAAATGCCCGTTGATCAGCGCCAGTGAGCAGAGTGTTGCCGGTGCCCCGTCGGTCATGGTGCCGGTAATGTCGTGGCGCAGAATCAGACTGCCTTTGTCGACAATGACTATGAGGGGCTTGACCAGCTTGACCGGTCGCTTTGAAAAGACGAGTGCATCAGCGTAGCTGTCGCTGACGCCATTGCGTCTGGTGATCAGAAAGATGCCGGGCTTGTCGGTTTCGTTGATACCGCTGGCGGCGCCACCAGCCTGCTTGAACAGAAATTTTTCCATCGCTTCCTGCTCTTCGGCGGTGTTGTTACATTTGCGCAGGTCAAGATTGTGGGTGATTCTGTTCGAGAGCAGGTTTGAATCGTAAACCGTTATTTCGGTCAGGCTGCCCATGAAATAGCAGTTATCAGGGCTGCTGTTCGGGTCATACTGGCCGTTTTCTTCGAAGAAAATCCCCATTTCGTCGTGAGGGTGCAGACCTTTGACGACGCAGTTCCGCATTTCTTCGGCCCGTGGCACGAGAAATCTCTCGGCATCGTAGGCGGCGGCTGCAATGCCCGGCACTCCGTTCAACGGTGGGTAAACATCGCGCTGATACTTCATGAAATCGAAAAGCAGATTGAAGGCAATGCCATTCGAAGGCAGCGGCGGCGTCGGGTCGGGCAGGCTATTGTAGGGCATCAGTTTTTTGAAGCTCTCGTAGCCGCTTCTGAAAAAATCGATGCCGTTGATCGGCGGGGCCAGTGTGCCTTCCCATATACCGGAGAAACTCTGCAGAGTGTGGTTGGCTGCGACCTTGGTGTTGAAAATGCTTTCGGACATGCTTGTCCAGAGGCCTTTGTATTCTTCGGAGGTGCTGGTGTTACGGCCGCGCATGAAAAAGAACTTGAGCATGCCGGCGAGCACGGGGCCGACGACCAGCGTGCGCGATTCTTTGTTCTGACCGCCATACGGGTAGATCCAGGTGGATGCCGAACGCAGGTGATCAGACGGAACAAAGCTCGACCCCGCTGCGAGGCCGGGCCAGAGATTCTTGCCGCCGGCGCCATACTGGTTGCCGTCTTCCCAGGTGTAGAAACCCTGAAATTTGGCACCGAGCGAATACTCGTGCGGCGAAAAATCACTTTGCTGGGCAAAGTTGGCGTTATCTTCGATAAGTTCGGGTGCCAATACCGGCATTGCCGAGACTGAAGGCCAGCCAAGCATGAAATGGCCACCGGCCGCCGGCTCGAAACCTGATGGTATCTTGATGAATACCGCCTCGTCGGCCGCTGCGCCGGCCGGGCCGAGAAATACCCAGCCGCGCTGGCGCAGGTGTTCTTTGTCGTTAATTTCGGTGCGTTCCGGAATCGTCGAGGTTACCGCTGCAGAATCGGTGCCGTTAAAAACAAACAGCGGGCCGGTAAAAGTTTTGCCCGCTGCGGGCGGGTGCGCATATGCGGTGTCGACAGTGCCGTCGAACTTTACGCCGAGAGAATTGTATGAGTCTGGGTAAGGCGTTTTCTTGATAAACAACGAAAAGCGGTTGTAAGCCCCGGGAATCATGCTGACGACGCGAAACTGGCGTGACAGGGTCGCCTGGCGCCTCAGGCCGCGATATTCGATAGTACATTTGACGACAAGCTGGCCACATTTTTCGATCGGATCGCGGCCGGACTGAAACTGCTCCGGCGTGGTGTCGGGGGTGAGTGCCTGCAGGTTTTCAAGGCGTATTTCCATGCCGAGGCAGGTCGGGTAGGCGCCGAGAATGCCAGGTTCCTTGAGCTCGTCGAGCGTGTTGAGAAAATTCTGAAAATCATTCTGCACGTTGCCGCAGATCGAACTGCCGTCGGTCAGGTCTATGCTGTCGCCGAGTGCTGCCGCCGGTTGGTCGAACAGCTGCGGACAGCTGGTTTTTATGGTGGTTTCGAACGAGCTGCCAAGCTTGTCGCTCAGCAGACGCAGCCCGGAAATCGCCAGATAGTTCGCCGTTTCCGAGATCATCAGATGATGCGCCTGCGTATTGCGCTGCCTGACAATGCTGTTGAACGAAAATATAAAAACCGCCATCAGCAGCGAAATCAGCAATACGACGCCAAGCAGAAAGCCGCGACGGCAGGTCGTGGCATGAGTAGGAGTATTCCCCTGCAGTTGTATGGAAATCCTCTCTGCTATGGTTCTTGTCTTTGAGTCCAATTTCAGATCCTGATACAACCCGATATATGGCATATCCCGGGTGTTGCTTAGCCCTGCTTATTTTAGCATGGTTTATTTTAACATGATATATATATGTCTGGCGCAACAAAAAGGTTGCAGATTTTGCAAAAAAAATCGCCGGCGCCGGTTTTAAACAGGAGGATTCAGATGCTTAAAATTACCTGGCTTGGCCATTCAGCGGTGAAAATTTCGGGTTCGAAAACGATTCTGATCGACCCTTTTATCAGCGGTAACCCTTCAGCCCCTTTCGGTGTAGAGCAGATTGGTCATGTAGACATGGTTTTTGTGACTCATTACCACGGCGATCACGTTGGTGACGCTTTTGCGATCTGTAAAAAGACCGGTGCTACTCTTGTAGCGATTCACGAAACGGCTGTCGAGGCGCAGGGCCACAAAATTACCGCTGAGGGAATGAACATCGGCGGCACAGTCAGTATTGGCGGTGTCAGGTTCAACATGGTGCCGGCCCTTCACTCTGCAGAAAAGGGCAGTCCCGCCGGCGTCGTCATCGAAATAGACGGCAAACGCATTTATCACGCGGGTGACACCGGTTTAACCTATGATATGAAGCTTATTGGCGAATTTTTTAAACCAGATCTGAGCTTTCTGCCGATCGGTGATCGTTATACCATGGGCGTCGAATCGGCGGCCAGGGCTGTTGAATTTATTCAGACAGCCAGAGTGGTTCCGATTCACTACAACACTTTCGCGCTCATCAACAGCGACCCCCAGGCGTTCAAGGCCAGGGTTGCCGATCGTGCCGAAGTGCTGATCCTCAAACCGGGTGAAGAATATTCGCTTTGATGATTTTCTCGATCACGCAACAACTCAGCTGAGCGTCGTGCCTTCAACTGAGTCTCTCTCGCATGTATGGCCTGTTCAGCTCTGATCAGAGGAGAGATCCAGCTTGTCGTGTTCGAAAAGCATCTGCAGAAAGCTGACCGGCAGTTCGGCTTTGATTTTGACGTTGCCCTCGCCCCATTCCTGGGAAAATATGCGGCCAATAGTCATTGCTTCGCCGATGTAAGGTGAGCCGACCGGAAGCGTCAGCTCGACTTCGCGCCGGTTTCGTTTCATGACAGTTTCGATTTTTCGCTTCAACAAATCTATGTTAATGCCGTTTGCTGCCGAAATCATTATATGCTGAGGGTATGCAGCATTCAGAAGCTCTTCGTCGACTGCAACTCCAAGATCTATTTTGTTAAACACATAGATTCTCTCGTGATCCGCCGCGCCGATCTGGTTCAATACCTCGTCAACGGCTTTGAGATGCTCGCGAAACTGCGGGTCGGAAACATCGCAGACGACGAGCATTACTTCAGACTGAATCACGCATTCGAGGGTGGCTTTGAAAGCATTGACGAGATTGTGTGGCAGTTTGCGTATGAAACCGACTGTGTCTGAGATTATGCACCAGTGTCCTTCTGGTAACTCAACGCGCCGCGCGGTCGGATCGAGCGTCGTGAACAAACCGTTGCACATCTGGACTTTGCTGCCGGAAAGGGCATTGAGCAGGGTCGATTTGCCGGCATTGGTATAACCGACCAGCGAAAACAACGGCGCAAAACGGTCGTTGCGCTTTTTGCCCTGTTGCTCTCTGGCTTTGCTTACTTTTTCGAGTTCTTCGTTCAGCTTTTTGATTTTGATGTTAATAATACGACGGTCGGTTTCGAGCTGTGTTTCGCCCGGGCCTTTAAGGCCGATGCCGCCTCTTTGTCTTTCGAGGTGTGTCCACATGCGCAGCAGGCGCGGCAGCTGATATTGGTGCATGGCGAGTTCGACCTGCAGTTTCCCCTCGCGGGTAGAGGCATGGGCGGCGAAAATGTCGAGAATGATCGAAGTGCGGTCTTTGACCGGCAGGCCGGTTCCGGCTTCGAGGCTTTTTATCTGCATGGCGCTCAATTCATCATCGACAGCTATGTATTTTGCTTCCAGCTCTTCGGCTTTGCTTTTTACTTCTTCTATTTTTCCGGTGCCAAAATAATTCGAGCGGGAAGGATTCGACCGTTTCTGGACAATCGAACCTACCATACGGGCTCCAAGGGTTTTCAGCAATTCGGCGAGTTCGCCGAGAGAGTGTTCTATTTCAGAGTCTGTCTGGTCCGGAGACTGAACGGCCAGCCCGATTACTTTTGGTAGAGATTCTTTAACGGTATGCAGTCTTGGCAAATCTGTTTTCCTTGGCGGGGCATTTGAAGCAAGATCAATGCTATACCAGACTCGTGTTTTCTTCAATGCTTTGTGATATAATCAAAACAGATGGCAGAAGCTGACTTTATATGAGGCCACAACCGGATTTTGAGGAGGCTGGCGTGACTTTTCAAAGAATAATTCATCTGCCCGGGCTCGACCTTGAGGCTCTTTGCGCCGGGAATCCTGATCACCATTCAGTAATACTTGTTCTGCACGGTCTGGGCGTTTCAAAAGAAGTGCAACTGCCAGAACTCAACCGTTTGCGGGCCGAAGGCTTTTTTGCCGTGGCTGTCGATGCGCCTCACCATGGTTCCCGCTACGATGGCTTGATCGATATTCTCGAACGCGAAAAAGGGCATGCCAGACATCATCTTTTGCTTTCCATCGTTTTACAGCACGCTTCCGAAATTTCGCAGCTTGTTCTGCAACTGCGACAAAGTGGCAAAAAGGTTTGCGTAAACGGTATTTCGATGGGTGGGCATGTGGCGTTTGCCCTTTTGCGCACAGAAAATCGTCCTGACCTTATTGCGCCTTTCATTTCCACACCTGATTTCCGTAATCGCGAGACTCCCGGTCTGCTGCCGGCAAGCCCTGCAGAGACAAGCGGCCCGGCAGATTTTCCTGAGCAGGTTTTTCCCGCTTCTTTGTTTATGGTTGCGGCTGCCCAGGACTCAGTGGTTAATCCTTCTGCAATCAGGCATTTTGCAGAGGTGCTGCGCCCTTATTATGCTGAAACCAGCCCAGAAAAGCTGGAATACCACGAATATGAAAATTCCGGGCACATGATGCGCCCCGCCGACTGGTTCGATGCCTGGAGCAGATTTATAGAACGCTTGCACCTGGAAGGCTTTTGATGTTCAACTTCAGCCCCATAGGTTTCTTGCACTGTCAGCACGACTACCACCAGGAACAACCGATGCAGGGGGTGCTTTCGGCTGCCGGTGGTTATGTCGAACTGGTCAAGGGCTTCAATTACGAGCAGGGGCTGAAAGATCTCGAAGGTTTCGAGCGGGTCTGGCTGGTGTATGTTTTTCATCATAACTCAACCTGGAAGCCGTTGACGAACCCGCCTTATTCAGATGGCCGTGGCCGCAAGGGTGTTTTTGCAACCCGGTCACCATACAGGCCCAATCCTATTGGCCTCAGTTGCGTAAAACTGCAGGCCATAAAAAGCAATCGTGTGTACATTTCTGACTCTGATCTTCTCAATAATACCCCGATACTCGATATCAAGCCTTACATAAGTGACTTCGACAGTTTTCCTGCTTCCAGGCGCGGCTGGCTCGAAGATGTTGTTAAAGAAGAATACGAAGTCTCTTACAGCCCCTGTGCTTCTGCGCAGCTTGATTTTTTGCTGGCTCAAAATATTGATTTGCGAGGGGTCATTGTTTCTCAGTTGGCCCACAACCCCTTTGACCCTACCAGAAACAAATTTTTAAAAACCGAAAAGGGCGGAATTCTTCGTTTCAGGAGCTGGCGGATTGAATTTGTTTTTGTTGGCCGCACGATTCTGGTCGAACGTGTTTATTCAGGCTATAAAGACTTTGTAGAGCCTCTTGGTGATGACAGCCCCCAGGAAGTAGTTATACATCAAAGGTTTGCAGATAAGTTTGTCTGAGCCGGTTTTTGACCTGTTTTTATCGCGGTTGCCGTTTTATTTGCCGATAAAATAAAATCGGGTATCGTAAAAATGCTTTTCGATGGAGGAAATTTGTGGGAACACTGGTAACTATTGGCGTGAATTCGCTGGCCTTTTTTATTATTTCAAAAATACTGCCGGGGTTTAGAATCAAAGACGAAAAAACTGCGGTTATGGTGGCCCTGGCTTTCAGTTTTTTGATGTTTGTCGGCGGCCTGCTGGTATTGCCCCTGATGACTGTTATGGGCGTGTTTCTTGCTCTGATTGCAGTGATTCCCTTTATTGGCCCCCTCATTGCAAGCTCCGGGATGCTGGTCACCGTATTTGTTGTCAGTTTTACGCTCTCTACAATAATGCTGATCGTCGTCGATAAAATGCTGGAAGACTTCGAAATGTCGTCAGTAAGCGTGGCGCTGATTGCTTCATTTCTGTTCGCTATTTTGAACGTCGCGATCAGAAGTGTGCTGGGGGTTTGAGGTTTTTAAAATATTGAAATGCCGGTTTTGCTCGTAAAAAGCTCCAGAGCTTTCATGCCGGCAAGAGAATTGCCGTGCCCGTTCAGTTCTGGTGACCAGACGCAGATGCTTAACAGCTTCGGAACGACAGCGACAATGCCGCCACCAACACCACTTTTACCGGGCAGGCCGGTGCAAAAGGCAAATTCGCCCGACTCGTTATAGAGACCGCATGTTTGCATCAGCGCGTTGACACGCCGCGCCTGACTTGGTGAGAGCACCGGCTCATTGTTGAATGGGTTGACGCCGCCGTTAGCAAGGAAAGAAAAGGCTTTTGCCAGATCTGCGCAGCTCATCATCAGGCCGCATTGATGAAAGTAGGCATTTAAAACGGCATCAACATCGTTTTCGATGTTGCCAAAGCTTTTCATGAAGTTGACCAGGGCAGCATTGCGATAGCCGGTCTCTCTTTCTGAGTTGGCAACAACACTGTCGTAATTTATTTTCGGATTGTCGGCGAGGCTTCTGACGAAACTGAGAATATCTTTTAAGGGGTTTTTGCTTATCGACAACAGGCAGTCGGTCGATACAAGCGCCCCGGCATTGATAAACGGGTTGCGTGGCCGGCCATTCTCGTGCTCGAGCTGAACCAGTGAATTGAAAGAATTACCCGATGGTTCGCGACCCATACGTGACCACAATCTGTCACCCCAGGCTCTGAAAACCATCGAAAAAACAAAAACCTTCGAGATGCTTTGAATCGAAAAGGGAACGGCGGCATCGCCGGTCTGAAAAGTTCGACCGTCGAGTGTGTGAACGGCTATGCCCAGCTGTGCCGGGTCTACTTCAGCCAGAGCCGGAATATAATCTGCGACGCGACCGCAACCGATCAGGTTGCGTGCTTCCAGGTAAACTTCTTCGATGCAGGTTTGAAAGTCTGTCGTCATGGCATGTGTTGTTCTATTACTGGCAGTTGCCTGTTGTCTCGCAGGAACCGTCGCATTCGTGACTGATTTCGCCGGTTTGCAGGCCGAGATATTCGTTCAATTTTCCCTCGGCTTTTAGCTGCTCAAACTCTGCATCTGAGCTTACTATTCCGGCTTTTTTGAAAAGACGTTTGAGGATTGCATCTTGAATTGCCAGCTGCAGAGCCCTTACCGCCAGAAGTGAGCAATGAATCTTGCTCTCGGGAAGACCATCCAGAGCTTCGACGATCTGTTGGTCAGTTATTTTAAGGGCTTCTTCTATCTGCATGCCCTCGGCGATCTGGGTGGTAATGCTTGAAGTTGCTATGGCAGCAGGGCAGCCTTTAATCCGGTAGCGTATTTTTTCGACTTTCTGGTTGTCTTCTGAGATGTGAATGGTCATTTCAATGAAGTCGCCGCAGCCTGAATCACCTATCTGACCTATGCCGTGATAGTCTTCGAGTCGACCGGTATTGACGGGGTTATGAAAATGCTGCATCACTTTTTCTGTGTAGTTCATTTGTCTGGTTTCTCCGGGGCGGCAAAGCGGTCGTCGGCCAACACAAGGCTGTCTCTTTGTTCTTTGCTCTGGTACCAGCCGATTCTTTCAGGCTGGTGGTAGTCGAATGCAGGTATATACGGCTTGATGTCCAATACCGGACTTCCGTTCAAGATGTCTACGCCGCTGACATGCAGCTTGTTACCTTCAATGCGTTCCAGTCTGACGATGGTCATGCCCAGTGGGTTAGGACGTAACGGCGATCTGGTGGCAAATATGCCTCTTTCGACAGTGTCCAGGTAGGGTTTTACCAACAGCTTGCCAGAGTCCGAGCGGTTAAAACCAAAAAAAACATAGATGTGACTGAAGCCATCGATGTCTTTCAGGCCGGCTGTGTATTCGTCGTAGATTCTGATTACAGCAGTTTCTTCGGGAGCTAGACGTCCCTGGATAGGGGTTCCGGTTTGATGCTCAAACCTTGATTCTACAACTCCGAGAACCTTGAATTCGATGCTCTCTTTATTCATTTTGATAGATTGTGTCGCCGAGATTGTGGCTTACGGCATCAAGTGCTGCTTCAACAGCTGAAGTATCGCCATAGACGGCAATAAGCGTCATGTGTGTCGGGCATACGCCACGAATTTCGGCAACCTGTACCGCAGCGGCCTTTTCTGCTACATCGGCGGCGGCCAGTATTGCGGCAACCGGCCCTTGAATGAGGCCTACCGCATCTGTCGGCTGCTTGTATTTTTCGAAATGACCGGTATCGACCCGTCGACCTTCAAGTATGGCCCAAAACCCTCTGGATGGCCGTTTGACCAGTCTGAGGCTCACGCCGATGGCGCGGTTGTTGTTGAGTTGATTCATCGATTCTCCTGTGCCGCGAGCTCAAGATGTTGCATGCTCTCAAGTCTGGAGCACAGGCAATTATAGCATAAATTGCCATGCAGCTAAAACAAAAGCTTCCCGCCGCTGGCTGCGATGGGAAGCTTGATCTGGCAGTTATTCTTATTTGTCGGTGTAGTTTACGATGATGAATGTGATTTCGTCGGGAGTGCGGTTGTCGTCTTTGAAGTGTGCAATTACCGGGTTGATGTCATTGCCACTGAAATAGCCGCCCTTGAAAGCGTAGTCAAGATAGATGTTGAGGGTGAAGAGCAGTATGTTTTTTTTGTTTTTGCTGATGAACTGGCGAAGGTTGTTGACGTTGTCTTCGTGCCAGGCGGCAGAAAGATAGTCGTTGCTTACCAGGTCGATGATTTCGCCCATATGAGCGGCAGAAAAAACGTGCTCATCCATGCCTTTGCCTTTGTCGTCATACTGTTCGTCGAGAAACTTTCGGACAACCTGGGCCATGATGATGTCGGCATCGCGTTCGCGTTCTTCAAGAGTCGGAAAAACCTGGACTCTGGCGCCATCTTCTTTATACCAGTAGGTTACGCGATAGCGCACGGCATTCTCGAAATTATCGGGAGCCGGAATTTCGCGAACCTCAATATCGGTGTAACTGAAATCTTGTGTGGCCGCGAAACTGCACTGTGCTGAAGCGATAAGCAGCGTGCAGACAACAAAAAGACAGCAGAAAGAAACTTTGCGTAAGGTATTGTACACGGGGAACATCTTGGAAAACCTCTAAAACTTTGGTCCGGACGGTTTGCTCTGACGAGTTGCTCCGGGTTTTTTTATGTGGCGACCAGTATAGCAAAGTTCATGCCAACTTGCAACCAACTTTTTTTATATCGGCAAAAAAATCTGTTTTTTATAGTCTTTTTATGTTTTTTGATGTCTTTTGAAGTTTGTCTTTGTTTGTTGTCGAACAAGCTGTTCGACAACAGGCCTGGTTCTATCGTGAGACCTCGAAGTATTCAATGTTCGGAGGGTTACTTCGTCGCTGTGTTTTTTTTGCAAAGGTCATGATAGCCGGGTGTCGACGAGTTGCAGTTTTGCGCGAACCGACCAACGACAGTTTTTCAAAACGTATTCAATTTTGCCAGACTAACTGGTTAAACATGTTTTCTTGTTCATTTTATGTACACTCTTGTGTTTAAAAAATGAGCATGTGACTGAATCTCAATTTCTGGTGTTTAATTTTTGTCTAAATCTGTTTTTGTTTTTTGGCGTTTGTGTATGTTGACGAGAGGGAGGGAGATAACAATGATTAAAAAAAATATAGCCTGGTTTCTGGCCGGAATTTTTTCTTTTTTCAGCATGGCTCTGGCAGCGCATTCTATTGCGACGCCCCGCGAACCAGCCGGTGAGTTTGTCAGAGTGACGATTGTCGGTGATGAGCGCGGCTCTTTGCCGTTTTACCCTGATTTTCGCAGTGATAAATACTATTTGCCTGCGAAATATCGGGTTGAAGCCCGCCGTGGTGAACGCTACAGCGTTCGGGTTGACAATCTGTCGAGAGAGAGAATCGCACTGGTGATTTCTGTGGATGGTCTGAACATTATTTCCGGGCGGCGCAGTTTTGGGAATAACGAAGAGAGCATGTATGTTCTGAACCCTGGGCAGACAGGCAATTTCTCTGGTTGGCGTTCGGGTATGAGCCACGTGCAGAGGTTTTATTTCACTTCTGCCGCAGACTCATACGCTGGTCGACTTGGGCAGCCTGATCAGCTCGGTTTGATTCGTGTCAGTGCCTTCAGAGATCAGCGTCAGATTTTTGTTCGGCCCTATGATGCTTCTGGAGAAGTTAAAACAGATTCCATGTCTAGAAAAGTGAGCGAAAGCGAAGCTGGCACAGGTTACGGCGAAAGTTCCTGGTCTCCGGCATCGGAAACGGAATTTATGCCAGAATCTTTGCCGATACAAACTTGCGAAATTAAATACGAATGGCCCGATTCTTTGTATTTAAAGCCAGAGCAGAATGGGCATGATTTTGCTCTGCCACCTCACAGATAAATCTGCATGTCATAGTTTTGAATAAAACAATTCGTGCCGAACAAAAGTCTCTGCCGGGTTGTTGGCGAACAAATGTGACGGAAAGACTTGTCAAGCCATTGCCCGGGTTTTGTGGAGACTGCTGCAGAGTGCCTGATCGAAAATTTTTAGATGAAAACCTCGGGCTCGCGGCGGTTTGAACAGCTGGTTGCCAGCATCTCTCTGAATTTTTGTACATGTTCTGATCTGATGACCCTGGCGTCATGGGGGCATGCTTTCAAACATGCGCAGCAGATGGTGCACAGTTCCGTTTTTGTTTTATAACCTTTTTGGTAGTAAACAGCTCCTGTTGGGCAGGCGGTCTGGCATTTGCCGCATTCTACGCATCTTTCTACAATGGTTTCGGCAGGAGACGGTGGGATCACGATTCGATCAGGAAGCGGAAATCGCCCTGGCAGAGAGAGTTCAGGCAGAGAAACGATATCGGCAAGAGACTGTATTTTTTCGTATACTCTGCTGCCGAAGTTTCTGGCTGCCTGTTTGTCAGTGTCGTCTGGCCGGCCTTTGGCGATAGGGTATTTTCTGGTTGAATAAGAGTGTTCGCCAATGAAAGCAGCTGCCGCAACGGGGCGCAGACCGGCGGTTTTAGCTGCTTCCCTGAGGTCGATCAGAGCGTCATCATAATTGCGGTTGCCATACACCGCTAACAGTATAGCCGGGTTTTGGGCAAATTTTATCGTCGCCAGCCTTTTCAGGGCTTCTGAGGCAATGCGCCCTGCGTAGACGGGGGCGCCGATGATTACAAGATCGTTGGGTTCGACTTCAACCATTGAATCGGCAAATTCGGGGTATGTCAGATTGTTTTCAATGACCTTGAGCGGGTCTGTTCCGGTGCCTGCCGCGATTTCGCTGGCAATTTTATGGGTAGTGCCGGTTGGAGAATAAAAAAACAGACTGACGCGCTCAAATTTCATTGCAGTATTTCCTTGGGTATGATTTTGCTCACGGTCAGGATACTCTTAATGAACATAGCTCGCAACTATTGTCTACAGAACTCATACGCCTGTCTGGGATTTTAGTATTTTGCCTGAAAACAGATTGAAAGGTTGTTGACAAGATTATTGCCGGGCTTGTATAATTTTTGCGTTGTCAGGCTATCTCACCAGTTAAAGGAGGCAAAAACGATGTTTTATGATTTTTTTTACTCAGTTGCCCCTTTAGGTGTAAACTCTCTTTAACTGACTCTGTTGTATTGAAGCGGGTTGCCCGATGGTGGCAGCCCGCTTTTTCGTGTTGGCCAGTTTCACATTTTTTTATTACGCATGCCAAGGGGCAAAAAGATATTTTGACAGATGCAGAAAAACGATAATAAATCAGTCTTAAAAAGAATTCTTCCTTATTTCGGACCCCACCTCGCTGGTCTGGCGGTCGCAATTTTTACGATGATCGTGGTTACGGCCGTGCATCTTATCCGGCCGATGATTTTGCGTATCATAATCGACCAGGCGATACCCCGACAGGATATCAACATGGCTCTCAAATACGCTGCTTTTTTTATACTCTGTTTGATTGTCGGGGCGATCGCCATGTACGTCAGAGTTAAAATCATGGCCCGTATTGGCGCCGAGGTCGTGGCCGAAATAAAGCGCCGTCTGTTCGGGCATATTTTGAACCAGGGCATGCGCTTTTTCGATCAGAACCAGACCGGAAAACTGATTACCCGCAGTGAATCTGATGCAAATCAGCTGAAGTCGATGTTTACCCAGTCTACTGCCCAGCTGGTGGCCAGCAGCATGTTGATTGTCGGTACTATTTTCGTGCTGCTGCGCGAAGACTTCAGAGTCGGCCTGGTTGCAATGCTGTCGCTGGTCGTCGTTGGTCTTGTTCTGTTTTTTTACCTGAGCTACATTCGTTCTCTGTATACGAAAGTTCGCGAGAAAAACAGCGCTCTCACAGGTTACCTGGCTGAATATATACAGGGAGTGCCTTTGATAAAGGTTCATGGCCGTGAGAACGATATAATGAATAATCTGCGAATGCGCAGTCAGGAAAAAGCCGATCTCGAGTGCCGGGCTGCTTTTATAGAATACACCCTGTTTTCATCAAGTTTTCGCTTCTGTACTGAAATAGGCGTGCTGATGCTGCTGTTTGCCTATTGCAGCGGGCGGGTTTATGCCGGTACAATGAGCGTTGGCACTCTGGTGATGTTTATTGAACTTATGCGCCAGTTTTTTCGCCCTCTTGAGTTTCTGATCGAAGTTTTAGCGCAATTGCAATCTGCTTTGGCTGCAGGTGTAAGAGTTTTTGACGTTCTCGACACAGAACCGGCGGTGTTGGATTCAGGTGAGCCTGCTCCTGAACTCAGACTGCAGAGTCACATCGAATTTAGAGATGTATCGTTCGCTTACGACAACGAGGCTGTTCTTAAAGACGTTTCGTTCACTATTCCCAGGGGGCAGCAGCTGGCCATAGTCGGGGCTTCCGGTTCAGGCAAAACGACCTGTATCAACCTTCTACTACGCTTTTACGACCCCTGCAGCGGCAGCGTCTGCGTCGATGGCCGCGATATTCGCACTATCAACCTCGATGACTGGCGGCGAAATATCGCTCTGGTTTTGCAGGAGATCTATCTTTTCCCGGGAACCATAATGGAAAATCTCAAGGCCTTTCATGACGATGTCTCTGATGAGGTGGTCATCGCCGCTGCCAGAGAGTTGGGAGCTCACGAATTTATCATGCGCCAGAGCAAGGGTTATGAAACTATGCTTGCTGAGCGGGGTGCAAATCTGTCTTATGGCGAGCGTCAGCTGCTTTCATACACCCGGGCTATGGTTAAAAACCCTGATTTGCTCATTCTCGACGAAGCGACTTCGTCGGTCGATGTGATCACCGAACGGGAGTTGCAAAACAGCATGGAAAAGCTGATGAAAGGCAGAACTTCAATAGTCATTGCCCATCGCCTTTCAACCATCAGAAAGGCCGATCGGATTTTGGTGTTCGAAAAAGGCTCGCTGGTTCAGAGCGGCGATCATGAAGCTCTGATGTGTCAGCAGGGTATTTATAAAGATCTGGTAACAATTCAGACGTCAGGGAAAGGTGAAGGCGGTGCTGCTGTAGAACTCGTTGCTGCCGAACCGGCGGGAGCTGTGGCATGAAAGCAACTGTAAAGCGAAAAGATTTAAGACATACACGCCTTTATTACCTCAAATGGATCTGGAATGAATACAGGCCGCATTGGCGCATGGTTTTGTTTCTGCTGTTTTTGACCTTTCTTTCCACGATCATGGCGGTTCTTTTTCCTATGGTTCTCAAGCATGTCATCGACAGCCTTGTAGAGGGTCTAAAAAGCTATCAGGCCGGAACCACTACTCTGGAAATCGCCCGCGACGAAAGAAACCGGTTGTTGCTGATGCTGCTGGCCATGGGACTTGGGCCGGTTTTTTCCGGTATATACCCTTACTTCAGGGCTAGAATGAATGTAACTTTCGAGATGTACTTTCGAGAAAAGTTTTTTGCCGAGATTCTCGCCAAAGGGCATCGTTTTTTTCTGAAATTCAGAACTGGCGACCTGGTGACCCGCCTGACCGAAGATATCCGGACCAACCCGCCCGGTCTCTCCTGGTTATGTTGTTCTGGCATATTCAGAGCGATCAATTCTACGAGTATTATCTTTTTCTGCGTTCTTTCAATGGGACTTTTACACTGGAAGCTGGCTCTGGTGGCCTGCATCCCTTTGCCGATAATGCTTTTTATCTTTATCAAACTTGAAACAAGCTTTGGTGAGTCGTTCAAAGATGTTCAGGAAGGAATGTCGGAAGGAAATGACTTTCTGGAAGCGGCATATTCTGGAATCAAGATAATTGCGTCATTCAATGCCCGCCGCCCACAGCTGCAACTTTTTGACCGCCTGTTACAAAAGCGCATAAGTCAGGAAGTCAAGGTGGACGGCCTGTGGGGCATGTTTATGGTATTTTTTGAGTTTCTCAACTATGTGGGCGAAATAATGGTGCTTATTTTCGGTGGGATAATGGTTATTCGCGGCACTCTTACGCTTGGCACCTACTACGCTTTTTTCAGCTATCTGGGTATGATCATCTATCCCCTGATGGACATCCCGATGATGCTTGTGACGCTGACGCAGGCTTGTGTTTCCATAGATCGTCTCGAAGATATGCAGGAAGCGGATCGCGTCTGGCAGGAACTCGATGCTGACGGCGAACTTGAAATCAGCAGTATCGATAGTCTCTGTTTTGAAGGAGTCAGCTTCAGTCATGATTCACTCGAAAAGCTCGAAAAGCTCGAAAACGTTGAAAATGTTGGTGAAGTGCCTGAAAACAGCCGCGCGGTCCCATTTTCTTTCAGCGACTTGAGTTTCAGGGTCAACAAAGGCGAAAAAGTGGCGATCGTTGGCCAGATCGGCTCCGGAAAAACCACCCTTCTTAATCTCATCTCAGGGGTGATGAAGCCCGATGAGGGCTCGATAAGCATCAATGGTCTGCCGCTGGCTCGTATCAGAAAACAGTCTTTTCGTGACAGAATCGGTTATATACAGCAGGAACCAGTCATTTTTTCAGAAACGATACGCACCAATATCGATTTCTGGCGCAACCAGTCTGATGAGCTGATTCAGAAATGTGCCAGTCTGGCCCAGTTTGAGAGGGAAGTGTTGTCGTTTCCGGGCGGTTATTCTGAACCTGTGGGGCAGCGCGGCGTAACTCTTTCGGGTGGCCAGCGGCAGAGGCTGTCGATTGCGCGGGCTCTGGTCGGCAGGCCTGAGCTGCTGCTCATGGACGACATTACCGCAAGTCTGGATGCCGCCAACGAAAAGAAACTCTGGGCCGATCTTGCACGCGAATACGGTTCGATAACCTGCCTGATTGTTACTCACAGAATGGCCACGGCAATGATGGCAGACCGTATAATAGTTCTAAAAGACGGAAAAATAGAGGCGATAGGCACGCATGACGAGTTGATTGCTTTGAGTGCAACCTATCGCGATCTTGCCCACGCATAAAATTGCGCGGCAGATACTGCTGATTACCTGTTTACATTCAGTAGTGCGGTGGTTTCTCGTCGTGAGTTGCCGTTTCGTCTACTGGCGATGATATTTTTGGCTGCAGCCGTGCCAGTTCTTTGTAACAACGCTCGAGTTGTTTCTGTTGTTCGACTATGACTTCATTGAGCTCGTCGACGAAGCGTTCGAGGTAGAGCAGGCGTTTTTCAATTTCAACTATGCGGTTTTCCATAAATTGCCTTTTAGAACCAGTTTTTGCGGCGGAAAAATACGAGCATGCCGGCGGCCAGGCTTAGCATGACCAGCCATACCAGCGGGTAGCCCCAGCCCCATTTGAGCTCGGGCATATTTTCGAAATTCATACCATAGACGCCGGCGATGAAGGTTAATGGGATGAAAATAGTGGCGATGATCGTCAGAGTTCTCATGATCTCATTCATGCGCAGGCTGATATTTGAGATATACAGGTCGTAAACTCCGATAGATACTTCTCTGAGAGTTTCGGAGGTTTCGAGAACGTGAACGGCGTGGTCGTAGATATCGCGAAAATATATGCGGCTTTCGGGTCTGATTATCGGTGACTCAGATCTGATAAGCCCTGAAGCGATTTCGCGCAGCGGCCAGCAGATTTTGCGCATGTAGAACAGCTGCATTTTGAGTTCGTGAACATCGTTGCCGTCAAAGTTTTCCGGGGTTTTGAGAAGCGTCACTTCGAGTTCCTCGAGCCCCTCTGCCAGACATTCGAGAACGACAAAGTAGTTGTCGATGATGATATCGATAAGAGAAAGAGCGAGATAGTCAGAATGGGTGTTGCGCAGCTTGCCGACATTTTTGCGCAGGCGCTCCCGAATGGGCTCGAAGACGTCGCCAGGCCTTTCCTGAAAGGTGAGCACGAAATTTTCGCCGATAATGAAACTCACCTGCTCGCTGCTGAGCCGGCCTTCGTCGCTGATGTCTATCATTTTGATGACAACGAACAGGTAGTTGTCGAAAGTCTCGAATTTGGGTCGGTGATCGGGGTTGAGAATATCTTCGACGCTCAGAGGGTTGATACTGAACATTTCGGCAGCGTTTTTGAGCATTTCGACGTCTTTGAGGCCATAGAAGCACAACCATGAAACATAGTGGTTCTGACGGGTGGCATAGAGCTCGTTTATGTCAGTGATCTCTTTTTCGCGGTATTCAGAAGCGTCATACTCTATCAGCTCCACGATCGTTTCATTTGCCCGATCAGGGGAAAAGTTGGCGATAGTCCCCTGAGGTTTGCCGGCTTTGCGCTCGGCGATGCCTTTTTTTACAAATGGCAGCATTTAAAAATTTCCTTCCCGACTTTGGTGAAGGTAGTTTAGCACAATTCACAAACTAAGGCATATTTGCTCGCCTGGTGAAATTTTGTACTGGGGGTGGCGGGATGGAAAGTTAATCGCTATTCTTGTTAGTGAAGCCGTATCGTGAGGAAAACAATGAAAAATACACACATTTTTTTAGAGTCTCTATCTGGGATGGGTGAAACCCCTCGCCTTTAGGCGAAGCCTTCAGGAGGCCTGTGGTATTATATTGAAATGCAAGGTTATCGAAAAACATCCCATGCAGTGTTCTTGTTGCATTATCACTTCGTTTT
>JAKQQP010000052.1 GCA_029564115.1 Candidatus Rifleibacteriota bacterium | reverse complement strand
CGCTGAAGGTTTTGCTCTGGCCGGCAGGTTTGAACGAAACTTTGCTTGCCGGTGTCTTGAATGGTGAGTCATAGAGGGCCAGCTTCGAGTTCGCCGCGCCGTAAGAGATGCTCAGGGCCACGTAATTGCCGCATACGGCCATGCCCTGCACCGATTCTCTGCAGAAGATCAGGCGGTCGGGCTTGTGGGCAGTTCTGCTGGAGCTGCCGTCAGTGAAGGTGTATTTTTGCGTGGCGGTCGGTGCGCCGCTTTCGCTAACTTTGTAGCCGGCAACCCAGGTGTTGCGTTTAAAAGGGTTTTTGGCGTGATGCGCCACCGGTGCGAAGCTTTTGCTCGATTCTTTTACGAAATCGCCAACCCAGAGGTAGTTGCCGTCGAAGCTGACAAAGCTGGCTTTGCTGTCGACTTCGAAGATTTTTTCGGCGACCAGGTCGATAGCCGGAATTCTGAAACTGGCGGGGATGTCGTTCGGATGCGAAGATATCTGTAAGCTTTTGTCGCGCAGAAAATCGAGTATCTGTGAGAGTTTGAAGCCATACAGCTTAAAGCCCGAAGCGACCCAGACATATTGCCCGGCAACGGTGATGCCGCCAGCGTGACCTGTGTAAGGCCTGCTTTCGGCCTGGAAAAGGTTGAAGCGGCGCAGGGCTTTGCCACTGGCCAGTTCGATGATTACCAGTTGCGAGGGTTGGCCGGTGTGTTTTGTTTCGGGGTAGTAAGAGAGCAGAGCGTATTTGTAGCCGCCGAATTTGATCTGACCGGAAGGAGGGCTGACGATCTTTTCGGGGAGATAGGTGATGCCCTGACAGACGAATTCGTAGCCTTCGTGCCCGGGAATTTGGACAGCTTTGCTGACAAAATCAGGGGTTTTGTTGTCGACCAGTATCTTGTTCAGGCCTTTAGATACATTGCTGTAGCCTTTTTTGAGCGTATTTACGAAGCGCGACCAGAGCCCCGGCTTTTTTGTCTCTTTGTCGGGTGCGGGTGCCGAAGACTTCGAGATGCTCACAGGTTCGCCCGAAAAGGGTGATTGCGCCGGCAGATCGCTGGCTGCCATCGCCAAAAATACGGTAAAAATAAGGGCATACAAAGTTGATTTTTTCATCGAGGTTCTCCGTTGACCGACATCGTCGTATACAAGAAAGACTATACATAAGAATATACCACTTCACCTGTACATTGGTTTAAAAAATCTGGGTAGATATTTGTTTTGTCTTTTGGCAATGGTGATTTCAGGCATGTCAGGTGCTTGTGTGGTTAGCGCCAGCCGAGTATTCAATAATTCTCGCGAACGATGCCGCTGAGGACGTACGTTTTGTCTGCGGGAGAAAAAAGTTTGTATTTGCTCTAAAAAATGCCGTTGAGAGAGAATGTTGGTTGGTGTATGATGGCAGCAGATTAACCTTGGAGCTGCAATGTGCGAAAAATTCAGGCTGTTATATTGCTCTGGTGCTTTTCTTTTGCCTGGTTCGTTATGGGGGCCGGCTACAAAACTCAGGCCAATTTAAGATTTTCGCACAAAACACACGAGAAAAATTCGGTTAATTGCGCGGTTTGCCATGTTAACCGCGAAGTGACGACTTCTGAGTCTTCGGCGGTGCCGCCGGGCTGGCAGCCGTTGAGGCAGACCCCGATAGTCGCCTCAGATACGGGTGGCATTTTTGCCCACAAGCACGACATCAACGATACTTTTGGGCGGCCTGGCGAAGCGAGATGCCTTGAATGCCATTTCAAAACACGCGAAAAAAGTGACTGCGGCCTCTGCCACCTCGAAAAGCCTGGTGAAACCGTGAGAACCCGCAAGCGTCTCGCAGCCGGCTTCAATTTTTCCCATAAAAAACATGAAAAATACGAGTGCGCCCGCTGTCACCCCGGCATAACCGACTGGGAACACCTGGACGGCCATAAAATAAACGGGCGGATGGAAGATTGTCTGGTCTGTCACAACGGCAAAGACGCGCCAAAAAACTGTGTCATGTGTCACAGCCCAACCCCGCGCCCGGCAGATCATACCCATAACTACGAAAAGAAACATGGAATGGCCTACCGCTCTGACCCGCAGCGTTGCCGCATGTGTCATGAAGATTCTTCGTGCATACAGTGCCACTCTCAGAAACCGAGAGATCATACTCTGGCCTGGGTGCGTTACCGACACGGCATTGCGGCGAAAACGAATCCACAGAAGTGTCAGGCCTGTCATAGCGACCCGTGGGTGTGCAGGCGCTGCCACGACTGGTAAATTCTGTCGCATTTTTGTGTGAACGAAAACGGCACGGCTGACAGCGAATAGATGAGAGGTTCCAATGCGTTCTTATATATGTTTTCTGAGATTTCTTGAAGACAGGGAGGCACCTGTATGGATGGCTTGAACAGAATTATGCTCCAGGATCTGGTCGATAAAACCCTCAGCCTTTGCGGTGATTCGTATGAAGGTTGCGTCAGCCTTCTGTCTGACCTTGTTGCCTGCGAATCTTTGAGCGGTCACGAAAAAGACTGTGCCGAGACTCTTCTGGCCTTTTTTGCCGGTCATAGAGTTCCATGTTTTGTCGATGCGCGCGGCAGTGTTCTGGCGGTTTCTTTGCCCAGGCACATCGAGACTGAGCCTCCACTCGACTTTGCTGAAGAGGGCCGGGAATGGTTGCAGGCAGAGCTTGAAAAAGCCCGCGGCAAAGGGCTGAAGATACTTGCCTATAACGCGCATATCGATGTTGTGGCCGCCGACAACCCTGATGAATGGCGAGACCCTCCTTTCAAAGCCGTGCGTAAGTTCGGGCGGATCTTTGGACGGGGTACCTGCGATATGAAAGGGGCCCTGGCGGCAATGGCCATGTCTCTGACCGTTGCCCGGGAACTCGATCGCGATTTTGACCGGCAGCATGTGTTGATTGGCTGTTTTTGCACCGAAGAAGAAGTGGCCGAAGGGCTGGCTTTTAAAGAATTGCTTGAAGAGTTTGCCATCGAACCTGATATGGTGCTGCTTGGCGAACCCTCGAAGATGCAGATTGCCAGAGGGCAGCGCGGTAAACTCGAAATGCTTGTCGAAACTGAAGGAGTCTGTGCCCATACCTCTGTGCCCGAAAGCGGCGATAACGCTGCTTACAAACTTGCACGCGCTCTGCTGGCCATCGAGAATTTCGAAGCTGAAGAGCGCTTTAAACATGGCATGGAACCGGAAAACATCCTGCAAAGAACCACGCTGGTTGCCTCGACCATCGAAAGCTGGCCGAAGAGCAAGAGTTTCGTGCCGAACAGGGCTCTGACACACGTAACGGCCCGTCTGGCCCTCGGTGAAAATATGATCTCGGTCGGCAAAAGATTGATTGCCGATGAGAACTGGCCTGATGCCCGAATGACCCAGGTCGTTTACAACGGTCATTCTTATAAAGGCAAGGCCGGCGAATGGAAAGCCGAACACCCTGCCTGGGAAACATCTGCCGATCACCCCTTTTTTAACCGGCTGTCAGGGGCTTATAAAGAACTTTTCGACAGCGAACCCGTCGACAAAATCTGGCCGTTTTCGACCGACGGAGTGTACAGCGCCGGCATGGCCGGGATTCCGACTCTTGGCATCGGGCCTGGGCACGAAGAAGTAGCTCATAAGGTCGATGAGTGGGTTTCAGAAGAAGAACTGGCGAACGCCCTCAAGCTCTATTCATTTTTGCCCTTCTATCGTTGAGCTCCTCACAGCAAAAAAGCCTTCAAGCAAAAAACTTTTGCGCCGCCCGACTGATAGATCATCCTGCGAGCCGATGCAGCTTTGTTTTTACAGTATTCAATAGTCAACACAAACCCGGCCGGTAGTGAGAAATCGTCAAATTTTTCTGCGCCCGGCCGGGTTTATTATTGCGGTTTATGGTTTTGAGTTCTCGGTGCCGAGCTTGCTCAGAAAGGCGCGATATTCGGCGCGTGAATTTTCCTGGGCTTCGATGCGGGCCTGGTTGATGTCATCGTGATTGTTGCTGACCAGGGCGACTATTTCGGGGTCGAGTTTATTGTTTATGCCCATTTTGTCGAGTACTATCACTGTCTGCTCAAAAGACATGCCTTTGCGATAAGGGCGGTCTTCGGTGAGAGCTGTAAAAACATCGGCTACCGCCAGCAGTCTTGAGCCGAGCGGCAGGTCTTTGCGCTTGAGTCTGAAGGGGTAACCTGTGCCGTCGAGGCGTTCGTGATGATATGAGCCATATTTGTTTATGGCCGCAAGATCTTCGATTGGTTCAAGAGCACGGTAGGTGTAGAAGGTGTGACCACGCATCAGATTGAACTCATCTTCGGTGAGTTTGCCAGGCTTTTCGAGAATCTCGGCCGGAACAGCCAGTTTGCCGAGATCGTGTAGAAAACCTGCTACTTTCAGTTCGAAACATTCATATTCATTCAGGCCGGCCAGTTTGCCAAGATGTTCTGCCGTTGCCGAAACGCCGCTGGAATGAGTAGCGGTGAACGGGCTTCTGAAGTCGATCATTCTTCTGATCAGGCCCGAGAAAGAAAGCAGTTCACGCTTGTTCATGTGAATTGTTTCGAGAGAAACAGAGCGCTCGAGCTGCTTGCTGATCATTGGCGAAACCAGATCGAGCCAGAAATATTCTTTTTCGGCAAGTTCGAGAAATACATCGATCAGACGCGGCTCGAACATTGTGTCGCCGGTATCGAGTATGCGTTGTTTAATACTCTCGACCTGACCAAGTATGCCGGCTTTTTTGTTAACAAGCAGAGCGATACGGTCGGCCAACACCAGAATGCGGCTGCCGAGGGGTACAGTCTGGTCTTTGTGGTAACGGCCTTTACCCTGAGCCCACGGGGTGTGGTGAAATCTGATAAGCTCCGCTGCCCGCTGCATGGGTTCGAAAATATTGATGAGCTGGTAACCCATTTCGGCATGGTATTCACCGTTGGCATATTCATAATTCATGGTTTCCATGCGTTCTGCGAGAGAGATAGCGCCAACATCGTGCAGAATACCGGCACAGACGATCTCGTTCTGTTCGACGATCGGCAGATCGAGAGCATCGGCCATGCGCAGAGCGATCAGGGCTACCTGTTTATGATGATCGTTGAGAGCCGGGTTGATCCAGTCGAGGATGTCGGAAAGGCAATTGAGAAAATCAAATAGTCTGATTCGATATTGTGGTTTCATGAAATGCTCAATCCTTTATGGAATTTGCACTATTATACATGCTTTTGGGGGCAATGGACAAAAAAAGTCATCTCGCCGGCGTTTTTTTGTTGCGGTTTCCTCAGGAAGAGTCTGTCGCACGAGCCTTGTTTTGATGGCAGGTTTTTTGGGGCAAATGTAGCAAGTCTGTGCGACAGACTCTCTTTTTCGCTCAGATAATTGCCGGGCTGTCTTCAGCTTCACTTTCGAATGCTTTGGCAGGTTTGCTCAAAAAGGTCACCTGATCACCGACAACCTGGGTGATATACTGGGTTTTGCCTTCTGAGTTCTGATAAGATCTGGTTTCGAGACGGCCTTCGACCAGAACCGAGCCGCCTTTGCGAAGATACCTGGCGCAGAGCTCGGCGGTGCCGTTCCAGACAACGATTCTGAAGAATGTTGTTTCTTTTTTCGCTTCACCGGATCTGGTTCGCCAATGCTTGTTCACCGCTACCGGAAAAGTTGCAATAAAGCGGCCATTGCTGGTTTCTTTCATTTCGGGGTCACGGGCGAGATTACCGGCGAGAACTACACGATTGATTCCTACCATTTTCATTTCCTCCTGATTTTTTTGCTGACCGCAAACTGGTCTCACAGGTAAATCATTTGAAAAACGAAAAAGGGAAAGTTTTTTTTCAGAAAAATGAAAAAAATTACAGATAGCCTCGCAAAGAGTAGTAGATCAGGCCTATCCATTCATGAACCGCTGCCTGAAAAGACTGCAGGTAGTGTTCTGAAGCATAAAATATGTTCTCTGCATTGTGAGTCGGAGCTGGGAGAACTTCAAAGCCCCTGCCGGCAAAGGTTAAAGCGGCACGATAAATATGGCCGTTGCTGGTAACAAGCAGAATCTTTCTGATGCCCGCCTGGCTGAGGGTTTTATGAATGTATTCAGCCTCGGTGGCGGTCGTCACTATGTCTTTACTGACCAGAATTTTGACTCTTGCCTGATCGACGGCGAACATTCGAGTGTAACTGGCTACCCATGCAGCTTCGGCATGCCGATTGAAATTTGAATAACCGGTGCTGATTACCAGAAGGGGTGCTCGATTCTGTTGCAAAAGGCGCAGGCCGTGACTGACACGCTGATAACCGCTGTAGCCGGGGTCACCACCGCGGGTGGCGCCTGAAGCCAGAACGACGATGGCTTCAGCATTTTCTTGTGAGTGTGGCATAAGCAGAGGTTCGTTGAGATATCCGCCTATCGGGTATGTTGCGCAAAGCAGCAGAATTACGGCAAGAACCAGCATGCCGTTTTTGAAATGCTGAAAGGGAAGGAAACGGTAGGCATCGGGTTTTTGCCTGGCAAGAAAAAAGAACACTACAGTCAGGCTCAAAAAAAGACCGATGGCGAACTGCTGCAGGGGTTGCGCCAGTTGTGTGGCGCCAATAAAAAACGCTGTTGGAAAAAGAATCAGGATCAGTTTTTTCATCATTGTTCCGGCCTTAAACGGGTATTTTCGAGAGATCTGTAATTGTTGTCAAATTCAATAAATTCTGTGCACCACGCCAGCAGGTCACGGCGCAGCGAAAAGTGCTGTTCGACGCTTTCCTCAAAGTTTACCTGTTCCAGGATGCGTTCGAGCTGCCGACGGGCGCGATTAAATACGCTTTGCCCTTTCGCTATGAGCATCATAAAACTTTCAGAGCGGGAACGGGTAAGAATCGAAGAATGCAGAATCAGTTCAGCCAGCACCGCTGTGGCCAGGTGCCTGTCTTTAACCGGGTGGCAGACGCGAATTTCGCCCGGGGAAGGCGGTGGATCAAGGTGCGTGCTGATACGGTTGAGAATTTCGCTGCCGGCCAGAGACATCAGAAATATGTGCGATTGCAGCAGTCTTTCTGGTTCTGAGGCAAAAGACTGTCTGTCGAGTTCGAGCATCAGATGATAAAGGTTCTGACTGTCTATGCTTAACAGATGAAGCGGAATCAATGGCTCAGCAGAATTCTGGGAATTTTTAAGGGGTCTTCTTTTGCAACTGCAGAGCAGGCTGTCCATGGCGGCCAGCGTTGGGGCATGTTTGAAAGGGTTGGTTGCTCTGGTATCGTTGGATTTAGGCTCTTTATAGGTTTTTGCAGGGTTCGTCGTCCCTTCAGTCTGCGAACTTTCTTCTTCAGGGCGGCGCTGAAGCCGGTCAACCGGAGCCTGTTCCTGCAGCCGTGCTGTCTGTAACTGCCGGCGATTGACAGTTGCGACAAAATACAGCATCAACCCGTAAACAAAGGCTATGACATAACCCGGAATATTGCCGACGTAGAAGAACTGCCCCGGTATTGCCTGGGCTTTATCGAGAAAGATCAACATGCCGTCGAGAACGAGTGAGAGCCCGGGAGCCACAAAGACCGAAGCGGCTGGCCAGATTACCGACAAAAAAGCAGTCAGAAACGCGACTGGTAAAATGTAGCTGAAAGACCATATCAGCATGGGGTTTACCAGTAGCGCCGATGCGGAAACTGTTCCGAAAAGAAAAGCGGTCATTGGAATAATGCCGATGTTGGCTGCCAGCGTTACCCCGAGGTAGCGCGCCAGAATTTGCGGCAGTAAAAGTTTGCGCAGCAGCATTTCAAGGGGTGGGCGAAGAAACACGATGCTCAATACGGCTGTAAAACTGAGTTGAAAAGCGGCGTTGAAGATCAGCTCCGGTTTGTAGAGTAACAGCAAAAAGGCTGCCAGCGCTACAGGCCTGACAGGCGACGGAAAAGCCTCGATATGTATTACCACCGCAACGCAGAGATACATCACCAGTGCCCGCCAGACCGAGGGGCTGCCCATGGTGGTCATGGCATAAACTGTCAGAAAAATGCCGATAAAGATGCTGCGCGAGAGAGGAGGCACTTTGAGCCAGTGCAGCAGTGCGGCCAGAAACATGATGATCACCATGATATGCTGCCCTGAAACTGCGAGAAGGTGGCTTATTCCGGTCTCTTTGAAAAGCTTTCGATCATCAAGAGTTATCTGACTGGTGTCGCCGAGAATGAAACCGATAACGATGCCGGCGTGACGCCTGGGAAGAACTGCTTTAAGGCCGTCGCGCAGTTGGCGCTGAATCCGGCCGGTAAGCCCGGTCGGTGAGAGCCTGCCAGTTATGTTCTCAAGATTTTGCCCGCGAAGCTTCGGGGGTGCCCCGGCCTGACCGACCGCAAAGCTGCCTGAAACGGCGTAGCTTTGCTCAGGTTCAGGTATGAAGTCAGGGTTTTTCAGATAACATTCTATCGGCCCCGGCAGTAGAACCGTCTGCTCGTCTACCTGATAACGACCATCGACGAGTATGAATCTGATACTGCCATTGCTGCTCATTTTTACTTCGCCTTTGAACTGCCCCGAGACTGTGCCTCTGGTCTGGTCGAGTTTTAGTAACTGCTGGTAGTCCGTTGCTGGCGTGTTGCGCAGATTGCCATAAAATGCCGCAGAGGTCAGAGCGGCCATTGCCAGAATCGTCAATCTGTAACAAGAGGGCCATGGGGCAAAAGAGATCCCGAGGCAGACGAGCGAAACGGCAGCGAGAGCCAGATGTGACCCCGGTGGCAAAAGGCCGGCCAGCAGCAGGCCCGTCACGAAAATTGAGCAGAATACCACCGCCACATCCGGGCGGGCTGTGAAAATGCGTTGATCAATTTTCCTTTTCATCGCGGCTCAGCCTGACTCCAGCTTCCTGGAGAGTCTGGATTCTTCCAGGTCCTATATTTTTAACACGGCTTTGCAGATCGCGCCAGTCGAAAAAAGGCGCAAATTTGCGCTCACGCAGAATCAGCCCGGCCGTTTTGGAGCTTATTCCAGGGCAGGCCACCAGTTCTGCGTGGCTTGCCTCGTTAATGATGACCAGTTCCGGTGAAATTTTGCCTGTCTGTTCGATCTCATCCACAGCCACCATGGCTTTATGAATGCTGATGCTGATCTGATTCTGGCCGGTAGCTACAAACTCGTGCAGATGCGAAGCGTCTGCGGCAAAAACCGCATAAAGAATACCGCAGAGCATCGGAACAAGACAGAGAATCTGAAATTGTCTGATTTCTTCGGTGGTCAGCATAGGCAGATTCTCAAACCTTGTTTGCTGCTGCTGATCCGGGCAGATCTGCTGCCAACGGCCTTGCGAACCAGCTTGACCTGCATGAGCTGCTGTAGCGGGTCATTGGCAAAGCTGGCGCGATCGAAGACTTTCTGGTGCCAGCCGCCGTTTTCAAGGGCAAATCTGACGCAGACAAGCTCAGGAAAGTGGTCGGCCAGAGTCGGCAGATCGGCGATGCCACTCTGCTTCTGAGCTGCCAGGTGCGTTGCCAGCAGTGGCGCAAAAGGGTAAAGGCAGGCTGTGACCAGAGCATGCTCTGCGCTGCTCAGGCTGTTGCCGGGGGGCGAGAGGCGGGCAGCCTTTCTGACGAGAGTCAGCGCCGTGCGATACTTTTTTTGTTGCAGTGCCAGATCGCGGCCAATAAAAGCCGCTTCAAGCCAGGGTACCGGAGAAAAGTCAGAAGAAGATCCGGTAAACTGACCGAAAATTTTTGCCAGCCATTTGAACGAAGGCTCGAGAAGCTTCTCGGCGGCAGCGGGAGTATTGTCGGCGCTTACAGACGCGATACGGCAGGCGTCAACACCGAATTCAGCGCTCAGGTCACCGGCAATTGCGCTGCGGCAGGCAAAGGCGTCCAGCCATCCGCTGGGCTTTTCCCCCCAGATTTGCTCGATTCTGAAGTGAACGTCGGCGTATAGCTCTGTCTGACAAAGTAAAACAGGCCATTTTCTGGCCTGTTTCTCGATGCTGTGCGGGTTATATCTGAGAGTCAATTTGTCAACAGCCCCCAGAGCTTTCTGGTTTTTTCGTTTTCGATCCCAGCGTCGGTGGTGGCAAAAAAGAGCAGTTCGCGGGCCTGATTGAGAATTGCCGGCACTTCAAGAGCTTTGCCGCAGGCGATAAGAAATCTTATTTCAAAAATAAAGAAATCCTGGTCTGTGGCAGAGGCTTTACTTTCGATTTCGAGGAGGTCGGTCATCGCTTTTTCGTAGTCTTTGGCTTCGTAGGTCAGAAGAAGTTTGCTTATTTCTGAGGCGGTGATGACGTTCTGACTCAGCTCTTTTCTTTTGTCGCTATCAGAAATCTCGTTGAGCGCCGTTTCGGCTTTTTTGACCCAGCCGGCATCAGATTCGAGAGCAAAGAATCTGTCGTGAGCAATCGACAGGCAGAGACCGACTACAACTTCGTTCACTTCGTCGGCAGTCAGATAAGTACCTGAAAAAACTTTGCGGTAAAGCTCGATGAGCTTCGAAAATGTTTTGCCTGCTTCGGAAAACTTTGCATGGGCCTGTTCGAGCTGCCCTTTGTCGAAGTGCAGGTAGCCTTCGGCGAGTAATTGCGACTGCAGCTTTTGCTGGCGACTGCCGAGAAAAAGCATTACGCTGGCAGTAATACCGGTAATCAAGAGCAAAACAACAATGGCAATCGCTATGGCTCCGCCACGGCGATTTGAATTATTCAGATTCTTCATCGTCTTCTTCCTGGGGTAATGGCATGCTGGGCATTGAATTGATTTCGTGGCGCATCTCTCGGGCTTGTTTGACAAACCAGAGAATGGGGCCCTGAGCACCCTGACCACCAAAAATCAACTGTTCAAGAAACTTGTTGCTGTCTTCTATTCTGCCCAGGAGGCGGTTAGCCCCGGCCAGAATATACATTATCTCAAACACCCTGGTCTGCGGGATATTTTCTTTGGGTATTCTCGTGCCATCAGGCATGAAAGCGTCATCGACGCTGGTTGCAGCGTTGGTGATAGTGAGAAACGAAACGGCTTCGCTCAGGTAGGCCAGTTCAAATTCTTTGTAACGTTTTTTCAACTCGGGGTCCTGAGACAGTTCGAAGGCATCACGGGCTGTCCAGGCGGCGTTGAGGTAGGTGTAACCGAGCAGGCGGTGGTTGGCTTTGCGGGCTTTTGAACAGATGGCGGCCAGTTCCCATGATCTGATGGCGGCTTCAAGATCACCGTCTTTTTGCAGTTCGTTGAAGGGTTTTGCCTTGTCTTTCAGGCTGCCGGCAACCTTTTCGAGCAGGGGTTTGATCTGGCGCAAAATAGCTATGTTGGTCGGGGTCAGCTCGCGAAGTTTTTCCGCTTCCAGGTCTTTCCAGATTTGTTGCCCTGAAGTTGCAGCTTTGACGCGGTTCTGCGCCTCCCATTGGGATTTATGGTTGTCTAGAAGGGCTTTGCGTCGAGATTCTTCTTCGGTCATCAGGGGGCAGAAATACTTGTCTTCGGCTGCGTAGTAGCAGCTCGGGCAAACGCTGACGCTGAAAAAGCGAGGGTTGAGGTTGCCAAGGTAGACAGGGCGATAATCGATGTCGCGCTTATCGAGGCTGAACTGGTTTTTTCTGAGTACGTAGCGTTTGAATTCTTTGTTACAGATAGGACAGACAGTATCTTTGGGGACAAAAAGTTTATCATTCAAGGCAAGAGCCATAGCTACACCGTCGCTTCAAATAAATTAACTCCACAATAACGCAATTTTATTGAATGCGCAACAGTTTATGTACCTGCGGAATCCATCTGACCTGAAAAAAATAGGGTTTGAACACTTGAATCCAATCTATTATGGTGCCTGTGTCCCAGTCGCTGATGTGAGCCGGAAAAACAGCGCAGGGCTGTAGAATCAGCGTGTGATCGTCGAGTGGCAATCCGTTGAGCAACTGTAATATCTTTTCGGGGTCATCGTCGGCATCTATAGCCAATCGAAAATACAGATTCCCAGAGTTGGTCTGTTCCAGTATTTTTTCCAGTGTCCGGCGGTTTCGGCCGGCGTGGCGATCAACTCTGCATTTTAGGTCTATGCACCATCGACTGACCAGCGGTACTAGTCTGGTAAAGTCTGCTGAAGGGTTGCCTTCGGTCTGTACAAAGGTTTCGAGCCCCTTTTTTCTTAAAATAGGCAGGAAATCGGCAAGAAAATCTGTCTGATGCAGCGGGTCGTCGCCGATGAAAGAAATACTGTAAAAATTCTCGAGCTGATAGGTGTCGTTAAGCAGGCGGTAAAGGCGCTCAGGGCTTATCGGGTTTTTAGCAAAGTGATTGTGGGCGCCAGGCAGGCTGCGCAGCACGAAGTTTTCGTTTTCTGCTACCTGATTTGCCGCTGCAAGCCTTATAAAAAGCTGCATTGTGCCTACAAAAAGCCCCTCGCCCTGAATCGAAGCGAAAACTTCGATTATATTACCCCTGGTTTTTGATTGCTTCAAATTCTACACCCAGTATTCTGCAGAGTTCGTGCTCATCGATGATCGGTATCGAATGCTGCAGCGCTTTTGTTTTTTTGCTCGAAACGAAGTTTTCGCCTTCCATCGAACCGATCAGCAGATAGTCTGTTTTTGGCGAAACCGAAGATTTAACAAGGCCGCCATGTGATTTTATCAGCTCTTCAAGCTTGCGGCGCGGAACCTCTGCCTCGCCGGTGACGACGAACGACTTGCCTGCGAGACTGTCTCCGGCTTTTTGACTGGCAAGTTCTTCAGGTGACGGACCCTGCCACCAGAGCTTGAGTTCTTCGATAAGCTTCTGATGAAGCTGATTTTCGCGAAATGAAATAATGGCCTGTGCGACTCTGTCTTTAATTCCTTCTATCTGCACCAGAAAATCAGTGTCAGCAGAAAGAAAGGCGGCAAAAGACTGCTGGCAGCTCGCGGCAATTTTTTCGCTGACGACGATGCCGACGTTGTTGATACCAAGAGCTGAAATCAGCCTGAACAGCGGTTTTGTCTTCGCTGCTGCAATGTTGGCCGCAATTTTAGCGGCAGATTTGTCGCCCATGCGCTCAACTTTGCTCAAAGTAGCCGCATCGAGGTGAATTATGTCTTCAACTGCCTTGACAATACCGGTTTCCAGTAGGCGGTCAACCAGTTGTGGCCCGAAATTCTCGATTTCCATCTGAGTGATGAAATGAATGATGCGCCGTGAAATTACTCCTTGGCAGAGCGGGTTTTCGCATTTTACCACCGTGGCGGTATCTTCGTCTTCACCTTTGCCTATCGATATCGTCTGCTGACAGACGGGGCATATGGCCGGTGGTTCGATGACCTGCTCATTACCGGTGCGCTCGGCTGGCAGAGCTTCGACAATGTAGGGGATGATATAACCGGCTTTCTCGACAACGACACGGTCGCCGATTCTTATGTCTTTTTCTTTTATCTGGTCAAGATTGTGCAGAGAAGCACGTGAGACCGTAGTGCCGCCAAGCTCGACCGGCTCAAGACCGGCTACCGGGGTTAACTGTGATCGCCCGATCTGCCATTCCACAGTCAGCAGGCGCGATATGGCACGCTCCTGAGGGTATTTGTAGGCGACCGCCCAGCGAGGGGCTTTGGCGGTATTGCCGAGTTCCTGCTGCTGCAACAGCTGGTCTACTTTAATGACGATTCCATCGATATCGAAGTCGAATTCATGACGCTTTCCGGCAATGGAGTCGATGAATTCAAAAATTTCAGAGTGGTTCTGACAGACTTTCCAGGCTTTATTGAGCCTGAAACCCTGCTTCTGCAAAAAGGTGAGGGCCTCAGAATGTCGCTTGAAGCCAAGTTCCTGGGCCTGGGCTATGCCGTAAACCATGACCTGCAAACCTCTTGAAGCGGCTACTGAAGGGTCTAATGACTTTATGGTGCCAGCAGTCAGATTACGGCAGTTCTTGAAAGGTTCTTCACCATTTTCGATTCTGGTCTGGTTCAATTTTTCGAGAACGGTTCTGGGAGTATATATTTCGCCGCGAATATCCATGTCGTAGCGGCTGTCGATAAGTAGCGGCAGCGATCTGATCGTTTTGACGTTGCTGGTTATCAGGTCGCCTTCCTGGCCGTTTCCGCGGGTTGCGCCGCTTTGCAGGCTGCCATCGCGATAATTGAAAGTTCCAGAAACACCGTCGATCTTCAGTTCGGCAACCACCGGAAAGGGACTCTGGCCCAGCAGTTTTTCACATCGCTCCAGCCACTCGTGTATGTCGCCTGTCGAATACGAATTTTCGATGCTCATCATCGGAACCCTGTGACGAACGGTTAAAAACGATGTGACCGAGTCTCCCACCCTCTGAGTCGGCGAATCCGGGGTGACCCAGTCGGGATTGGCGCTCTCGATGGCTTGCAGTTCTTCGAGCAGGCGGTCGAACTCCCTGTCCGAAATTTCGGGGTTTGCCTCGACGTAATAAAGATATTCGTGCTTTCGGATAAGGTTTTTTAGATCTTCAAGCCTCTTTTTAACGTCTTCCATGTTAATCTACCATCGCTGTATTGATGAATTGTATGCCTTTGTCTGTGCCTATCCAGAGTATATCACCGCTGGAAGCGAGTTTTCTGATGCCACTTTGCGAGAGCCCGGTGCTCTCTGAGACAAGCAGAATACGCTCGTCTTTGATTCGTGCCAGGCCGTTGTAGGTTCCGGCCCATATCGCGTTTCTGTGGGCAATTATCGAATTGACCCGGTTCGATGGCAGACCTTGCAGCTTCGAATAACTTACCAGGCCGGGGTTGAATTCGCTGAAAAAATTTTCTGCGGGAGTCGTCAGAAGCAGAACTCCACGGGCGGTAGCCAGCCAGACGTTGCGACCGTCGAAGGCCAGATCGGTTATCGGCCGCGCTATTGCCGACCGGGCATGGTCGATGTTTTTCCATAGTTCGGGGTTCGAGGCCGGAAAATTGATGTTCCAGATGCTCAGGCCGCGATCGTGAGCTGCTACAAACCAGCTCGACAGCCTTGTTATTTTTCGGCACCAGTTGTTGCGCAGACCGCCGTTGGTATTTTCTTCGTTTATGCTCTGAAACTTGCTGCCGGGCTTGAGAAAAGCTGCGCCATTCTGAGTGCCGGCCCAGAGGGTCGTGCCATCCCAGGCTAGACTCCAGATTATCTGTGAAGGCAAAGAATCAGAGTGTTCCGAGCGCACGAATCTGCCCGACTCAGTCTGCATGCACAAGCCATACATGGTGCCAACCCAGAGAGTTTTGCCGTCGTGAGCCAGACACTGGGCCTGAGCGAATGGAAAGCTGCCGTCTTCGAGTGAATGAAAATAGACCTGGTCATCTCTGATCGAGCACAGGCCGTTTTCGGTGGCTGCCCAGGTAACCCCTCTGGGGTCTACGAGTATGTCGTTGACCGGCGCTGTTTTTATCAGACGGCTGAAGGGAACCGTAATGCTGCCTGTTGTGCTCAGGTTGTCTGAAATCAGTCTGGGTGCCTGGCTTATGCCGGTAACTGTGGGGTTGCTATTGTCGTTCAGGGTCGTGTCGGGTACTTGCTTTGAATGCAAAACTTCTGTGCTTCGGTCAGATTCTTTTATCATTATGAATAGAACTGAGATTGCCAGAATACCCAGCCAGAATGCCCAACTGTTTTTTTTCGTCGGAGTTGTTTCGTTTTTCAAAACAGGCCCTCCATGGTGACCGGGATTTTCTGCCTGTCTTTTATTATGGCAATTTCTGCCGGTCTGACCTGGTTGCCATCTTCATCAAATCCGCCCGAACCGGCTACGCTTTCCCAGCCGTGCAGTGCGGCCAGCGAGTTTCTTGTGGCCAGGCGGTCGGTGTCGCCAGATTTCATTGCCAGGGCGACGAGCATCAGCGCTTCGTAACCCATGGCGGCATCGGCATCGGCCGGTTGCGAAAAAAGATCGGAATATTCACTCAAAAAATGGTCGGCCCGCTGCCCGCCAGCTCTGGCGTTGAATGGCAGCGTAGTGAGAACCGCCTCGGAGTAGACGCCGGCCAGATTGATGAACTCTCTGGCAGCCAGCTGATTGCCACCCAGTATGGGTTTGTTGAACCGCGCCTCTCTGAGATGGCGTGTTATCAGAGCTGCATCGGCCGGCGGCGCCAGAATTACAAGAGAGTCGGGGTTGGCAGTCATGAGTGTTTCTATCTGTTTGCGAAAATTTATCATGCCTTTACGATACGAAACGGCGGCGCAAACCTGCTGCCCGAAGCGACCGCTGATCTCGACATATTTCTGGGCGCTGTCGGGCCCGTAAAGCTCGATGTCGTGAATGATCGCCGGCTTTCGACTTGCAAAACGCCGGGCGGCATATTCGGCCAGGGCTTCGAATTGTCTTCTGTCGTCTGTTATGCTTCTGAAGGTGAAGTTATTCCCACTGTCGGTGATGTCAAAATGCGTGCAGATGGAAGTTATGAAAGGTACCTGAGCCTGCTCTGACAGAGCCTGCATTATTCTGGTGTTAGCGGGACTGAACCCCCCAATGAGAGCGGTTACCGATGATTCGTAGATAAGATCACGGGTAACTTCAGCTGTAGTTATGGGCAGGCCCTGGCTGTCGCGTATCTGCAGACTGAGTTTGCGGCCACTGATGCCACCCATTTCATTGATATGGCGAGCGGCCAGCAGCAGGCCGTTGAGGTGGGTGTTTGCTCTATGAGAATGCTCGCCAGACAAGGGTAGAACGACACCAATCTGCAGACTGGCGGATCTGAGATCGATCGAATGAAACAGCACAAGCAGAGCCACCGGAATCGCCAGAAGCTGGTATACATCGAACTGGCGAAAAAAATTGCGGCTTTTTTTAAAAAAAACTGGCAGTTTCATACGCAGGTGTTTCTTATGTAGGTGAGAACGAGAAGAAAAAAGCCCATGTAGAGCAGCAGCGAAAAGAAATAGAGCATGGCAAAAAACAGAAACGGCATTTCTTTAATGACTTTATTAAAAAATTCATTGTCGATTTCTTTAAAAATCGGATTCATATTTGAAAAGCGGTCATAAGCAAATACCAGAATGGCACCAAGACCGAAAAAGCCCAGCGAAAAGCCGAATCCTGCCGCAAATACCGGGGTATAGATATTCTGTGGAGCGGTCGAATAAAGAGCGTAGGCAACTATCAGACTCACACCGAGCAGAGTGCAGAACGCCGATGAGGCCCAGAAGATCCATGACCAGATGAATTCTTTCATAATCCTGTGTTAGATGTCTCGCTTTTTTTCCAGGTGCCGAGAAACTCGCCGGTTGGGTATTTTTTGCGGTTTTTCTGCATTTTTGCCCGCATTGAAGAAGCCACATCGATGTTCATGACGTTCGCCAGACTTAGAAGATAGGCCATGACATCAGAGAGTTCATCGGAAATTTCCTGAAACTTCAGCTGGTCAATCGTTTCTTCTGCGGGGGGTGCCCATTGAAAATGCTCGAGCAGCTCGGCCGCTTCAAGGGTGACCGAAACGGCCAGATTGCGTGGCGTGTGGTATTTTTCCCAGTTTCGCTCTGCAACGAAGCTGCTGACCAGTTCTTTGAGTTCTTTTAAACTTGTAGTTTCGTCTGTTTTGTCCGGTGAATTTGTCTGTGGCTGCTGCATCGATGATTAGCCGCTCTCAGCGGTCTGCCTCCGGGGCAATACCGTAGAAATACATCGCTGCGGCGTTCATTCTGAGAATATTTTCGCAGAGAGCCGGGTTGATGATGTCCATGGTGTCGGTTGTCTGGTGATAATTGGGATTGGTGTCGAATTCTGACTGAATGCTCAGAACTGCCGGGATTTTTTGAGTCAGAAACGGTGCATGATCAGAACCGTATGGGTTGTAGCTCGTGGTAATACTGAAATTTGCGTAGCTTTTGGCCAGTTCCATCAGCTTTTCGGCCATGCTGCGGTTGAACGAACTTGTTTCGATCATTATCGAAAGAGGTTCTACGGCATCATAACCGATCATGTCGAGGTTGAACACTGCCCGTATTTTGCTTTTTTCTTCAGCTGTCAGAGCTTTAACATATGCCTTTGAGCCATACAGGCCTTGTTCTTCGCCCATGAAGAGAACAAACTTGAGGGTAGCAGCCGGCTTGACACCAGTTTCTTTTATCAGTCTGGCCATGGCGATAACTCCGGCTGCACCACTGCCGTTGTCATCAGCGCCGGGAGCATTGGTGCGCGGCTGCCTTGAAGTGCTGTCGAGGTGCCCAACCATCAATACCTGCCCGAATTTTTCTTCGTTTTGCCCTTTTATTTCGGCAATGAGGTTGTTGGCAGTGCTTCCGCCCATGTTGAACTGGCTCTGCCAGGCTTTGAAGCCCATTTCTTCGAAAATTTTCTGGCAGCGGTCCACGGCGGTTTGTGCCTGCAAAACGTAGCTGTATCTGGTTTTGAGATCGACCATGTCTTTGAGGTCGCTCATGAAGGCCTGCATGTCGATTCTGTTCACGAACTGCGCAATTCTGTCGTGGGTTTTATACTGCTTTTTATCCGGCATCTGTGTGGTGGTCATTATAACTTTGTTTGCCGGCAGCGGTTCAACTTTTGTAAAGTCCGAGCGCTTCGACATGAGGTTCATGGCGGCGGTTTCGCCGGCCAGTAGAACGATGAACCCATTGCCTTTGAAGATCTGTCTGGCCCCAGGGAAGGTTGCATGCAGAATAGCCGGGTCTTTGGAAGTTATCAGATAGAGTTTTTCGCCCGGCCTGACAGGAACCGAACTGGCGGATACAGACTTCTGAGCGGCATCGTTGAACATTTCACCGCCGCGAATAATGATAGAATCGCCAAATTGGGTGTAAGACTCGTTGCCGGAACCTGATTTTTTGATGAGTTTATAACCTGCGTCAGCAGGCAGAACCTGAACCCAGTCAGCTGCAAATGCAGCGCCGGCGCCCATGAATGCCACTGCCAGACCCAGTTTCAAAAAGGCAGACCTGGATAAAAATTTCATCTTCATACTCCTTGCCTGTTTACGCAGATACTTCTTTAATGATAACTTATTAAAAATAGAATCTCAAAAATTTTATGGCAAGTCTACAAGGAATTTTGTCAGGTATAATTGTGGCGGCAGTAAAAAATACGATTTTTGGCTTCAAATCAGCGACTTCGGCTACAGCTTGCCCCGAGTCGGGTGGGTATACGCTGCCAGAGCTTTTGATCACCATTCTTTTGCTGGCAATTCTTTTTACCCTCGCCATAATATTTTCAAGCAGCCTCAATCAGACTAAAAAACTCAGAGACTACAGTGTTGCAGTCGCTCTCGCTCAGCAGGCCGTCGAAGTGGCCCGTTCCGCGCCATTTTCGTTGCTGGATGATGCCGACGCCGGAAAAAACAGCGTTGAAACAGACTTCAATACGGCTTCTCATGCCGACGATCCTTTCGTCCCCGAATTTGACTCAGGTGGTATCAAATACAAACGCCTGGTCGAAATTACCGACGTAATGGCCGCCGAAGACAGTAAACGCCCGGTGGGTCTGAAACTTGTCAGAGTCACAGTCACCTGGAAACCTCTCGATGGCGGCAAGCCCGAGCCCTTTGTCATTACTTCGACGATTGCGGATATGAACTGATATGCAAAACTTTATAATCGGCTCAATCAAAGGCAGCAAAAGTAGAAAACGCGCTTTTACTTTTGTAGAAGCTCTGATAGCGGTTGTCATTTCGGGGCTGATTCTGTTGTTCGCTTATCGTCTGTTTTTCTCGCAGACTGAAGTAGTTACCAAATCTCTTGAATTTCTGCACGTTAACGAGGGCTTTCGCAAGGTGGTCTCATTTATGGGCGACGATGTTCGTGAAGCCACCAATATTCTCAAGCCGCAACCGGTGTTTAATGAAAGGGTCGCCTCTCTGACGACCATGCCCGGCGTAGTTCTGCACCTGCAAAGCTCCGAGCTCGATCCGAGAATTCCTTTTGACAGCCCCTTTGGCGGCCAGATTTCCGTTAAGCGTCAGGTTATTTACGAACTCGAAAAAGTTGCTGCCCCTGAATTGCAGACTGTGCCAAGATACCGGCTTGTCAGAATCTCGATCATCGAAGAAAAGCCCGGCCAAAAAAACACTCAGCGACAGGTTCTGGTAGATAACATTCGCGAGCTGGTCATCTACCGGACTGTGCGCAAGCCTTTCAAACCCTCGAATATAAGTTCCGGCGGCGACCGCCTGGTTGTTCCAATGCCTCTCAGTCAGTCAGGAACCGGCAACAGTCTGGTTCATTTGCGCCTGGTTCTCGAGCGCTCCCGAAAAGAGACAGAAACCGGCGAGGTTTATAATATCGCCATGCAGACCAGCTTCTATAAACGAGGAAAAGAGATTTTTAAAAACCCATGAAGACTGAGCTACAAAATAACCGACGCGGCTCGGGCTATCTTATTGTTATCGGGTTCGCGGCCCTGCTGCTGATCTCTTTCGGTATTTTTGCCAGAGTTAAGACCGGCCATCAACAACTGCATTCAAAAGACGTTCGTCGCTTTGTCGCTTCTAACCTTGGGGAAGCCGCTTTGAACTGCATCGTGGCAGAGTTGAATGCTAACCGGGCGTTCAATACCCACCGCTATTGTCGCGACCAGGAGGGCATCACCTGGAATGGTCCGGTCAAAAAACGTGAAACTCTGCTCGGCAAAATCGATGGTATCACCTTAAACGGTGTACAGAATGGCATCTATTCAGGAGACTCGTCTGTCGGAGAGTTCAAGGCCCGTTTTGCACAAGTCTGGGGTTCGCGCGAGAATTCAAAAACTCAGACTCTGAAAGAGGGCGAAATGTACACCCGCGTCGAAATAGCCGTAAAAGTTGGCGCTGGCTGGGGTATAAAAGAGCAGACCTGTCGCAGAATAACCGCGCTTCTCGAAAGGCGATACCCCGCCACTGAACACCTGCTGTTCGATGGCGAATTTCTCGATGTCGGGGCCCTCGGGCCTTTCACTTTTCGCGAGAATCAGTTGCGCCGTGGCCGTCTATATGGCTATCAATGGATCACTTTTAATACTGCCGGCGGCAGTTGTTGCGGCTCTGAGCTCTTCGAAATGGAGAAAATCGAAAGTCCAGGCATGATCAGAGCGCTCAAAAACACCCGCATTGCCTTTTCCGACAACTCTATTCTCAATCTGTCTTCTGCCAACGATTCTGTCCAGATCGCCAAATTTGAACCCCGCGACGGTTATATCGTTGATGGCGCCAACGGAGCACACCCGATCAAGCTGACACGTCTTCCGCGTGAGCGCATCAAGGCTACAGCTGAACGTTATCGCAAAACCTACGGTCTGGTGATCGATGAGAAAACTCTCACCCCGGGAAAGTACAAAAACCCCTATGACTCGCGCAGTGCTTATGTCGATCTCAATTTTGGCGATTTCAGGGCCACCAAAGCTGAATCGGCGAGCAGCTCCATCGACACGGATGCGGGAGACTCTGAAGAGAACGTTGATGAATCTGATTACCTGACTTCTTCTGATGAACCCGAAATTATTCGCAAGCTGAAAGGCGACAAGATTCTCATTTATGCTGAAGTTCCACTGCGCATCTGGGGCTGTCCCGATCGCACCATTACTATCTACAGCACAAAAGACATCGTGGTTGCCGGTGATTTTAATCAGAACCCCCGCACGCCGCAGGTTTACGAAGACGATAATTATATGAACTATAAGTTCAAGATCGAGAATGGCAAAGAACGGCACAAGGTTGGCGCTCTGATTATGTCTGAAGGACGTGTTTTAATAGACGTTTCCCGCCCGACTTTGTTTGCCCGTAACGAATTGAAGCCCTTTTTTCTTTACTGTCTGGCCAAAAGCATGCACCCGTCCACTCCCGAAATAGAGGCCGAAATAAAGACTCTTCTGTGCCCCCATAACCCCGACAGCAGAAAGTCTCTCATCGGCCTCGGCGAGCTTGGCCTCGACGGCAACTTCGAAGCGCGTTACGGTACTATGGCCTTTCTTTACAATAATAAAGAAATGAACAGTGGCGGCCTCTATCAGTCGAAAATGGAAGACGTAATCAACTTTTTTACCCCCGGAGTCAGCGACAAGCCGAGATTTGGTATCAAAGACGAAAAGGTGCGAAATAAAATAATCGAAACTCTCAAAGAAGCTGTCAGATTCGCCGGTGATCTGACCATGACTGAACAGGACCAGATTTTTGACCTGGCCTGGAATCAGGCTATAATCGAAGAAGACGAGTCGCCAGCGCCAAATGCCGGTGCGATGGGGCTTATGCGCCACCTTTTTGAAGAGGCCCGCAAAGACCCCAATGACGCCATTTATATTCCTGAGATTACCATCAATGCAACCCTGGTAAGCTCGGCGCGGCGTTCGTCACGCTGGGCCATAGGTAATTCTGGCGACAAGGTCGAAGACGAGATCGGTAACGCCGGCGGTTTCGAATACATGCGCGAGCCAGGTTTCATAATTCAGCGTGTCTACGGTGGTGTTATCAGACTTGCATCGAAAGACCCAGGCTATTACATTTCGGGGGCCCATTCAGGCAAAAATATTTTGCGCCGCCGCCTCTGGGACCCGACAAACCTGCGCAACAACAATTTCAAGGCTCTTGAAGCGCCGGCTGTTCATAATCTTCTGACTTTTACAGAAGAGATGATAAGCCCTAAAGAATACGACAGCTTCGGAAAATAATCGCAAAAGTTCTCAATAAGAGGCTTTGTCGGCGGTACCAGCAATGTTGAAAAGCCAACCGTGTTGAGCGGTGACTCCGGTTTTTTTGTCGCGCAGGTAGACGTCGATAAAATAATTGCCGGCAGAGAAAGGCTGATTTACACTGGCTGAAAGGGTTCTGGTCGCATTGTTAAAGTTAAAGCTGACCTTTTTGCCGGTCGCCTTGGCGTTTAAAACGTATTTTTCGGTTGAGTAATCACTCAGCCCGTCGATCACACAGCTAAAGGTCGCCAGCTGCTCTACGACCTGACCTGGAGCCGGGTATTGTTGCGAAACCGGCAGGGCCGCCATACCGCAGCGAATTAAAAATTTGTTCATGTCGTCGCTCGAATAAATTACCTGTCTTTTGATCTGCCATGGTGACAGACCTTGGTAATTAGAACCGCCGTCGACGGTCATTGCCCCGGCAAAATCAGCTTCTTTTGCCACCAGCAGGCTGCGATCGGTGTAAACGCCGTATGGCCAGACCATCAGTTTGACCTTGTTGCCAAGTCTGGTTTCTATCAGTTTGCGTGAATTGACGATTTCATGCTCAAGAAAAGATTTTTCCTGTTCGGGGTTTTGGTAGCGGGAAGCAAGATTGCTGTGGCTCATCGAGTGACATTCGACGCTCCAGCCTGCTTTGATGAGTGTGTCCAGCTGTTCCCAGGACATGGCAAGTCTGGAGCCTATAAATGACGGGTAAATGCAGACTATTCCCTTAAAACCGTATTCCTGCATTACCGGGAAAGCATAATCGAAAACTGTTTTGAAGCCGTCGTCGAAAGTTATGGCCAGAAGGTTTTCATGGGCCGGGGTGTCGCTGGCGATTGCTGCCAGCAGTTCATCGCTGTTCAAACTGCGAAAATTGCGGTCTTTGAAATATTTGAGCTGGCGGCGAAATTTTTCGACGTCGAGAGAATATCTGCTGGAAGCTGTGGGTTCAACCTGGTGATAACAGAGTGCGATAATGTCGCTGCGACCGTAAACGTTGTCGGCTGATAGAGTGAAAAGTGTGAAGAACAGAATAATAAAAAGAAAAGTTCGCTGCATGAGTATTCCTGGTTGCTGGTGAATTCGATTTCCTGATCAATATAACCGGTTTCAGGCAAAAAAAAAAGGCCACTCTGTGGCAGCCTTGATCAAGGAAAGGAATGATTGAAGACAACTGACGAGTAATCGTGCAGTGTTGTATTTATATATGCAAATCTCGTGCCAACTTTTATAAGTCCTTTGAGTTGCGATTTTGCACAGATTTTGCCTCGTAAACCATCTGCTGATAAATATTTATACAGAAAACAGCCTTCAACTGTTCAAAAAATGTGCAGAAAGGGCGTTTCGCAGCAGGCATAGCCGGCAAAAGTCGCGCAAAAGAAAAAAAGGCCGCCTCGAAAGGCAGCCTTTTCATTAAGACTCAGCTTCAGCCAGGAAGATTGAAATTATCGGGCAATTGAATTGTAGAAACAGCATGCTTGTAAATCAGCTGCTTTTTTCCTTCTGATTCGAGAAGAATCACAAAAGTATCAAAGTCAAGGATGGTGCCCTGAATCTGGAAACCTTTCATCAGGAAGATCTTTACAGCTTCTCTTTCATCTTTCAGATACTGAAGGATATTGTCTTGAATATTTACAGCAGGCATTTCTCTTACCTCCAATTAGTGTCTTATTTAGATAAGCTATTTTAGGAAAAAAAGCAAATCAATTTTCATGTTCGCTGCACTTGATACCATTTTCTTCGAGCGTCCAGATGCCTGACGTGGGGCAGGGGGGAATGGCAAAATCTTTAGCGATTGTCTCAAATGATTCACTGTTGTTGTACCTTCGGTTGAGGTTTTTATCGTTGAGAATCCGGAAAAGTCGGTTGCGGTTGAAACTGCAGCAGGCATGCTCGTCGAGAATGATGGGAATGGCCGGGGTGAGCGAATGTTGAGAGCATTTAACAAGGCCGCTCAAATGGTCGACGCTGATTTTTCCGCCTGTGGGGCAGCTGTTTTCCAGTTCGGGTGAATAGAGAAATCTGTTGATAAAACAGGTCGTGCGTGCCGTGAGCTGGCGCAAAAGTTTTTGCAGCAGCAGGTTGTCGAGTTTGAATCTTTTCTGCAGCCAGCCTGAAATGTTGTCGAAATCGGTCGAGATGTAGATAATTTCATTGTCGCCGCGCACTTTGATTGTGGTTTCAAGCCCCATGTGCTGTGTCTGCAGTTTGAAGGCAAAGAGCTGGCGGGCGAAGCGTTTCATGAAGTCATCGTTTTCGGCTTTGCCGGTTGTCACACTTGAAAACTCGTTTAAAGAGCCGTTTTTGTAGCTATATCTGGTATAAACCCTTATGAATGGCTTTATCGGATTGGTGATGAATGGTTGCAGGAACATTGGAAGGGTCTTTCGAAAGTTGTTCCAGTCGTAAACCACATCCACAAAAGTTTCCGGGTTAAAGGGAAGGATTCTGCCCATGAGCTCAATTGTCGCACTGGCCTGCAGTGGCCGGGAACTGAGATAAATTGAATTTCTGTCGGCCATGGCGTGAATCTGAAATTTGCCGAGTGTGAACATACACTGATCAGGAGCTTCACCCTGCTGCTGGTTTACGCTGAACTGCGAAAAATAGTTGCCAAAAAGTGCCAGCAGCGAGCTTCCTGAGTTCGCTTCGGTTTCTATTCTTATTATTGCAGACTTTCTCGGCCTAAAAGATTTTTGAACGAATATGGTAATAGTCTTGTCTGCAAGACTGGCGGCACCGCTCACAAAAGAGCTTGCCCACCTGAAAAACTGAGGCCCGAATGAAATGATCAGCGGGTGAGAGCTTGCCGGGGGCAGACCGGCAAAAAGGCTGTCTGGCGTCGCGGTGGAGGCATCAGACTTTTCTGGAACCTTTTCAGTGGTTTCTTCTGGTTCTGCAGGGGTTACGGTGCTTTTTTCCTGTTCCTCTGCCGTGTCGACAGAGGTCTCAGTTTCTTCTGGCGTCACTTCAGATTTTTGTGCGGCCCTGCTCAGGGTGTAACTGCCGAACAAAGGCTCATCGAGAGACTTTGCTCCGGCTTTGATGTCAGAGCAAAGTTTGGTCATGTCGATGGCTTTGTCATACATTTTTTCTTCCTGGTAGAGCCTGGCAATACTCATCAGGATATTGTTAATCTTCTCTTTTTCGACTCTTTCGCCCATCAGGCTGTGATAATCCGCGATGGCAGAGTGATAAGCTTTGAGTCTGACCGCCAGGTAGAGAGTGTTGTCAGGGTCTTTGAGTTTCGGGTCAGCTTTGAATGCCTCTTTGAGATAAGTTATGGCCGAATTGAAGTCGTTCTGGTCAAGATAGACTCTGCCAATATGCAGAAGAATTTCGCCTTGACCCGCCATGAGCTGGTTGGCACGCAACAGCAGAGTGAGGGCTTTGTCGAGTTCGTTGTTGCGATAATAGGCCCAGCCAAGGGTGTCTACATAGGAGGCGTTGTTCTTTTCGAGCTGCACAGCTGTTTCTGCCATCTCGATCGCCCGTTTTATATTTAAGTTGCGTTCAGTATACAGGTAGGCCAGGTTGTTGAGAGCTTCAGCCGAATCGGGTCTGAGCTGAATCGCCTGCTCGTAATGTTCTGCTGCTTTCTCATAATTTTCGCTGGCATAGTAGACGGTTGCCAGATGGTAATGCGGTTCGTAAACGTTTTTCTTTATTTCCAGAGACTTCAGCAGCTCTTCTTCAGCTTTTCTGAAATCACGATTCTTGAACGCCGCCCAGCCAAGGCTGTCTCTGAAACCCGGACTTTCAGGTGCCATGTCTACGGCGCGTTGGCAAAGTTCCTGGGCCAGTTTCGTATTGACGCCGTATTCGGCGTAAAGGTAGCCAAGATTGTTGAGTGCATGAGGGTTGTTGGGGGAAAGCTCGAGAATTTTTTTGTAGACGGCTTCTTCAAGCCAGAACGGCTCGGGCTTGTTGCGACTCTGATGCTCTTCATGCAGGCCCATGTAAATACCCAGAAGTGAATTCTGCAGTTTGTGGTTTCTCGGGTCGAGAGATGAGGCTTTTTCGTATGAGGCGATCGCAAGAAACATCGAGGTATCCATGGAACCGAGAAATCTGAATGCCTGCCCCATAACGTAAAAATAATGAGCTGTTTTGGGAATCAATGTTAAGGCCCGCTTAAGGTCTTCTTCTGGCTTCATTGGTTCGAAAAAGCCGTTTGGTCTGTTGCGCAGCTCATGAAACAGGATTGCTTTGATGATCCAGTAATCGGGATTTTGTGCGAGTTTTTCTTCTGAATTCAGCAGCAGATCTTCGAAGGCCTGGTCTTTCAGGTTTTTGGGATCGTCAGATTTGTCTACGCTCAACAGCAGTCCGTTGAAAAAAATGTCGCGCAGTCTCTCTGGGGCGCTGAAATCCTTTTTGCTCGCACTTTTGAAGAAAGCGGTGCTCAATTTTACGAGTTCTTCGCGACGTGGAGCGTCTGACAGCTTTATCAGGCTGAACCATCTGGTTATGGCATGCAGTTGCGCCAGCATGTTTCCCTGTTGCTCGGTCATGTACTTTTTGAGCAGCTGCAGGTTGAAGTCGCTGGGTTTGCTCTTTTCGAAGCGAATTTCTTCCTGGTTGAAGAGGGGAAGGCCGAAATCGAAGTTTATCTCAGCGCTCGCCGGCGCCAAAAGCCCCGCTGTCAGCAGCATGATAATCAGAAAACTTCTCAAGAAAGATTTGTTCAGCATTTGATGCCTCCGTTGCTGTCTGTGTAACTATTTCCAGGTGCGGGTTCTGGTGAGTTTCTGCCCGCCTTCGTCGATTGCCAGCTCGATCGAGCCAGGGTGGTTGGTGTCTTTTGCTACAGAAAATTCGATGACTTGAACATTGTTGATGATCTGGCCGAGTTTTTTGAACCAGTCTGCGAGCTTGCCACTGTCGGGAACATACGAATAATAGCCGTCGGTGCTCTCGGAAAGATTGCGCAGGTTGGTGACTTCGAGCCATCCGAAGCCAAATACGAATACCGAAACGTTGTGAATCTGGCTGCGTCTGATAACCTCGTCGAGCGTCGCTTTGGAAGCATTGTCGTTGCCATCTGTCGTCAGAATGGCAAAGCGCAGATGCGGCCTGGCCTGAAGGCTGTTGATACCCTTGTCGATGCCGTCAAAAAGGGCGGTGTTCTGCAGTGGAATGCGCTTTTTGAGAGCTGACTTCAGGGTGTTCTTGTCTGTGGTCAGCGGCTGAGTTTCGCTGACTTTGTTGTTGAACTTTATCACTCCGGCTGAAAAGGGCAGCAGAATCTGGTTCATCAGCGCCTCGAAGTTCTCTTCGATGGCCTTCAGGTCTTCGGGGAACATGCTTCCTGAATAATCCATTACACATGAAAAGCTTACCGGGTCGGTCATGTCGCTGTAGGCATGCAGAGGTCTGACTCTTTCTACCACGGCATTCAAATCGGCTCCAGACTTGTCTTTTGCCTGCAGGGTCACGTTGGCTGCGTTGATGACGTTGATCGGGCTGGCGTCTTTGCCAGTCATTGAAACGAACATAAAAAAACGGCGCGGTTCTGTTTTTTCGACGCCGTGAATGCGCAGAGCGTTGCTGAAGTCGTCTTCGGGTTTGAGATTCGGGTGGAAAGAACTGACGAAGGTCAGGTAGCGGCGCAGAGTTTCGAGGAGGGTGTTCGATGCGCCATAGTTTGAAGTCATCAGATACCAGAGTATGCCAAAACATACCAGAAGAAAAAAGACCAGAAAAAGCACATATTTCCAGGCCGGAATTCTAAGTTTTTCGCCCCCTGGAGCTACTTCTACCATCTGCTGTCACCCCATGCTCTGATTTAGTTTTCTGTATGATACCACAATCGATAATTTTACGATGTCATAAGAATAGCCTAAAATGAAAGCGCCGGCGAAATTTTCGCCGGCGCAGTCATCTGACAGGTTATTTACTGAGTTATTTCGCCTTCGATGGTACCCGATGGGCGCTGGCTGAGAATGTGGTTGAACTGGTCGTTGTAATCCTGCAGGATTCTCAGAATACCGCGTTTGATCGACAAAAGCTCGTCGCTTGTCGGGCTGACTTCGTGATTTTTTTTGATTTCTTCTTCGATGGCGTCTTCGAGCTTTTTGACTTTTTCGGTCATGATCGGCAGATATTTATTGATAATTTCGCGCTGTTTCGGGAAGGGGAGAGTCTTCCAGTATTCGCTGTAAACGCTTCTGATCAGGTAAATGCCCATGGTGTTGTTTTTAAGGTAATCAAACAACTGAGTGATGGTACGGCCGATCGGCTGAGGTTTGTCTTGTTGATACCAGAGTTCATACTGCACCAGTTCGTCGTTGTATTCGATGCCGTATTTGCCCTGAACATTGTCGGCGATCATTTCGTAGCGCAGCAGCAGATAGACCATGTAATGCTCTTCAAGCTTTTTGGCCGGAATCAGACCGTAGCTCGACCAGAGAATCGGGTAGGCATCGTTGGTGAGAATGGCATGGCAGTTAATTTTGGTGTTATTCTGTCGATAGAGGTTGTGCCACTGAGTGATTGCGCTGATGTTGTAAGGCGCAATACCGTGCAGGGTCTGCAGCAGGCTTATTTCATAGGGGTTGCGGGTTGGTGCGACGGTCACGCCGATATCACCTTTGCGCAGGGTGTCTTTGATTTCTTCGGCCAGCTTGCTGTTTTCGTCGGCAATGCCCAGTGTGACGATATTCATGCGCTGCGGCTGGTTATTGCCACGATCATTCATGGTTATCAGGGGTGTCGCCTGGTTCATCATGCTTTCTACGAGGCTCTTCTTGAAGCCTTTGCGCACGGAGTCTTTCCAGTGGATGAAGTCTTCGATGCCGCCGAACAGGCGCCGCTCGATGATGGCACGGCAATATCTGACAATTTCTTTTTCGAGAGCGTTACCCTCGGGATTGGTGAATTTTTCCCAGTTTTCCTTGAGGTTGATCTTAACGAGAAAATCGCCTTCGATATCATTGTTCGACAGGTCGCCGAGCAGGTATTTGTAGAAAGGCTCGATGTCGCGATCTTCGAAGATATAGGTGCGAATAAAATCTTGAACTTTTGAGTAAGGTTTGATGCGGTCAAGGCAGTGTTCATACTGACGTTCGATCATGCCATCTTTGGAAATCTGCGCCAGTTTGCCCGAGAAAACTTCGACCTGCTTGCGTATCGACTGTGACTGCACGTTCAGATACTTGAGAAAATCTTCGGCACACGAAATGCAGAACATTTCGTATTCCATATCGACGGCTTCTTTGGCTTCTTTGAGAAGCTTGTCGCGCTCATCGTTGATATCGGTCATGCGCAAAACGGTGCCCAGTTCCATGAGTTTGCCGCCCAGGCCGGCGAAACCGCCGAGCTTTTCTTTGAGGCGGTTGGCGATTTCTCTGTATTCGCGTTGTTCCTTGTCGAGTTTGCCTTTGATTTCCTGAACTTTGCGGGTGAGAATTTCTCTGGGGTAGCGGGTCAGATATTTTTCAAAGGCGGTGAGGAAATCGTTGGCAACGTGAGCGCCAAGATCAGGGTTGTTGATGATCTCGATAACTTTTTCGAGCAGGTGTTCGCCGGCCTGAACAGCCTTTTGTTCGAAACTGACTCTGACTTTTGCCCTGATTTCATCTTTTTTGACACGATTTGAATTCATTTCTTCGATCTGGCGAAGAATGAATGCCGAGGCGGATTCGCCTTCTTTCTGCTTGTTGACAGTTCGCAGAGTGTGGAAGATCGGGTTGTCCCAGTATTGCTTGCGGTCGATGATCTCTTTGGTCATCATAAACAGGCCTTCTGGGGTCAGGTCTATTTTCGTCGGGTTGTTTTCAGCGAATTCCTGCACCATCGAGTCGATGAGAATGCGGTCGACAGAAAGCTTAAGCCAGTAAGTGACATCCATGGAGAGCTTGTAGGTGTAAAGGTCTCTGATGACGTCAAGCGGGTAATAAAAGCTTTTAAAACCGGCTGAACTGAAACATTTCAGCTGTTTGCCCTCGAGGTCTGAGCTGTTCTGGCCGAGAATCTGCGAAGCGTTGTCGAGCATCGAGTTCTGAGCCTGGCGCAACTGCGTGGCAAGTTTGGTAAAAATAAGTTCGGAAGCGATGCCGTAGTAAGTCGGTATGTCGTCCTGGTTGCTGGTGCCGAGAAGGTAGCACTGGTCGAATGGCGGTTCTTCACAGACGGTGCCGAAGGTGGTGGTGTCGTTGCTTTTGCCGATCGGGCCATAGTTCACCATGAACTTGTTGCGGCGATCCTGGCTGATGATATCTTTGGCCGAGCGGGTTGGTGGAAACTTTTCTTTGTTCATGAAGTAGAAAGTTTCTACAAGAGAGGCATAGCCGTTGCCTTCGAGACGCCCGGTAGAGTTCACGTTCGGGTCTATGGCTATCTGGGTGAAGGCCTCTGGTGTCAGCTGTATGCCGACTATTGTCGGTTTGCCCTTGCCGCCGGAAAGCTGATAGTAGGCCATTTTGAGAAGATAAGCCATGTCAAGGAACATGCCGGCACCCGAGCCGCCGCAGAGCGAGCCGACCACGTAAAATTCGGGGGTGAGTATCTGCCCCTGCTTGTTGGTCAGCGGAACAATGATGTCATCCTGATTGACGTTGCTGCGGGCCATGATTTTGCTCATCTTGGCCTTGATCTGTTGAAAAATCTTCTGCACGTCGACAAAAACGCCGAAACGGCCGGTGAACCTGAACTGGTGGGCCCCCTGGCTGATCTGGCCGATGTGATGTTTCAGTTTCTGCGGAAACCATTCGTAAAGGTAGCCATAGGTGTCTGAGTCCAGGTTGCCGGTAATCTGACCGGCATTCTGAATGTTTATCTGGTGATATTCACTCTCTGTCAGCTTGGCACCGGTCTTGGCGTTGTCTTCGGGCTGGCTGGCGTCGAATATGTCTGTATCTATGCAGAGAAGATCGATAAAATCAGGGAGCGCCGGGTCCCCTTTTCCTGAGAGGGCGTAGGCCTTTTTTATCTGAGGACTGTTGAGAAAAGTCTCTTTGAAATTCGTCAGCGACTTTTTGCCGGTACCCCCGAGGCCGACTATCAATGCAGGGTTCAGGGTGATGCGATTTTCGTAGTTGGTACTCATTAAGACGCTCCCGCAGTAGAATGATTTCTGGCAGTATAACAATTTTACCTGAGACGGGCAATCTGTTATACTGAATTTCGTTGAGCCATACACACAACCAATTCTTGGACAACGGCGGGGGAAGTCAATGAAACCACTCGAACTTAGCTGTATAACGGGCATCTGGAAATCTGCGCTCAGCAGACTTGACGAAAATATGACCGATATCGGCAGCGACCTGCAACTCTGGTTCCCATGGGGAAACGTGTGGCGTGGCCATGATCGCAATGGCAGCCTGCCGCCTACCGATTTCCCTGAAGACCTCGCCGGCGGTGGTGTCAGTCGTTTTGGCGGCCGTTTCTGGAAGTCGTTTTCTCTCAATGGCACAACCTGGCTGGTCAGCATCAGAGCGTCAAGATCGCAGTCAGAACAAATGGAAGCCTGGGAGCTCCCGCCGGAAGTCAGAAATTCTTTACATATTCTCGGCGATTTTGTCAGGCTCGAATGCCTCCTGGGTCTCACCATGAAAATACTCGAAAATCAATCACGCGAGCACACCGGTCACTGGGATCGCGTCAGAAATTTTTCGGTGGCAATCGGCTCTGAGATGGGGCTGCCTGCACGTGAACTGGCAGACCTCGAACTTGCCGCCATGCTGCATGATATCGGCAAGGTCGGTCTCCCTGATGATCTGCTCGAAATGGCTGGTCCGCTTTCGCCCGAAGAGCGCAAAAAAATCGAGGCCCATTCCCTGATCGGTTCGGCCATGATTCGCGAAATACCCGGCATGGAAATGATTTCTGAGATTGTTTTGAGTCACCATGAAGCTGTGGATGGCAGTGGTTACCCGCGGGCGATCAAGGCCGAAGAGATACCTTTCGGCGCCAGAATTATCGCCGTCGCCGATGCTTTCGATGCCATGACCCATTATCGCCCTTATGCCATCGAGCGCACCTACCAGGAAAGCTTCAACGAGCTGCGGCGCGAAACCGGAAAATACGACCTGGAAGTGCTTGCCGCTCTCGAAAGAGTGCTGCGGCGCCTGGGTATTCTCGAGGCCAAACCTCTGGTTGGCAACAGCGAAGACTGGTAAAGAAACAACGTTTTAACGTTCAGGAGGAGTTTGTGAAACAGAAATTTTTGCTTTTGACAGTGCTGGTTATGGTGCTTCTGACTCTGCCCGCTTCGGCTGGCATGCTGCGCGTAGGCCTGGTGCTCTCGATTGGCGGGCTCAAAGATGAATCTTTCAATGATGCAGCCTATGAGGGTGTCATGCAGCTGCGTCGCGAAGGCGATTGCATAGTCGAGGTTATCGAACCGGGCAGTATCAGCTCTATTGAACCGGCATTGCGCTATTTCTGTGAACGCAACATGGATCTCGTCTGTGCCGTAGGCATATTTGCCAATGATGCTGTGCGCCGCGTCGCCCAGGAATTCCCGGAGAGCAGGTTTGTTCTGCTCGACTCGGTCGTTACCGTTCCGAACGTTCTGTCGATACTCTTCGACGAAGAGCAGGGTTCGTTCTACGCCGGCGCTTTTGCTGCCATGATCAGCAAGACACAGAAAGTTGGCTTTCTGGGTGGCATGGATTCGCCGGTAATTGCCAGTTTTGAACGCGGTTTTAAAAACGGCGTTCGTTTTGTGAAGCCTGAAGCGCTGGTGGTCTCGCGCTATCTCGGCACGACCCCGGAAGCCTTCGATATGCCCGAAAAAGCGAATGCTGTCGGTCTCGACATTGCCAAAGAGGGCGCTGACGTAATTTATCACGCTGCCGGCAAAAGCGGGCTTGGTCTTATTCAGGCTTCTCGACGTGGCAACTTCATGGTTATCGGCGTAGACTCAGATCAGAGCAGAACTGCCCCGGGCAAAGTGCCGGCCAGCATGGTCAAGCGCATCGACAACGCTTTGGTTAAAGCTGCAGACGTTTTGCGTCTTGGTACTTTTGAAGGCGGCATCTGGACTCTCGGCTTGCAGGATCATGGTATCGAGCTGACTCTTTCAAGGTTTAACCGTGACCTGATGACTCCTGAAGCAGTGTTGAAACTCAAAGAAATCGAAGACTTTCTGATTCATAAAAACGAAAATTAAGAGTGTACAGCTCTTGCGGGTTGAACAGTTGATTCTTATAATTTAAGCATATTTCGACTCGAACTGCTCTCGTGTTGCACAGGAGGGACCTCAATATGATGACGATGACTTATAACCAGAAACAAAGCCTGTCTACCATGCTTCTTGTTTCAATGCTCTTTTCGCTGTGGGTTGCCGTTGCTCCGGTCGGCCAGCTGAATGCTTCGATGCTTGGTAAAGTTGCCGGTGCCGCTAAATCGATTTTCGTCAACGTCGGCGCTATCGCTGCCGGCGCTTTTGGTGGCGTGGTCGGTATGGCAGTTGGTGGTGGCCCACTTGGCATGGCTGTTGGCGCCGTTGGCGGTTACATCGTCGGCAAAAAGGTCCTCAACTGGACTACTTCGAGTGTCGCTAACTTTGCTACCGTGGCCGGTGCAATAGCTGGTGGCGCATTGTGTCTCGGCATGGGTTTTCCGATGCTTGCCGTAGGTGTTCTTGGCGGCGGCCTGATTGCCCGCCTCGCTGTCACCACTGCTCAGAAACTTTTTGGCAATAAAACCGTCTCTCTCAAACAGAGCGACATAGATCCCTCGGCCGCCGCCGCTGAAAGTGCCGCGACCGCAGATTTTATAGCCAAACTGAATGCCGGCAACGAAACGGTTGCAGAAGTTAAAGAAGAACCCAAAGCTGCGGCTCCGGTAACCGCATCTCCAACTGTTAAAGATTCACAGACTGCCTATAACAACTACCTGGCTGCTTACAAAACCTACATGGAAGCAACTCAGAAGGGCGATGCCACAGCGGCGAAGGCAGCTTACGCCGACTATAAAACCAATCTCGATCTTTATAACAGCTTGATTAAAAGCGGCAAATAACTGCAAAAAAAAATACCGCCCCTCGGGGCGGTATTTTTTTTTACCCGTTTTTATGGAATGCTCCATCTCTGAATGCTGGAAATCGACTTCAACACATGGTTGCGGTCGGGCTGTTCAAGAGTCAGTACCGGTGCTGACTCAGCCGCAATAGAATTATACCACTCTATGAGCGGCTGAAAGTCGATGTTGCCGTCGCCAATGGCACGATGCTGATCACCGCTTTTGTCGTTGTCGTGTAGATGACATTCGAAAATGTGTGGTCCGAGGGCGTCGAGCCAGGCCTGCATTGGTACCTGCGAAAAAATATTGAAGTGCCCGACATCGAAGCAGATGCCTGCGTCAGGCGAACCGGCAAACTGCAGAAGTTTGACCAGATAATCGGGGCGATTGTCATAAATGTTTTCGAAAGCCAGTCTGATATTGCGCTCAGATGCATACTCCAGGAGTTTTTTGATGATCGATCCTGCGCGATCGAGCCATGGTTCGATATCGACATCACCAGAGCCATAGCCCGGGTGGATAACGACGATTTTCGAGCCGAGCATGGCTGCCGTTTCGACAGCCCAGAGAAGCCGCTCAAAACTGGCTATTCTGATGCTGCGATCGCGAGCCCCGATATTTAAGTCATAAAAAGGGGCATGAAGAGTGGAAGCAAAATTCTGCGTTGTGACCAGACTTTTGATGTCGTTTATTGTCTGACGTTCGATGTTGTCTATGGTGTCGCCGCAAAAATAAAATTCCGGAAAAAGGCCACGGTCGATGAGAAAGTTGAAGCCGTCAGCGGTCATACGCTGGTAGGCAATGTTTACAAAAATTTGTGGCATCTGGCTTACCGTTTGCCCGATTTTGGTGAATCTTCAGGCAACGTGGCTTCTTCTACCAGCATTACCGGAATATCGTCACGAATCGGGTAGATGCGATGGCATTCGGTGCAATCGAGGCTGTCCCGGTCTTCGTTATAAACAATTTTACCCCGGCAGGCCGGGCAGGCAAGTATTTCGAGCAGTTCTTTTTTTATGGGCATATCTGACTCCAGCTGGCGGCTTGTTGCCGCAAAGTGGCTTCAGTATAGAGGGTGAACTCGAAAATTTCAACCTCGGCAGGAACCTTCTGTGACCATGATCGTCAGCCGAGAAGCATTATCCATCGGGCCAGCACTGCGACAAAAATGAAAACGAGATAAATGAACAGGGCTGCTTCGATATAGTTTTTGCCTGTGGCCTCTGAACCGTCTCTGTAACCGGTTTTTTCTTTCCAGATTGCCAGCTGGCGACGATCTTCGTCGCCGAGCAAATCAATGCCGGAGCGGTTCTCCCAGTGGTGCAGAAGCTCGTGGGTAATGGTTCTGGCTATTTCTAGTCTGAGGTCGGCTATTTTGTGATGGGGAAAAGCCCTGACAAACGAACCAAAATAAAGCACCACCACAGGGTTGCCAAAATGCCCGCGTGGCATATAATGCCCCAGAGTGTAAAGCCCGCGCATATATTTGCTGTGGCGGTGTTCACGTTCTTCCAGGATGAACTGAGCTACCCCTTCTCTGAACTGATCAGGTATTTTCGCCAGTTCTTCGCGAAAGAGCTCATCGAACCGGTCAAAAATCAGCGAAGCGGTTCTGGTGTCGCCGGTTGCAGATTCGGCCATCTGACTCTCCCGGGGCATTCGGCGTGGCCAGAAATTTTTAAATTGCCACTTTTTCGGCCCGTCTCAAGCATAACTTACCGGTCGGTAAAAATCCAATCAGAAGAAAACTTATGATTTGAGCAGACTTTCAAAGGCTGATAAGAGGCCTTGCAGGAAATCTTGAAGCATGCCTGCCAGTTCTCTGATACGTTCGATGGCAACCTGTTCTGTTGGTATTTCGCTGTCTTTCGTCTGATCAGAATTGGCGTCAACGGCCGATTCTGGCTCGACGACGATTGCAGTATCCGTTTCAACTTCAGGCTCATCGTCGTTCTGAGAGCTTTCGGGGTTTTCGGGTTCCAGACCGCTTTCATCTTCTGAGTCGGCGGTCTCTTCGAGCTCTTCGCCGTCTTCTGTGTCTTCTGCGATATCGTCGGCCTGAGTTTCAGGCAGCTCAGATTCGGTTTCAACAGATTCTTCTGCTGAGTTTTCAGTGTCAGAATCAAGTGTGCTGTCATCGAAATCTTCGTCTTCAAGCTCTGACGGGTCGGGTTCGGGTTCGTTCGTATCTTCGTCTGCTTCTTCGTCGTCAGTGTTCTTTTCTTCTTCTTCAGCGTCAGGCGGTTCAGATTTGTCGGGCGCCCTGCGTGCCTGCAGATCTATTTTCAGAGCTGGGTGTTCGCCGGCAAAGAGACCAGGTATGCTGGTCGGTGGCACTACCAGACGTTTGATCGAGCGGTGGGTTTGCGGGGTCCAGGCCAGCCACATCAATTCTTTGTTGACACAGCTCAGGCCAAGGCGTTTGAATATGTTCCCGGGGGCCATTTTGTGGGTTCTGGCGTTAGTTCTGGAATCGTTCCAGTTGAGGTCGCCGCCAATGATGACCGCCCAGCCGTCTTTAATGTCCTGCTGCCAGATTTTTTCGAGAAGGCTAAGGCCGTCGCGGGTCACCTGCCAGCGGTTTTCGCCGCGGGGCTCGCCGGTTTTTTCCTGGATGACGGCGTTCAGGTGCAGCGAATAAACTCGGGTTTTTATGCCGGCCACTTTTGTCTGGGTGCGGGCCCACCAGCGGTCATGGGCGATACCTGTGCCCAGGTCTGGTGATATTTTGCCGAAATCATGTTTTGTGACGGGCAGGCCATCGCGCACGACCACAACCACTTCGCGCTGGCCGCGTGTTTCGTTGCCGGCATTGAATACTCTGCCTGCCGGCCTCAGATACTTGTGCATGCCGACAGATTCACTGACCAGGGCAATGTCTGGTTCCTGGTTCTCGAGCCAGTCGCCAAACCCGGCGCGATCTCGGTTGCCGCCAGAGTGTGCATTGGTGATAACAATTTTAGCTATTTTAGCCGGTTTTTTAGAGTCTCTATCTGGGATGGGTGAAACCCCTCGCCTTTAGGCGAAGCCTTCAGGAGGCCTGTGGTATTATATTGAAATGCAAGGTTATCGAAAAACATCCCATGCAGTGTTCTTGTTGCATTATCACTTCGTTTT
>JAKQQP010000034.1 GCA_029564115.1 Candidatus Rifleibacteriota bacterium | reverse complement strand
TTTTTCCGTATCGTAGGTGCTCAGATAGGTCGTGGTATTGGCGGTGACCTGAACACGGCTCCAGCTATGGAGTCTGAGGCCGTGCATGACTTGTTCTTCTTCGGTCCAGGAGATTTCGCCCGGGTAGAGGTAAGAAACCGTATTGAATATTGGCTTGGAGTTGGTTTCGCCGATGTATACGAGATAATAGCCCGGGTCGAGATGAGTGATCTTGAAGGTGCCGGTATCATCGTAATCGCTGAGCCCCGAGCCTGTTCTGGTCGAGACGAGCAGTTCAGGTATGATGTCCCAGCGGGTTTCTGAGATTGTATACTGGTTGCCCAATGGGTCGAGAAGAATTTTCTCTTTGGTGACCTCGGCCATTCTGTAGACTCTGACCATCTTGTCAGGCAGCGGAGTACCATCGTCCGGGTTAACGGCGCGACCGGCAATTGAACCTTTGTTGCTTTCCTGATTGTAGATCATGTAGTAGTCGAGTGTGCCGGGCAGCGTGATAAGATTGTCGCTGTCAGCTTCTTTGAGAACCTGAATGCTGATCGACAACGAACTGAAACCCGGTTTGCTGAGTTCCATGTCGTATACGCCGACCGGAATGTCTTTGAAGAAGTAATAGCCCATGCGATCGGTCAGCACGTTGCCGTAACCCTTCAGGTTGATGGTGACGTATTCGAGAGGTGCACCGGTGAAGGCATCGCGAATATAGCCTTTCAGATCCATGAAGGCCTGAACTTCGCTGAGATCTTTAGACAGTTTGATCAGCGCTTCATCTGGCGATATGACCCCGGTATCGGTAATCTGAATTATGTAATCGTCTCTGACGCGATAAACATTCTGATCCGCGCCGACTCTGGTGAAGTAAAGACCGGCGTCGAGGTTGGTAAAATTGAAGCGTCCTTCCCCGGTTGTGTAAGTGGTTTTAAGCGGTTGACCACTGATTGCGTTTTTCCATACTTCGACTTTTATGCCGGTGAGAGGTTCGTTTGTCGTGCCCAGAACGACTTTGCCGGTCACTGAATATCTTACATCGACCTCCTTCGGATCGAGAAAAACCAGGTTCATGGGCGGCGCAATAACGCCGGTAATAAGAATATCGAACACTACGTCGTCTCTGAATTTAAACTGGTCAGAGCCTCTGGCAAAAGTCAGGCGATATTGGCCGGGTATCAGCCCATCAAAGATGTAGCCACCGTCAGCGGTAGTTTGTTGCACCTGAAGCAGTTCGCTTCCCTGCCAGAGTTCAACCAGGGTGAAGGGAATTGATTCTTCAGGTTTGGCGCGATTTTTGGCGGTGCCTATGACGGCGGTTCGTTTGCTTGGGTCGTCATCGACAAATTCTTCAACCAGAATTTCGACTACTTCCGGTGAAAGTTTGCCATCCGGCAGAATTTGAACGTAAGATTTAGCGGTGCGATATTTTTCTGTCGCTACCACTTCAATTTCGTAGAAGCCAGGCGAACGATTAAAAAAGTAGAACTTGCCTTCTGCTGTTGTTGTGCTGGTCTCGGTTAAGTTGGTTCCGGCTATCTGCAGTATTACCCGCGAATTTGAAAGCGGCAGACCGGTTTTGGCTGTTTTTATCAGACCGCTGATTTGGTAGGTCGAAGAAGGAATAGGTTTGGGCTCCATGAATATCAGACTGACCGGCGGTGCGGCGACGCCGTTGTCGAGCATGCTGAAGAGAACGTCGTCTTTCTCGATAAAGTTGGGCGAACCGCGGCCAAGAGAAAGCTTGTAGCTGCC
>JAKQQP010000018.1 GCA_029564115.1 Candidatus Rifleibacteriota bacterium | reverse complement strand
CGCTTTTTTTGGCCCACGAAGTTACTTTTAGAAAAGGGGTTTCAACCAGCCCATCTTTGAAAGAAACTTGATCAACCACATTTTCTGGGGATTCTCGACGTTACCCGGGCCGAATTCAGCCTTATCAGCGGTAGCGAGATGATACTCGACAGATTTGCCGATATCGAAAACCACTTCATTGCGCAGTTCGGTGGCGAATTCCCGCGATTTAACGGCCGCCACCACCTCAGAATTCACCTTTTCGCTGAGAAAATCAAAGTTATAAGTGCCGACTACCCCGATTTTGCGATCGAAAACGAAGTTTTTGCCATGCAGCTGCCCTTCGTTCACCCTGGCGAAGATGCGCATCGTCGGCATATCGCGCAGAATGCTCCGCCAGTCGCGATAAAGCATCGCTTCGGTGGGGAAGCTGTCTGAAGTCTGCGGGCTGTTGGTATGAACCAGAATCGGCACCTTTCGGCGGGCGGCACGCTTCAGAGCCGCTTCAGCCCTGGGGGTGAGAACGACGTAAGGGTTCTGAATAATTATCTCGCGGCGGCTGCCGTCGATGTATCTGACGATATTCTCGGTTATGTCGTTGCGGGGCCCAGAAATCGAGTTGCTATCGAGAATATGCACCGGGCAGCGGTGTGAATTTTCAGACAGATCAAAATCAGCAAAGCCTGTCATATTCTTATAGGCACTCAACTGCTCGTTAAGCTTTTTAACGATTACGGCCTCACTGCTGAATCGCTTTGTCACCTGAATAGGGCCACGCAGGTTCAGCGCTGCATCCATGGCGGCATAGCCGATTTCCATCTGTAGAGTTCGATACCCGGTCATGCCAAGCAGCGATTTGCCGATTTCAAAAGCCTTAAGAATGTTGAACTCTTCTTCGAAGGCAGTCTGCAGCTGTGATGCAACGGTTTCACTGTCAATCAGCACATCGGTGTCGCGCCAGGCTTTTGCGTCATCGATCGCATCGACGAGGTATTCGTCTGCAATGTTACGGCCGCCAATAATCGCATACCGACCGTCGGCAATAAGAATCTTGTCGTGGTTGCTTGAAATAACGCGGCGAAGATCGGTTATAGCGCCGATCAGACTCGCCTGAAACGGGTTATAGACCTTTACTTTAACATTGGGAAGCTTTGCAAGTTCTTCAAGGTAGCCTTTTGCCATTACCTTCAGACTGAGCTTGTTTGAACCGCGCACATCGACCATCAATCTGATATTTACGCCTTCTCTGGCTTTTTTGAGAACCATTCCGAGCAGACCAAGCCCGAAGGCGTCGTTTTCGATAATGAAATACTGAATATCAAGGCTCTGGCGGGCTTCGCTCATGATTTTCCAGCGCGCATACCATGACTGATAGTTGTTGTAGATTAGTCTTATTCTGGCGCTATTCTCAGGCTCGCTTCTCGAAGCCTGATACTGTGCAAAAACCGTCTCAACATTGCTCACAAACGGCGCCTGAGCCGATTCAAATGCCAGCAGAAAATCTTCGTGTTTATTCTGGGTATTTATGTATGAAACGGATTTTGCCAGATAAACCGTGCCTCTGACCGCCTTAACCGGAAAAGCCAGCCAGCTCGAACTGTTATAGCTCTTGAAAGCGTTGGTCATCTCGGCAAACTTGCCGGCCATCACCTGGCTCCACTGTGCTTTATATTGCTTTGCCTTAAGGTATTTGAGGGCCAGACCGCCCCAGCCGGCAACCTTTTTGTCGGCAGAATTTTTGCTGACTTCGGTGAACAACTGTTCGGCTTTTTTCGCATCAATGGCCAGGCGGTCGAGCGCCGAAGCCATTTCATACTGTAGAAGAGCTCTGTGATTCGACTGCGGCCTTGCTTCAAGATACTTCTCGATGGTGGCCACGATTTGGGTGACTTCTGTCTTTGAGCTGGTGCGCTTAAGGGTCTCTACCAGAGGCTTGATCTCTGCTGGCAAAGCAGCAATGAGTGTCGCCATGCTTCTTTCAGAATCGGACCTGCCAGCCTCTTCAGAATCATCGACGGCTGTAGACAGGGAATCCAGGTCAGAAATCTGACTGTCTGACCCCTGATCAGACGTATCTGCAGCTGAACTTTTATTGAGAAAAGCTTCGTAAGCAGATCTGGCACTGCGATATTCAGAGAGAGCCGCGTCGATTTCGGATTTGCTGAGGTTGGCCGAAACAGCGTTCTGATATTTTTTATAGGCAGAGACATAGCTCTGATAAGCAGAATCGAGCGAACCGGCCCACAGCTGAACCGACGAAAAGATCAGAAGCAGACAAATCACTACTGACAGACGGTTATTTTTCATATTTTGTTATTCCTTATCTGTACAATCATATTAATTACCAGGCCATCTGTCCAGATAGTGACGCAGGATAGCAGTAAAATACCACGCAAAAAAAGCACCGCGACCACACTGGGGCCACGGTGCTGAGGGCAATGCGACAATTATGTTTAAGCAGCCTGAGCTTCGGCGGGCTTATTACCTGATTCAGTCTCTTTCTTTTCGATCACCAGTATCTGAGCTTTTTTCACGAAGCCGAGAAAACCGTCTTTAATCGAGTCCTGCGGCGGCTTTGGCTGGTAATGGTAGAGCCACATTTTCGCCTTGGTCTTTTCGGGCAGGCCGTTGAGGTCATCGTAATGGGCGTGAACCCCAGATTTGAACGGTGCAGTTTCACAGTCATGCAGAATCAGATCGGCCTGATCGTAGAATTTGCGCATCTGGTAAGGTGCGAACTGAGTGTCGGTGGTCAGAAAGACGCGATG
>JAKQQP010000013.1 GCA_029564115.1 Candidatus Rifleibacteriota bacterium | reverse complement strand
CGAAAAGATAAAGCCATACAATGCCCGGTGGTCGGTCATGCTGTCGAATGGCGGCATCATTACCAATTCTCTTAAGAGCCCGGAGCGTGTTGGCACCAGCTTTACGCAGTATGGTAACAAGGAATTGAGGATAAAAGCCCTGAAAGCAATCGGAGCCGGCGAAGTCTACCGCGAAACCGAGTTCGACAAAGAAAGACAGGCCAATATTCTCAAAGAATTTGCACCGGTAAGGATAGGCACAACCCAGACTCCCTGGGCAATAATGGTCAATATTTACGAGAACCAGATTTACGGCAAGCTCGCGACTCTGATTTTTCCGGCGATTATTGTGCTGCTGATCACCGCTCTGATAGCGGTAATCATTGCCAGAGGCATTACCCTCCCGGTCAAAGCCGGGGTCGACCTGCTTGAAGTGGTCGCCATGAAAGGCATCATCAACCGCAATGCGCCTGACGAGTATTTATCACGCGCCGACGAAATCGGGCAGCTGGCAAAATCGGTTCAGAGTCTTATCGATTCGCAGAGGGCTCAGACAGCAATTGTCGAGCAGGTCGCGGCTGGTGACTGGAGTCTCGATGTTCCGGTTCGTTCAGATGAAGATAAATTCAGCATCACCCTGAAAAAAATGATGGCAAGCATGAACAATATGCTGGTAAGTGTCAACAGTGCCGCCATACAGGTTGGCGCCAACTCGGAGCAGATATCTGACGTTTCGCAATCACTTGCCCAGGGCACTACCGAATCAGCCGCATGTCTTGAAGAAATCAGCTCCTCTCTTTCAGAAATAGACCAGCAGGCACGCACCAACGCCTCTGACGCCAGCAAGGCAAACCAACTGGCTACCGAAGCCAGTTCTGCCGCTGGACGGGGCTCAGAAAGAATGTCAGAAATGTCGGCAGCCATGCACGAAATCAAGTCGTCAAGCCACGAAATCACCAAAATCCTCAAAGTAATCGACGATATTGCATTTCAGACGAATCTGCTGTCTTTGAACGCAGCAGTTGAAGCTGCC
>JAKQQP010000006.1 GCA_029564115.1 Candidatus Rifleibacteriota bacterium | reverse complement strand
ATGCCCTGGTTGCTTAAAACAATCAGGGCATTTTCTTGTTTTAAAATTCAGTGTCGCACGAGTCGCCTCTGGTGCCACGAGGCAGGTTTTGTAATGCCGGCATGAGAGCCGGTATCGACGGAGCGCTGTGCTCGGCGCCGAGCGAGTTCAGGTGGTTTAAGAGACGTTGTTTGATTTCTTCAGCCCGCAATTCGCTGCCTGAATGCAGACCACGGGCTCTGGCGCGGTAAACCATCTGGTTCATTCGGTTTTGTGCGTCGGCCGGCAGCGGCATTGTCCCTTCAATTACCGCCTGTGGCCCTATTGGCGTCAGAGTGAGTGGTACCGGGCTGGCGGGCAGAACACTGTCGGGGCTCATGGGCATCGGGGTGACCAGGCCGACGGGAGGCTGTTCGGGTGGTGCCATGGCTGCGAGTTTTTTGCGGTGCTTCGCCATTGCCAGTTCCCAGGTGTAGACGTCTGGCTCGTAGATGCGCGGGGCGTTGTGTTCTTTGATGCCGCGCACAAAGCGCCTCTTGTCGCGGTCAAAAACCGCCCGGCCGGTTTTGGCATAAAGTCCGTCGCGAATCATGGTTTCAGAGAAGTCGAGATATTCCATCTGTTCACGGTTCGTTCCTTCGAGAACCGCCTGGGCGGGGTTTACCTGGCTGATCAGCAAAGCACACAAGCCGGCTGCCGCCACACCTTTGACCACATTCCTGATTGTCAAGCGCATAATTCCCTCCGGAAAACACGTATAGATTTTACAGCCCGAGAATGTGTTCAAAGCTCAATCCTTTGTCAAGGACAAATTACGGTGTAAAATAAATCGTGAAAAACAGGCCGGAAACCAGAATAAACAAATGGGGCTGTCTCATCAGTATTGTGTGAGACAGCCCCATTTTTTAAAGAGGCTTAAACAGCGATATGTCAGTTGATTTTTACATCGATGGTTCTCGGTTTGAGGGCTTCGGCGCGAGGCAGAAAGATCGAGAGTACGCCATTTTTGAGCTCGGCATCAATTTTTTCCTGATCGACGCTTTCGCTGAGTTCGAACTGTCTGAAGTAGTTTGAAGGCTCAAATTCACGGATCAGATAGTTGGTATCGTTGTTGCTGGCATCGACATGCCCTTCGATGGTGAGAATGTCTTTTTCGACCGAAAGCTTCAGGCCGGTTTTTTCGACTCCGGGCAGGTCGACGACTACGTGCAGGCCGTTTTCTTCTTCGTAAATATCGGTGAGCGGCGTCACAAAAGCCTCTGGATGCCGGGTTACTTCGCGTTTAACGATCTGGGATTCATTGTTCTGGTTTGCGGGAATAGTTTTTTCAGCCATGGTAATCTCTCCTTTCATATGTAGCGGTTGGCTCAGTCAAGTTTGATTTCGATCTGACGGGGTTTGGCTTCTTCAACTTTGGGAAGGGTGATCTTGAGAATGCCGTTGGTGTACTCTGCCTGAACCCTGTCGGGATCAATTGGAGTGGGCAGTTCGACGGTTCTGGTAAATTTGCCGGCAGAGCGCTCGCTGCGATGAAATTTATCCCTGTCAGCTTTGATTCTGGCTTTTTCACCACTGATGGTGAGCTTGTCGCGCATAGCCGATACTTTCAGGCTTTCGGTATCGAGGCCGGGGGCCAGGGCTTCTACGACGATATTCTGGTCGTCGGAAGAAATATTCATCATTGGGAAATGTCTTGCAGAAACACCCGGCAGAAAAGCCATGCGCGGCCAGCCGCCGACCGAATTGAGTCTGGCGAGTTCGCCCAGTTGCGACTGCAGCTGATCCATTTCTTTCAAGAAGTTCCAGATAGTCATATTTAATTCCTCCTGTGAGTTTATAAGGTAGTTTGAATTCGTTACGCCATAATAATTGCAAACAGCGTGCCAACTTTTAGAATGCTGTGTTGGTGCTGATTTTGCTGCCTCGAGGGAAGTTTTTGAGTGTTGCCTGCAACGTCGTCGCTACGTTGCAACCCGTCGCAACTCACTGAAAAATGCGCAAATTCGCTTTCTGGTGCTGAGATTTGCAAAGCTTTTGTCGCTCTGCCGCATATGGTTGCTGACCTTCTGAAAATAGACTATGTCAGTTTCAAACGGAAAGTAGGTTCTATTGTATGGTTATATCAGGGTCAGAATAATTTAAAACGCTAATTTTCGATTTTAAAAATATGGCTGTGGCAGTTCATTGCCTGGTCTACTCAAAGTATAGTTCCGGGGAATATACGTTTTGGTCATTGGCACGACTTTCAAAGCTGTGTATTGTCACAAAGCCGGATTTAACGGCTTTTTGTGGGTCAGCCATGATTATCATGCCGGCATCCTGCCACTTGCCGCTTTTTTCGAATTCTTGCAATCGCAGTCTGACAATCTCGGTAATATCGAGTAGTGACGTGCGGCCGTTTCCATAGATAATGCCCTTGCAGACAACAGCCCGGTTGAAGTCGCCGCCTTCGCTATGCCATGGCAGCATGGGCGCTGAATAATACCAGGTGCAGCCTTCGTCGTCTTTGCTGCGGTTGTGAAACACGGCTTTGCCTTCGAGAAAGGGGCGGGTCAGAGGGTGAATGACGACGGGTACATCGATGTTATGGTCATTAGCAATGCTGGTAATCTTGAGAAATACTCTTTTAACCTTGAAATCTTGAAGTGGCACACCGGCGAGAGCAAATGCCCGTTCTATGTCGAATTTTATAAGGTATCTCAGGGTCGTGGGGCCGCCCCATACGCCGATTTCTCCGCTGTTGTCGCCGCCGGCATTACGGTCATCACGCCAGGCTCTGTTTCTGGCATGCTGGTGTCTAATGAAGGCGTCGGCACCGGTTCTTACTACCACTTTTGCCCGGCGGGCACGTTGTGGAACGAATGGCCAGCCCAGCAACCTGAGACACCTGGGGCATTCGACAATGGTTGAATCGACGAGAAAGGAGCAACCGGGGCATCTGGTGACAGCTGTCGCGGTTGTCGCAGTCATGAGCAGAAACAGCCAGATTACAAAAAGATATCTGGGCACTCTGCGGAGTTTATGACGGTTCATTCACTTCTGTTGTTGAGCTGCGGGTTTTGCTCGGCTTCAACCTTGATGCGTGCCAGCATTTTGGCGGCGTAGATTCCCTGCTGGCTTTTCGGTCCTGCCGATTTTGCTACTTTTGAGAAAACTTGAGCGGCCTCACGATAGGCTCGTCGCCGGTAATAAACCATGCCAAGGTTCAGCTTCAGGGTAATGTCTTCGGGGCTGATGCTGGTGGCCATGACATAGGCTTTGGTGGCATCGATGAGTTTGCCTGTTTTGTAATACAGATTGCCGAGGGCTGAATAGACGTATGCTGCTCTCGGGTTGATTTTGACTGCTTCTTTAAGAAAGCTTTCGGCCTCGCGCATGGCTCCCTGACGCATCTGGCGCATTCCTTCGTTGAAAGCTTTCTGAAAAGCTTCCTGCTTTTTGCGGGCGTTGGCGATGGCTTTTTCGGTTTTTACAAATTCTTCAGGCGGCAGAATCATCTCAAGAGCGCTCAGGGCCTCGCGGCTGATGACAGGATCTTTTTCTTTGAGTGCCTGAATCAGAACCGTTCTGGCTCCGGCAGCGCGAAGCGTTCCAAGGGCTCTGATCGCGGCCCGACGCTCATCGTGACTGGTGTCGAGCTGAGCCAGTCGCGTAAATTCTGGTATTATTTCGGGGTTGCCCAGCCCAGCCAGCGACTCAATGTAAACAAGACGAGTCTCGCTGTCTTTTTCGCGGTCGAAGCGTTTTTTGAGTTCCTCGTAACATCTCGGGTGGGTCATTCTGGCCAGCGCCCTGATGATATGGTTTTTCAGATCGAGATTGTCTTCGTCGAGCAGTTTCATTAGATCGACAAAGGCTCGATTCACCCTCATTTCCCCCAGAATTTTTATGGCCTGAAACTTCAGAGACCATGATTCGCGCTGCAGCGTCGAGATGAGCCCCGGTACTGCCCGTTCATCACCTATTTTGCCGAGAGAGATTATTGCAGCCATAGCCAGATCTTCGTCGTCGTCCTCAAGGGCTTCAGTCAGAGCTGTAACCGAAGAAACGTCGCCGAGCAGTCCCATAGTTTCGGCTGCTGCGATGCGAGCCGGCCAGTATTCGTCTTTCAGATGCGGTTGAATTGCGTTGCTGTCGTCTGGATTGCCGATCTGACCGACCAGTAGAATGGCCTGTCTTCTGATTTCTTCTGACTTGCTCTGAAGCAGCTGAATTATCAGAGGCCTGGCAATGTCTTTGAATCCCAGCAGCGTGCGGCGTACCCAGTAGTTGACGTGCTCGTCGAATTTGCCGATGTTTTTGCAGAGCCTGGGAACGATGACCTCGGGTTTCATGCGCTGAAAAGTGCTGCAGACGCTTTCGAGAAGGCTGCGCTTTTCGCTCTTGAAAAGCGAGAAAAGGTCGTCGATAACTTCGTTGCCATAGTTGGCCAGGGCTTTCTGGGCAGCGTCACGGATCGACTCGGAAGCGTCTTCGAGAGCTTTAAAAAGCAACGGCAGCGAAATGCCTGACTTGATTTTACCAAGAGCACGCAATACCCAGTATCTGGTTTCTGAATCTGAGGTGTCGGTTGCCAGAGCCGACAGTTCCATCAGGGCGTCTTCACCGTAACTGCCGAGGACGTCGGACGTGGTTTTGCGAATAGTCCAGGACTTATCTTTAAAAAGCCTGACGAGATGGGTGTAAATGCCGTTTGGCTTGATTTCACCGATCGAGCGCAGCGACCAGTAGCGCACGTCTTCTTCTGCTGAACTCAGAGCGCGAAGCAGATGAGGAACGGCTTTGCCGCCGAACTTTGCCATTGCCTGGCTGGCATGCTTGCGCACTACCCAGGCCGGGTCGAGAAAGCGCTCGATAATACCTGGCAGAGAGTCTGGGTTGAGGTAAAAACTCATGGCTTCGAGAGCGGCCATGCGTATTTCAGGGTCAGGGTCAGATAAAAATTTTCTGATTTCGGGGTAAGCGCTTTTTTCGCGCATTTTGCCGAGTATCTTGATTGCCCAGAAGCGCCTTTCTTTATCCTGGCTTTCGAGAGCCGAGACAAGCGGAAACACGGCTTCACTGCCCATGTCGGTGAGCGCCTGTGCCGCCAGCGCGCGGCCCATCCAGTATTCGCTCGAGAGGGAATCCATCAGGTAGGGTATCGAGTGGGTTCCGAAATCTTTCAAAATCTCGTAGATCAGGTCTCTGATCATTTCTGATGGTTGCGAAAGAGCTTCGAAAAGCTTGGCGGCCACATTGGGGTCACCAATTTCTCTCAGGGCACGCAAGGCGGCTATTCTGACGCCTATGTCCCTGTCCTGTAATTTTTCGAGAAGAACTTTGTTATGGCTGCGATCACGCAGGTGACCCAGGCATATTGCGGCCCAGAACCTGACGTTGGCGTCATTGTCTTCCACGGCAGATCTCAGGGCATCGGCAGCCCCTTTTCCCATGCGGGAAACAGCCATGGCAGACCGCGAACGTATTTTCCATGACTTGTCGGCGAATTGCCTGATCAGTCGGGCCAGGCTTGCGCGTGGATGGCGTGCCAGACTTCGTGCCGCCATATTGGCTACGTCGTCACGATTGTCGCGTATCAGTGTCATCAGCCCGTCAATAGATTCTGTAGTATCGCAGATGCCGAGAGCGTGCGCCACTCTCAGGCGTACGTCAGCTGATTTATCGCGAATCATTGGCTGAAGCAGGTCGGGCAGGTTGGCCGGGTTTATGAGGGCCAGGGCTTCAATGGCGGCGCAGCGGACTTCGCGTGAGCGGTCATTCATAGTAGAGGTCAAGGGTTCGACGGCAACTGGAGTTTTCAGCCTGCCAAGGGCTTTGACAGCCTTGAGGCGTTTGGTGATCAAAGTTGATCTGAGGTCGGTGACCAGATCTTCTATTTCTTTTTGTATCTGGGTATCAACCTTGAACTGAGTTTTGAGCGTCATATTCAAACCTCTCTATTGCACGAAGAATTACTGCAGGCAGCCATGCCCGGCAAATAAAATACCATTATTTGTCGGCTATTGCTCGCTTCTTTTTTCGCCACATCCTGTGCAGAACTTGTTTTCGGGTTTGAGCGCTCTGCCACATTTTTGGCAAAGTTTTGAGCTGCCATGCTGCTTTGCCCAGTCATTGTAAACATCTGTGGGCACCGCACTAATTTCGGGCGAGGTAATTTTGATCGAAAAGCTTTCTGGGGGCGGCTTGGTGGGGGCGGTTGGTTCGGGCTGATCTTCGCGCCATGCCCCGGCACCTTCGTCGAATCGAAGCCACAGACCACTGTCTTCGTCTATTTTCCAGCGACTTGCGTCTTTGCCGGTGACTTCGAGTTCGGTATCGACTTTGCGGCACAGCTCATCACGGCTTATGGCGCCTGTTACATAGGCCATTTTCAGTAATTCGAAAGTTTTTTTTGCTTCTTTGAAGTTCATGTTTACATCATCGAGTTCATTGAAGAGAGTTTGTCGCCGAAAGCATCGGCAAAAGCGTTCAATGAAACGAAACCATTATCCTTTACCAGTTTTTCAACGTAGGCTGGTGACTTTTCAAGGTTTACCGCTTTCTCCATCATCTCGATCATTTTTCGCATTGCCGAGTCGTCCGCCTGGCGTTTTCCCATGCCGGCAAGAAGATCGGAACGGTCTTTATACAGGTTTTTATACTGTTTGACCAGCTGGCTCATACCCTCCATTTTGAAAGACTCGCTTTCTACTGCTTTGCCATTTTTGATGGCGTCACTGGCCTTGTTGAACCAGTGTTTGGCTTTGTAAGATGCGGTCATACCGATCTGGGCACCATCTTCGAATTTTTCCGGCAGGCCGTTTTTATTCAAAGCCCTGGCAAAATCGAGATTTTCGCTCTGGCCTTTGATAAAGTTCATTCGCCTGGTCCCGTAGGCTTCTGCATCGCCGCTGTCGAGACAATACTGGTCGTATTTATCCATGAGATCGTCAGGCATGATCTGCCCGGCCTTTTTGTGGCCCACAGCCCGATAGAATTCGCGGCCATAGACGTCTTTGAGCTTCTCTTTGGGGTATTCAACCTTGACAGTTTTGCCGGACTTGTCGGTCAAAACGTATTCGACAGAAATGTCTCTGTCTGAGCCGACTTTAACTTTGTTTACCGCGTTGGTTGCGTTGGTCATTTTGATATCGCCACTCGAAACTTCAATGCCCTGAGACTTGAGATCCTGAATGATTTTTTTCTTAACACGCTGGTCGATTGTCGCATACATTTTGCTCATTTCTTTGTTGTAAGCAAGTTTTAGTTCGTCAGACCATTTGTTGATTTCTTTGAGTGCGAATTTGTCAGACTGGATGTCGAGCATTTTATCTCTGATGGTGGCTTTATCACCTGTTTTGCAGGCGTTTTCAAAATCCGCGACTTTCTGCTGTGCATCCTGCCAGCCTGTTTGTGCCGCATCGTCAAGATTTTCGGTCTGCACGGCGACTTTGTCGTTTTCAACCGACTTGTTACCTTCATTCTTTTGAACGATTTTTTTGCAGATATATTTCAACCCCATAGCGATGGACACGCTCAGTGCTGCCTGCTTTGCCGCGTCTACCACTGCCATTTTGCGGATGGTTAAGTTACTGATGAAATGGTAGGCAAACTGAACTGACCAGGCAACAGCGACAACTTTTTTGTTATTGGAAAATTTTTTCACGAACATTTCGGGGTCGAGCGCAGCGGCGCCCATATCGACGAACATATCGCGTATTTCTTTCCAGAAAGAGTCTTCGAACCATTCTTCAAAACTTTTGTCGTCGCGATAAGCCTGAATACAAGAAACGGTGAGATCGTAAAGTTCGCCGGCGGCCATCGCCGCAAATATGCCAATTTTAAATTTGTTGGCGATCAGTATATCTGTGGCCATGCGTCCCGACCACTGGGCAAAATTGAGAAAGCCTTCGATGAAATGCGACCATCGCTCGACGCTCTCGTAACCCGACAGTCCTTCCGCTTCCCATAGAGCCTGCCCGGCTTTCCAGATTTCGTGTCTGAGCTTGTGCAGACCCTTGGCACCCATAAACTTCGCTCTGGCATCGACCATGGCGTTGAGTCGCTGCTGGTGCTGCAAGGGTAGACGTTTGATAATCTGGCGACAGCGCTCAAGCTCTATTTCCCAGGCTCGGCTTTCATTCTGCATCAGGTCGACGTCGAGCAGCAGGGGAATGGCGAGGCTGTGCTGCCCGGTGGCATCGCTGAGCCGAACTGTGCCAAGGTAGCTCTCGCCCTGACCGGGCAAAAGAATATTGGTGCGCACTTTGAAGACGTATTCGGCTGGTTCTCCTTTTTCAAAACCGCGCAGATTGCGCCAGCCAGCATCTGTGCCGACTGATCTGAATACCGGCCTGGCTGTCGAAAAAGCTTTGGCCGAAAGCTCTGAGCTCGTTTCTATCTGGTCTGAGAACTGCAGTTTCTGCAGCAGATCGAAGTCGGTTGAAATTTTGCCGTCAAAGGCGGTTATTGCTGTAATGCAGATCTCTGACTCTGTTTCGCCGTCGGCAGCAATTCTTACAGGCGTCGGAGACGCCAGGATCAACCCTTTTCTGGCGGCAATAACCGTCAGTTTGGCTTCAACCAGAGTCGCAGATTTGTTGCCTCTGGCTGAAACTCTCACCTCAGAGCAGGTGCTGCGCCCGGCTTCCTCGGCCACATGACCGGCCGTGATGGCAATGCTGCATGAGTTGTTGCCGGTCGCGGAGCAGCTGCATGCGGCGACCGCTTTTTCCAGACCATCGATCGGAGTGACAGAGAAAGACCAGTTTTCGCTTTCGCCGCCCGAAATCGTTGCATTGACTGGCGGGTGCATGGAAGAGCCCTCGATTATCACCACTGAGCTGCGATTAAGGCGAATCTGGAGTGGCAGAGGCTCAGGCTGATATTCTTCGAGTTTTTCTTCCCAGGTTGCCGTTTCGGGGGCATTGCCTGTGGTGTCTTTTGAGTTGTCGTTCGGGTCTGTTGAAGAATCGGCATTCCCGTTTCCTGTTCCCGTTGGAGTGGCTGTCGTTGAAGCTGCTCCTGACAACCCCAGAGCCAGAAACATCAATGCAAAAACTATGGTGGCCGGAATGGCTTTGTCGTTGTAGGCCCCACTGTCGGCCATTTTATTTTCGTCTCCGGGTTGCGGAAAGCCAACTGTTGCCGTAACCACGTTTTTTCCTTCTGCGGCATCGTGGGGGTCCATGTAGACGACGATCTGCACCTGATCCGGGCTGGAGATGGCTGGAATTTTCCAGTTATTGATTTTAGTTTTGCCCCTGACCTGTGTTGCGCTGAAGCCCGGATTCTGAAGTAGTTCGTAGTTATGCAGCGAAACTCCGATCATGTGATATCTGGTGTAAATTGGTCTGTTTTTCTCATTGGTGCCAGATTGAACATTGCCGCCAAGGCTTTCGAGCATTTTGCGGACGTGAGGCTTGTGGCTCCAGTAGGAAGGCTGCATAAAATAAAGAGAGTCTGGTTCTGCGCTGTAGCGAAACCCGACACTGTAAACGTTTTCTCTGGGCATCGGGATCTCTTTTACCGGTTGGCCCGGGCCGGTGAACTGTCGTTGTATTGTTCCGAGTGCAACTGTCTTAAATTTAAGAATTTCATAAATGCCGTCACGATAATGAGAAAAATCACTGAGGCGGTCGATTTTTTCGGGCTGAGCCGCAATAACGGCGGCCAACAGTAAAAATACGATTGTAAGCAGGGGCTTGCGCAATTTATGAAGCATGCGCTGTACCTCTTTTCTGTCTGAAAAAAGCGATAAGCCAGAGCAGAAAAACAGCCCCTGCAAAACCGGCAAACAGTTGAGCGTCAGCATTTTGTGTTTTGTAGCCGATGCCGACAAGAATTCCGGGGGAGATGCCGCGCATAAATTCATCTGCAGGTTTCAGTGTGGTATTTAGATTGCACGATTCGAGAAACCGATTCCAGAAAAAGCGTGCGAAATAAATGAGGCCGCTGTTTTCTGGTATTACCCCGGCTATAAAGGTCGCCGAAAACAGAGTCAGGCTCAGTATGGTGTTTTCGAGCGGCCAGCCGAGACAGAACCCGATTGCGATTCCCCATGTAAAAGCTGTGGTTCGGGTATTTCTGATAATGTTCAACCAGCCGGCGGCACCGCGCAAAAAACGGCCGACGCTTTTAACAAGACCGTTTACCCAGAATTTTTCGATCAGAGAAATGCCGGTGAGAATGAACATTGAAGAGAACAGGCAGCCGCGCAACAGATTTTGTGGCGAAATAGCGAATTCATACAGAAAAGACATAATGCGGCTGTCGATCAGATCGAGACTTTCAATCCAGGCGAGAAATTCTGGTAGAAGAATAGCTATGGCAGTTGCAGTCAGTGCTTTTAACAGATTTCTGCCGAAGTTACGGAAAAAGCCCCGACATATCTGGGCGAGCAAAGAAAAAAATGAATCCGGCAAGTTCGTGTTTGTTATTGTGGCTTGTGGTTCCATCTTATTTTGCCAGTGTACTTTGAAAAGCTCTTATGTGTTAGTACGTATGTGTGCATTTTTTTTAACGACGGATACAGTAACATGTTTAAACAATTTGAAAAAGGTTTTATCCATGAAAATTAAATCTCTGCCAATGCTGGTGTTTTTCCCGATAAGCCCTGAAACGGTCAATATTATTTCAGTGATATTCATACTGTTTTTTTTTGAGGCGGTATATCTGTTTTATCGTTTTATTCTCAAACCGATGGCCCCATTAAACGATGATCTGAAAAAAAAAGGCGAAGAGTTGCGCTGGGCTCGTGCGAATGATCAGGCGAGCGGGCTGCCGGCCCAGACTGAAGAAGCAGAAACACGCCCGTCGGCAGTTGTTACCCCTGCAGAGTCATTTTGCGGCAAATGCGGGTTTCCCAGAGAACCGGGCGACACATTCTGTGGTGAATGCGGCACCCGCTTCGACGATCGGTGTTGACCAAAAGTTGATTAGTCTATATTATGGCGCTGTTATGACCTTCAATTAAGGGGGGATTTATGAAAAAAAAATCTGTGGTGTTTTTATTCGTGGCCTTTTTGTTTTTGGTTAGTTTTGCCGGTGCCGCCGACATCAACATTGGTCTCAACGATGAAGTTATCGTTGCCGGCGACCCATCGCTTACCGGTTATGCTTTCGACTGTCATATAAGAGTTCTTGAGTTTGTTCTCGGTACCAGAATGACAGTTTCTCAGAAGGGCAACTTTCTGGAAGCAGTTAAAAAAGAATATGCCGACATGGACAGGGAAGATCGTGAAAATTTTCTGATGGTCGTGGAACTTGTCGATTCATTGTCGCAGCTTGAAGAAGAAGATCAGGAGTCGATCCGCAGAGATCTCGAGAAAGATTTTCAGGCCAGCGCTTCTGGGCTTACCGATGATTCTGCTGCTCAGCAGTATGCCCGTCTGCAGAATGAAAGCTTCAAACTGGTCGTTGACCAGGCCGATTATAATGTCACCAACCAGTCCGTCGAGGCTTTGGCAGAATATCTGGCATTTATTGCGCAGCCTGAAAACCCGATATGGCCTGATGAAAAGACTAATGATGCCATAAAAGTGCGTGTAAAAGCAGGCTTTGCTTCTTTTAATGATGAAGAACGCGCTGCTCTAGATGATTTTCAGCTTTCATGGTATCTTATCAGAGCAGCCTGGCAGGGGACCGAAGACAAAGCGAAAAAAGACGCCTGGCGCCAAAAATTTGCCGGAGTTGGTTTGCAGGCCGGTGAGATTCCCGAAGTGGCAAAAATCAAGGCTGCTGTTTCGACCGATGTCTACGGCGACCTTCTCGATACAGCTACCCGTATGGGTGTAGAGCCTCTTGAATGGTCGGCTTCGACTTCTATTAAAGTCTGGTGACAGGGGGTGTTGAACTGATGGCCTCGATTGTTATGAAAAAGAAGTATTTCGTCAGAGAGCTTGTAGGAGCTACAAATGTTGGCGAATACTATCTTATCGTTGACCCCGAAAACGACCACGGTATCGCTGCTGTCGAAGAACAGGCCGAATTATCTCAGATCATTGCCAGGGCTTTTCTTGACAAAGCTTTTTTGCCTGCCACTCTGGTTATGAAAAACGTCGAAGGGGCCGAAATTCTTAAAATAAGCAAGCCCGCATCGATTTTGCCCGCTTCTTTTACGGTAACCGCCGCTGATGGCAAGGTTCTGTGTGTTATAAAAAATCAGCTTTCGCTTTTCAGACCAAGCATGGTCGTGGAAGATGGCAATGGACAGCGACTTGGAGTTATTGAAGGCTGCTGGAAGTTCAGGTTGTTCCAGTTCAGGGACAACAACGGCAACGCCATTGCAACTGTAAGGCATCTTTACGGCGGACTCGCCCGCGAATTATTGACTACGGCGGATGACTACGAAGTCGATATTCATAGCGATTCTTCAATGAATCTGATCAGTCTGGCTGCAACCATCTGCATTGACTTCACTTTTCATGAGGGTTGACTGCTGAGATTTTAAAGCAATTTAAGACTTTTTGCCCGGCGCCTGGCCCATAAGTGAGCCAGGCGCCCGCTTATATTGGCAATAGTCAACGCTGAGTTCAGGTGTCTTTCGGCGAATGGGTTAAGATAAGCGATGCGAATGAGCTGCCAGTACAGAGATTCCATGTCGGGGCTGTCGAAAAGCAATTCGTCGTAGCTGCCATCCAGGCCCCAGGTTTTACGCAGTTTTTCGGCTGCCTGGTTTCCGTCTCGCATTTTTATGACCACTGCGAACGGGCCGGAAGGGGTGAATGGCTGCCTGTTGCCTGCACTAATGGCTTTTACGGCTGCGGCGGCGAGATTGGCACGAATTGTTTCGGCGGGTTCCGATAGAGGTTTGTTTATCGTAAATGTCTGCAGGCCGCTTATTGCTGTATGAGCCTGTCTGCAGGCAATTTCGCACCCGGAAAAAAAAGCCGGAACAAGACCGGTTTTCGCGACTGATGACGCAAAAAGCTCGGCTTCGGTGAGGTGTCGACCATTCACAAGAATGGTTGCAAATTTGGATGTCAATGTGTGTGGGATAAAGCCTTCTGAACCGGATGCAGCGTGCATGCCGGTCATGTATAGCAGTTCAAAGCCGCACGCTTTGCCTATGCCGGGTATTGGCGAGGCGTTGTAGCCCTGGTCGATCTCTATTTTTTCGTCGAGCAGTTCCCCGAAAATATTGTAACCGGTTCGGTGAAAATCTTTGACACGCACCCTTTCGACACCGGCTGCGAGTAAGGATTTACCGATGGCGTTTATGTCGTGCGACAATGCAACGCAGGCGCGAACCCAGCCGTCATTGAAAAGTTGCGCGTCTGTGCGTTCGTTACAGCCGCTGGAACCTTCAATGTCGGCAATGATATAGATCGCAGTCATTCATCGTCCTTGACTTTTACGAATCTGACCTCGTCTTCAAGTTTGATGAAACCATGACCGATAACCTGGCGGGCATCGCCGATAATGACGAACGCTTTTGGATCCTGTTCATAAATGATGCGTCTCAAGGCAGGTAATTCGCCACGGCGTATCGCAGTCAGTAATACGCCGACAGGTTTCCCTGAATACATGCCGATACCCTCAAGGTTGGTGACCCCGCGGTGCAGTTCTTCGATGATTGCCCAGCTTAGAACATCAGCGTGCTTCGAGATTATCATGACGGTTCTGAAGACTGACATGCCTTCGAGGACAATGTCGATAACCTTGCTGGTGAAGAAAACCATTATCAAGCCATACAGTGCCAGTTCTACGCCGAAGGTGAGGCCGGCAAGCGAAGTGACGATGATGTTTGAGATCAGAGTGACTTCACCTATGGGAATGCGGTATCTGTAATTCAAAATCTGGCTGACAATATCCATGCCGCCGCTGGTGCCGCCGGCTTTAAAGGTTATGCCTACTCCCAATCCCGAAAGTATGCCTCCGTAGAGGCCTGCGAGTATTGGGTTGGTGGTCATCGGTGCCACCGGAAAAACATTCATCATCAATTCAATTACGGCCGAATTTACGATGATCGAGAAGAGGGTTTTCCAGGCAGAGCCGCGCCCGATAATTTTTGCCTGCATGGCAATCAGCAGTATGTTGCACAGCAGAATTGTGATGCCTACCGGCATTCCGGCAACAAAATACAGAATGGTAGCGATACCTGAAACTCCGCCCGGAGCAATTTTATTGGGAACGGTGAAGGCAGTCATGCTGAGCGCCAGAAGAATTGCGCCAACGATCAGGTAGAAAATATCAAGAGGTCGAACTGCGTCAGATGACTTTGCCATAAAGTCTCCAGTTTTAAATGATGGAAAATCGATGGCATTCTAGCATATACGCTGGTTTCACACAATAAGTCTGCAGCACGTTAGAACGGCGCCCGTTTGAATTTTGAGATTCAATTGCGCGACTGCTTGATTTTACCGTATGCTTAGGATATAACCGTCAGGGAGCGACCTGCAGCTGTTCGTTAAAAATCAAACAAAGGCAGGGAGTGTCTGCTGTCAGTCTTCGTTGTTGAACTGCCCGCGATAAAAAATTACAAATTTGCAGTGACTGCAGTTCAGTGTGAAATACGGGGTCTGACGACCAGTATGAGATCTGCGAATCATCGGAGCGTTGCATTGTGGGCAAAGCATGATGGGCCTCCTGCTTATTGCTAAAAACGTTTTTTTTATATGTCCTGATAGATATATCGGCATTTATTCATGAAAACTTTAACACTGTCTCAATTGCTGATCACAACTCAATGCCGGCGGAACGGTATGGCCGGAATCATGCCTGTTATTGGCATAGTTGTCGGTATAAGCATACTGCTGCTGGCTTTTGGTCTTTTTCGCATGCCGCAGCACCAGAACCGCGCCAACGCGGAAATTCGTTCTGCGTCAATGTCGCAGCTCGCCGTGGAAGTTCTGGTAAAGTCGGCGCTGGCGACCAGAAGTTCACTGGCGGTTCTGTCGCGACTGCCTGTTCTGCGCAATATCGAGGTCGGCGGCGTGATGAACAGTAATCTGGCTGCCTGTCGCGACAATTTTGATCTGCTGGTGCAAAGCCTTGAATTGCCGGTTTCTGCCATATGGGAGTCTTTTACAGACTTTGAGCGCGGCATGCTCTACTGGAAGGAAATTCCTCAGGCTCTGTTGCGCCGCTTCCTGCTTCTGGCGTCATTTCGTTTTTATGAACCCTTCGCTGATGACGTTGAACCCGATTTTGGTTTCAGACGGCTGACCGAAGTCGATAGCAGTCAGATTTTGTCACAAAGCCGTCTCGTGCCAGAAAGTCTGCAGTTGCTGCACGGTCTGGCGGTTAAAGTTTATCTGCCGGCTCGGCATGTTGCCGCTCTTCTCGACTCTTTGCCGGGTTTGAACAGCGCCGGAAGTTCTGCGGCAGACTCTGCGGGCAGCTTGCTGGCGCTGATGCTTGACGATGGCCAATTTCGTGCCATTGCCCTTCGAAATCTGCACGGGAAAATTATGGCTATGGCAGGTGCTGTTGAACTCATAGAAGAATTTGCCGAGATGCGCGACTGCCTGGCAATAGGCGGTGGTGCAGTCTTTTATTCAGGGCCGGTATTTTTCGATCGTCGTAATAATCGATCGGTGTGGCTGGTTTCGGTGCCGGTGCGCGATGAGTCTCGGCAGCCGGTCGCCTGTCTGACGGCCATGGTCGATGTCGGTTTTCTCAGTCAGATTTCAGGCAAAATAGCCTCCGGGCCTGATCGCCTTTTTTTTGTCGACAGGAGCGGTATTGCCATTGGTCATGAGGACTCTGACTTTGTGGCTTCAAAGGTGAATCTAAAGGCGTCTTTGCCAGCGCTCGACCGTGTCGATAATACCTCTTTTCAACGCATTGTCGGCAATGGTCATTCTGCGATGCTGCAGGCTGTGACTTCGGTTAAAAAATCGGGCCATCGCCACCTGCCTGACTGGTATGTCGTTGCTCACACCAGAATAAACACCGACGACGCCTTTTCCCGTTTTATTATTACCGTCTGTGTAATTCTTCTTGCTGCAACAGGCATGTATGTTTTATCCTGTTGCGTTGTACGTATAACGTTTTTTGCTAACGAGGAAATGCAATGACGGATCTTCGTCGCTTTTTCATGACCCTGACACTTGCTTGCAGTTTGAGCACAGTTCCCGGGCAGGTTTTTGCTTCCAGAAAAGCCACCGATCTGATGTCGCAGGCCCTCAGGCAGAAAGCTTCAGGTGATCTGGCTGAAGCCATAAGCAACCTGGAATACGCTGCAGAGCAGTCGAGCAACCAGACGCAGCGCCACCTGGCCATGTTCATGCTTGGCGATTGCCAGCTCGAGGCAAATCGCTTTTCAGATGCTGCTGATACTTTTTCCCGGCTTTCAGATTCTGTGAAAAACGCCGAAGAAAAGTCTGAAGCTCTCTTCAGGCTTTTACAGGCGCATTCTGGTCTTGGCAATAAAGAGCGTGCAAGCTCTATTTTTGCTCAGATCCGGCGAGATCACGGTAAGAGCCCTTATTTTGAACTGGCAAAATCTTTTGTTAAGAGTCGCGGACTTATCGATGCCGCCGAATTGGCTTTGCCAAAACCGGTTCCTGCTGCCAGGCTTGTTGTTGCAGACAAGCCGAAACCTGTCACCAGGCCCATTGTCTCAAGTCGAAAGACTGGTGAAGAGCCGCTTCCAGACGAATACGTCGAGGCAGATCCCGAACTGGCCTCTTTTGAATCAGAAGAGACAGCCGAGGAAACCGCAAAGATTGCAGTCGCGCCTGAACCGGCCAAAGCCCTGACGACGAAGGGCAAGTTGTCCGAAAGATCAGTCTCATCTTTGGCTGGCACAAAAATGAAGGCCGACCCCGAGACAGCTTCGTTGCTGCGTGTCGCCCTGTCGATTGACACTGCCGCGGGCCAGGAAAAAGACGACCTTGTCAGCGAAATTCTCCGTCTTCAGGATGCCCTTAAAGATGGCGCCGACAAGAGTGGCATGGATAAAATTCTGCTCGAGCTCGCTGAAGCGACCGCCAGATTTGGTGAGTTGCTCGAGGCTTGCAAAACCTACGACCGTTTGCTGACATTGCACCCGGCTTCCCCACTGGTTGAAAAGGCTTATTTTCAGGCCATCAGGCTGCGGGCAGCGCTGGGCGTGCATGAGGCTGTTATCGGGTGGTCGAAGGCTTTTCTTGCGGCGTTTCCCGCTTCCGAATACCGTGCTCAGGTAAGGGCTCTCGTTGAGTATGCCCAGGCCGGCGGTAATCTGGATTACGGCTCTGTCGACCCTGCCCGGCAGACATCACAGAAAGCGCCGGCGGCCGGCCGCACTGATATGAATTCAGAAAACGCGGCGCTGACTGCTGACTCGCAGTATGTCGCCGCCTCACGCAAAATGAAAGATGGCAAATACTCACTGGCACTCGTCGACTTCAACAGACTGGCCAGAAAATACCCCAATGCGCCCCAGATCTGGTGGGATACCGCGTTGGTCAACGTTCAGCTCGAAGATTTTAAAAAAGCTTCGCAGGCTATCAACAGGATGCTTGAGCTTGATCCTGGTAACCAGGATGCCAACTCACTTTCAGGATATATCCACTATCGACTGGAAAATTTCGAAGAGGCTGCAAGTGCTTATGATCAGGCCGGGGAACCCGAAGGCCGTGGGGTCAATTTTTTTGATGCCCGAAACGCTTCAGAGCGCATGAAAAAATCGGCCGGGAAAAACAGTAAACTGTAATAAAGGAGAAAATCGATGAACAGCGAAAATATGCAGGTTATTCAATCTTTTATAAAAGAGGGTGATGCCAAAAAGGGTGTTGCCGAATGGGGTGCCGCCAAGATCTGTTATCTGAAAGCTCTTGAAGAATTCAACAGTATTCGCGAAATCGATCCCAAGGCTCCGATGTCTCCCGAAGAGACCGATTTGACCCGTGTTATCAACAACCGTATCGCCGAAGTAGATGAACACCTGGCTGCGGTGCATCGCGAAAAAGGCGAAATTGCTCTCAGAAACAAAGCCTGGCAGGTTGCCATCGAGGAACTTGAAGAAGCCACCGCCCTTGCCCGCGAAGAAAATATTCAGTTTCTTGAAGAAGTTAAAGTGCTTCTCGACAAGGCAAGAGTGAAAAATCGCGATCATCTGCTGCACATCGAGATGACGCCTTTTGTCGATCGCGGCGATGATTTTAAACGCTCCGGAAACTACGGCGAAGCCATTCTCGAGTATCAGGCTGCTCTTAAACTGGTTGGTGGCCTGCCCGAAGATCATCGCTTCGTAACCTATATCAAATCAGCTCTGACCGATAGCCGGCGCTGTATTATCAGGCCTTATCTTGCCCGCATCAACCGCGCCTGCCACGCCGGAAAATTCGCTCATGCCGCTTCAATGCTCAAACGTGCCCAGTTGCTGCTCGACAGTCGCGACAATGTTTACCACGCTTTTCTAGAGCAGCTGAAAGAAAAGATTCATCAGAATCTCAAAGAAGACGAATTTGTAGAAACCGAAGAATTTGAAGCCCCTGAAGTCTGGGAACAGGCTGTTAAGGATTACGAAGAAGCCCTGGATCTCTACTCTTCGTTTACGGTAACCGATCCTTTTGCACCGGCATATACAGGCGTAAACGTTTTTGAAGACCGGTTCGTCGAGTCTCGCCGCAAACTTGGCAAGCTCTACAAGACCCGCGCTGATAGACTCAGAGACCAGGCAAAAGTTGAAAAAGCCATTCGCAATTACAAAGAAGCAATCCGCCTGTTGCCACGCTCCGACAAAATTTTCCACGAAGCATTTCGCGAAATGAAAAAACTGCGTGCCCAGGTTGCTGTTCCTGCCGGAAAATGAGTTCTAAAAAGCCAACGGAAGACTTTCTTGCCTCGAGCGAAATAATCAGACTGACCTCAGAAAAGCCAGCAGGTCTGGTTCCTCTCTGGGAGTTCGTTCTCGCTCTGATTTTTGCGCTGACGACGGCACTGCTGTTTTATTTCGGCTATTTCAACAAGCTCGAAAACGCCACTCTTGATTTTCGTTTTAAGCAGCGCAGCGAACTGCCCAAAAATCAGGATATAGTTCTGGTAAGCATTACCGAAGAATGTCTTGCCGAGCTTGGGCCGTGGCCATGGTCGAGAGCTATGCATGGGCGTCTGCTTGCAGCCTTGAAAAGCGCCGGGGCAAAAGTCGCTGCCTTCGACATTCTTTTCAACGAGCAGTCTTTGTTGGGTGAAGAAGACGACGCCGAGTTTGCCGCGCAGATGAAAAACTTTGGCAGAGTTGTTTTGCCGCAGGTCGTTAATCGCAGAACTTTTCTTGACCCCGAAACTTTCGAATTTCGTGAAGAAGTGGTTTGCGAGCGAGCTGTGCCGACACTTCTCGGTGTTAACCCCTACCAGGGTTTTATCGATCTTGAATATAAAGTTCTGAACCCTGACGGGGTAATTCGCAAGCTGCTGTTGCACAAGTCTGGCAGCGATTTTATCAGCCATATATTTGGTGTGGCGGCCGCTTCGGCCTATCTGGGGGTAACTCCCTCGATAGAGCCCTCCGGAATGCGGATTGGCGATCGACTGTTGCCATTTTTTGATTGCTATGAGCCCGAAGCCGGGCAGCGTATGCGTTCGTATCTGGTTAACTATGCCGGTGGCAATCGTCACTTCGACGAAATAAGCTATGCAGAAGCAATCAAGGGGAAGTTTCCGCATGGCTTTTTCAGCAATCGCCTGGTATTGATCGGCACGCGAGCCATGGGCACATCTGAAGATGTCAAGTTCTGCCCTTACGGTGCTCTGTCTGGCGTCGAGATTCATGCCAACCTTCTGCACAACATTCTGAATCGCAGGTTTCTGCACAGATCTACTGTAGAAACCACAATACTTCTCATTTTGATCTTCGCTTTCGGCGCAGCTTATCTTCTCTGGAAAACTCCGGGTTTTTCGGCCAACCTTTTGTGTCTGGGTGCTGCCGCTGTCTGGCTTGTAGTCGGTATCATCATTTTTAAATTCGATATTATAATCGAGATAACGCCAATTTTACTTATGGTGCCAATTCAGTGGTCGGTTACCAGGTTGATTCAGCAGTTTGTTTCTCTGCGCGAAAAAAATTATGAACTCGCCAGAAAAGTGCGCGAATTGGCGATTATCAATGAAGTCAGTAAAGCTGTGAGCTTTATGGGCGATCTTGGCAAAACTCTCGACGCAATACTCAGTCGCGGTGTACAGGTTTTGAATGCCGAACGCGGTTCGCTGTTTCTGCTTGACGACAAATATGAAGAACTGGTTGAAAAAGCGGTTGTTTTTGGGGTTACAGGCGAAATACGCATTGATGAAAATCTGCATCGGCAGTTCAAGAGCGGGGTTGGCATCGCCGGCGAAGTTTTCAATTCGAGTAAGCCGCGTTTGATTCAGAATGTCAAAAAAGATAAAAGTTTTGCGTTTCGCGATGCTGAACGTGACAAGGTGCGCTCGATGATCTGCGTGCCAATGATGATAAAAGATATGGCTATCGGAGTCATGAATATCGTTAACCGCCGGGAGGGCCGTTTTAATGAAGAAGATCTTCAGACAGCCCTTACTATCGCCAACCAGTCGGCGGTGGTGATTGAAAAGGCCAGACTCTATAATCTCGCTACTATCGACGGCCTGACCGGGCTTGTGGTTCGCCGCCACTTTCAGGCAAAGATCGAAGAAGAATACCGTCGTGCCAGACGCTACAGTAAACCTCTGGCTTATTTGATGACCGATATAGACCATTTCAAAAAGTTCAATGACACTTATGGGCACCAGACCGGTGATATGGTCTTGAGAGAAGTGGCCAGGATAGTCAGAGATACGGTGCGTGATACCGATATCGCTGCCAGATACGGCGGCGAAGAATTCGCGGTAATACTTCCCGAAACCGAGCCGGAAGGAGCGATGCTTCTTGCTGAACGTTTGCGCCAGAAGGTCGAGTCGGCGGTTTTTTCTGGGCCAACCGGCGATCTGAAAGTGACCATAAGCGTTGGAGTTTGTACAATGCCTGTTAATCAGCCGGAAAGCGCGACCGAAATGATAAAAATGGCCGACGAAGCCTTGTATGTCTGTAAACGAAATGGTCGCAACCGCGTCGAACGGGCTCAAAACCAGAACCCAGAAACAACTGGCGAGAAGACACAGCCCTAGTCTGCAGCCTTGGCAGTTCAGTTTCTTTCAAGGTCTTCGCGCTGCAGATTCAGTGACTTCAGACTGCGATAGAACGTTGCTTTATGAATCCCCAGTATTTCTGAGGCTTTGGTAATATTGCCGCCGGCAAGCTGGTAGGCGTTGCGAAGTTCTTCGCGACTGAACTGTCTGCTGCCATTACTTTCGATTACCCGTCTGCCTGTCGGGTTGACTGGGTCATTGCTTATGCCCGGCATGCCGAGGGCTATTGCCTGGCGATCAGGGGTGATAGCGACGTCTTTATACCCGCCGTCAGTGGCTGCAGCATATTTTGCCGCGTTCATTCGCTCTTCATACCATTCTTTGAGAGACCTGAGGCCGATTACTTCAGTCTGAGTTTCGGCAAAGAGTCTTTCCATGAGGTTACGAAGTTCTCTGACGTTGCCTGGCCATTGGTATTGTTTTAAAAGCTGTATTGCTTCGCGAGTAAGACATGCGACGTTGCGCCCGTATTTTTTATTAAAAACTTTTATAAAATGCTGAATTAGCAGTTCTATGTCGTCAGCTCGCATTCTGAGTGGTGGTATTCTTATCTGCAGAGCGTTGATTCGATAAAAAAGGTCAGTTCTGAACGAGTTCTCGATACTGGCTTTTTCGAGGTTCCGGTTGGTTGCAGCAATTATTCTTACGTCGACTCTGATTGGCGTCTCTGAACCGACGCGCTCGATCTGAGACGTTTCAAGAACGCGAAGCAGTTTGGCCTGTGAGACGGGTGGCAAATCACCTATCTCGTCAAGAAAAAGAGTACCGCCGCTGGCGCGTTCAAAACGACCCCGGTGTGATTTGATCGCGCCGGTGAAAGAGCCTTTTTCGTGCCCGAAAAGCTCACTTTCGAAGAGGGTGTCGGTTATGGCCGAACAGTTCATGGTTACGAAAGGTCCGTTTGCCCGGCTGCTTAACTTGTGAACGGCGGCGGCAACGCCTTCTTTGCCGGCACCGGTTTCACCGGTGACCAGAACGGCAGCGTCAGACCCCGCATACATGCGCACTTTGTTGAATACCTGCTGCATTGGTTCCGATGCCCCTATCAGGCCGCAGAATGTCGCTTCTTCAAGAACTGCCGGCGGCGTAGCCGCCACTTCCTGAAGAAGAATGTTCGTCAGATAACCGCCGTCTTTGTCGGTTTTTCTGATCGAGTCGAGCAGCAACTGGTGGCTCTGCCCATGCGTGTCTTTGAGACTCACACGAAAACCGCTTACCGAAGATGTTTCGTGCGTGCGTTCGACCAGTTCGACGATTCCGGGAATAGCGGGTTCGAGGGCTGCAGCTACCGGCCTGCCGGTCAATTCGACGGCGCTGGAGCCCAGATATTCTGCCAGCCACTCCGGGATTTCCTGAATGCTCATCTTCTCGGCACTGCCTTTTATGAGAAGATTTCTGCCCGGCGGCAGCAGCAGTAAAGGGTGTTTTTCTTTATCCATCATATTTTCAGAATACTACAATTTTGCCGGGCGATTTTCAACCCGCCTTCTGGTTTTGCTGTAATTAATTCAAGCTGTGAAAAAAATGATCACAAATTTGTGCGAATCTGTCGATTAAAAAGCCGGATAATCATGTTTTTCAGGATCAGGCTCTAAAATGATGCAAAAGCTGAAAACTGGCCGCGTTTCGCTGCTTTCAATCGTGTTGTTGCTGGCTGTTGCCCCAGTTTGGGGCAGCGGCGGTTTTAATTTCGAATTCGATTACGATTCGCGTTCGTTTGTTGACAGCATGCGGCGCGATTGGAGTGATTATGTTTATAATCCAGCCACTTCAACGCCTGTTTTCGAAAAGCGTCAGTATGATAAGACTTTTGTGGGCAGTCGTAATGATCTGTATTTTGCTCTGAAGGGCGATTTAAGCGAAACTCACTACCTCGACATCAAAGAGAATCTTCATTACCGGCATTATAAAGATTCCGAGCCGCTCAGTCGCGCCTATGAATCTTTTCGTTACTCTGAGCTCAACCATCAACTCAATGTTACGTGGGGCATGGCTGCTGGCGACCACGATTATGTCCAGCTGGACTATTTCAATGACGTCGTCGATTTTGCTGATTGCAAAAGCTTTAATTATAAAGCGCACCGCGGTAGGGCTCAAATGACACATGAGTTTTCCATGCGCACTGCTTTCAGTATTTATGGCGACATTGAAGAAAGACGCTACGACTTCGACTCAGAGGCAAATTTTCGCGAGGGCCGGGCCGGTTTCGAAATTGCTTCCCGTCTGCCGGGTCACGACAGATACGTTCCCGTAGCCGCTTCCACCCGTGGCGATATCAACTATTTTGCCGGTTTCCCCGGCGCTATGTCGGCGAAAAGAGTGATTGATCACTACACCGATTACGCGGTTAACCCGAGAGATGACGACCCGAGAGCGAAATACCGGCGTGAGCGCACCCGAGGGGAATTATTTCTGCGTGCATTCGGCGAGTTGTCGAATCGCGATTACCTGAATCTGAGTAATAAACGCACCGAGATTGCAACCGGTTTTGAAGCAGCATACGATGCGGCTGAAGATTTGACACTGAGATTGCGAGACACTTATCGAAAAAGTGATTTCGAAAAAGAATCTCTTTTGAATTTTCACCACGATGGTTTTAGTAATTATCTGGCGCTGGCCGTGGATTACTTTTACAGCAAGGCGATGACGCAGACTCTCACCTTTACCGATGAAATACAGAAATTTTCTGCAGCGGCTCCAGAAAATTTTCGCATCAATGCAGTTACCTATGACGGAACTTTTACCTATGGCCGATCGCGGGCTAGTCTCACTCTTGGGGCGCTGCGGCGTCGTTATGAAGAAAAACGAAGATTTTACCCGGATGAAGACGAGTGGAGAGCTCTTATCGGCTATGACTATCTTTTAACTGATACTTTGCGGTTTCGAATGAAGTCTGAGTTCGTTGACCGCGATTATCTGGACTTTGAAGACTATCTGTATTCGACGCATCGGCGTAATTCCTGGAGAGTCGCTGTCGAAAAGTCTTTTACCTCATCGACTTCTCTTGAGCTTGCCTACCAGGAAAACAATGAAAATTATGACCTGCATACCCAGAACAACCTGGAAGAAAAATCCGTCGGACTGAGCTGGATTTCACATTTTTAACTGAATCCGTCTCTACATATTTGTTCTGTGTTTTTGTTGTGGTAGGCAGGGCTATGTGATACAATTAATTGCCTATGCCAGCCATTGCATTTATTGGGGTTATTCAACACGAAGTCGAGCAGGCTCAGCTTCGCAGGTTGATTGCTCTTGTAAAAGAAGCGGCCGGCCCGGGTTGCGTTGTTCTAGTAAACGCGAACGGTTTGTTTGCCACTGCCTCCAGGTTGGCAGAACAAATTGAGTTGCTCTTTGACAGTGGAATCGATGCAGTTTTTCTTGGCGAGCAGGCGATAGCCCGCAACGCTGGCAGGTCTGTACTTGCCAGGGCCGAGTTTCCGATGTTAAGACCTGTTAATATGAGTGAAACAGTTCCGGGTCGAGATAAAGTTTTGTTGAACACTCCTGATGGGCCTTTTTGGCTGATGAGTGTTGCCGACGGTACCGGAAAAATTCCCGTTTCTTTGCCTCACACACACCTGGAGAATTTTTTCGGAAACAAAAAAGACGATTTCCCCGTAATTATAAATGTTAACGGAACTAATCTCGAATACCGTGAGGCCCTGCCCTGGAAGTTCTCCAATCGCCCCGAGCAGCTGTTGTTTTTCGGAAGTGGTACAGGTCTTGCTGGTTGTTACAGCGTAGTCAGTAAATCCTGTTTTCTGCAACGGGACATCGGCAGCGTAGTTGTAGACGGCTCTGTCTCTGGGGTCACCCCTGAGAGCTGGTGGCAGCGAAATATAGACCGTGTTCCCGCGAACCCGGTCATGGCGTGGGGCGTGTTGCGTTGTGATTACACGATTGTCTGGCTGAATGAAGATAAAAAATTGCATAAACAGGTGCAAAACACGGTAAAACTGTAGTTTTGCCAGGCGATTCCTCTGATCTGTCGTAAAAGAAATTTAAGGAGACCACCAGGAGTGGCCGAAACTTTAAAAGTATCGCATCAGCAGCTTCTTTACGAAGCACAGAAGGCTATTCTTTCGAGCGGAAAGGATACCGATGCGATTCTTCTGATTCTCAGCCGCACATCCTGCAGCCTTTTTGGCGAGAAAGGCCTTGGCGTAATATTTTACGATGCCTCGGCACAGGCTTCGCGTATAAGATTCAACGATGGTTTTGACGAAAATTCGCTCAACTACCATTGTGAGCGGTTTACCAGCTTTAAACATGAAAAGGCCCCATTCAGACCAGGTGTTGTCGCCGACGAAAAGGGTGAAGCGCACAGATTGATTCCACTTGGCCCTGATACAGACCCGTTCGGCATTCTCATTCTCAGAGAACTGCGTTTTGCCGAACCTGAAGCCATGGAAGCATTTCGCGAACTGGCGACGACTTCCATGAGCACTTTTCTTGAAGTTGAGCTTGTCAAGCTGCGCATGGAAGAAATGGGCGCACTGCTTGAAGTTGGCCGTGTCGTAAGCTCCACTCTTGATCTGCGTGAACTGTTGACCAAGATCATGAGCACTGCCACCAAGGTTATGCGTTGCGAGACCTCTACTGTTTATCTCGTTGATGAACAGACCAATGAACTTTATTTTCACATCGTTTCAGGTGACCCGAATGTGGGTGCCAAGCTCCAGGAGATACGGCTGCCGATGGGCACCGGGCTGGCCGGCTGGTGTGCTCAGAACAACAAGCCGGTTATCGTTCCCGACACCGAAAAGGACCCGCGTTTTTTCAAGGGTGCCGATAAAAAGTCGGGTTTTGTGACCAGATCGATGATTTGCGTGCCGATGCGTCTTAAAGATAGAGTGGTTGGTGTGCTTCAGGTACTGAACCGAACTGGCGACATCCCATTCAATGAACACGACCTGGAAACGTTAGAGAATGTGGCTAACCAGGCTGTTTCGGCCATTGAAAACGCCCGTCTCTACGAAAATATTCAAAAAGTTTATCTCTCAACCATCGAAGTTTTGGCCACTGCGATCGATGCCAAAGACCCCTATACTCAGGGGCATTCGCGGCGCGTTACTCAGTATTCGGTTGCCATTGCCGAAGAATTGAGTCTCAGCCCCAAAGAGATAGAAAGCATCAGATACGCAGGTTTGCTGCATGACGTCGGCAAAATCGGTATTAAAGACAGCATCATCCGCAAGCCTGGCCGGCTTACCGATGAAGAGTATGCCATCATCAAGAAGCATCCGGCTATCGGCGCCAAAATTCTGCGACCGGTAGATTTTCTCGCCGATAAAATTCCAGGTGTACTTCACCATCACGAATATTATGACGGTCGTGGCTACCCCGAACACCTCACCGGCGAAACTATCCCGCTGGCCGGGCGTATAATCTGTGTGGCAGATGCTTTCGATGCCATGACCACTAACCGCCCATACCGCAAGGGGCTTTCGGTTAAAACGGCGGTCGGCGAACTGCAAAAATTTTCAGGCAAACAGTTCGATCCGGTGTGTGTCGAAGCTTTCATGCGTGCTTTTGAACGCAAGCTTTTCCAGTATTTTGAAAAGATTGAAGGCACCGATGACATGATTCTCATCGATGACGAAACCGAAAACAGAGACCCGGCAGATGGCATTCACGGCGAACTCGACAGCCAGCCATACCCGCCGATGGCGGCCCATGGCAGCACTCCTGCCCCGGAAACCGACAAACCGAAGCTTGAAAGCCAGCCTTACCCACCGGTAATACCTTCTCACGCTGAAATCAAAATAGAAGAAAAACCGGCCGAGCCGACTGCACCCTCTTCGCAGCCGTTTCCGCCGATAGATGGCGATAAAGCCTGAGTCTTGCAAAAAAGGCCGGCCCCGAAAAAATGTCGGAGCCGGCCTTTTTATGAGACTTTACACCGTTGAGGTGTCTTAGCCGATAACTCGCAGTCTGGGTTTTTCGTTCATTTTTTTGCGGTCATCGCGGTAGGCCTTGTCATTGTGAATCATGTCGCGGTTCGGGGCAAACGAAGGCACGATTTCCTGGAACGCTCTGATAATCTGGCGTGGTTTGCCAAGTTTCGCGGCCATTTCCAGCTTGTCTACCTGGGCCCGCAAGGCTTCTTCATCGACTTCTTCGGCTTTGGCTATGAATATTTTGCTGTTGCGGGTAGCAGTGATGCCTTCAGATGCGGTAAGCAGCTCTTCGAACAGCTTTTCACCGGGTCTCATTCCGGTATATTTGATTTCTATGTCTCGGCCCACTTCGAGCCCTGCAAGTCTGATCAGGTCTTCGGCCAGATCCTGGATTTTTACAGGTTCGCCCATGTCCAGGATAAAAACTTCGCCGCCCTTGCCGTAGGCTCCGGCTTGAATGACGAGTTTACTGGCTTCTGGTATGGTCATGAAATATCTGATCATTTTCGGGTGGGTTATGGTTACCGGGCCGCCATTTTCGATCTGCTGTTTGAACATCGGAATAACGCTGCCCCGGCTGCCGAGAACGTTGCCAAATCTGACTGCCACGAATCTTGTCTGACTGCGTTTGGCATAACATTTGAGAATTTTCTCGGCAACTCTTTTGCTGGAGCCCATAACAGAGGTAGGATTGACTGCCTTGTCTGTCGAAATCATCACGAACCTTTCGACTTTGGCAGTGTGAGCGGCATCGACCAGATTTCTCGTGCCCAGAACATTGTTTTTTACGGCTTCTTCCGGGTTCAGTTCCATTAATGGCACATGTTTGTGAGCCGCTGCATGAAAGACGATTTCGGGGCGCAGTGAGCCGAAGAGATGGCCGATTTTTTCGCGGTCCTGAATGTCGGCAATTACCGGGATAAGGAGAGTGTTGCCAAGACTTGGGCTGCGCAGAAGCTCCTGGTGAGCTTTAAAGATACTGTTTTCGCCATGGCCAAGCATTAGCAGCTTCTCAGGCTGAAAAGGCAGTATCTGACGACAGATTTCACTGCCGATACTTCCCCCCGCTCCGGTTACCAGAACGGTTTTGCCAGTAACATATGCGGCGATTTCAGCGAGGTTTATTTCGGATGGTGGTCTTCTGAGAAGGTCTTCTATCGCGATATCACGCAACTGCAGACTGACGAGTTTGCCGCCAATTAGATCCTGAAGGCCGGGAAGCGTCTTGAATCTGACTCTGGTGTTCTGGCAGAGTTTGACGATCCGGCGCAATTCACTGCCAGAAGCTGACGGAATCGCAATAATGATTTCGTCAGCATGATACTGTTCGGACAACTGCGATATTTTTTCAGAAGTCCCGATAACTTTAACGCCGTGAATGATCTGATTGTGTTTTTTGGGGTCGTCATCGATCATTCCCACTACTTCGATGGGCAGGTTGATATTTCGCTTGATTTCACGGAGTATGCTTTCACCAGCCTGCCCCGCTCCGACGATGATGATTCGCTTGGTTTTTTCTTTGCTTTTTTGATACAACCAGTTCCTCAGGGGTGTGGCTTCGGCAAAATTCAGAAGCACCCTTGGGGCAATACGACTGGCGCCCACCAGAATCAGGCTGATCATCCAGTCGATTATGAATACCGCGCTCAGGCTCGGGAACGACTCGAGAAAGTATATTGAAAACATTTTGATCATCGAATAACCGGTGACCGCAGTAAAAACCGCCAGCATGTCAGGGAGTGAGGTAAATCTGAGGGTACGGTTATAAAGACCGGCTGACCAGAAAGCGACCAGGCCAGCTGGTATCATGATCGGCACTATAAACAGAAGATACTGTATGTGTTGCGGATCGAGCTTGTTGAATTTAAGCCAGATGGCCGCAATAAGCGAGAAAGAAATAATTATTATATCCGACAGTAGAAATATCAATTTTCTTATTGGCGTCATAACCGTCGAGTCCCTCTCTGAATCCCTAACCAAGGGCAGTTTTCCCGGATTTTATCACGAGATGGGCAGTTTGTCATTAAAATTGTACCGATTTTGCAGGAGCTATATTTTGTTCAGCTGTTTTATGAATTTTGCCGATTATCAGGTGTGAGGTTTTAATCTGATGTCAGCAGAAATATTGTCTGAACAAACAGTAGAAAAACGTCCCTGTGTTACCTGCGGGGCCGCCAATCTGACCATGGCAAAATTCTGCGGCAGCTGTGGCAGTCTGCTCGACGTTTCTAAGTCGAAGACTGCCAAAAGATCACGGCGCAGCATTCTCTTCAGAGGGGCAATGATTCTTGCTGCATTGATTCTGGTCGGTTCGGCTGTCATGAGTTACCAGCTTTTCAACAGTACCGAAAGCGTAAAAGTTTCGGCTATGCCTTTTACAGATATTGCCATAGACCACCCTGTGTATCGGGTTTGTAAAAACCTTCTCGATGCAAGGGCAATCGGTTACCGCAAAATTCTTGAATTTGCTCCGCATGCAACGATATCTGCAGCTGAATGGAATTACGCTGTAAAAGCCGTTGCCAGAAAAATGCAGATTTCAGTTCCCTCCAACGCCTGCTTTCCAGAGAATGCTGAAGTCGATGCCGAGGGGCTTCGTGACAGACTGCTTGCCTTGAATCATAACGTCGAAAATCTTAATGACGCTTCGCGTATCAAGGCCTACTTTCAACTCGAGCAGGCAACCTTTTTCGGGAGGATGTTCTGATGCGACGAATACTTCTGCTTGCGGTTTTTGTTTTCGTGCTCCCGTTCTTTTTATGGCCCGTTGCAGAAGCAAAACATGATTTTGCCGGGATTACCGACTTCGCCGTATTTGAAAAAACTGATGAGGTCGATGTAATTATTTCAATGACTCGTCTGACGAGGCCTGCCACAAGATTTTCAGGCGAGCATAACTGCCTTACCCTTGATTTTGCCCAGACTCAGATTGACGCTGAGCTTTTGCAGCGTGCGTTTGCGGGACGGGCAATCAAGCTCGCATATCTGACCACAACCGACGGAGTGAAAAGAGGCAGTCGGGTCAGATTTTATATCAGGCCTGATTTTCTGGCATCAGTACGCTATGCTGGCAACGATGTGATTGTCAGACTGACAGAAAAGGCCAGTTTTGCCAATAGAGATAAAAATGAAACGAAAACTCTGCTTAATCCCCAGGAAGGCAGCTATTCTCCTGCGGTAATAAGCCTGCATGACGCTCCTTTTCAGCCTGTTATAGAAGAATTGGCTGCGCAGGCGGGTATTGAAATAAGACTCGTCGCACCCCTGCCGGAAGTTTTCAGTCTCGAGTTGGAGACTGCTAGCCCGGTTGAAGCCTTGCATGGCATTGCACAGCTTTATAATCTCAGATTTTATCGTGAAGGTAAGGTCTGGTTTATGAGTGGAGCCTGAACCCATGAAGTTTAAAATTAAACGAACCTTTATATTGCCTTTTATATTGCTTGGTTGCGTTGTTTTTCTTTCGGCTTTCGCTTTCGAAAGCCATGATAAACTTTTAACCCGTTTTGATCTCGCTCTTCTAATCGAAGATATTCTCGAAAAAAAACAGATTCGGGTGGTTGCCGACAGCATTCCGCAATATTCTGATCTTGACGAGGACCGCCTTCTGACTGTTTTCAGAGCGTTATCGCTCAAGATTATGGCCGGTTACCCTGATGGCAGTTTCAGGCCTGAAGAACCGCTGCGCAATCTCGAGACTGTCTGTTACCTGCAAAAGCTGGCCAGATGTCTGCGCAGTCACGCTCCAGATGCGTATGAAACGCGTCAACTTATGCGAATGTTTGCTTATCAGAGCCAGCCCGAAGTCGTTTTGAACGATAATCTTCCGGCCGGGTCTTTCCCGGCGGAGCTCAGCGAAGCTGGCGGTTTTGTCGAAAAAGCAAGCTTGCAAGACCTGTTGACTGGGCTGTTGACCGAAAACGGTAAGCTTAACATCGCCCTGACAGGAAAAGTCGTGAACTCGCTTACCGGTCGACCACTGCCGGGCGCTTTCGTTTCGTCTGGTTATCAGGCTGTGGTTACAGATGCTTCTGGCAACTTTCGTATGGGTTTCTCTGAAGTCGATCAGCCAGAGATTACTCTTTTTGCCGTTGCAGAAGGCTTTCAGCCGGTTGAATTAAAAAAAGACCTGAGATTGAGCCCGACGATCAACTTTCGACTGCGTCCCGAAAAAAGGGTTCCAGGCCGTGACTCAATAAGGTATACAAAAGCTTATTGAAGACTTCAGCGATTAGGTTGATGGGAACAATGCCCGGCAGAGAACGGTTTTACCTGTTCAGCGTGTAATCAGTAAGGCACCAGCAGTCGTTTTCTTCTTTGATTATCATGCCGCTGGCCGCCAGGTCGCTTAAAAGCCGTTTTATTTTGTCGGGCGCCGAGCCGAGAACCTTTTCGAGTTGCTGCTCACTGCATGGATGCCGCAGAAGAAGCTTTAGAATGTCTGAAGAGGCGGCAGGCCTATTCCAGCTGCTGATTCTGGGTGGAATAAGACTGTGTTCAAAGGCTGTCGAAACCGGAACTTTCAGGTCGAGCAGATCTCTGAAGCGATTAAGTCTACTCTGGTCGGCAGTTCGAATGTCGACCGCCAGCGGAACCCGCACAGCAGTATTAAGGTAAACTGATTCAAGGTGCTCCAGGCTGTTGAGGTATCTGCTGAGTGCTCTGATTTCGGCCTCAGAATCGTTGATGTCAGGGCAGACGAACACTTCGATTTCGACCGAACCCGTAAATTTGTCGGTGAATTGTTTTAAACCGTCGAGAATGGCTTCGAGTTTTATGTCTGCCGTGGGACGATGAATGCGTTTGAATATTTCTGGGTTGACAGTCGTCAGAGTGGGCAACAGGCGGTCAGCAAGCATCAATTCGTTTCTGACGTCGGGCATGTGCATCAGAGAAGAATTTGTGATGACACACGTTGGGGCGTTCTCGAGTTTTTTGATTTCGGCCAGGATATAACCAAGTCCCGAATGCAGGGTTGGCTCGCCGGTGCCGGAAATGGTTATCCAGTCTGGTTGAGCTATTTCGGCCAGCGTTTCTTTCAATTCGGCCAGCACGTCGTCTGCTTTGCAGAATTCTTTGCGTTCAGACGTGTGGTAGTTTGTTTTCGAAAGCTGACAGTAAAGACAGTCGAAAGAGCAGGTTTTTGTTGGTGTTAAATCGACTCCAAGCGAAATCCCAAGACGTCGCGATGGCACCGGGCCAAAAATATAAGTTCTCATCTGATTAGGCAGATTTTTTATTCATGCATGAAAAATAATAAATCCCCAGCATGGTGAATATAACCACGAATGGAACGGCAACGATATACAGAGAGGAAAATGGTTTGGCCGGGTTCATTTTTTCGCGGGCTTTCAAGAGGTTTTTCAGAGTTTTTTCAAGCTCTTTTCTGACTTCGGTATCAGAAACATTTTTTATTGAGTTGCGCAGTTCGATGATTGCTTCGTCGAGATTTGCCAATGAAGTTTCTCTGGTCATTGTGTTCCCTCCTGAATTTGCGTCGACAGATTGGTGCCGAGTCGCAGGTCGAGTTTTTTCAGTTGCTCATTGTTAAGATTCATACCTTTGATGCGTGAAAGCACAGTGCGGGCATCGACTTCACGACCAGCCTGGGCAAGTCGGTCAGAGATCGTGAACATGCTGTCGGGGTCTATGAAATTCACTTTGAGTGCTTTTTTATATTCTTCTATTGCCGCCGTCGTTTGCCCGGAAGCAAGGTAAAGATCGCCGATTCTGATAAAGGGCGCGGGACTTTGCGGTTCTTTGTTGAGGCCGGTCTGATAAGCTTCCAGCGCCTGTTGATACTGTCCCATGGTTTTGAAGACATCACCCTGCAGGAGATAGAGTACTGCAATATCGCTTTGCTGAGCAATTCCACTTTGAACGACCGCGAGAGCTTCGCTGTTCAGCCCTTCTTCTATCAGGGCAGCGGCAAGTGGCTCGATGCCGCGTGGGTCATTCTTGATCAGAGACCGTGTGTATTTGGGAAAACCTTCTATCTGGTCCGGGTTGGAAGCCTTGACCTGATCGGTGATCTGGCTGGCCAGACTGTGCATGCCGATGTCGGCGTAGCTGTTGGCTAGAGCTTTTAGAGCATGAATGTTACGTGGGTCAAGCTTCAGTGCCTTTAGATACCAGGCGGCGGCCAACTGCTGTTTGCCTGTCGCTGTGTAAACTTTTCCGAGGTTCATCAGGGCATTGAAATTGCCAGGATTGTGAGAAAGAACTCCTCTGAAAGCTTCTATGGCTTCAGCAAAGTAGCCGCCTCTAGCGAATTCCAGTGCTCTTTCATAGTTCGGATCAGCCATGTTGTCGGCTGTTCTTCCGGGTATTATGATGGTTTCTGCTTTGCTGCCGGCAAAACCTGCGACATTCGATGGTATCTGAATTGTGGGCGGTGGCGCCGAAAGTATGACTGGAGTGGATTCTGAGCCGGTTTTGTCACCAAGAGCTTTGAGTATTCTGGCGGCATAGGGGTCTTGAATGTTCAGCGAGGCTTTTGAGGCTTCCCAGAGAGAGTGTGCTTTATCTTTTTCGCCATTCTGGATAAGGTTCAGGCCGGCAAAATATCTGAATTTATTGTTGAACGGTTCTTTGCGAATGGCTTTTTCAAAGTAATCGGCGGCCTCGGCGTGATTGCCGGATTCCATCTCAAGCTGCCCAAAATTGAAAAGGGTCGCCGTGTGTTCCGGGTCGGCCTGTATTATCTGCTGCCAGAGCACTCTTGCCTGAGCAAAATTGCCCATTCTGGCCATTACCTGACCTCGTTCGCCGAGAATTTCGAGTTTGTCAGGGAAAGTCGGTTCGATTCTGTCGAGTATTTCAAGCGCTTGCCCGTGTTCGCCTTTTTGGTAAAGACACCGGGCAAAATGCAGCTGACCTTTCAGTGAATCAGGCTGACTGCGCAGAAAATCTTCGATGGTGAGCATTGCTTCATCGAGCATGCCAAGCTTTTCATATACAGTGCTGAGTTTGAAGGTTGCCCAGGGCTCATCTGTAAAATTGCGACTGATATATTCAAGAATAGTGCGTTGTTCGCCCAGATTGTTGGTTTTTTCATACAGTCGAAGCTTTTCCAGCCAGGTTTCAAGATTGAGGTCTGTTTCTGGCATCGTTGCAACCGTTACAGCGGGTACATCCCTGGTAAACGAGGCTTTGAGTGCCATGGCCTTCTCGTTTTGCGGGTCGGCTTCCAGGGCTTTTTCGATCATTTCAGCAGATTTCGATATTTCTCCCATGCGATGATGCAGTTTTGCAGATGCTATCATACCAGAAACATCTGTGGGATTGATTTCTCGCACTGATTTGAGCAGGCGCTCCGCCTCCATGAGACGATCGCTTTCAATGAGCAGTTCCGCAAGCTCAACCTTAACTTCGGGAATGTCGGGCAGAAGCCCAGCTGCTTCGCGCAGAAGAGTTTCGGCTTCAGACACATTGCCGGTTTCGATCAGTTTCTTACTGGTTCTGGCATATACGTCTCCGAGCTTCTTTTCGGTCTGAGCAACCTGGTATTTGTCTTTGAGCAGCTTTTTCAGCAGATCTATGGCTTCGCTGGGTATATCGAGTTCAATGGCCGAATCAGCCATCGCAGCCAGGCAACGATTCAGCTCAACCTGGTAGTTGTTGCTGTCTGGCGCCAGTTTTACTGCAGCTTCGAGACTTTTTCTGGCTCTGTCCAGATCGCCTTTGGCCAGAAGAGCCTGCCCAAGCAGAAAGTGAGCTCTGGCATCGCCCGGGTCTTCTTCTATTCTTGATGTCGTCAGAGAGATGGCAGTGTTGAAGTCTTTGCTGTCAATGGCGGCGCGAACTTTTGTGTTGTCTTTCCACTGGGCATACTGGCTGTCGCTGTCGCTGCCAATAACTGTTTCGGTTTTGGGGGCGACTGGATTTGTTTTCTTTTTGCCGCCGCAGCCACTCATACTGGTGGCAACTATGGCACCGGCAACAGCCAGGGTTAAGACTTTCTGAATCTTGGACATTTTCGAACTCCTGATCAACTTAGAGAAACAGCTCGCTTACCGAGCGTTTCTCAAAAATTCTTCTAATGGCCTCGCCAACGAGCGGAGCAAGTGAAAGAACGTTTATATGACACTTTTCTATCTTTTCTTTGCTGAGCGGCACAGAGTTTGTACAGACAATTTCTTTTACTGGTGAATTGGGCAGTCTGTCGATGGCAGGAGGCGAGAGAAGGGCATGGGTGCAGCAGGCGACCACAGACTTTGCGCCCTTTTCCATAAGGCTTTCGGCAACATTTACCAGAGTTCCTGCTGTGTCGATGATATCGTCTATGACGATTGCATGTTTATCTGCTACATCCCCGATAACATTCATGACGACGGCTTTGTTGCTCTCAGGCCGGCGTTTGTCTATGATTGCCATGGGCAGATTCAGTTTTTTGCCGAATTGTCGAGCGCGAAGCACGCCGCCGGTGTCGGGTGAGACGACAACGTGGTCGGTCAGATCTCGTTTTAAGAAGTGTTCAGCCAGTAAGCGGCTTGCTGAAAGATGATCGACCGGAATATCGAAGAAGCCCTGCAGTGCCGGGTCATGCATATCTACGGTCATCATGCGGTTGGCCCCTGATATTGTGATTATGTTGGCCACAAGTTTTGCTGTAACCGGTTCGCGGCCGGTGGTTTTCTTTTCCTGGCGGGAATAGCCGAAATACGGAACTACGGCAGTGACGCTCGCGGCAGATGCTCGTCGCAAGGCATCCATGGTGATCAGAAGTTTCATCAGGTTTTCATTTACCGGTGGGCAAGTGGGCTGGATGATGAACGTATCACAGCCGCGCACCGATTCTTCTATGCGGCAGTAAAGCTCACCATCGGCGAAAGAAGTGTGCATTATTTTACCCTGTGGGATGTTTAGATATTGGCAGACTTCTTTGAAGAGTGCGGGATTGCCTTCACCTGAAAAAACCTTAACCCTGGAATTGTGCATTTTCCCTCCTTAGGGGTGGCTGCAGATATTCAATTACCGCCTTCTATAGACGAAAACGGGCTTATGTCAGCTGACTCAGCGATGTTGCTGTTGCTGATAACGCAAAATTCGATTTTGTTGTTGTCACCAATCACAGTGTCAGAAATATGGCAATTTGGCCCGATCACGCAGTTGCGGCCAATTTTGCAGCGGCCTGTTAACATGGTCCCCGGGTGGATGGTCGTATCCGGAGAAATTTCGACTTCTGGCCCAATGAAAGTATTGTCGGGGCAGGTTATGGTTACGCCGTCATCCATGAGTCTGCCAAGTAGCTGACGTTGCAGTATGCCACTGACCTGGGCAAGATGTTGCCGGCTGTTGATGCCTAGAGTTGAAGACTCGTCTTTTTCGACGCAGGCAATCACGGGTAAGCCCTTGTTAACAGCTATTTCGACGAGATCTGTGAGATAATACTCTTTTTGCCTGTTATTTGGCGTAAGAGAAAAAATATTGTCGAACAGAAATCTGGCATCGAAAAGATAAACAGCCAGATTTACTTCTTTTACCTCAAGTTCGTCAGAAGTGCAGTCTTTGGCCTCTCTTATCGCTTTTATAGCCCCGTTTTGCCGTAAAACCCGGCCATAATTGCCTGGTTCGTTCATCATCAGCGTCATCATGGTTACTGCCGGGCGCTGCGCAAAATGAAGATCCGCCATTTTTTTAAGGGTTTCAACCGATATCAGCGGTGTGTCGCCACAGACGACCAGAAGATGTTCTGGGCGATCGTTGCAAGCTTTTGCATAGCATTGAACCGCATGCCCGGTGCCCAGTTGCTCTCTTTGCTCGACAAACCCGTCTGCAGCCGAATCGAGAGCCGCTTTTACCAGTTCGCTTTTGTAGCCGGTTACCAGCAGTGTTTTTTCGCAGCCGATTGCTTTGACTGCGTCGATAACATAAGAGACCATTGGTCGACCAAGAATTGGGTGTACAACTTTCGGGAGTTCCGATTTCATGCGGGTGCCCTTGCCGGCGGCAAGAATCAATGCGTGAAGCTTCTGCGACATTTCAAGACCTCGGTTCTAATTTTCAGCGGTATTATACACAGTTTTGCTGTTTTGTAACACCCACCAGAAAAAAACGCTGAAGTATAAAACATAAAGGGCTGCTGTAACGGTCGGCGAGAGCCGAAGGCGGGAATCGGACCCGCGACCTACGCATTACGAGGGCGTTGCTCTACCACTGAGCTACTCCGGCTTTTAATATGTGTCGTTGGTGTAGATATATCGGCATTGTGGCGGCAGCGAAAAAAACCGCGACACGCAGATATTCTGCAGACAACAGGGGTGGGAGGATTCGAACCTACGAGTGCCTGCTCCAAAGGCAGGTGCCTTACCACTTGGCTACACCCCTATACCTGAGCTTCAGGTAAGAGGAAGATACCACAGGTGCACCCCTCGGCGCAACGTTCAATTTTATTGGTCAGTAATAGTTGCTACGGTAACCTGTTTTCAGGCGAATTAAGCTCGTCTTCGAATGCCCGCAGGATCGAGCCGGTAAGATATTCGGTAAATTCGGTGCTCAGAGAAAAAACCTGTTCGCGCCAGGTGCCATCCGGCATTTTTCGACTCGGCATGCCTACAAAATAGCCCTTCACTGACGAAAAAATCTGGAAGTCTTTTATTACCAGAGTTTCGTCAAGGGTGATGCCGGCAAAAGCGACAAGCTTGTTTTTGGGGGCTTTGATCAGTTGTATGCGAATATCTGTTATCTGCATTTGCTTACCGAGAAAGGGTTTGAATGAATCTTTTTTACGAACAGCCCGTGGTTCGTAAGTGCCCTGCAAAGTGTCAGAACTTGAGGATGAATTCTGTCCAGACTTTGGTGTCGTTGCTCGAGCGAGGCTCTGCAACTTCGGGTCTGACTTCGTTATTGTAACCGGCTTTGATGAGCACGTTGCGGTTGGCTTCGACTATACCTTCGACCTGAAGCTTTTCTTCTGATTCGAACGTGTCGATCATAGAGCGTTTGAAAGAAACCTTGCCCTTCAGAGTTGGTTTGAAACTATACACCGCTTCGAGATAATAACGGGAAGCAAGCGCCGCATTTTTGTCGTGTATTTCTGTCTGGTCGCCGCTGGCGGGTTTGATTTCGCCTGCTGAGGCTCTTATCGCGCTGTCGGATCTTTCGGGGATGCCGGGCTGAAGGCTTAGTTGGGGCGTATGGCGCTGCTCAAACTCGCCATAAATCTGCAGCCTATTGTTGCCGCCGGCTATTGAAAGCCCGGATGAGTTTGAATCGTTGAAACCGATGGCGTTGTCTTCATACGAGTTATTGAGAGTTATAATTGGAGTAAGTTGTTTGCGGGTTCTGTTTCTGTTGCTTTTAAGCTGCAGTGTTGTGTCGCCGGAAAAGGGTCTGGCGCTGTCGGCTTCAGTTACTGAAACCGGGGATGAAATGTCTGAAAAAGCTGAGGCAAAACGGCTTTGCAGGTTGCTATCGTTCGCTGTTGAATCTTCGGTGCTGAACATCGGGCTGTCGAGAGAAAGGCGAAATTCACCGCCCCGTGGCACGCGAATACCTTTGCCGCTCCGCTTGTGCTGCAGATTCAGACTGATATCTGACGAAGTCTGAGAAAAAGCTGCGCCCGCCAGCAAAACTATTGCCAGCGTCACAAGAAAAATTCTTTTTTTCAGGCAACTCAGCACAAAACCCCCAAAAAAAGCGCACAATATCCACCCATAATATATCAAAAATTATTGTCCAGGCAACAATTTTCCAAAAAATCAGAGGGGCTGGCGGTATTTTTTGTCGTCTGGCCAGTCGAGTCTCGAGTATTTCTCTCTGAGAAGACTGACGGCAAGATTTTTTTCGTCTGCGTCGGGGTGATCGATTATCAGTTCTGCCCGCAGCTGCTCTGTATACTTTTTAGCGATAATGAAGGGCAACTCAGCGATTTGTGCCGGTTGAAGATAGTCTTTGAGCGCAGCCATGGGCACTGAGCAGTCATCACGGTGGCAGGGAGTAAAAACTTCTTTGGGAGGAACTACGATGCTTATCGGGATAGAGCCATGTATGGTCAGGCAGTCGTTTCTGAACACACCGGCTGCACCTATCAGTTTTTTTGCCCCGGCAAAAATTGAGTGCCCGGCCGCCGCTGCATAACAATGCAGGTTGTTGCTGCGCCCGCGGGCACTTTCGCTCGGCGTAGAAAACCGTGCGGGAACTCCCGTGGACATAAGGGCATCTATCATCGGCTGAATGGCAAACTTGAACATTTCCAGAAAAGTGGCGGTGTTGCCTATGGCGGATTTTATAAATTCTGCGGTCATTCCGAGTGAAAACGTGTGCTCATCGGCGTGAAAAACCATTTTCCCGCCAGTCATCCGTCTCACTATTCCCAGGCCTGATTTTGCCAATGCCTCGAGATCGATGAGTCGTTCAAGGCGCTGATTATAGCCGAACGAGAAAGAAGCGGGCTGCCAGCGGTAAAAGCGTAGATAGCTGTAGTTTCGCCTTTGTCCCAGCATTGCTGAGAGCGCCTCGTCGAGAGACATGTTGGCCGCGGCTGATTGATAACCAGAATCAATGAAGCGCATCGGAATGCGAAATTTTTGGTAAACGCTGCCTGAAATTTCCATGCAGCGATTATACCGAAAAATGTAAAAAATCGTTAAAGAAACTTCAACTGTTGACGACATGGGTCATGGATTTGTTTGCCTCCTTATTTTTCGGGCCGGGAAAAACCCCGGTCTTTTTTTTTGCCAGAAAACCAGATTTTCGGTTATAAATGGAGCGAACTGCAGAGTTCGAAGCGTATCGGAACTGCAGCTATGGCAAAAAATATAAAAATTCGCTGAAAGAAGCATCGACAATGGAATTTAACTGCACCGCCCTCGACAAAGTGCTGCACGATTTTTTGACACTCAAAAAAATTCGCCGGACAGGCTGGCAGTTGCGCGGCATAAGAAACGGGGAGTCTCTGGCCGACCACTGCTTCGGGGTTATTCTACTGACCCATATGCTCGCAGGATTGCTCAATACTCAAATAGACCGCGAGCGGGCTGTAGCCATAGCTATTGTCCACGAGCTTGGCGAATGCCGCGTTGGCGACATTCCTTATACGGCTCTCAAATACTTTCCTGATAAAAGCAAGATAGAGCTGCAGGCGGTCGAAGACATTCTCGGCCCCCTCGGCCAGAAGATAACAGCAGAAAACCTGAAGCTGTTTCAGGAATTCGAAGATGGCGCCTCGATAGAAGCAAGGTTCGTCAAGGCGATCGATAAACTCGATATGTTGATCACTGCCGCAGAATACGAAAAAACAGGCTTCGCCGGTTTGTCCGATTTCTGGCACAACAGCTCGACATTCAAGTCACTCGCCGAGTTTCCTGAGCTGGCTAAATACGCCGAACACCTGCGTTCGACCCGCGAAAGTCGTTTGTCTGGCCAGCAATGATTAAAGTTCGCAACCTGACTCGCAGATTTGGCGAATTTATAGCTGTCGATAACCTGAATTTCAATATTCAGCACGGTGCCATGTATGGCTTTCTCGGGCCCAACGGGGCTGGCAAGACCACGACCCTTCGAATGCTGATGGGGCTTCTGCAGCCGACTTCAGGCAGAGCGGAAATTGGCGGTATCGATGTCGCAGTTGATCCGGTCGCTGTGAGGGCTAGAGTTGGCTACCTTCCCGACGAAATATTTCTTTATGATTATTTGACCGGTTACCAGTTTTTGCAGTTTGTCGCCGACGTTCACAATCTGCCTGACGAATTGAAAAAAAACAGAATTTCTGAATTGCTCGATATATTCGGTCTCACCGGAGCTGCCAGCGATTACACCGCCAATTACAGTTATGGCATGAAAAAGAAGATTGCTCTGGCCGGCATAGTGATTCATTCCCCGGGGCTGCTGATTCTCGACGAACCGTTTAATGGCCTTGATCCACAATCAACGCGAGATTTCAGGGCTTTGCTCGAGCGCATGGTTAAAGCCGGAACAACTGTTATTTTTTCCAGCCATGTGCTCGAAGTCGTCGAAAAGCTGGTTACCCATGCGGGCATAATTCACAGAGGGCAAATGCGCCTGTCTGACACGATCGAAAACATAACCGCAGGGTATGGCAGTCTTGAAAATGCCTTTTTCAGGCTGACGGAGAAGCAGGAGCAGGAATAGGAAGTTTGCGCTTGCGCATGCGAACCCGCGTGGCCTGCTCAAAATTGTCGTCCGACAAACCGGTTATTACCCTCGTCTCAACGAGTACATCCAGTTCAGGCTTGAGGTTTTCCAGGGTTTCTTCTGTGAGGGATGAAAAGGCGAAAAATATTTCGCGACCGTCATGTGTTTTGATCATACCCACTTTTTTCTCTATGTCGTATTTAATGATCTGACCCGGAACTGCATCTGAGCTTTCGCCTTCGCCAATCTTTTCGACCTGTACGGCAATCGGGCTCATAGCGTCTTTGACAATTCCGAATCTGACGGTGTCGCCTTTTTTGAGGCCCGGCTCGTCTTCAGCTCTGATCGCCGAAAAGTGAAGCAGCACTTCGGGGTAATCTGAACAGGTCAGAACTCCCATTCCGGTTTCAGAGTTGTACCATTTTACTGTTCCTTCTACGTAGGCATCCGGGGCCGGGTCGAAAACGATTTCTTCGACGGTGCGGCCTATTTCGCCGCGAATCGTTTCGATCTGAGCGATCAGCTGAATGACTTCTGGCTGATCCGGCGAATTCTTGAGGCTGTCGCGCAGAGTCTGTACTGCCAGAGCCAGGAGACGACGCTTGAAATAAACAAGGCCGAGAAAAAGCAGCGCCGCCGCGTCGCCCGGTGCAATGCGCAATGCCTCGAGAAGATGGGTTTCTGCTTCCTCGACCATGTCGAGCTCATACAGAACCGCTCCGGCCTCACGATGATAGGAAGCGTTGTAGGGAAACCTCTTGAGAAGTTGGCGATAAAGGTCGAGAGATTCGTCGAAAAACTTCATGCGACAGTAAATGTCGGCAAGCTGTTCGATGGCATCGACGTTTCTGGGGTCGATCTGCATTATTGCCTTGAAGGCTTCAGCTGCTTCGAGGTAATGGGTATCGGAGTTGTCTTCGTCATGCTTTAATTTGTATATATCACCCATATAACGATGGAAAAAGGCTTTGCGCTGGCCGGTGCTCAACCCCTGGCGATAGCTGAGCAGGGCGTTGTCGAAGTCGTTTGCCAGGCGGTATGCCAGACCCATCGTTTCGTAGTAGTCAGGTTCGCCTGGGTTTCGGGCGATACACCAGTTCAGTTTGTCGACTGTCTGCTGCAGTTCATTTTTTGCCAGGTGATCGACCGCTTCTTCGTATTTCTCGTTCAGGTCTTCGAGAAAATCTGCGAGCTTTGTGTCGTAAGCCTCCCGCCGGTCGTCGTCTGCGAGCAGATCGAAGGCGTCTTTGAGCTCACGCAGCTTTGGTATGTTGGCAAGAGGTGAATCTGACGAAAACAGCTCGGTATGTTTCTGCTTGTAGGCTGCGGCTACTTCTTCGAGGGAGGCAAAGTTCGATACCCCGAACAATTGATATAAATTCTGCATGCTTGCCCTTTACGAAAATGCTTGTGAATAAAAGTTTTACCTGAAAATTCTACCTGTTAAATGCTTTCCTTGGCAAGAAATTTAGTGGACAGCGAATAGCGGATATGTGGATAAAATTACGAGGGAGGTTTTTCGTATGAAACAGCGCGTTTTTACTTATTGAAAAATGATCGTCTGATAGGTTAGAGTGTGAGATTACAGATATGGCCCTATCATTAAAAACAGTTGATAAATACGTTCTCAAAGAGCTTCTTGAACCGTTTCTTTTTGGAATGGCTTTCTTTGTTGCAATCTGGTTGATCGACCTGATGATGGAATTGATCAATCTCATCTTTGCCAAAGGAGTGCCGGTAACGGTCGTGGGGCTGTTTTTTGTTTATAGTCTGCCGCCGACGCTGGTTATCAGCTTTCCGATGGCTCTGCTGCTTTCGAATCTGGTGGCGTTCGGGCGCATGTCGTCAGACTCCGAAATAACTGCTCTGAAAGCCGGGGGATATAGTTTTTCGCGCATCGTCGGCCCCGCCGTCATCGCCGGAATTTTTATAACCGGCCTGACTTTTTTGTTCAATGAAAAGCTGGTGCCGGTCGCTAACGAAAAGTTTACCCGACTATTTCGGCGCGAGGTCACCCTAAAACGCCCGTTACCGCTCATTGCCGAAAACAGATTTTTTGAAGCCGGGCCTGGTCGAAAGTTTTTTGTTCGCAAATTCGACCAGAAAACGAAAGACATGTTCGGAGTGGTTATGTATGAAGGCCAGGCACGGGGCTTTCCAAGGGTTATCGAGGCCGATCGTGCCCGCATAGACGGTGGTGTCTGCTACTTCTGGAACGGTCGCGTCTCAGACATTCACATGAGCGGTGAAGACCGTAATTATACCTATTTCGACAGTATGGAATACCCGATAGACACACATTACGTGAATCCCGATCATGTTCCTGACTCAAAAAACTCAAGAACCATGAGTCTTCGTGAACTGTATGCCTTTATCAAAGATGCCGAAAACAAAGGCATGTCAACCGGCATACTCACTCAACACTGGATAGAATTCTGGTCGAAAACTTCGATTCCCTTTGCCGGGCTCATTTTCGTTCTTATCGGGGCGCCACTGGGCTCGCAGACCACCAGATCCGGTACCGGTATCGGTATCGGCATGTCGGTGGTGATAATTTTTCTGTATTATGTTCTTATGGCCGCTGGCAAGGCTTTTGCCAAGGGAGCTTATCTGTCGCCGTTCGTCGGGGTCTGGTTTCCAAATTTCGTCATTGGCGCCGTCGGCGCCTGGCTGATAGTCAAATCCAAGGCCTGATTTCGCAGCAACTTTAAGGAAATTAAAAAACATGAAAAAACAGCTTGTTGATCTTATCCATAGCCGGTTGGCAGATATGTTCGGCAGATATGGCATTGCCGATTATAACTTTATCGATGTGCAGGTGCCCCCTGACAAAGCCAACGGCGACTTTTCCATGAATGCGGCGATGAAGCTTTCCAAGGCTGCAAAATGCCCGCCGCGCCAGCTCGCTGAAGAAATCAAGACTATTCTCGAAAAAGAAAAAGACTGGTTCAGTCGTGTTGAAATCGCTGGCCCGGGCTTTATTAACATGTATCTCGCTGATGGCATCATCGAAAAATGTTTTAACGAGCAGTTTGCCTGTGCCGATGTGCTCAAGTCCGAATCAAGCTCGCCCGAAAAGACAGTAGTCGATTATTCGAGCGTGAATATTGCCAAACAGATGCATGTGGGGCATCTGAGATCGACAATTATCGGTGATGTGCTGGCTCGGGTAATAGAAGCTCTGGGTAATCCTGTCATCAGACAGAACCACCTCGGAGACTGGGGCCTGCCCATGGCTATGGTTATTTACAAGGCTGAACCCGCTATCGCCGAAGCCGAAAAAAAAGGCATTTCTCTCGAAGAAGCGTTGCCCCTTTCCCGGCTCGAAGAATTGTATAAGGCAGCAACCGCAGAATGCAAAGAGAACCCGCAGGTTGCTGAAACCTGTCGCCTTTATCTGGTGCGGCTGCAGCAGGGCGAACAGAAGTTGATCGACCTCTGGCAGAAGATTACCAGAGTTTCGATGGCTGAAGTTTATCGAATTTACCGACTTCTCGATGTCAAGCTTACCGAAGAGCACGAATGCGGCGAAAGTTTTTATCGCGATATGCTCGCCGAAACGGTTGAAGAAATCAGAAAAGCTGGTTCACTTGTCGAGTCTGAAGGTGCCCAATGCCTGTTTCTCGATGAATTCAAGTCGAAAGAGGGCAATCCGCTGCCTGTCATCGTGCAAAAATCTGACGGAGGTTACAACTACACTACTTTCGATCTGGCTGCCGTGCGCTATCGCACAGCCAGTCTGGGTGCCGAAAGAATAGTCTATGTGACAGACGCTCGCCAGGCCCTGCATTTTAAACAGTTTTTTGCCGCCGCCCGCGCCGCCGGAATTCTCGCCAATCCCGACGTGAAGCTCGAGCATGTGACTTTTGGCGCAATACTTGGCGAAGACAACAAACCCCTGAAAACCCGCAGCGGCGAAAACGTCAAACTTTCAGAACTCCTTTCAGAAGCTGTTGATAAAGCATACGGAGTTGTTAATGAAAAGAACCCCGGGCTTTCAGAAGAGCGCAAGCGCGAAGTGGCTCGCATGGTGGGAGTTGGTGCCGTTAAATACGCCGATCTTTCTCAGAATCGCAATAACGACTATGTTTTTGCCTTCGATCGTATGCTGGCCCTCAACGGCAATACCGCCCCTTATCTGCAATACGCCCACGCCCGCATTTGCTCGATCTTCAGAAAGGCGGGTGCCGATCTCGATTCTTTCGCGGCCCCGGCACGCATCAGTGCAGCCGAAGAACGCGATCTGATGATAAAAATCATGGAATTCCCACTGGCGGTCGCCGCAGTCGCAACCGACCTGAGGCCGCACATTCTCTGCAATTATCTTTACGAACTCGCGGCCGTGTTTTCCGGGTTCTACGACAGATGCCCGGTTATGAGCTGCGAAGACGCCGAGATAAAAGCTTCGCGTCTGGCAATCTGTAACTTTACCCGCCGCACCCTGGCCCGCGGCCTCGATTTGCTCGGCATAGCCGCTCCACGGGAGATGTAAGATGGCAACCTGCCCGAAATGCCTTTTCGACTCTGTTTCAGGGCGCTTCTGCGGGAAATGCGGCGCACTCGTTGCTGCTGTGACTGCGCCGGAAAGCAAAAGGCCGGTCGCCGCCGGTAAGGCAGCTCAGAATGAAAACAGGCCGATTTCCAGAGAAGAACTGACCGCCCTGGAACAGGCAGTTAAAAAGAACCCGGGCGATGTTTCTCATTATCTGCGCCTTGCTGAAGCCCTCTCTGAAATGGGGCGCTACGAACACGCGTTTTCGACTTTCAGGGCGGCGCGGGTCATTGCCCCAGATGATTCTGCTGTTCTTAAAGCCGGAGCAAAAGTTTTTGAGCTTATGGGTCGGCGTGAAGATGCTTTAGATTGTCTGAAAAAAGCAATAAAAAACAGCCCTGGTCAGACTGACGACGGTGCTATTCTTAAACTTGCCGGGTTGCTTTACGACAGCGGTCGCAAAGAAGAGGCGCTGCAGTGGCTCGAAGAATTGTTTCGACGTTCCGGCGACAAGCCAGATGTTCTGATTCGTATCGCCCAGATTCATTTAAGCCTTGGCAATGCCCCCGAAGCCCAGGAATACCTGGCAAAATACCGCGACATTGCCGGCGCTACCTGCGAGATGTATCTGCTGCTCGGCCAGACGATGCTGGCCCGTAAATTCTACGATGGTGCCATCAAAAACTTTCGTGAGGCTATCCGTGCTTTTCCCGATAACCCGCAGATGCGCCTTGGTCTGGGGCGTTCATACCTCGGCATGGGCGAAAAAGGGCAGGCGCTGCTCGAATTTGAGCAGGCAATCAATAAAAACCCAGAAAACGTCGAAATTCTCATTGAACTGGGCAAATTGCAAAACGCCATGGGCATGGAAGACCAGGCCGACCAGACTTTTGCCAGAATAGATAAAACCCGCCCTGCAAACGGCGAATGCTATTTCAGCATTGCTCAGCATTTCATCGAACGCAACAATCTGAGCCGCGCCTGCCGCTACCTGCAGCAGGCACACGAGCTTAGCCCTTATCACCCCGAAATTCAGCAGACTCTCGCCCAGACTTTCGCCAGACAAAAACAGTATGCCGAGGCGCTGAAAATTTTTCAGCAGGCCGTTGAAACATACCCCGATTGCCGCTGGGGCCATGAAGGTATCGTCAGTTGTGCCAGCGAAACCAGAAATTTTCCTCTCAAGGCATCTTCTCAGAAGCGCCTGCTTGAAGCGGGCAAGCCATCTGCCGAAGACTGGTGCGACTATGGGGAAACCCTTATCAGGCTTGGCCGATTCGACGCTGCCCAGGATGCCTTCGAAGTGGCTTCCCGGCTCGACCCGACTTGTGTCAGAGCCTATCAGGCGCCAGAATTGATTAAAATCGAAAAGGCGCGGGCTGAAGGCGAGAAACTTGCTTTGCAGGGCCAGGAAGCCATGCAGAAAAAGTTTTTTCTGACGGCTGCCGAACGCCTCGAAAAGGCACTCGATCTGGTACCGAACCAGCCCGACTGGATAAAACTGCTCGCTGAGGTGTCTTTGAAGACCGCCGAAGTTGAGCGTGCTTCATCTTTGCTGGTTAAAGCCAGATCTTTCGATGCTTCAGATTTTGATATCAACTACAATCTCGCCAGAGTGTACGAATACGAAAACAAGATTCAGCTTGCAATAGAGCTGCTCTCTTCGCTGACACGCGATCATCCCGCCCGCCTCGAAGCCCATCTGATGCTGCTGCGGTTGAAACGCAGCCAGATCAGAGGTAATCGTGTCGAGCCCGAAATGCTCGAAGCAATCGTCAAAAACATTGAGCTTGAACTGGCGCACATTCGCCGGGACTCGCCAGTGCCGTTGCTCGTGAAAGGCTATGCCAACTATCTGTTCGGTATGCGCTCAAAGTTTCAGGCCGAAGGGCTGAATGCCGCAGAAAAGGTGTTTTGCGAAGTTCAGGCCCGTTTTGGTGAACATGAGTCTGCTATAAGAGGCCTGGCTCTTTGTGAACGCGCCCGTGGCAACGTCGAAAAAGCTGTTGAATACACTCGGCAACTGGTTAAACTTTCTTCGGACCCGGGTTGTCTCTTCGAGCTCGGTCGCCTGCACGAAAACTTTCAGCAATATGGCGAAGCTCGCAAATGCTATGCGTCTTTACGCAGCCTTTTCCCTGAGAACGGTTATTACCGCCGAAAAATGCTCGAAGCTGTAGCCGAAGTTTCAAAAATCAGCAGCAAAAACGAGCTGATGAATCTTCTGTCCGAACATCACCAGGCGTTGCAGGCAAAACCAGACCAGATCTGGCTGCTGTACGAAACTGCGATCGGCCAGGAACTCGTCGCCGATTTCAACGCCCAGAAAGAGGAGTGGGTCAAAAGATCTTTGCTGAACTGGAACAAAGCACTTAACCACCAGGCTGCAAACCACTGGATTCGCTGGGGTATGCTGCGTTGCCAGTTCAGGCATCTCAGAGGCTCCGAAAAACAGCGGGTTGCTGCAGCTGATTTGAAAGCCTGTGAAAAAATCATGCGCGATATGCCCGACAACGCCATGGCTTATCAGGCTGTAGCCAGATGTTACCTGGCTCTGGGTGATTTGACCAACGTCGACAAAGCTCTTGGTTATCTCGAAAAAGCCTGGTTTATCTCGCCTGATGTGGCTGAAACCGGTGAATTGCTCGCGAAAACCGCTAAAGAACTGGGAAAGTCTGTTATAGTAGACTCAGTCGGATATTACATGCTACTATTAGAACCTGAGCTGGCGACTGGTGTTTTCCAGCTCTGATCTTGCCCTTTCAGAGAAAGGTCCACTTGCAGAATCGAATAAAAAATCTGATAGACGGGATGCCTGCCAATTCAACGCAGATGAAAATGCAGGTCAAAGGCAGCTCTGAGACCCTGGCGCTGATTCGCCGGGTAATTGTGGCATGCGTGCAACACCTGAATCTCGGGCCTTCTCTGTTGAACGACATTAAGCTTGCCACAACCGAAGCCTGTACTAATGTCATCAAACATGCTTACAAATTTAACGAGTCTCAGTCTTTTGAACTCGAAATAAGAACCAGTTCCGAAATTTTTATTGTAGATGTCTTCTACCAGGATCCAGACTTTGTCCCGGAAAAAATACCCGTGCCGAACCTCAAAGAAATCAAAGAAGGCGGCCTCGGAGTTTTCATCATCAGAAATATCATGGATCACGTTAATTACATTACCGACTCTAAAAGCGGCCGGGTCAGGCTGCAGATGGTTAAGTTACTGAACTCGAAAGATAGTATTGGAGGCCACAGTGAAGATTGATTGCCAGATTGACAACGAAAAGAAAATCAAGGTCTTCCATGTTGAAGGTGAGCTTGACGTGCACCACGTCAAGAATCTCAAATCAGAGATTATGGATTCTCTTGAATCAGTCGGCTGGACCTACGAGCTGGACATGGAAAAAGTCGGTTACCTTGATAGCTCCGGCCTTGGCATGCTTGTTTACATTAAAAAGGAAATCGCCAGAAACAACGGCCGCCTGAGGATTCTGCATCTCAATGAGCAGGTGCTCAACGTCTTCAAGTTGACCAAGCTCGATGAATTTTTCGAAATTGTCTGATTTTCCCACACGACAGGAACGCGACAGATGACACAAAGCATGTTTATAACTTTTGAAGGGCCGGAAGGCAGCGGCAAGTCGACTCAGATCAAGTTGCTGCGGCAATATCTGGCTGATCGTGGTGTTCCGGTTGTGACTACGCGCGAACCGGGCGGAACTCCCGCCGGCGACCGTATCAGAAGCGTTCTTCTCGATAAAGACTGTGGCAATCTCGAACCTGAAACAGAACTGTTTCTGATGCTTGCCCAGCGCAGCGAGCACTTGCGTAAGGTTATTCTGCCGGCATTGCAGGCTGGCAAAACCGTTTTGTGCGACAGGTATTTTGATTCGAGCATGGCTTATCAGGGTTATGCCCGCGGCCTTATGCCCGAGCGGGTTAGAAGCATACATGAAACCTTCCTGCCCGGCTTTCTCCCTGATTTGACCGTATTGCTGAGAATGCCACCCGAAAAAGGTCTCGATCGTGCACGTCATGGCGGCAACAAACAGCTTGACCGCATCGAATCCGAAACTCTTGCTTTTCATCAGCGGGTTCTCGATGGCTATGACACTGTTGCCGCAGAAGAGCCAGAACGCTTTGTCGTGGTTGAAGCCGATGGCACTCCTGAGGCTGTGTTTGCAAAAGTTGTCGGCGAACTGGGCAGCCGTTGCCCTGAATTGGTCGGTTGAACCGGAATTTTTCAAAGATGAGCCGGTAAATGATGGTAATGTACTCTCTGGTGAACGAAATGGGTATATGAATAGAAAAAAGATGAATATTGCTTTAAAACTTGATGTGCTGCTTGCCCTGTTTGGGTTAGCGGTGTATCAGGCTTTTGCTTTTGCCGGCTGGGTCTTGAACCCTGTGCCGTTCATAATAGTCGTCGCCGGCATGATTCTGATCGTTCATCTGGGTATCGCTCTCAAAATTCTCAAACCTCTGCAGCAGTTTATCGAAATAGCAGACAAAGTCGCCGACGGCGATGTAAATGACGGCCTCAAAGATCTTCGCTTGAGTGACCTCGAAGAAGTGCAGGGCAGCTTCACCAAGATTGTCGGTAACCTGATCGAGTCGAGAGTTGCAATCGAAGACTACATGGAGAAAATCAGCGAAATAAACAAAGAGCTCGAGCAGAAGGTCGATTCGCTTTCGGCTCTTTATTATGGCAGTCAGGCGATGGGAGGCAGTCTCAACGTCGATACCCTCGTCAGAAATTTCATCACGATTTTTACTGACCGCCTCGGTGTCAATGGCGCCGGGGTTATGCTTTACAATGAAAAAACCGATCTGGTGAGCATCAAAGATCTGATTGGCATTTCCCCAGAACTTTTTGCCAAATTTCGCTTTTACTCAGATAACCAGATTCTGGCTCGCATTTTTTCTGATGATGGCTACTGGTGCCCGACCGATCAAGAGATCAATCTGATGGTGGCTGAATTCGACACCGATGAAATCCGCCACATAAAATTGTTGTTTCCGATGCGCATCAAGGATCATTTCGTCGGCCTGCTGCTCCTTGCCGACAAGAAAAACTCGGTGCCTTTCGTCAGTGGCGATTTTCAGTTGATTCAAGCCATTGTTGGTCTGGCCAGCACTTCGATCAACAACGCCATGCTCTTCGAAAATTCAGAAACCACCAAAAACGAACTCGATCATAAGGTTTTTAATCTGATGACGCTGCAGCAGTCAAGCAAAGTGCTGAGCTCTACTCTCGATCTGAACGAGCTGATCAACATTTCTATCGATATGTTTCTTGAAACGGTCTGGGCCAACAAGGGCGTGCTGATGCTTCTGTCTGATGAGCGCCCTGAACTTGAAGTGAAAGCATTCAAGGGCATTTCCAAGGCCAACATCGACGCTCTTAAAAAAGATCCCAACGAAACCTGGGCGATGACAACCGTCGAAAAAGAGAAAAAGCCTATTTTTGCCCAGGAAATCTCTGGTCGCAGTTACCAGGCCTATACATCCGTCAATCGCGAACTGCCTTTTGCGGTTTACATACCGATGCTCAAAGAGGGCGAATTATACGGAGTCATCAAGGTTGGCCCCAAAATCAACGGCCAGGCCTTTACCGAAAACGATCTCGAATTTTTCGCGACCCTGGCTTCTCAGGCCGTCATTGCCTTCGAAAATGCCCGGTTGTATTCTCTTGCCATAACCGATTCGATAACAAAGCTTTATGTTCATCGTTATTTCCAGCTTCGCCTCGACGAAGAAGTGGCTCGCAGCCGTCGCTACAATTCGACAATTTCGCTGCTGATGTGCGATATAGATCATTTTAAGCCAATCAACGACAACTACGGGCACCAGCAGGGTGACGCCATTCTAAAAGAAGTCAGCAAAATTCTGCGTAAGAACGTGCGTAATACCGATATCGCAGCCCGCTACGGCGGTGAGGAATTCGCCATTATCCTCCCCGAGACTACCCAGGCTGATGCCAAGATCGTTGCCGAGCGCATCAGGCGTGACGTCGCTCATTTCGATTTCCCCTCGATTATCCCGGGGCAACCACCGATCAAATGCTCTATTTCAATCGGGGTGGCCGGGTTCCCGCTCAATGCCGATAACAAAGATCAGTTGATTCAGAAGGCCGACAGTGCTTTGTACAAAGCCAAGGGCGCCGGCCGCAACAAAGTAGTTTTGTGTGGTATTGACTGATGGCTGTTAAAATAGACAATCGCAACATCAATAACAAACCCGGAACCGGGCGGGCGGCAACTTCGGTGGTCGCCGGCGGCGATGTTTTCAAAGCAAGCTATAAAAATGCCAGGGTCGAGATTTTTAACGGCACGATGAAAGAGCTTGTCAGCGAAGTAAAACAGCGCGGCGAGAAGTTTTTGAAAAGCCCGGAAGAAGGGTTGTTGAATTCTTACAAAGAGTCGGTTAAGCTTTTTCTGAAGAAGCTCAAAGAAGAGTTTCTTTCGCTCAAAGAAGAATTCGGTGCTAAAAAAGATGGTGAGCAGAAGGTTTATCAGACGGTGAATACCGCTGAAAGCGAAGTTTCTGCTCTTACCCGCGAAGCTCTGACCGAAAACAAGGCAATCGAACTGCTCGCCAGTCTCGACGATATTCGCGGTCTTGTGCTTGACATAATAGGTTAAAAAAATGGAACAAACTACACCACTGCAGCTGATAATCATCACCGGTCTTTCCGGTGCCGGCAAGTCTACCGCTTCGCATTTTTTCGAAGATTCCGGCTATTTTTGCATGGATAACGTTCCACCAGCTCTGCTGCCCAAGTTTATTCAGATCTGCCTCGAATCGAATGGTCGCCTCACAAAAATTGCAGTCGTCATCGATGCTCGTGGTGGCAGCTTTTTCCGCAAGCTTTTCGAGGCAATCGAAGATGTTAAAAAGATGAATGTCGAAGTTCGCATTCTTTTTCTTGAATCTTCAGAAGACTCTCTGGTCAGAAGATTCTCCGAGACAAGACGCAAACACCCGTTGAATCGTGGCGGCCGGGTTATCGACGACATCCGCGAAGAGCGTTCCCTGCTCGAAACTACCCGCGAAAAAGCTGATTTTATCATCGACACAACTTCAATGAATGGCCGCGAACTCCAGGAAGAAATACGCAAATTCTCACAGGGCTTCGTTGGCCCCCGGGCAATGTCGGTCGTCTTCGTCAGTTTTGGTTTCAAACACGGCGTGCCGCTTGACTGTGATCTGGTGTTCGATGTCAGGTTTCTGCCTAACCCTTTTTACATTGCTAGTCTGAAGACACTGACCGGCATCGACAAAGATGTTTATGATTATGTGTTTGCCTCTGATATGGCCAAACAATATGCCCAGAAACTGAAAGATTTTATCGAATTTCAGATTCCGCTGTTTATAAGTGAACCCAAGACCAGATTGCAGATCGGTATTGGCTGCACCGGTGGTCGCCATCGTTCAGTGGCTTTTGCCGAGTATCTTTTTAAAGAAATTGCCAATGACCGCATTTCAACCGCAAAAATTCACCGCGATCTGAACCTGTAACAGCCACAGATGAACACGGAAAGAAAAGGTTGGCCACGGATGGACACGGAAAGAAAAGATTGGCCACGGATGGACACAGATAGACGCAGATCGGATAGGCACGGATGCCGGCTTAATCGGGTAAAATTACCGAAAACCACCGGTTTGCTTTAACGCATTTGTCGTGGGCATTAACCCTGTTGCTGCGTAGTCAGCCTCATTATAACATTCATCTTTTAGGCAATATGTGCAGTGAAGACCTATGAACAGTCAGTTATTTGTGGCTGGTGTTTTTTGCCTATATCATGAAGGCCTGTAAACGACCACTTTTACTGCTGTGTTAATAGTTTTAACCAGCGATTAGTTTTTATCTTATACGTGTTTATTCGGGTTTGTGAGGCAATTGTCATTGCGACGAAGCAATCTTTGTGTCTGTGAAACTGTTTCGCATCGCTCACAGTGACAACCTGCGATTACAGGCCTGCTTTCTAACCACTAACCACTAACCACTAACTACTAACTACTAACTACTGGCTAATTTTTTTTGAACGTTCTTGACAGATAACTGTGTGTACACTTAACCTTTTCACCTTACTCAAATCTAAGAAGACCAGGTGTTGTATATGAGATATTCGATTTGGGCTCTGCTGCTCGTTTTATTTGTTTTTTGCACTCAGCCGTCTTTTGCTGGTATTTTTAATGATATTCCGGCTGGGCACCCCGCCCTCGAAACGGTCGAGTCACTGGCGCAAAAAGGTATCATCACTGGCCTGGATGCAAAAACATTTGCGGGTGGCAGGGGTGTTACCCGTTATGAACTCGCGATTGCTATTTTCCGGGCCATGGCTCGAATTGAAGAGTCTGTTTCTGCAGATTCCCCGGCCGTCAGCGACAAAGATCTCGAAAATATCGAATATCTCAAAACTGAATTTTCTGACGAGCTGATGCTGTTGGGGCTGCGGGTTGAACTCGCCCAGAACCGCAAGGAATTGCTGCGCGAAGAGGTTGCTGGTCTGAAAAACACCATAAAGTCGCTGCAGCATGAAGTAAAGACTTCTGACGAAAAAATCAAGATGTCGGGCGACTGGCTGACCCGTCACACCTGGAAAACTCACCGTGACGACCACGCCACCAACGCTTTTTCCGGGGCTGCAATGCGCGGCAACAGTAATAACAGCTTGACTGAGACGCAGATCCGTCTGCGGTTCATTGCTGAAGTAGATGAAAACATTAAGTTTATGTCACGTGTCAGACTTTTCAATCGTGGCAGCGATAATGTTACCGCTGCGCCTTCGAATCGCGGTGGCGTGTTTGGCGGCAACGGTATTGGGCAGACTTCACAGGCAGATCTGCAGGTTGACTGTGCCTTTCTCGAAGTTAAAAAAGTTTTTCATAAAGATGACTGGTTTCTGCTTGGTCGCAGCACTTTGCAGACCGGTCATGGTTTGCTGCTCAATGCCGATTTAGATGCAGTCCGCTACAACCGTATTCATGGCAGAAACACCTGGATGGCTCAATACATTTACGATCGCCACAAAGGCTCATACAAAGACGACGCTCCGGTCGATTTCAGAGGAATCGTCAATCTTGGTTTTACCCGCAAGGTGACTGATGGCAAATACTATGCGAATATTTTTGCCCAGGACAACCCTGATATGGTGAACCGCCGCATTGCCGGCACTTTTGTTATGGGCAGTGCTGCGGGTGATCAGAGTGGCGACCGTCGCCGTGACTTCGAACTGGGCTACTCAGGGAAACTCGGCAAAGAAAAGCGTCTGACCGCTGACCTTGCTGTGGTATTGAGCAATTATAGCGCTGACATTGTTAAGCCTGCCGTTGGCAGTATGCTTGACGTCGACCTGCGGGGCATGGCAGGACACGCCGCGCTGGGCTGGCGTGCTAACGCCAGTTTTTCTGCAAAGCTGGCTTATAACTTTGGTGACGATGAATTTGCCGGCGTTTACAGCGTCAGCCTGGATCGCCGTTATTCTGACGCTGCCGAAACCAATCTCGAAGACATTGCCAGAGGTAATACCTGGTTCAGAAATGGTTTGATTAATATGAACGATCTGAAGGTGCAGTGTGAATATCGCCCGGCCCAAAAACATTATGTCAGACTTGCCGCTGATTTCCTGCGCGAAATGAAAGACCAGGCCAGCAATGACCTGAGTCACCATCTGGCCGGCAACACCGATGGCCGGGTTCCGGCAGGCTTTGTCACTGCCAATTCGCCGTATGACACATTCAACAACGTGCGCGTTTCAGACCCCGCCATGCGAATCATTACTTTCGAATACCGTTACCAGCTGGCAAAAAATACCAGGCTGCGCATTGGAGCGGTTAAATGCGATTTCACTGGCGATGCTTTTAAATCGGTGGGCGGCGCCGCCTCTATTGCCGCAGGGCGTGGCTTTAACAACGAATTCGATTATCAGATGGTCTGGACAGAGCTTTACGGCAAATTCTGAACAGGATGAACACGAATGAGCGTAGAAAGAAATGGCCACGGATGAACATAGAAAGAAATGGCCACGGATGAACACGGATAGACACGGATAGAAAAACGGGCCGGTCGGCGATGTTGCTGGTCGGCCCGTTTTTATTGCTGAAACCTGTCGCTGCGAGCGCCTCCAGCAGTCATAAAAAGAGAGATTATTCTGTCACTGCTGGAATCATAATCAATATAGACCGTGTTGTCCCTGCGAGCGAAGCGAAACGGTCTCTCAAAGAGGCGGTAATTTCGTTTTTATTTCGGTACAAAAAAAAACAGCTTGACAATTTTATGTTGCAAAACTAATATCTCGGTTTAAGGATTCTGGCATTTAGTATTCGTCAGGTGTCATGAGAGGAGGTGCAACTCTGCAAGGTAGCCTGTTGAATTCGTCAGAGTCATGAACGAAGGGGAAAATAAGTCGAGATTTTTTCGGGTTTTTTAAAGCCGGCCGCGTCGAAGGAAACATGGAAACTTGATGCAAAAGGTCGAAAAAAAACAGAAAATGATTGACGAAGGTTCCCCGAACAAGATCTAAAATTTCAAACCTACAGGGGAAAATTATGAAACGTATTTCAATGCTTCTCGTAGCTGCTATGGTTCTTTCAACCGTCGTAGCCAGCGCCAATCCTTTTTCTGATGTTCCGTTCTCACACTGGGCATATGATGCAGTAAACAAACTGTCTGCCAAAGGTATTCTCCAGGGCTATCCCGATGGAAAATTCAAAGGCAACCAGACTGTAACCCGCTACGCTCTCGCCATGGTAACTGCCAAAATGCTCGCCAACGTTGAACAGATGCTCGAATCTGGCATCGGTACCAACCTGGTAACCAAAGCTGACCTGCAGACCCTCGAAAAACTGACTGTTGAATTCGCAGACGAACTGGCCCTCCTGGGTGTTAAAGTTACTGCTCTCGAAGACGACATGCAGGTTGTAAAAGAAGATGTTTCTATGCTCAAAAAAGACGTAGAAGGCATCAAAGATTACATGGCCAAAGGTGGCATGGAAAAAGTTAAGCTTTCTGGCGACATGCTGGTAAGACACACTAACCTGACCCACAAAAATGACTGGGCTCCCGCTAACGGCGGCGTAGCCGGTAACGCTGACAACGCTCTGACTGAAAGCCAGATCCGCTTCCAGTTCAAAGCCAACATCGACGAAAACATCACTGCCGTAGCTCGCTGGTCAATGTTCGCCAAGAATCTTGACAACGTAAACGGTGGCCAGTCTAACAACGGTGGCGTTTTCGGTCTCAACAATATTGGTCAGAACACTGTAACCGATAACGTTGTTGCCCTTGCTTACCTGCAGATCAAAGACATGTTCCGCTTCGGTGGCGACTTCACTTTCGGTCGCAACTTCTACACCCACGGTCATGCTCTCCTCCTGAACGACTATGTTGATGCTATCCGCTACTACAAACGCTCAGGCGATGTAGACGTAGTATTCCAGACCATCTATGACCGCCACCGTGGCAGCTACAAAGATGACAATGCTGTTGATTTCCGCAATGTCTGGAACCTCAACCTCGGCACCAAATACCGCGATCACGACCTCTATATGGGCATCTATGGTCAGGATGAATCTGATCTGGCTTCTCGCCGCTTCGGTACTCTCGCTATTCCGGTTCTGCCCCTTGTCAACGGTGCCAAAACCAGCGATAAGCGCTGGGACGTAGAATTTGGTTCAAAAGGCCCGATCGGTAACAACGGTCACTGGGATTATGATCTCGGCTTTGTTTACACCAATTATGAAGCTGATGTTGTTAACAATGTTGGCGCTGCCGGAGATTTCATCAGCCCCGAAATGCAGGGTTGGATGGGCCATGTAGCTGTTAAATGGGACAGCAAAAAAGAATGGGCCGCCAAACTGGCTTTCACCATGGCTGACGACGAATCAGTTGGTGCTATCGCTCTTGACAACGACCAGAGATATCAGGACGGTATCGAAACTCCGTATGAAGATATCAGCCGTGGCAATCAGTATTTCCGCAATGGTCTGCTGAACATGAGCAACCTGAAACTCCAGGCCGAATACCGCCCGAGAGACAGCAAGCATTATTTCAGACTCGCCGGCGACATGCTGAACGAAATGGACAACACTGTTACCAACGATCTGGTTAAATACCAGGCTGGTCACGGTTCTGCCGCCGCTTACAATGCTGCCGTTGCTGCACAGGCTACCGGTGCCAACAGTGCTTATGACAGATGGAATAACTTCAACACCGCTGAAGCCAAAGCCACCGTTCTTACTTTCGAATATCGCTATCAGCTGGCTGAAAACACCAGAATCAGAGTTGG
>JAKQQP010000612.1 GCA_029564115.1 Candidatus Rifleibacteriota bacterium | reverse complement strand
TTTTCTGCAAAATATTTTCCGGCACTGCTGTATCACCTTTCAAACTTATAATAAAAGAACCCCGCCCAACGACAGTCGCAAATCAGGCACCGCTTGTTTCAACGCTTGTTAAAACACATTCTAAGCCATGACAGGCGTGAGAAAAGTCGAGAATTAATGATCTTCTGCTTCACCACGGGTACCAACCCAGACGATAATAGAAAAAATTGCGCAGCGGCAGCATGCGAATGACAGTCTGCCTGAAACTTGGCGTAAAAAGCAGAGTCTTATACTGGTCAAGATTCTGTGGATTGGCATTCACCTCGCTGAATATTATCAGCAAAGGCTCAACAGCGGCAAGATATCTGCCACCTTCGACCAATGTCTCGACCAGACTGGCCCTGGCACTGAAGTTTGCCGGTTGTTCTGAGATTACGGTCTGCATATCATTGGCAGCACCGGAATAGTCACCCTGACGGCGACGCGTTTCTGATCTCAGATGCCTGATTTCAGCATTTTCGTAATAGCCCAGCGATTCAGAGAAGTCTTCTTCAGCACCACGATATTGCTTGAGAAACAGACGCAGATAACCACGGTCGTTGAGAATGTCTGAGCGACCAACATTGTATTTAACCGCGAGATCGAGATTTTTCCCGGCTTCAACGGGTTTGCCAAGCGCCATGTTAATGCGCCCCAAACCATGATAGCCACCATAAAATGTCGGATACTGACGGATTACTTCACTGAATTCAGCTATCGCTTCATCGTAACGTTTGTTAATTTCATAGTGAACCGCCAGCTGATTGCGGGCAAACCTGTTTTCGGGGTCATTCTGCAGGCAATCTTTAAAAAGCGTTTCTGAATTCTGCCAGACGAAGCTGTGGTTAAAAGAAATGCCCGCCAGTATAAGAATGCCCACCAGACTTAAATAAAACGCAGGAAGGCCCGTTTGCGGCTTTCTGATATGCATGTCTATAAAGCCAGCCAATGCCAGAAGCACCCCAAAAAGCGGCAGAAACATAAAATGGTAACCGGCGTATAGCTGGTAACCGACCCTTATCAGCCCTGAAAGGGGAAGAATATGCAAAAAATAGAACAAAACGCCAAAGGCGCACAGACGGTTTTTCAGACTGATCCAGATGGCAGGTATAAGCACCAGCAAAAGATAAACAGGGCCCGAAGAAAGCATGCCGACAGTAGAAGTATTGATCTCGCATACCGCCGACATGTTGAATGGCAGAAAAGTTTTGGCAATATACAGACTCATTCCGTAACTCGCTACCAGATAGTTGTTGATGGCCTGTTCAGAATTGATGATCTCGGCTTTGGCGGCCAGAAAAAGTATCGAAAACAACCCGGTCGAGAAGCAGAGAGCCGGGATTTTTTCATAAAACAGCTCTTTTGAGAACTTTCTGCCTTTCAGCCAGTCAAGCATCAGCCAGCTTAAGGGCAGAATGAACGCCAGAGCCTTTGACAGGCCTGCCAGAACCAGGCAGACCGTTGCCAGCGCCAGACTTTTTCGACTTCGG
>JAKQQP010000347.1 GCA_029564115.1 Candidatus Rifleibacteriota bacterium | reverse complement strand
CCTTTCGTTCTATGAGCAGGGCCAGATCGATGAAGCCATCGCATCATTGCAGCGTGCGGTCGAAATCAACCCCGAAGATACCTACACGCTGTATAACCTTGGCGTTGCCTACCTCGACAAGCACGCGGCCGATTCGGCAATCGACGCCCTCGTGCGGGTTGTAAATCTGTCGCCCGGCGATTCCTATGCCTGTTTCTATCTTGGTCAGGCCTACGAAGAAAAGCGTCTGATAAAAGAGGCCAAGGCTTGTTACAAGCGGGCTTTCGAAAACGCTCCGGCCAACACCCAGATATCAAGGTTCGCCAAAGAAGCATTTGCAAGACTTTAAAGGGCAGTAACATGAGTCAGTCAGCTAAAAGCGGAAAAATCAGCGGTGCCTTTGCGATTCTGGCAGCCTTGCTGGCATTCGTGGCCTTTGCCGGCATCATCGGGTGTTCGGGCAGCAGTGTCACGCCACGCGAAGGTTCTATCAGCGGTATAATTGTCAACGTATCAGAGAAACCGGTTGAAGACGCTCTGGTAACCTGGGCTTATGATAAAACCCGCTGGTGTCTGACTGACGAAACCGGCGCCTATTTTATTGATGGAATCGGCTTTGGCGAGCAGGACTTTGTCGTCGAGGCTTTTGGTTACAGACCTGCAGGCTTCAGGGCCGCAATCTACTCCGGTTCAAACACCACCGCCGGCAATGTGAAGATGGAAGCGCGCAGCTTTGACTACCATGAAATCAAGGTTACAGAAGTTTCTTCGACCCATGCGATCGTCACCTGGAAAACCACCGACTACACCAATGGCCTGATTGAGTATGGCGAAACCGACTCTCTTGGAAGAGTCGCCAGAGAAGAATCAGGGGTGTTTTCGACCAGCCACAGCCTCAAAATAACCGGTTTGACCGGCGCCAAAACCTACTATTTCAAAATCGTGGCCAATCGCGAAGGCCGACCGGCAGAGACATCTTCGCTGCAGACAGTCAATACTCTCAGCACGCTTGAAGACCGCACCCCGCCGGCTTCTCCAACCGGTGTTGAAATAGCTCTATCTGGCCGCCCCGGTCAACTGACAGTCTTCTGGGCGGCTTCTTCAGACACTGATCTCAAGGGCTATCAGGTGTACCGCAGTGAAGTGGCGAATGGCGTATTCAGCCTCATCAGCAATACTCTGATTGCACGCGGTCAGGAAAGGTTCACCGACTTCACCGTGACCACCGGCAAAAAATACTATTATCGGGTTACGGCTATTGATCAGGCCGGCAATGAGAGCGGCTACAACAATCTGGTCAGTATGATGGTTCCTGGCAATATCTCGACCGAAGTTCGCTGGACCAGGGCCAACAGCCCATATCACGTGGGTGGTGACGTCAGTATAAGCGAAACCGGAAGACTGCTTATCGATGCCGGCGTCGAGGTTCTTATCAGCGAAACCGACGGCCTGCGCAATGGCAACGAAAATCTGGTTGAATTCAATGTTGATGGCGGCGTATTGATTGCTTCCGCCGGCGGCAGCCTGCCGATCGTTTTCGCCTCAGCAGTAACCGGCCCGACAAAGGGACAGTGGCAGGGTATTACATTCAAAAACTCTGAAAATACCGATAACACTCTTGTCAATGTCAGCATTGCCGATGCTGTAACCGCCCTGCACCTTGACAAGGCCAAAGGCACCTTCTCGGAAATTGCCATCGCGAACAGTTCAACCGGCGTCATTTGTGAAAACACCAGTGGCCTGACGCTTGACAAGGTTACTGTAAGACGCTGCCAGATTGGCATGGAACTGAAAAACAACGCTTCGCTGCTGGTTTCTGCAGGCAGCTTCGTTCACCC
>JAKQQP010000607.1 GCA_029564115.1 Candidatus Rifleibacteriota bacterium | reverse complement strand
CAAACCGGCTTTCAACTCTCTGAAAGCGCACTTGCTCTATCATATTCTCGATCTTCAGAGAGGTTTTGGCAGCTATGACCGGGGCATTTTTCTTGAATATCTCAATCTGCCCCGTAACGTTGCCTACGTAGAAGGCACACGCCTGCAATCAGAAGATTGGCGTCGCTTCAAAGCCGATCTCAATGCTGACTTCAGAAAGACCACTTTCTGTGTTCCGGTTGGCAGCGATGAGGCACTGGTTCGAGATTATCTCGAAAGAATCATGCTTGCCGACAAAGGTTCTGAGGCATTCTCGGGGATCATCGAGTCTGAATACCTCAAACGCCTGTTCGCTGAAACGATGATTATCAACGCAGTTGGTGATCTGGAAAAATGGTTTTCCCTGCTGGATGGCACAACGGTGAAAAACGTCAGAGAGCGCATAGAGCTTGAATTCATGCCTGCCTGCAAAACCGTTTATGATGCTGACGAACTGGTTAAACTCGCCGTCAGGGTTAAAAACATCAAGCGGCTTATGCTAAAGATATATAAGCTGAATCTGGCGAATTTTTATCGCGAGAATGCCCAGGAAGTTACTGTAGCCGTAGATCTTGATGGTCTTGTAGCCAATGAGGAGCTGGTTTTTGACTATGATCAGCCTGAATATCGCCGGCATGACGAAATTTTTGAACTCGCCAGTCTTTCAGGGCGAGGGGTCTTCATTGTAGAATTAATCGGCAACGGCATAAGCAGCAGAGCGATGATCAGAAAAGGGCTGCTGTCGTATGTGCAAAGACCGGGTGCTGCCGGCCACGTCTTCACCATTTTCGACGAAAACGGCGAACAGGTCAAAGATGCGTCTATCGAACTTGCCGGCAGTGAATACACTCCCGACAAAAATGGTCAGATTGTCATACCTTTTACAACCCGTCCAGAAAATCGGCAGTTTGTCATCAGACATGGCGATTTTGCTTCTCTGCAGAATTTTCAGCATCTGAGCGAATCTTACAATCTCGAAGCTTCGATTCATGTCGAACGTGAAGCGCTGGTGGCGGGCAAAGTGGCAACAGTGGTCGTCAGGCCTGTTCTGTCGATAAACGGTTTCCCGGCAGATCTTGGCATACTCAAAGAAGTGGCTTTGCTGATAACTTCGACAGACCGCGATGGCGTCGAGTCAACAAGAGAAGTCAAAGACCTGAAACTGCTCAATGACCGAGATATCGCTTTTGAGTTCAAAACTCCAGATAAACTGAAGTCTATCAGCTTCGCTTTGCGTGCTCTGGTCGATAACCTGAGCAAAAACACCAGAGACAGCCTCAGAGTGTCGCGCTCTTTCAGCCTGAATGGCATTGACCAGACCGAAAAGACCAGCGCTTTTTTCATCAGGCGCGAAAATGGCGAGTATATTGCTGAACTGCTCGGCAAAACCGGCGAGCCCTGCAGCGACAATGTCGTTAATCTCGAAATAGACCACAGCATGATTCGACGCAAAGTCGCCGGCACTCTTCAGACCGACGAAAAGGGGTGTATTTTTCTGGGCAGGCTTGAAGAAGTCGAAAAGGTCACCCTTATGGCTCAGGATGGCGTCAAACACGAATTCGTGCCATCGGTCGACGCCAACAGCATTCCCGATACAATCTGTTCTCCGCAAGGCCAGAATATTCTGGTGCCATTTGCCGGCGAACTTGACAGAAAAGTCACCGAGCTCTGCTCGCTGTTTGAAGTTAGAAACGGCAGTCTGGTCAAAGATTGCCGTGCAGACATGAGTCTAGAACCGGGCTTCGTTGTCATCAAAAATCTCGCTGCCGGTGACTATGAACTCTTTTTTAAAAAGCAACAGCATAAGGTCGTTATAAAAGTCGCCGCTGGCAAGCAGTTCAATGGCTATGTTGTCTCACGCCGTCGGGCTTTACCGCTCAACAACGCACTGCCAATGCAGATTGTCGAAGCACAGACCCAGAAGAACGGTATTTTGTCAATAAAATTGCGCAATGCCGGCAAAAAAGCAAGAGTTCACATTCTGGCCAGTTCCTTTGTTCCGGAGCACGATGCTTTCAAAGAATTCGCCTCCATATTGCCGCCCCCGTTCCCTGAAACGCTGTTGGCAAAACCATGGTCACTCTACGTTTCCGGCCGCAATATCGGCGATGAATACAGATATATTCTTGAAAGGCGCTTTGCCAGCGTTTTGCCGGGCAACATGCTCAAAAGGCCGGGTCTGTTGCTGAATCCATGGAATCTGCGCAAAACCGATACCGGCACCCAGAGTGCGGCAGAGGGAAATCTCTGGGCCGGCGCCCCCGAGGGAAAAATGCGCTCTGCCAAGTCTGATCGCTCTAAAAAAAGCAAAGACAGAAGCGAAAGCTCTGCCACCGGTTTTGCTTCGTTTGACTTTCTCACTGAAACGGCTTTGGTAGCGGCAAATCTTGCGCCTGATCCTGATGGAACAGTTAAATTCGACCTGCAAAAAGTGAAAAACCAGAAGAATCTCAGAATTGTCGCCGTTGACGGATTCGATGTCGCCTGTCGAGACATCGAAATTGAGGCAGAGAAGGCTGGCTACAAAGATCTGCGCCTACAGAATGCCCTTTCTCCGGAAGCGCACTTTTCGCAGCAGAAAAATATTTCGGTGGTTTTGAGCGGTGCAGAGCTCGAAGTGACCGATGCTTCGTCAGCCAGAGTTGAAATATACGACAATTTAAAATCGGTCTATCGATTGCTTGCGACCATCAACCCAGACGAAAACTTTGCCCAGTTTGGTTTTATAACTGACTGGCAGTCTTTCGATAGCGAGCGCAAAAAAGAGCTTTATTCAAAATATTCCTGCCACGAATTGAACTTTTTTATCTATCATCACGATCAAAAGTTCTTTGTTGAGGTTATCAGCCCTTATATAGCGAACAAACGCGATAAAACCTTCATGGACAAGTGGCTCCTGAAGATGGATCTGAAAGATTACCTCGACCCATGGCGTTTTGCCCGTCTGAATATCGTAGAAAAAATCCTTCTGGGAATGAGGATTCCTGATGCTTCAGCCAGTATCAACCGCTATGCCGGCGACCTTTTCGACCTGCTCCCGGAAAATCGAGAAGCATTCAATCGGCTTTTCCGGACGGCACTCCAGGGAAGCGCCCTCGACTCAACTGCTGCTGACATGAAGCCCCGGGAAGAGCTCGGCAGCAAGAGCGGCATTTACATGGACATTCCTTCACCAGCTCCGATGGTTCAGATGGAAAGATCTGCCAGGGCGCCGGGCAAGAGCAGCCGCTTTGCAGACTCGGAGTCGGTCGATGATTTTGACGGTGGCCTGATAGAAGAATCTGTGGCAGAATACGGTTATGAAGAAGATTCTGCCGGAAGAAACCGCGTTCAGCAGCTTTTCAGGCAGGTAGACACCACCGAAGAACTCGTCGAAAACAACTATTACCAGCTGCCAATCGAGCGTCAGACTGCAGATCTGGTCAAAGTAAATGCTTTCTGGCGTGACTACGCTGTCAGAGATCACCAAAAACCGTTCGTTTCGGGTAACTTTATTTTTGCTGCCGAAAATTTTACTGAAATGATGCTGGCACTGTCGGTTCTGAGTCTGCCTTTCAATGCTGAAAGCCACAAAATCGAGCAGGTCGGCTCAAACATTCGCTTCAGAGCCGGCAGCAACGCTATAGTTTTTCATGAAGAAATCAAGACTGCCAAAGAAGGCAAAGATACAGCAAGCATCTTGACCGGTCAGAACTTTTTCGCTCAGAACGACCGCTATCATTATGAAAAAAATGAGCGTTTCGATAAATTCGTGACAGAAGAATTTTTAACCAGAGTCGTCTATGGCTGCCAGGTTGTGGTAACCAATCCGACTTCATCGCGGCGAAAAGTCGATGTTCTGATGCAGATTCCCGAGGGCGCTCTTCCTGTATTGAACAGCGCGGTTACCAAAAGCATACATCTTCTGATCGAGCCATATTCTACCCAAACCTCAGAGTATTTCTTCTATTTTCCGCAGGCGGGGCACTGGAAACACTACCCGGTTCACGTTTCTGAAAATGAAACCATGCTTGCCACAACCAAAGGCTTCGTTTTCAATGTCGTCGACGAGTTGACCAACTTCGACAAGACTTCATGGCCCTGGATCTCGCAGAATGGCAGTGACGCCGAAGTTCTCGAATTTCTTGCCGAAAACAATATTGAACGGCTGGATCTGTCGCAAATGGCTTTCAGACTCAAAAACCGTGACTTTTTTGTCAAAACTTACGAATTACTGAAAAAGCGCCATTGTTTTAACCCGGTGGTCTGGTCTTATGGTCTGAAACATGTTTATTTAAACGCAATTCGCGAATATCTGCCACACACGGTCATTGCAAACCAGGTTGGCAGCAGCTTTTCTTCAGAGCTGCTGACAATAGAGCCGGTAGAACGGCATACCTATCAGCACCGTGAATACTGGCCACTTGTAAACGCCCGCGTTTACAAGCTTGGCAAAAAGCGTGAAATTCTGAACCAGCAACTGGGAATTCAATACAAAGCTCTGATCGATAATCTGCGCTATCACGCAAGCCTCTCAGACTACGACTGCCTTGCCGTGACTTATTATCTTCTCGTTCAGGAACGAATCGAGGAGGCAGCCGGATTTTTCGCAAAAATCAAAGACCCGCAGCTGACCGCAACGATTCAATACCATTACATGAAAGCTTACCTGGCTTTTTCTCATCAACAGATAGATGAGGCTGTAGCAATAGCAAAAAAATATGAGAATTACCCGGTTTTGCGCTGGCGACATCTCTTTGCCGATGTTATTGCTCAAGCTGCCGAAATTGCCGGGGAAGGGGTCAGCGGTGCCGATCTTGAAGATCGAGACCAGCAGCAGAGAATTCTGGCGGCTGCCCAGCCTGATCTTGAATTAACAATGGAAAATCGCAAAGTCAGTCTGAGACACCGGAATGTGAAAACAGTCAGTATTAACTATTATTTGATGGACATTGAACTGCTGTTCTCTCGCAAGCCCTTTGTCCAGGAAATTTCTGGTCAGTTCTCGATAGTCAGCCCAAATCACAGCGAAAAACTTTCTCTCGAAAACAAACCGGAAACCATTCAACTGGAAATCCCTGGGCAGTTCAAAGACCGCAATATGATGATAGAAGTAGTTGCCGGAGGGCTGCGACGTACTGTCGTCAGCTACCCGCACTCTCTTGCGGTCAGCATGGTCGAAGCTTATGGTCAGTTGCAGGTTCGCCAGCAACAAACCGGAAAACCCATTCCAGGTGCATATGTAAAGGTCTATGCCAGACACCGCGATGGTTCGGTCGCTTTCTACAAAGACGGCTACACCGATCTGCGCGGTCGTTTCGACTATGCCAGTCTGAGCACAAGCCAGCTCGATCAGGTCGAGAAATTTTCGCTGCTGATCATGAGTGACAGCGCCGGCTCGTTGATTAGAGAAGCAAATCCGCCGAACAGGTAAGAACTTTGCAGATCAGATGTGCGAACCCGCAAACCACTCTGTTATTGCGGGTTCGCACTTTTAATTAAAAAATACCTGATAATTGTCGATAAATGCAGAAAGTTTGTTTGTGGTATCGAATTGTGGCGGTCTGACCGACATATTTGATATATTGTAGTTACCAGATTTAAAAAAGGAACGGTGATTATGATTTCCGGCATGCTCAAAGCCAATGACCTTGAAGAACTTAAAGAAGTGATCGAGAGTGAAAAAGCCCTTCTGATGATCGAAAGAGATGTCTATTGGCCTAAATGGGATTCCCCCTGGTGGTATATGCTTCTCCTCGATGAAACTTCAAGGTCTTCTGAGATCCCGGTCCCGGTTTTCAAAGAGTTGCTGACCTGTGCGGACAGGCAATACCTCAAAATTTTCCCGGTCAGGGAAGAAGACGTAGAAGGCCCGGTTAACGGGCATACCGAGATCATGTGTTTCTGTTTTCTGGGCGGTCTGATGAAACTTGCGTCGAAACTTGAATTCGACGTTTTTGCTCATCTGCCGTGGGCAAAAGACTGGATCAATCGTTATCAGCTCCCGGATGGCGGCTACAACTGCGATGAAGCTGTTTATACCGGCAGCGGCAAAAGCTCGATAGCTTCGACAACCGTGATGCTAGAAGGCATGATAGAATATGCCCGTTTCAGTCAGCAGCCCGACCTGTTTGCTGCCAACATGCAAAAAGCGGTCAGCTATCTGCTGAAGCACCAGATCTATCTTTCCTCTAAAGGCGAAGAAATTGGGCTGGACTGGCACAAGATCGTTTTTCCAAGGTTTTATGAATATGATTTTACGCGAGGCCTCGAAGCTGTTCTTGATTTTTTGCTTCTGACTGGCAAAAAAGTGCGGGGTATGGCCGTCGAAAAAGCCGTAAATCTTCTTCAGGCAAAAATCGACAGCGGCCTGGCCCACTCCGAAAAGCATTGGCTGAGCGAAGAAAAAACCGTTTCATATTACATTGAAAAGCCGATCATGTTCAAAGACATGGCCAACATTCCGCTGGTAATGAAAAAGCTCAACGGTTCAGCCGACAACGAATTCGTTCCGGCAATGCTTGCTCGCATCAACGACAAACTTGCCAGAGTAAAAGAGTCTGGGCAAATAGTTTCCTGATTTTTTTCAATAAAAAAAGCGCTGTCGTTCTGACAGCGCTTTTTTTTGCAGAAAAATCTACTTGTTAACCTGAAAACTTTTATCACCTTTTTCGAAAAAGTTAACAATCTGTTTCACAGCAGCTACGCCTGCGTTGATGTTGGCTTCTTCGGTCTGAGCGCCACATTTTTTTGCGGTGCCATAATAGCGATCAGCATATTCTTTTTCAAGGTCAGCAGCACAATCTGGAGCGACATCAGTGACATAGCTGAAGTCTTTGCGTTCAACCAGCATTTTCTTCAGGCTGTCTTCACAGACGACTTCTTTGCGGGCGGTATTCACAAGCACTGCACCTTTGGGCATGCGGCTCATGAGATCGAAATTGATGAATTTTTTGGTCTGGGCATTGGCAGGCATATGGAGCGACACAAAGTCGCAGGTGCTGTATAGATCTTCCATTTTTTCTATGCGTTTTACGCCTTCTTTGGCCATTTCTTCAGTACCGACAGATCTTGAAAAGGCGTATACTTCCATGCCAAAACCGATAGCAATTTTGGCAAGAGCTCTAGAAACTGCGCCAAAAGCGTGCAGACCAAGTTTTTTGCCGCGCAGTTCTCTGCCTGATTTGCCATTGAACTTGCAGCGATAGATGTAGAGCATCATTCCGATCGCCAGTTCGGCAACAGCGTTGGAATTCTGCCCCGGGGTATTCATGGCGACAATCTGTCTGGCGCTGGCAGCGGCGAGATCGATATTGTCATAACCGGCACCGGCTCTGACGATAATCTGCAGTTTTTCGGCGGCGTCGATGATTTCTTTCGAGGCCAGATCGCTTCTGACGATCAGGGCATCTGCATCTTTGACAGCAGCTTTGAACTGAGCCACTTCAGTATATTTTTCGAGCAGTTCCATTTTATAGTCGGCTTTGCCTTTGATTACTTCTTTCATCAAAGACACAGCTTCAGCGGCGAAAGGTTTATCGGTAGCAACGAGAATTTTTTTTGCCATTTCATTCATTCCTTTTCTTGATATCAGGCTTTTACGCCATGCAGGATTATGTGACAACGGAGCGCCCGCAATAGTATGGGGCGCTCCATGTCGCGCAACTCAGGAATTTTCTTTATCGAACTGTCTGATAAAGTCAGCCAGTTTCTGGCAACCTTCGATGGGCATGGCGTTGTAGATCGAAGCACGCATACCACCGATGCTGCGGTGACCTTTCAGAGTCACCAGCCCCTGAGCAGAAGCCTGCTTCAGGAATTTTTCGTTGATCTCTTCGCTTTCGCTGAAGAATGGAATATTCATCAGTGAACGGTCGGCGGCGTCTTTTACGTGAGCTTTGAACAGCTTGGAACTGTCGATTGCATCGTAAATGAGGGCGGCTTTTTTGCGGTTGAGGGCTTCAAAGTATTCAACTCCGCCGAGTTCGAGCATATGATCGAATACCAGTTTGGCAATGTAGATACCGTAGGTTGGGGGAGTATTGAACATCGAGCCGTTATCGGCATGGGTTTTGTAATCGAGCATGGTTGGCAGACCGGGAACCATACCGATCAGGTCTTCGCGAATAATTACAATAACTACACCAGCCGGCCCGATATTTTTCTGGGCGCCTGCGTAAATCATGCCATACTGGGTGACATCACACTTTTCACTCATGATGTTCGAAGACATGTCGGCGATAACAGGCATGCCGACTTGTGGTACAACCATGTTTTTGGTGCCATAAATGGTGTTGTTCGGGGTGATATGCAGGTAATCGGCGTCTTTTCTGACTTTGGCCACGTCATATTTGGGAAAATACTTGTGGTTGTCTGCTTTTGAAGAGGCAACGATATTAACGTCAACGCCGTATTTCTGTGCTTCTTTGATAGCTTTGCCTGACCATTCGCCTGAATCGACGTAATCGGCCTTTTTAGTTTTGGCCAGATTCATCGGAACCATCAAAAACTGCAGTGAGGCGCCTCCCTGGAGAAAGAGAACCTTGTAATTGGCAGGAATATTCATGAGCTTACGCAGGCCCGCTTCAGCCTCATCGATTATCTTCTGATAGGTTGAAGATCTGTGACTGAGCTCCATTACACTCATGCCGCAACCTTTGTAGTCGAGCATTTCTGCAGCTGCCTGCTGTAGAACTTTTTCGGGAAGAACTGCTGGACCGGCTGAAAAATTATAAACTCTATGTGCCATAACTGTCTCCTTGATTTTTTTGCTTCCGTCTGGAGCAAAATTCCTTTCCTGACAAAGCATTTAACATCCTATAACACCGACCGCTCAGCAAGTCAACCCATCGCTGAGGTTCATTCTCACAAGAGATTTGGATTTCAGATTGGCAGATCTTGAGAAAATCGTGTTAGAATGGTATTCTAAATACTATTCTCCTCATAGAGAGGTCCCTGATGCGAAAACTGAGTGCTGGTCTGGTGATCATCGTAGCTTCCGCTTTTTTGAACAACGCCTTTGCGAGGCCGGTTTTTATGCCCTCTGCCTTCGCCCAGCAGGCAGAAGCAAACGAAGAAAATGCAAAAGAAGATGCTCAGATTTTATATGATGAAGCTGTCGAATTGAATCGGCAGGGGAATCTGGCTGCCGCTATCGATTCGTATGCCAAAGCTATGCGCCTTGATCGTTCAATTCTAGCTTTTGACGATTTTGGCATTATTGAAGCGCTAAAAAAAGATTGCGAAGAAAAACTCGTCAAAACCCCAGACGATGTCAAGCTTCTTGAAACTCTGGGTTTTGTCTTTGCCGTCTGCTATTCAGACCACGCCTCTGCAATAAAATGCTACGAAAAAGTTTTTGAGCTCGTTACTGACGAAAGAGTCAAAGAAAGAACTGCAGCACTTATCGAGCGACTGCGCGAGAGTGAAATAGCTCAAAGCAGCTACCAGCAAGAAGTCAGCGCCCAACTGCGTGATGAAAGATTGAAAACCTGGAGTGAAATGGAACGCCTGGAAAAATTTGGGGCCGAAACCGCTGCCGCCCAGGAGAAATCTTCTCGTCTGGCAGACGCCTACAAAGAAAAAGACAGCCTTAAAAACAAGGTGCCACAGCTTGAAAACGAACTGAAAGAGCTCCAGGAAGACTACGACAAAGCAAACCGCCTCTGGTATTCACTGAAGGACGATTTGTATGAACGCCGCCGCCGCAGGCTAAAAGACGATATTGCCGCCAAACAGCAAGAACTCGATTCGGCGAAGGCGGAACTCGATGAAGTAGAGTCGGTAACCAGTTCTCTGGAGCGTGAGTTGAGCAGTGTCGAAAAAGAAAATGAAGCCAGCCCTGTCCGCAGCTACGAAGAGAACACTGTTGACGACATTTCAGGTGGTCATGACTACGGTTCGACGGTTCCTCAGCCGCCAAGCAACGACTATGGCTCACCTGACGAAGAACAGCCGCTGCCGGTGGTAGACAATCCTGATTTTCCGCCCTCTGATGGTTCTGTCGGCGGTCCCGGCCTTGAAGAAGAGCAAGAAGAAGACAACTCCTCAAAGCTCGAAGAACTGATCGATAATCTTTAAATTTCTGATTCAAAAACAAAAAAACCGCCGGAAAAAAATCCCGGCGGTTTTTTTTGTGGAGTATTACAGGCTCAGAGCTTCAACCGGGCAGGCTGAAACGCAGGCGCCGCACTCGATGCAACCATCGCCTTTATAAGCGACTTTGCCGTCTTTCATTTCGAGAACTTCGACCGGGCAGGTGCCGACACAGGCGCCACAACCAACACACTTTTCGTTGTCAACTTTAATAGCCATTACGATCTCCTTGTTTCAGCATTTTGTGCTGATTAATTGCCTGAATGATAATAAAATTTCCGTTGCTTGTAAAGTCTTATATAAACACTGAATTTAAGAAGACGGGCGGGCGGATGCCGGTAAAAATTGCTATAATTGGCTTCTGCTTAATGTTGTGTTAGAATCGCGGCATATCAGGCCATTAATTTCCCGGAGGTAGCTTTACTAATGACTGAACCTGTCACCAATCCAATTGCACTGGTAAAAAAGCAACTTGAAGAACTGGCTTCGAAGCCTTTCAAGGCTACTTACAAAGTTCCGGCATTGTGGGTCGAAACCGGTCGCCATCCAGAAGACGGGTTGCCCCCTGTGGCAGTACATCCTGGCAGGTTTTTTCTTCAGCATATTGAAGCCATAGAAAAGCAGGCTCTTGCCGGTATTGACCCGCTGCGCTCACTGAACCAGCAGCTTGACAATGGCAATGGTGGCAACTGGATTCAGCGTGAAGCCATATACAATCTTTTTGTGAGGTTGACAGCTGCATACGACCACAATGGTGACGGAAAACTCGGCGGCAATAGTGACGATATAACTCTGAACGCAGATGGTATGCGTGAGTCTGGCACTTTTTTGAAAGCCATCGCTATGCTCGGCTATATCAAAGCCCTGGGCTGCACAACGATACATCTGTTGCCGGTTACGGCAATCGGCCAGGATGGCAACAAAGGCGAACTCGGTTCTCCATATGCGATACGAAACCCTTACAGGCTTGAAGAAAGTCAGGCAGACCCGCTTTTGACAATGGGAGTCGAAGATCAGTTCAGGGCTTTCATTCAGGCTTGTCACATGCTGAGGATAAGGGTGATTTGTGAATTTGTCTTCAGGACTGCCAGCAAAGACGCTGACTGGGTTGCCGAGCACCCCGAATGGTTTTACTGGATCAACGAAAAAATCGCCGATCGGGCCCCGGGGGAGACAGATCCCGGCAAAGCAGCCACGCACTACGGCAACCCAATTTTCAGACCTGAAGAACTAAAAATTATCAATGACAAGGTGACCCGCGGCGATCTGCATGAGTTACCACCGCCACATGCTGATTATCGCAACTTTTTTAAACTGCCTCCTGCACCTGAAACAATAAAATTCAACGCAGAGAGGCAATATCGTGGCGAAAGTATCGACCCTGAAACCGGCAAAAAATACTGCGTCAGAATTCCCGGAGCCTTTGCCGACTGGCCGCCCGACGACAACCAGCCACCCTGGGGCGACGTCACCTACCTGCGCATGTATCGCGACGAAAACCCGCAAAAACCCGAATTTAACTACATCGCTTACAATACGATCAGAATGTATGACACCCGCCTGGCCAGACCTGAGCTTGCCAACCTGCCGCTCTGGCAGACTATCATCGACCTCATTCCAACCTATCAGCACAAATACGGAATCGATGGAGTTATGGTCGACATGGGGCATGCGGTGCCGGTCAGTCTCATGCAGCAGTTGATCGCCAGAGCCAGAAGCATTGACCCTGATTTCGCGTTCCTTTCAGAAAATTTTGAGATAAAGCAGGATAGCGTCGATGCAGGCTATAACGCTGTTGTCGGCTATGCCTGGTGGGTTGAATACCGTCGCGACGGCATGTATGACATGCTCAATCATATCGGTAATCAGGGAGTGCCGTTGTCTTTCTTCGGCGCCGTCGAAAACCACAACACCCCCCGTGGAGCAGGCCGTGCCGGTGGCGAGAAATATGCCAGATATGCTTTTCTCGTGAATACCATGTTGCCCAGATCGATTCCGTTCATTCATTCCGGGCAGGAAATCGGCGAAATCATGCCGGTCAATACCGGTCTCGATTTCTCTAACGAAGATCTTGAAAAACTCAAAGGCAAAAAGCTCGCTCTTTTCGATCTCTGTGGCTACAACTGGGATGGCAGCCATAACATGCTCGACTTTGTCAAAAAAGTTCTTGAACTTCGCCGTCAGTATTCGGATATCATAGAAAATATCTCTGAAGGTGGTTTCTGTATGGTTCAAACGGGGCATGCAGACGTCATCGCTTTTATCAGACGCAAAGAAAGCCGGCACCTCATGGTGCTTTTCAATCGCGATCTGGAAAATGCACTCGCGGGTGAAATCGGGCTTGAATGGTGCCTTGACAGCAACACTCACTTTCTTGGCAATCTGCTCGAGGATGGCAAACATAAAAAATTCAAGGTCGAGAACCAAAAGCTGGTTTATGAACTCAAGCCCGGTCAGTGCTGCCTTTTTTCGTGGTAGAGGCGAAAGATGAGCAAGAATCTTGAATTTTTAACTCTCGAGGTCGGCAGCACCATAACCAAAGCAAATGGCTTCATAAAAGCCCCGGAAGGTTACCTGATGCACGTAGCCCAGGGTTTTGCCCCAACTTCGGTGTTGCAGGGCAACGTCGGCATTGGTCTGCTTGCGGCCATAAACGACCTTGAAGAAACAAGCGGTTTCAAAACAGACGTTGCCGAGGTTTTTGCCAATAGTTCCGCAGCCGGTGGTCTTCGAGTTACAGTGCATGGGCTGACCTATAACATGACAGCCAGAGCAGCCAAAGAAGCCAGTCTGGGTGCCGGTGCCATTATCAAGATGGTCACTGCCGGTGAACTGAGCGAGTTCGATCTTCAGGAAATCGAAGAGATAAACCCCAACATGGTCATTCTTGCCGGTGGCGTCGATTACGGTGCCCGTGATGTCGTTCTAACCAATGCCATCAAGCTTGGCTCTCTCGATCTTGGTGTGCCCGTGGTTTATGCTGGTAATGCCGCCCTGAAAAGAGCGGTCGAAAACGTTTTCAATAAATCTGGCACCGAGCTCATGATCGCCCCCAACGTTTTCCCTGATGTTGACGTCCTGAACGTAGATCCTCTGCGCAAAAGAATGCATGAACTGTTTTCGAAGCACATCATTCATGCCCCCGGCATGGAAAGACTTCAAAACCTGACCGATCGCCAGATCGTTCCGACTCCTGGTGCTGTTTTGAAAGCTGCCGAGCTGTTTGCGGAGGTAGCGGGCGATGTACTGGTCGTCGACGTTGGCGGCGCAACCACCGACGTGCATTCAGTTACAGCTGGCAGCAAAGAATATGCCGATAAGCTTGTCGAGCCAGAACCTTTCGCAAAAAGAACTGTTGAAGGGGACCTGGGTGTTTTCGTCAATGCTGCCAACATCATTGAACTGGCAGAAGAAGAAAGTCGGCGCGAGCACGTCGAAGAGATCAAAGCAATGCCGGCAACCGACTCAGAACGTGAGATGACTGCCTGGCTCTGTCGCAAAGCAGTAGAAGTCGGCGTCAGGCGGCATGCAGGAGTTATAGCCGATCTTTTTACCCCTTCCGGGAAAAAGCAGGTGGTAAAGGGCAAAGATCTTTCTGCAGTAAGCTGGGTTGTTGGTACAGGCGGGGCTTTGACCAGAGTCGAGGGTGGCCGGGAAATACTGCGCTCGATCTGCACCGGCCCGGCGAAATACCTGCTGCCAAGACCTTCGGCTCGCATAATTCTCGATTCAGACTATCTTTTTTCGGCTCTGGGCACTATCTGCCACGATTATCCCGAGCTGGTGAAAAATACATTTAAAAAATGGACAGAACAACATGAAAATTGACTACAACAGCATGAAAGCAAGCAGTTACCGAACCCCCCGCCTGGAAATTTATCCAGATCGTATCCGCCAGAACGCGGCAGCCATAGTGGAGCAGTGCCACAAAGCCGGGGTCAGTCTCGCCTGTGTCACCAAGGTAACCAGCGCACATCCTGCTGTAGCTGCTGCGATGGTTGCCGCTGGCGCCGACATGCTTGCCGATTCACGCATTGAAAATCTCTGGAAACTGCGTCAGGCAGGAATGACCGGCCCATTTATGCTGTTGCGTCTGCCGACGATTTCCCGGGCAGCTGAGGTGGTAGAGGTTGCCGATATCAGCCTGAATTCAAGTATAGATACCATCAAAGCTCTGGGGCTGGCTGCTCATGCCATAAATCGCCGGCACAAAGTCATTATCATGGTTGACGTCGGTGATCTACGTGAGGGCGTGTGGCCCGACAAGGCGGCTCAACTCGTGATCGATGCTTCCGGAGTGACTGGGATCGAAGTTATTGGCATGGGTTGCAACCTTGCCTGCTATGGCGGGGTCATTCCTTCGGAAGAGAATATGAAGCTGCTCGTCGATACTGTTGAAGCATGTCGCCAGGCCAGTGGTCTGCCTTTGCCGGTCATCTGCGGAGGCAACAGTTCGGGGTTGCCCATTATGACCGAGGGACGCCTGCCTGACCAGGTCAATCTCTATCGCGTCGGCGAGGCGATCGTTCTCGGCAGAAACGTCATAGACCGCTCCCCGTGGTCTGGAACTCGTCAGGATACTTTTATCGCGGTCGCTGAAGTGGTCGAGATCGAGACCAAGCCTTCTTTACCCATTGGTGATCGCGGCCAGGACGCCTTTGGCGGCAGCCAGGAATTTGTCGATCGTGGTTTGCGTCGCCGTGTCATCTGCAACATTGGCCGTCAGGATGTCGTTGTTGACGGTATTACGCCTGTTGAAGAGGGGATCATCGTGCTGGGTGGTTCGAGCGACCATTTGATTCTCGATGTTTCTGATGCGGCCCGTGAGCTCAAAGTCGGCGACGAAATAGCATTTTACCCGGGTTACGGTGCTCTGCTGGCACTCTCGACCTCAGAATATGTTCAGAAAGTTGTCATTGCAGGTTAATCGAAATGCTCTATCAAACACATGCCCGTATTCATTTAAACAATATTCGCAGTAATATCGAAAATATTCGCAAGGCAGTCGGCACTGAGTGCAAAGTTCTTATCGCCGTAAAAGCCGATGCCTATGGTCATGGCGCCGTAGAGGTCTCGCGTATGGCACAGGATATTGGCGTAGACTGGCTTGGTGTTGCCACGGTTCCAGAGGGAATCGAGCTGCGTCAGGCGGGGATTACCCTGCCGATTCTCAAATTCAGCCCGGCCTTCGTCGAAGAGATGGAAGAAGCGGTCAACAACCGTCTGGCGCTCGCCGTTTGTGAAATCGAAAACACCAGACAATTGCAGCAGGTTGCTGCCAGGCTGGGTCAGCATTGCGAAGTTCACGTCAAAATCGAAACTGGCATGGGAAGAATCGGCATTGCCGCAGAGGAAGCTTTGGCGCTGGCGGAAGAAGTAATCAAAAAATGCCCGAACCTCAAGCTTGGTGGGGTGATGACCCACCTGCCAGTTAGCGATGAGGGCAATAAAACTTTTACGCAAAGGCAGATAGAGCGATTCAAAAAGGTGGTCGCCGATATCGAACATCGTCTGGAATTCAAATTTCCGCTGGTTCATTGCGCCAACAGTGGCGGCGTATTGGCACATCCTGAGTCCTGGTGCGATATGGTCAGGCCTGGAATCATGATCTATGGGTTTTATCCATCTGATGAAACCCCGCAAACCATACTTTTGAAGCCGGGTCTGAGCTTCAAGACAAAAATTTCTTTTCTCAAGCTCGTTCCTAAGGGTGGGTCTGTAGGCTATGGCCGCACCTGGGTCGCCCCAGAAGACTCATGGATTGCCACTTTTCCAGCCGGTTACGCCGATGGTTTCAACAGGATGTTTTCTAATTCGGGCAGAGTGCTTGTCAATGGCCGATCTTACCCCGTAGTTGGCAGAGTCTGCATGGATCAAAGTATGTGCAATCTTGGCCCGGCCACAGATGCCAAAGTTGGCGACGAAGTCGTTCTGATTGGCGATTCAGGTTGCCAGAACATTTCTGCTTATGAATGGGCTGAAAAACTGAAGACAATCACTTACGAAGTTACTTGTCAGATCAACAAAAGAGTAAGACGTTTCTACGATGATTATTGAGCTGTGTTTTTGTTCAATGGCCTTTCTACACGTGTCTGGAGAAAAGTGCCTGTTGCGAAACTCAAAAAAAATCTTGAATTGATTTGCGTTAGAGAATAGAATGACGGCCTATGGCAGTAAAAATAGTTGCACGACAACACATCGATGAAATACTTAACGCCCTTGGTTTAAAATCTTTTTCGCGACCTTTCGCGGGCCTGATCGACCCGGGCGACTTCGGCACCGTCGCGACATATCTTCCCCTCTACCCTGAAGAATACAAGCGACTGCCCCCGAACCTTCAACAGCACGTTTATCTCATCGCCCCGGGGCGATATGGGCTGATCTGCTTTCTGCCCCGCATTTTTGAAGCACCAGATGGCGGCAAGGTCACCGAGATTGCGACCGTTTTCAATGTCTGGGGTAAGATGGTCAAGGTCAGCTATAAAACGGATCGTGGCTCTGAATTCGAAACAGAACACACGATCAGGCAAGATAAGCTTCTTACATACGCAAAAAATAAAAAGCTGCCGATCAGTACCTCGGTAAAAATTTCTTCCTGAGCCCGAAAGGCTGAAAGGACTCCGTATGAAGATTTCGTTTCATGGTGCTGCGGGTTGTGTAACCGGCTCAAACTACCTTGTCGAAAGTTCGAATTGTCGGTTTCTCGTTGACTGTGGCATGTTTCAGGGCAATAAAACCCTCAAAGAAAACAACTACAAAGATTTTGCCTACGACCCGACAAGCATTGATTTTGTGCTGGTGACCCATGCGCATATCGACCATACAGGGCTGCTGCCCAAGCTGGTCAAGCACGGCTTCAACGGCCCTATTTATGCTACCGAGCCGACGGTCGATATTTTAAAACATCTTCTGCCCGATTCTGCGCACATCCAGGAAATCGAAGTCATGCAGAAAAACCGTCGCAACGAACGCAAGGGGCTGCCGCTGATCGAGCCGATCTATGACGAAGACGACGCTGCAAAGGCCATTTCTCTTTTGAAAGGCCTCGATCGTTACGAAAGCTTCGAGCCGGCAAAAGGCTGCAGAGTCACCTACCATAACGCCGGGCACGTTCTCGGCTCATCGTTCATCGAAATCGAGCTCGAAGAGGCTGGGCAGACCCGCAAAATCGTTTTTTCCGGTGACCTTGGCGAAGACGATCACCCGATTGTCAATGACCCGGACCGTTTTAAATCTACAGATTTTCTGGTTGTCGAATCGACATACGGAAACCGCAATCGCGACTCTGTAAGCAAAGAAGACCGGCTGCAGCGACTCGCCGAAGTTTTTAAAACTGCCGAGAAACGCGGCGGCAAGATCATTATACCGGCATTCGCCCTCGAGCGCACCCAGGATATGCTGCATGATATTCTCGTTCTTAAAGAACGCGGGCAGATTTCACACATTCCGGTCGTTGTCGATTCACCGCTGGCCAAAGAAATAACCCAGGTCTTCGTAAAATACCCCGAATGCTATGACGAAGACGCCCGCGAAGTAATGCAAAAGATGGGCGGGTTGTTCGATCACTCCGACTTCAGATTCACCAACAGCGTCGAAGAATCGAAAGCTCTCAATCAGCAGAACAATCTGGTCATCATGTCGGCAAGTGGCATGTGCGATGCAGGTCGCATCAAACACCACCTGAAACACAACCTCTGGAACGCCGAAAACACAGTCGTTTTTGTTGGGTATCAGGCAGAAGGCACACTGGGGCGCCTGTTGATCGAGGGTGCAAAAAAAGTGCGCATTCACGGCGAAGAAGTGACCGTAAATGCCCAGATAGAACAGATTTATGGTTACAGTGGCCACGCCGACCAGAACGGTCTGTTGAACTGGCTTTCAGCTGTAGAAGAAGTTCGCTGCCAGGTTTTTGTTGTACATGGCGAGCCTGACGCTGCCGATGAATTCGCCGTCCTTCTTAACCAGAAGCGTGGCTTCAGTGCCATCGCTCCCAGAATGAACGAAGAATTCGATCTGCTTGCCATCGGACCGGCTGCTGCCAAGGCTGCTGCGATAAAAAAAGTCGAACCCAGGGCGGCAAAACCTCTCGGTCGCGATTCTCACAATCTTTATGCCGACCTCATGCTGCGTCTTGCCGACTTTATGCGCAGCAACAAAAACGAAGAAGAACGTCGCAAGAAGCTCGCAGAAATTCTGGCTCAACTGAACTGATTGAATGATGAGTTTGTTTTTTGGCAGACCAAAATTCGTGCCATCGCAATTTCGCGCAAAGTCGGGCTTCAGCCTGATTGAAATGGTTATGGTGGTGGCGATTCTGCTGGCGTTGTCGTATTTTGCCATGCCAACTCTCGAGATCGTGTATGTTAAAACCCGTGAAAAACAGCTTCGGGAAAGGCTGTTCGAGATTCGGCGCGGCATCGACACTTATGTAGCTGCCCGCAATACCACCGGTGGCAGCCCGTACCCGCCGTCATTCGGCAGCCTTACCGCCACCATGCCTGTTTCACTACTGAGAGTAGGGGCGCATGCCGGGCCTTATCTCGCTTCTGAATCGCTGGGCAACCCCTTTAAAGATAAAGGCGACGTTTTTTGCTGGGATGTAAGGAGAGACAACGGCACCTGGCTGTTCAATCAGACCGACCCGGGGGCTGCTGTCGGGGTGTTTGACGTTCGTTATCCCTTAGCCGGTGTAGACGGCTGGAAGAAGGCAATCGATGATACCAACTATTCTGACTGGTAATAAAAAAGGTTTCTCATTACTCGAACTGCTTGTTGTGGTCGGCATTATCTCGGCCCTGGTCGGGCTTGCCATGCCCTATTATCAAGATTACGTCGGGCAGAGCAAAGACTCGATCATGCGCGGCAACCTGCATCTGCTCAAGAAGACCCTGATGGAATACAAAGCAGACAAGGGCGAGTTTCCGGCTGCTCTGAGCGACCTTGTGCCGAAATATCTGATGGAGCTGCCAATAGACCCCAAAGACGATGCTGTCGATAACTGGGGCTATAGTCGCTCTGTCGACAAGCAGAGCTATACGCTCAACAGCAAATACAATAATCCCTAAGTTTTAAAATTCGAGAAGCGGGAACCCGTCAGGGTAGGGCGACATATAGTCTGACGGCCTGCGTTGCACCAGTTCATGATAAAAAAGTTCTGTTATGAACTTTTCATTTAAATATATTTCTGAGTTGGTGTTTCTTACCGGAAAAGCAGTAACGCTGATAATCTTTGACGGCACCGGTGTATCGAAGAAAAAGATCGAGACCCAGCTGCGGCAGGGGTAGTTCTCGGCGATCGGCTGTGGAGCTGCCGGCATGGCCAGACGCAGGCGGCCTTCCTGGGTTATGACGAGCTGTTTGCAACGGTGATTTGACAGCTTGTCGGTAAAAAGCACCACACGCAATGAGTAACCGGTTGTTTTTAAAATAGCTGTTGTCGGCTTCAGCTTGATTTTGCCAAGATCGTCAGCCTTCGTTGGCCTGAAGGGAAGAGAAGCCGTCCAGTTGGGCAGGGCGTTTTTGAGCCAGTCGACCATGGCTGTAGAGCGATTCTGTTCATCTACCCATATTAACTCGGTCAATTCAGATGGGATAAAGCGAATGGATAAAACTAAAAACTCATGTGCCGGCACTATAGGGCCTGAAATCGGCAGACTGTAGTCGAAGGCGAGTTCCCATTCGTGCAGGCCCATTTCGCAGGCCGGAGCGCCTTTTGATAAAAACAAAACCAGGCTGAGCAGCAATAGAATTTTTTTCATTCAGATATGATAAAACACGAATGAATAGACTGCAATCCCTTTGACGATCATTTTTTACAAAGATTCAACGACTTTGATTCAAAAAAAATACCACGCCCTGCGGGCATGGTATTCGATCGGAGAGTTTGAAAATTCGTTGGCATTGCTGTGAATCGTGCTGTAGAAAAGTCTGGTAGAAAAAAGTCAAAATTCTGTTAACCTGTTCTCATGATGCTTTAAAATTAGTTCTTTTTAAGAGAAAGCAGTCTTGAACGAGGTCGTTGAGGTTGTAGTGGGAGAGATAAAGATAGAAAAAAGCCGGTAATAGAACTCAGCGGCAGGCAGCTGCTTTGCTCTGAATCGAGGCAGCATTTTTAACGGCAGATACGAACATCATGAACCTTACCCAGATCAGCAGAAGGTTATACATAAGTATCATACTTTTGCCCGCCTTTTAAAGTTAAGCTCGTTTTCTCTTGATAACTAATATCGCAAGTTACGTGCCAACTTTAAAATCTATCTGCGGGTGCTGCGTTTGATACCCAGCTTTGCCATTCTAGACTCGAGAGTAGTGGGTTTCATGCCCAGCAGTTCAGCGGCACCGCCCGAACCACGAATGCGCCAGAACGTCGAGTTTAAAACTTCAATTATGTGCGTTTTTTCCACTTCGCGTAAATTTTTCTTAACATCTGTGCGGCTGTAATTCGCCTCTGAGGGTAATTTGCTATGAAAATCAGGCAGTTCGATCTCGAGTGTGTCGGAGTGACACAAAATAACAGCCCGTTCTATAAGGTTTTTAAGTTCTCTGATGTTTCCGGGCCATTGATAAGTAAGAAGCTTCGCCAGAGAGTCAGGTGATATTCGGAAAATGTTTTTACCCTGTTTGCGGGCAAACTGGTTCATGAAACTGGTAGCTATTTCTATTACATCGCCCTCGCGTTCGGCCAGGGGCGGCAGGTGAATCGGAAAGACGTTCAAACGGAAAAACAGATCTTCGCGGAATTTGCCGTCGATGGTCTGTTTTTTCAGATCGCGGTTGGTGGCGGCTATCACCCTGACGTCTATATCTATCAATTTGTTGCTGCCGATGCGTTCAAGCTGATTTTCCTGCAGCACGCGTAAAAGTTTGCTCTGCAGCTCGAGCGGCATTTCGCCGATTTCATCGAGAAATATGGTGCCACCGCTGGCAACCTCGAATTTGCCTGTTTTGCGGTTCAAGGCGCCGGTAAAAGCACCTTTTTCGTGGCCAAAAAGCTCGCTCTCGATAAGATTGGCCGGCAGAGCGGCACAGTTGACCACCACCAAAGGTCGGCCGGCTCTCTGGCTGCAGCGGTGTATTTCGCGGGCGACAAGTTCTTTGCCGGTTCCGGTGTCGCCGGTTATCAGAACCGTCGCTTCGGTGGGCGCAACTTTGTGAATCTGACTGATTACGTTTTTCATTTTTGAGCTGCTGCCAAGCATGTCGTTTTCGGAGGCAATGTGCGAAATCTGCTCTTTGAGACTTTGGTTCTCGTTTCTAAGCTGTTCCTGCAGGTGAGTTATTTCCTGTAGTGCTTTTTCGAGACCGATCTGAGCATTGCGCAACTCAGAAATGTCGTGAACAATGAGATTGACAGTCAGACTGCTTGTAGGGTCGTAAGTAACAGGGTAGGCATTGACCGACCAGAAAAACTGCCGCCCGCTCGTTTCGAGGAAACTGATTTCCTGGTTGAGCAGGGCACTGTCGTCAGTGATCACCTTCAGAATAATTTGCTTCAGCGCAGTAGCAGCCCTGGGGAAAAGCTGCTCAAGCGTCATTCCCGGGCAATCTGACGAAGGTTTCCCGGCAAAATCGGCCAGGCGCTGATTCAATCTGATTACTTTGAAATCTGGTGCCACTGCAGCCATACCCACCGGTGCAGAATGATAAATCTGCTGCAGAAAATTAAGTGCCTCACAGGCGACCCCGCAAGGAATTATATCGTTAGTACCCTCAAGATATGGCGAATTGTCTTTCATTTTCGGCTCTCATTATACCATCTGTCTTTTTTTTTGTCGCTTTTTTACAGCTTCATGATATATTTTTGTTTCAGCAACAGTAACATGGAGGTTATTATGGGCCGAATGATTCGCGTCTTTGTCATTTTTGCCATCATGGCGGTTATGCTGCAGCCCGGCACGGTCTCAGCCAGGGGAGCGGCAAACAAGATTCAGATTGGCGCCCCTTTCGTTCACTTCGACATCGAAGATGTCTACAATCAGCGATGGGTAAGCACTTATCTGCGCGGCAAACCCATTATCATTCTCACCGGGCATCGTTACCAGCGCTATGAGATGCTCAAATGGGCCGAAACATTTCGTCAGGAATACGGTCTTCCCGGGCACGTCCACCTTCTTTGGGTCGTGAACCTGCGCAAGTTTCCCTGGTCGACCAGTCGTGCCACCGTGACCAGACAGTGGCGCGATTTCAATTCTCCCATACCGGTTTTAATGGACTGGGACGGTGTTATCGGCCGCGGTCTTCGTATCAACTACAATGTTCCCAACATTATTGTCATCGATGCTTTCGGGCGACTGGCTCTGCATGAAATGCACACCTACACACCTGAAGTTTACGCCGCCGTTTCGGCTCGCATCATGAGTCTGCTTTCACAGAACCCCGGGTTTCCCGGTATGATGCCGATTCAGCAGCCAGTGCCTCAGGGTCAGATTATACCAAATCCGAAGGGGCGCAAAGGCGATTCCAACTGATTTGCCTGCTGATTAAGGCCCAAAAAGCCCCGACAGTTCTGTCGGGGCTTTTTTGTGTCGATTTTTCTGAGAGTTCAGATCTGCGCTATGATTTTGACCTCGGCTGGCCGCAGGGTATAGTTGAGACAGCGCGGTACGGCAGAAAGCTCGAATTCAGGGCTCACATCGGCGAGAGGACCGGCTCCCAGAATGCTTTCAAGATCTGGAATATAAACATTCTGACTGTTGTTGCGGTCTTTGTTAAGAACCACGAAAACTGATTTCATGCCGGGCTGGGAACGCTTGAAACAGAACACGTTGGGCCAGTTTGCCTGATCGACGATTTCAAGGCCGGTTTCGATGTTGAGAACTTCATAGCGCTGCTTCAGTTCGGCAATCTTGCGCAAATAGGCGCTGAGGTCTATTTCAGTTTCTTCCCACCAGGTGGGATCGGTTTTTACGACGTTGAGGGTCTTATGAAAGCCAAATTCAAAACCCATGGTAATCATGTAGCCTTTGCTGAACATCGCAGAAAACAAAATCTGGCGTTTAACAGCTGCCAGATCGCCATTATGTTCGCTTATCAGCCGCGGAGTGTCGTGAGATTCCGGAAACGCGATCGAAGCCGTCAGCGGCGAAGTTGAAAAATATTGTTCCATGCCCCACGGGGCATTGAAATCCCAGTATTTGACAGAGTTGAAAAGATAATCAAAGCCCAGGCGTGCCAGCTCTTCAACCTGCTTGAAGTCACAGCCAAGCGACTCTGCCAGAAAAAGGCAACCCGGGCGTTTCTGCCGGGCCCTGGCAATCAGGTGATTCCAGAGTTCGGCCGGTACCTGATAGGCCATATCGCATCTGAAACCGTCGACGCCCATTTCCAGGTAATATTCCATCATCTGCCACCAGAAGTTCCAGAGGTTTTCCCGGTCACGCGAAAACTCGTTGTCGACCTCGGCCAGATCGCCCCAGACAACCCATTTGCCATCGTGCATGGCGCCAGGGTTGAGAATTTTGCCGCTTTCGTCGTGTTTGTACCAGTCCGGGTGTTCCTGGATGAGGGGGCAATCTATGGCTGTATGATTGATGACAAGATCCATTATGAAACGAAGCCCGTGTTTGTGGCAATCGTTGATAAAATCGCGCAGTTGTTCGGCAGGCGCCTTTGAGGCCCCGTTGTCGATGAAGAGCGGGTTGAATTTGTAGTAATCTTTAGGCGAATACAGACTGCCGCTAAAGCCAGGGTAGTGAAAAGGATTGACCCAGATGACGTTGAAGCCCATATCTTTGATGCGATCGAGATGCCCGGCCCACTTTTTCATACTGCCGGCCAGACGTGGGTAAAGGTTGTAGAGCCTGATTCCTTCGTTGCCCAACATGGGGTGCGTCATTGTTTTTCCTCCTCAGCTTTTTTGTGCAGTTTTTCAAGCTCTTCTGCCAGAGTTTTGATTTCTTTGCGGTTGATGCTTTTATAAAAATCAAGCTCGCCATCAGTGGTTTTGAGCCTGAGAACGACATAGGTCTCTTCGCCGCTTTTTTCATCAAAAGTTCTTATGCCCAGCCATTGCGAGCGGGTCAGCCGATGCTCGACTGCGGGGTCGCGAAGACTCTGGTAAAAATGGTAACCATCAAGAGTAAGCCTGGCGTGCATTTTCTGGAACGTCAAAGATTTGCCGAGATACATGAACATTATAAAAAAACCGGCACAAAAAAGCAGCTCGGCCCATTGTTCGGCCTTAATACCATTGTAGACCAGAAATAGAATCGGCACAGTCAGAGCAGCCAGCATTAAAAAAACACCAAAACCCGCCTCAAGAAGCGGGTAATAAGAGAATGCAGGCAATTTGTCTTCGGTGACTATCCAGCGTATCATTATCCACCTGGCTTTCTGGCGGGGGCAACCACTCTCCAGTTACCTTCACCTGTGATTATCTGCAGATCCATGCCCAGAACTGTTTCGTATTTTTTCAGCGAAGCGGCTGGAAGCACGAGAATGGTATCCGAATCTACGGCTTTGCGCAGAGCCTCGTCGCTTTCCAATACTAAGTCTTTGGCGGCCTGATTGTCAAACCTGGTTATTCTTGGAATATTGAAAGTTCTTACTGGCCGACCGACGTAAAAATACCAGCCCTCGATCAGCTTATCGAACAGAATGATCTTTTGAGATTGCGGCAGAGTCGCGATGCGCTTCAACAGCAGCCACTGACTGGTCAGATAGCGGTTTTCGCGGTAAGGCTCATTGCCTCTGATACCGTGGAGAATAAAAAACATAAAGCCCGGAACTATCATTGCCAGAACGAGCAGCATGCCGTTACGGCTTTTTTTGAGAATAAAAGCAAGCAGAACCAATGCTGCAAACAGCCAGAACATGCCGGCAAAAATCGCCGTTTGCGCCAAAACTCTGAATTGCGAAAAATTCTGATACCCCCAGACAGACAAAGCCATGCCCAGAATGGAGACGGCTGCAGCAATGCCAATACTGTGCCGGGTCGCCGTTTCAAGTGTGGCGTCTTTGCCGGAAAAAAACACTTTTTTGATTGCTTCAGCGGTCAACAAAGCAGCAGGCACGAGAAGAGGCAAAGCGTAACCGGCCAGCTTCGATCTGCTGAGAGTAAAGACAAGTAATGGGGCGAGCAGCCATAACAACAGATAAACAGCTGCAGGGTCAGTTTTGAATTCACGGATTTTTTCACGCACTGAGGCAAAGAAAAAGCTGACCCAGGGGAAAATTCCGAGCGGGAGCAGAATAAAAAAGTAATAAAACGGAGCACTGCGCTTGTGGTCATTGCTTGCAACTCTGGCCAATGTTTCATCAACGAGAAAATAAGAAAGCAGCCCTGAGTTTTGCGCTGCCATCAGCAGATACCAGCCAAGCCCGAAAACCAGAAAAATTACCCAGCCGCGTCCGGGTTCGAACAGTTTTTTTACGGCAGGTTTCTGGTCGGTAAGAACCGCAGCCGGTATCAGGCCGAGAAGAGGCAACAGGGCCGGGGGGCCTTTAGTCAGAAAAGCCAACGCAGCCATGAACCAGAAAAAGATTCTCCAGGCCTCATGTTTTGTTTCGAACCATTTAAAAAAGCAGAATATCATCCAGGTTTCAAGTGCCGTCAAAAATGGGTCGGTAGTCAAACCTCTGAACTGCACCTGAAAAAAAATGGAGGTAATCAGAACCAAAACAGCTGCTATAGCACTTTGCAGCCCGAAAAACATGCGACCGATCAGAAAAGTGGCGGCAGTCGTCATTCCTGCAGCAACAGCCAAAAAAAAGCGGGCGCCGAATTCATTGACGCCAAAAAACTTCATGCCGGAAGCGCTCAGCCAGTAGGTCAGGGGGGGCTTGGTCAGATGCTTCAGGCCATTCTGGCGTGGAGTCAGCCAGTCGCCAGAGTCGAGCATTTGTCTGCCAACCGAGGCATACCGCCCTTCTGAAGTTTCAAAAAGCCCGGCGGTACCGAGATGCAACATGATTGGCAACATGCCCGCCAGAAAAACCAGTAGCAGCATGCCTGCAAGTTTTTTATCGACTTTTTTAAATTTGCCCATTGAGTTCGCCCGGCTCGTCTGCAGCTTCGGGTTCATTTTTTTCGCGATCTATCAACACTAGATTTCGCAGGTAGATAACGAAGCCGAGAGACTGCCCCAGGATAAAAACAGGATCCTGGCGTTTGATGGCGTAAGCAAGCAACAGGAACGAACCACCAATACTGAAATACCAGAATGAAACCGGTATGATACTTTTCTTTTCGCGTTCAGACGCAAGCCATTGCACCAGAAATCTCAACGAAAACAGCAGCTGACCCAGCAATCCGACAATCAGCCAGAGATCAAACTTGCTCATTTATTTCATACCTCAGTTTTCGCCATTTCATCCAGCGAATTGCAAGAAGATCGAGAAATGACCGCAATACTCTGTTCCAGATGTTGTATTTGGAAACACCCTTGAGACGTGGGTGATGGCTCACTTCCACTTCGGCAACCCGTCCGCCGTTCATTTTTACCAGTGTTGGTAAAAAGCGGTGCATGCCCTCAAACAATTCTATGGGCTTGATAATTTCGGCTCTGAAAGCTTTGAGAGAGCAACCGGTATCTTTTATGGTTTCGCTGCTGATGACATTGCGAACCCAGTTGGCCACTTTTGAAGAAATGCGGCGGATAAAGTTGTCATTTCGTTTTTTGCGCCAGCCTACGGCAGCATCATAACCCTGGTCGAGTGCCGCCAGCAGCAGGGGAATATCGGCCGGATCGTTTTGCAGATCAGCATCGAGAGTGATTATGATCGAGCCTCTCGCAGCTTTTATACCTGCTGCCATAGCCGCCGTCTGACCATTGTTTTTTGAAAATTTCAACCCGCGCAATTGCGGAAACTCGCGCTTCAGTTCGATAATTCTGGCAAAACTGCCATCTGCGGAACCGTCATCGACGAGAATGAGCTCCCAGGGTTGTTGCAAAGAAGAAAGTATCGCATTCACACGGCCAACGAGTTCGGCAAGGTTTTCCTGCTCATTGAACACTGGTATCGCAACAGAATAAATAACTTCAGTCATAGTTTTTCCCGGTTGAAGATTGGGCAATTCTAACATAAAAGCGCGTCAACCACCAAAATTTGTTATGCAGCTTTGCTGCGGGCATAAAAAAAGACCCTGATTAAACAGGGTCTTTCGAGGATCTTATGATTTTTTATCAAAGTTCTCTGTGGGCTTTGAGGTATTTTTCCTGCATGTCGAGCATTCTGTTCAGGGCGTGACCAACTTCTTCTTCGTAGTCATTCATACTGATGAATTCGCTGGCAACTTCACGGCCTTTGGCCATTTCTTCAGGGGTTTTAATCTCAGCGACCATTTTGCTAATTTTTGCACGAGCTTCTGCAATGCAGTTTTCGGCTTCAGTCGGGGAGATGACCGGCGAGCTTTCATGAATAACAGCTTCGAGCGTAGACCATGTCCACATCTGCTGACGCAGTTCGGGAACATTGAGAGCAAAAGCCGATGAAGCGACGGCGAGAAGAAGAACCACTGCAAAAACTACCAAACTTTTTGTTCTAAACATTTTTTTCTCCGTTGGAAAAATTTTATATCCAGCATAAAGCAAATTGTGTACCAGGTTTAAAAGTCTGATTTGATCGAGCTTGTAGCGCAGTAGAAAAACATGATGACTAAAAGTCGGCAAATTTATGCTGAATTTCTGAAAATACCGACGATCTCTGCCAATTACAGAAACATATCAGCGCTGATAATTCATATAAAAGCTGATTATTGAGCAAATTACTTTTAGAGACAGCATTGCCGTCAAAGGTGCACCAAAATAAAAAAGGCTCTGATTGTTCAGAGCCTTTTCTTTGAAAACACAGAAAAATCAGGCGGTCATTGCTTTGCGAACCTGGTCCATGCCGTTCATGCGGTAGGTTCCTTTGTAAAATTCGAACTTTTGTGGTGAAAGAACGTTCACTTCTGCTCTGTCGCCCATCTGCATCACCAGAATATTGCCCTGCTTATCTGTACCCTTGTAGATCATCGAGTGGCCGTAACGATTATGGCCGTAATCAAGGAGAATCATATCGCCGGGCCTGATGTCTGGGGGAGGGGGCGGTCGATAGCCAGGATTGATCGAAGTCGTGTGTTTCTCAGACCAGAGACCGCTTGTTGAGGTTCGACCGCTGGTAATCGGGTATTTAACGCCTGTTTTGGCATAAGCTTCTTTTTGAATCATCTGAACAAAGCCGCTGCAGTCGATACCGGCAATTTTTTCGAAATTTTTATAAGCTTCGTTTGAACGCCATTTCCAGGTGTTTATGTCGACATATTTTTCGTAATATTCGTCAGACTGAAGGCCCAGCCTGCTGCCTGAAGCCTTTTTCTGGCGGTAGGTTTCGATGTTGTCAAAGCCCCCGAACTTGAAAACTACAGGCTCATTAATGTATGGCTGCGCGATTTCCTGCATTTTTCTTGAAAAAACCAGGTCTTCAAAAGGCTTTTCGAGCTGTTTTAAAATTTGCGCAGCTTTGTCGTGACGCCCCATTTTATCGAGACACATAGCCTGCATATAAGCAGATTCAACAGGATTGCCGCTGGCAGTGCGGGCAAGTTCGTAGGCCCCTGAATAATCGCCTTTCTGATAGGCTTTGTTGGCACGATTCAGCTTCCAATACCAGGGAAACCTGCTGTAATCAAGGAAGTTTTTGCCCAGATGTCGGTTCCAGCGTTCGAATTGAGCTGCATTGGCAACGGCGAGATTGCCTGTTGGGCCAGAAGCCGCTGCTGGTCGCGCAGAAGCCGTATTTGCGCTTGAGATCAGATCATTTCTGACCCAGCCGACGAGGCCGGCGCCAAAATCTATCTGGGACCAGCCGTTCTTTTCGGTGATTCTGGTGCCGACAGTACCGCGCGGCAAACTTTTTAAAATAGAATTCGCAGTACCCGGGCCACTTCTGACATTAACCCAGGAGCCATTAATTTCGAATTTTTCACTGTTGTCAACAGGTCGGGCAGATTGTTCGGGTCTTACGGTGCCAACTTCAAAAGGGTTGTTTTGCGCGACGGCGACACCCGGCATAAAATTCAGGCCACAGAACAACAGAAAGCCACACAACAGATTTCTGTTCATATTTTTCTCCATACCTCGAGGTTATACATATGATAATGATAATTAGCAGAATCGTCTATGACTCTGCGTCTAGAAATTATCGTCAGAACGATAAACTTTGAAGCCGTCGGTGGCAGAACCGTGCAGACCATAAAGTCTGCCATCGCTGCACAGTTTCCAGCTGGCGGTCAGGTACGGCCCATCGAGAACGGGCAGGGAAATACGTTTTTGTGGGCTGGCATTTTCACCCAGCTTGACAAAGTGAATTTCGCCGGGGCTGGAGCGGGTGACGAACATTATTACCGGCTGCAGGCCATGAGTTCCGGCCGTTTTGATAAAGATAACCGGTTCACCGGCTTCGTATAGACCGAACATTTCTGGCTCCTGAACCTCATCGGCAATTTCTGCAGCAATAACGCTTCTCAGGTCAGCAATAAAATCGAACTGAACGCCAAATATGCGATTGGCAGCGGCGGCGGCTTCTAGAGCTGTGGCGGGGTGCAGATTTGCGGTGCCTTTTTTCCAGATCAGCAGGCCAGCCTCGCGTTCTTCTATGAGAAAAAGATGCGGTGAAACTATTTTGATGCGACCAGGATTCTGGAGCGCGATTTTGAAATGCTGTTCGACTTTGCCTTTTTCAGGGTCGATCACCGCAATTCCGTCGGGTTCGCGGGTCAAAACATAAATCTTTTTATTAAAGCAGGCAATATCGCCAAGTTTACCATAGCTGAGCATGATATATGACCAGCCGGCATCTTTGTAACACTTCAGCATGCCGTTAACTGAATCAGAGAACCAGAAGCCCCCCTCGGTATCGACGTCATAGCCGCCGATACTTTGATACATCGCTACCGGCAACACTCCAGGGGATGGCAACACGATGCCAAGCTGGTTTACCTCTTTTCCCCAGGTGCCTTTAAAAAGCAGGCTGCTGCCTTTTGCCCAGGCATTACCCGCAATCAGCATCATAACCAGAATTATCAGGAAGCTTCTGTATTTTTGCATTGTCAGCTCCATCACGCATTTTTGCCAGATTAATAGATCTGGCTCGCGGTTAAGATTTTAACCTATTCAAGGCTTACGAGCAAATGGGAAAAAATGTAGAAGGTGGCTGGCAATGGATAGAGAGGAGCCGGGCATCAATGGTGGGCTGTCGAAAAAAAGCAGGTTTGAGGGGGGAGCATCTGAGCGGGAACGAAAGTTTCTTCTGGTTGACTTCGCTGTTGATGCGGGGGTAGAATGATTGTCAGTATGAGTATGTTCAAATATTTAAGAGTTTCGGTCACCGACCGCTGCAATTATCGCTGTATTTATTGCATGCCCGAAGCAGGCATCTGCAAACAGCCGCATGAGCAGATTCTACGTTACGAAGAAATGCTTGTTGTAATCAAGGCAGCGGTTGAAACCGGAGTCAGCCAGGTGCGTATCACAGGCGGCGAACCGCTGGTGCGTGCCGGAATTGTTGATTTTATCGGGCAACTGGCGCTTTTGCAGGGGCTCGATGATCTGACCCTCACCACAAATGGCGCTCTGCTCGACAAAATGGCCGTGCCCCTCAAAAAAGCCGGACTAAAACGCGTTAATATCAGCGTAGATTCATTGGATCCCGTAAATTTTCGGAAAATAACCAGAGTGGGCGAACTAGCCGATGTATTGCGCGGCATCGATGCTGCTATAGATGCCGGCCTTGCACCTGTAAAAATAAACACAGTTCTGATCCCGGGTTTAAACGATCAAGAAATTTTAAACTTTGCGGATCTGGCTGTAAATAAGGGTATTTCTGTAAGGTTTATCGAACGCATGCCTTTTAATGGCGACGATATAACGAAGCCGCTCGAATTTATCTCTGAAGCAAAAGTGCTGCAAACAATCAAAGAAAAATATGAGCTTGTCCCTGCGGGAGAACATTCTTTCGGCCCGGCGAAAAATTTTCAGATCAGAGGGACTGCCGGCAAAATAGGCCTGATAAGCTCGCGTTCGGCGCCTTTCTGTCACCTGTGCCGCAGGCTCAGACTCACATCGAACGGCTTTCTCCTGCCTTGCCTCGATTCTCAACATGGAACCAACGTCAGAGGCATGACAGATCATGAAATAAAAAATGTCATAGCCAGCCTCTACCGTGAAAAGGCCTCATGGCAAAAAAATAAAGCCTGTTTTGCAGCAACTTTTGATAGATCTCTCTCAAAAATCGGCGGGTGATAAAAGGAGCTTTTATGGCCAAAACTCAAAAATTCAGCCTCGGAATCGATCTGGGCGGCACTAAAATAGCTGTGGGCCTCTGTCATGGCGAAGAAATCATCAAAAAAGCCATATTCCCAACCCAGGCTTCTGCAGGGTTTGACGGGGTTGTAGCGGTAATTCTCGAGGCAGTCGCAAAAGTTATGGCAGACCATAAGCTTTCTGATATCCGTGGCGCCGGCATTGGCTCAGCAGGCCAGATAAATGCCGAAACCGGCGAAGTGATTTACTCGCCGAACCTTGGCTGGAACAACGCTCCGCTGGGTGGCACTGTCGCTAAAGCTCTGGGTGTGCCGGTAAAAGTTCTTAACGACGTTCGCGCTGCGACTGTAGCTGAGCATAAATTCGGCAACGGCAGAGGGCTGGCCAGCTTTGGCAATATTTTTGTTGGCACCGGTGTCGGTTCTGGCTTTGTCATCAACGGGCAACTGCTGAACGGCGCAACCAATTCTGCCGGTGAAATTGGCCATATCTGCATGGACCCACAGGGCCCTCAGTGCGGGTGTGGCAATTACGGTTGTCTTGAAGCCTACTGCTCCGGCAAAGGCATGGAAAACTACGTTAAAGCCGAACTTAAAAAGGGCCGCAAAAGCCTTCTGGGCGAGCTTGCCGAGCACAAACTCGAAAATGTCAGAGGGCCGTTGATCGGCCAGGCAGCGGAGCAGGGTGACGAACTCGCAATTGAAGCGATACGCAGGGTGGGCTACTACCTCGGAATCGCTCTGGCAAACGTTCACACTCTTTTGAATCCTGAAGTGATTCTGCTTGGCGGTGGCATGATGGCTCTTGGCAAAATTTTCATGCCAACTCTTGAAGAAACCATGCGCAGGCATATTTTGCCCGTCGCGGCCAACCATGAACGCCCCCTGGTAAAAGAAGCCAGGTTTTCGAATGATGCTGTGCTGCTTGGTGGAGCCGCTGTTTTTGCATGAAGCCTCTTTACCCTGCAAGATTCAGAGCTGCGGATATTGCCGACAAACACTGGGCAGAGCTCCCTGAAAACATCACTTTTTACCGACACATCCGCAATGTCTGCCTGAGTTTTCCCAGTCTGATTTTAGCTTTTTCGGCAAGACCAGGCCTGAGCACCGCTGCGGCAGAAATCGCCAAAGATCTGGCCGCTTGTGGCATAAACGTTTTCATGCCGAACGATGCCGTGCCCATATGCGCTCTATCGCAGGCTCTCGGCAGTCGAAACCTGCCGTTGGGGCTGTATCTCGATGCCGATGATACTGGTGATAACTTCACTCTGGCGGCTATGACCAGTCATGGCGGTCCTTTTGATATGCAGGACGTCATTGTCACTCCCTTCGGAAAAAGCACAACGACCGGCGTAGTGGGCGAAACCGATCTGCTGAGCTATTATGCTGCCAATCTGGCTGGTTTTGCCGACCAGTATATCGAAAAAGGCATCGGTTTTTCTGCATTGGATATACCGTTTCCGGCGCTGATAAAGAAGCTGAAAGATACCCCCGGCCTCGAAATACTTTTTCAGGCAGACCCGCATGGCCCGGCGGCGACTCTAAGCTCTGACGGGCAAGCTCTGAAAATATTTGAACGAGAAAAGGGCGAAATTGCGAGCGAGGAAATCGCCATGCTGATCGCAGATTATCTGAGCAATGAGAGACTTGCCTCCGGTACCATTATCGGCCCGTCAGGTCGTCTGACCGGCTTTAGCCGCTACTCTGACAGAATCGAAGTCGAAGGCACGCTGGTTGACTTGAACCACCGGGTGGGCTTTACCGATCTGCTCGTCGGCTGGTGGCCTGACGGCAGCATTGCTCACCAGGGCAACAGTTGTTTTGGTGACGGGTTATTGTCGGCGATCTATTTTCTTGAGGCAAAACGCAACTGACCCTGGCCTGCCTGTAGCAAGGCAATGAGACTGCTCTTCTATAAATCTTCTCTGACCCACTTGAAAAGAGCCTGGGGAACGGGATATTGCAGAATCAAAGTGTCGCCGTCAGTTTCGACACGTTCTTGCAAATGTTGATGCAGCAAAGCGCAACGCTCGGCATCATTTTCAATACCTATGCGGTGCCCGATTACATCCACGCCTTCTGCCAGACTTGCAAAGGCCCAGAAAAACGGCCTTGAAATAATTTCGACATCAGGCAACAGGCCTTCTCTGACCATAATATGAAAAAGAAGCGCGACCCTTTCTCTGCGACTCGACGTAAATGGCATATTGAGAGCTTGCAGCAGCGGCTTGTCTACGGGTAGATCCGCCAGTGGCACGAGCACCATGCCGCGGCGGGCTGCAACTGCCATTTTTGCTATCGCTTTGCCCATGTGGCAGGTTCCGTCTTCTTTGAGCGCGGCACAACCCAGAGCGTTGAAACAGATCATGGTGTCAAATCCGCTGACCACGTCTGCTGGAGCTTCCAACCAGGAATCAACATGCGTCGTGATGTTATTTACGCCTTCCTGTTGCGCCTGTTGCGCGAGAGCCGTCAACATTTCGGTCGCCACGTCAAGTGCCAGCACTTTGCTGACGCGGCGGGCAAGGGGAATGGCAAAAGAACCCGGCCCGGCACCTATATCAAGTACAGTTTCATTTTTTGACCAGACAAATCTGTCGAGAAGCTTTTCGGCATTGAGCCTATTTTCGGGGTGATGAGCCTTTTTGGCAAAATTTCCGGCTCTTTTGTTCCAGTATTCGGTATTGCCTTTGCCTTTATCGCCAGGTGTTCTACCGGCCCATGGCTGATTGTAGATAGCCTCCCAATCGATGTTGCTGCAAAAATCAACCGTATTCATGATATATCTCCTTGTTGGCCCGAGAATGCCGTTCGACGCATAGCCAGTCATAAATCAGGCAATGACAATTTACTACTTTATCATACCATACAAACATTTGCCACAACGGCGAATATTTATCGTCGCAAACAGGGGATATTTGATCCCCAGAGTGCATTATGACGTTCAAAAACAACAGTTGCCAGGCAGGCCATGACCGATGAATTCAATACTATTTTACGTTGACTTTTATGATGATCGATTGTTAGATAATAGTATGCGCCTTACTGTATCGCCGAACTTTTGACGCAAAGATCAGGGGATTAATCATGCAGCTGATAACGATTGCCGGCCCGCCCTCTTCAGGAAAAACTTCAGTGATCCTGAGACTTGTAGAAGTCATGAAATTCGAGGCTCATGAAATCGGCGTAGTAAAATTCGACTGCCTGACTTCTTTTGATCACCTGCGCTATGCCGAAAAGGATATCAGAGTCGAAACCGGCTTCTCGGGCAAATTCTGCCCGGACCATTTTTTTGTCAGCAATATCGAAGCAGCTTTTGACTGGGCCAAAAAAGCTGGGTTCAAGCTTCTCATAACCGAAAGCGCCGGGTTGTGCAATCGCTGCTCTCCTTACATTCAGAGTATAATGTCAATATGCGTCATCGACAATCTTGCCGGGATAAACACACCCAGAAAAATTGGCCCAATGCTTAAAATGGCAGATATCGTCGTGGTCACCAAAGGCGATATCGTTTCACAGGCCGAACGTGAGGTTTTTGCCTTCAACATCAGACAGGTCAATACAACGGCGCGGGTGATTTTCGTGAACGGCATCAATGGCCAGGGAGCCTCACTTCTCGCCAGTCATGCGCTCAAGGCAAAAAACATCGAAACATTGAGAGACCTGAAACTGCGTTTTACCACTCCTGCTGCCGTGTGTTCCTATTGCACCGGTGAATTGCGCATCGGCAACGAATATCAAATGGGAACCATGAAAAAAATGGAGTTTTCGAAATGACAAGCCATAGCGACCTGATGCACATGCTCATGATTGTCCCGCTGGAGGAACTGTTCGACAAATACCCGGTCTGCAGAGATTTTTTTGCCAATCTCCGCATTTTTGACATCGACTTTAGCCTGCCAATGATGCAGGCTCTCGAGCAGATTGACACAGAAGTAATTTCTGAGTTTGGCCTCGACCGTCACATGATTCATCGAGAATTCTGCGATTATTTCATGGCATTCGCAACACGCAACGAAGCAGCCGTCACCACACTGAAAAGCGTCAGCATAATCGGAGGGCACGGCAAATCAGGCGAAGAGGAAGACATCCGGTTCACTGTCAGCAGAGGTGAGACCATCAGCATCGTTGGCCCGACCGGTTCAGGCAAAAGCTGCCTGCTTGCCGACATAGAGTGCCTTGCAGACGGTGACACACCTACCGGGCGACGCATTCTCATCGACGATGCCACGCCCGACGAATCAACCCGCATGGAACTGCAGGGAAGACTGGTAGCGCAACTGTCGCAAAATATGAACTTCGTCATGGATCTCAGCGTTGCAGATTTTTTAAAAATGCACGCTGGAAGCCGGCATTCGCTCAACGTTGCCGAAACGATAGACCGCTGCTTTGCCTGCGCCAATAACCTGGCAGGAGAGGCATTTTCCCTGTCGGCAAAACTTACACAACTCAGCGGTGGCCAGTCACGAGCTCTGATGATTGCTGACACGGCTTTTATGAGTGCTTCACCTATTGTTCTGATAGATGAGATCGAAAACGCCGGCATAGACCGGCGAAAGGCGATCGAGTTGCTTGCCAGTAAGGATAAAATCGTTTTTATCTCGACCCACGACCCGCTACTGGCCCTTGGCGCCGACAAGCGCCTGATCATTCAGAATGGCAGAATCACTCGAATAATGGTCACCTCTCCTGATGAGAAAGCCTGTCTGAAAGAAATAGAAGAACTCGATGCCAGACTGTTTCAGATCAGGGCGAAGTTGAGGAGTGGTGAAGCGATTACCAGTAACCTGTTGAAATGCCAACAAGCAGTGGAGTTATAACTATGTGGGAACTTTATGATCGTTTGATTGAGGGCATTCCCGGCGACTGGATCGCCGAAAAGATTTTTTGCGGCATAAATTATGCCGGCGTTGAGAGTCATAACGGTCTCGGAATCGCCGAACCGATGTTTTACGATCTACGCAAGCCAATGATCAGCACAAATCTTGAAGGTGCGCCTCTACGAGAGGTTGCGGCCTGTGTTCGATCGTGGAATTTCAATGAGGCGGCAGTGGGACTTGCGGCTATCAATGCCTACTACAACAATATCGAAGTGGCGCGCAGTGCCGGCGTGAATATCGTCGAGTCGCTGCACGTAGAAGACCGGGTTTTCGACCCTTTCATCATGTCGCAGCACGCAATAAGAGGGAAAAAGGTGACGGTAGTGGGGCATTTCCCGCACATTTTACAGTTGCTTGCCCCGATCTGCGATCTGCGCATAGTGACGGTGCACGACCCGTATCAGGACGACTATCCTTTCCCTGCTGTCGAATATCTGCTGCCCGAAAGCGATTACGTTTACCTCAGCAGTTCAACTCTGGTCGACAAAACGATGCCGCGACTGCTCGAACTGAGCCGCAATGCAGCTTTTACGACTATAGTAGGCCCCTCGACAACTTTGGCGCCGCTGTTTTTTGAATACGGGGCAGATGATCTGTCTGGCTTTGTCATCAAAGATCGTGTCAAAGCCCTCGATATTGTCAGGGGCGCAGAAAACAGTAAAATATTTGCTACCGGGCAGAAGGTGTCTTTCAAAAAACTTTCTGGATGAACACGGAAAGAAAAACCTGGGGCACAGATGAACTCGGATGAAGTTGGAAAAGAGAGCCTGGCCACGGATGAACTCGGATAGACTCGGATAAAGTTGGAAAAGAGAGCCTGGGCCACGGATGAACTCGGATAGACTCGGATAGACTCGGATGAAGTTGGAAAAGAGAGCCTGGCCACGGATGAACTCGGATAGACTCGGATGAAGTTGGAAAAGAGAGCCTGGGCCACGGATGAACTCGGATAGACTCGGATGAAGTTGGAAAAGAGAGCCTGGCCACGGATGAACTCGGATAGACTCGGATAAAGTTGGAAAAGAGAGCCTGGGCCACGGATGAACTCGGATAGACTCGGATAAAGTTGGAAAAGAGAGCCTGGGCCACGGATGAACTCGGATAGAATGAATTAGAAAAAAGAAAACCCGGCGGGGCTTGAGCGACGGCCGGGTATCTGGTGGCGTTATTGGGGGCTATTTATTTTTTTCGAAGAGGCAGACCAGCTCTACGTGGTGGGTGCGCGGGTAAAGGTCGAAGCCGGCGGCTTCGGTGAGGCGGTAACCACTTTTTACAATGGCGTCGGCATCTTTTTCGAAGGCTTCGAGGTCGCAGAAGACGCTGACAATTTTTTTCGGCAGTAGTTTAGTGACGGTGCGGCCTATTCCGGGGGTGCCGCTGCGGGGCGGGTCGAGCAGCAGCACGTCTGGTTCTGGTTTTCGTTTTGCCATTTCTTTGATGGCATCACCTTCGACGAGTTCGATACGATTGGCGAAGCCACTGCGGATAATATTGCGCTGCCCGGTTCTGACGGCTCCGGGGTGAGATTCTATCGCTTCGACATGAGCGCCCTTAGCTGCCAGCGCCAGGGTGAAGTTGCCGGCGCCGGCAAAGCCTTCGACTATACGCATTCCGGTGGCGGGCTTGCAGAATTCGACGACTTTTCGGAGCAATAGAGGGTTCTGAAAGATGTTTCCCTGAACGAAAAAAGAAGGTTCGGCATCATAGGGGCCGCCTTCAACCTCGGGAGCAATGAGACCCGTAACATTCAGGGGGCCGACCACTTCTTTTATTTTGCCGTCGAAAGTGGCTATCGACATGCCTTTGAGGTTCAGACTACGCATGACTTTCATCAGGTCATCGTAACAATTGCGGGCTGTTTTGCCCTTCATCAACAAGGCATGAGCGGTGACACGATCTGAATTATGGGCAGAAGAAGACATCAGCGTTAAGCTGTCGAGCATTATCGGAACCTGGTTGAGAATCTTGCGGGCCGCTACCAGGCGCCGATTGAGAGGTTGGGTTATCAGGGCACACGCAGTAACCGGCACAACTCCGCCCGGCACCGGCATTGGCCAGGTTTCTGAGACAAGAAAGCCAGACTCGCGTTCTTCATAGCTGCGACTTTGATGCAGCCTGACTCTTGGCAGGTATCTGATTATTTCGCGTGAGGCCTGAAAACTGTGAAGATATGCTTCTTTGCCACCAGACAGGCGGGCGATGGCGCGGGTGATCATTGCCTGCTTCTCTTTTTTTCGGCCTTTTTCAGAGAGTTCGAGCAGATCGCAGCCGCCACAGGGGCCGTGATAAAAGCAATCAGGCTTGACCCGGTCGGGCGATGGTTCGCGCAGTTCGGCCGAGATCACTCTGGCGTCTTCGGCAAGCTGCAGCTCGATCTTGTCACCGGGCAGAAAACCTGCGACCCTTATTTTGACTTCGTCAACGGTAATAAAGGCCTGACCATTGCTGGTCAGACCTTCAACATCAGTTACAATTCTTCTGAGGTTCTTTTCTTTCACTTGCAATTACTTTTTGGGGACTTTCGGGCACTGCAGCCGCTCATATCCCGGCATGCTGCCGAGCAGCGGTCTGGCATAATTCAAAAAGTCGGTTGTGACGCCATTGCCAGCTTCATTGATGAAGGTGCGTGGCATTGACTTGGTTTCGCGAGCAACGCTGGCAAGGGGAGTCAGAAAATAATCGACCGAATAATCGCCGGTTCTGCGGATGGCCACAGAGCCATCGACGTTGTTCCAGATGGCGAACTGAGCGGCTTTTTCGCCGACTTCGCGGGCTTCGGCCTGGTCGACTTCTGATACGATACCGAGAAAGCTGCGCTGCAGGTAACCGAAAGTATCAGAGCGCACGCGTTTGATTTTGAGGCGATCTTTGATAACTTTGCCGAGGGCGTCACCAAGGGCGCCGGTACCAGAAAGCTGAACATTGCCGTGCGCATCTTTTTCAGAGTCACCGATCAATGACGAAATAATGGGCTTGCCGTCAGCGCCGACGATGCCTTCAGAAACTGCAATTACACAGCGACCGAAGCGGTTGTAGACATCATCGACATCTTTCAGGAAAGTTTCGGTATCGAAGGCTCTTTCGGGCATGTAGATAAGGTGTGGGCCGTCGTCTTCATATTTTTGGGCGAATGCGGCTGAAGCGGTGAGGAAGCCGGCGTTGCGACCCATGACGACGCCAATGTAGACGCCCGGCAGAGAGCGGTTGTCGAGGTTGATGCCGGCAAATGCCGAGGCAACGAATTTGGCTGCAGAACCGTAGCCGGGGCAGTGGTCGGTTACGCGCAGATCGTTATCGATAGTTTTGGGAATGTGTATACAGCGCAGTTCGTAACCGGCTGCGGCAGCGTTGTCGTTAACGATTCTTACGGCATCGGCAGAGTCGTTACCGCCGTTATAGAAAAAATAACGGACATTGTGCTTCATACACACTTTAAAAATCTTTTCGCAATAGTCGGCATCGGGTTTATCGCGGGTCGAAAGCAGAGCCGAACTTGGCGTGCAGGCCACGCGTTCAAGGTTATGGGTAGTCGCCTGGGTCAGATCGATAAAATCTTCTTCGATTATGCCTCTGACGCCGTGAAGAGCGCCATAAACACGGTCTACTTCAGGAAACTTTCTTGATTCAAGAACCGCTCCTACCAGACTTTGATTGATAACGGCGGTCGGGCCACCGCCCTGAGCGATAAGAACGTTGCCTACGAGCTTTGCCATGCACTTGTCTCCTCTTTCCAGTTTGATTTCATGGCGCTATTATGCCCCTAAACCGGCTTCAGGTCAAGCACTACTTTTTTTGTAAAGGCCATTGACAAAGAATCTGCAGCGCCCTAAAATGCACCGCATGCCATCCCCACGAAAGAAGAAAACCGCTGTATCGACGGCGGTAAATATTGCCAACGCAGATCGCCAGATTTTAACAGACGCGATTGCCGAAGCGCACGGTGCCGAAGTTCTCAGCGCCGCAACCTGCCGAGCCGACAAATCCTGGGATAACATCCGCATTCTCGCCAGAGGCAACGAAGACTCTGCCCCTGCAATTGTGCGCAGTCTGCGCCCCGGTGATGTTATGCTGCACAATCATCCTTCCGGTGATCTTATGCCTTCAGATGCTGATCTATCGGTTGCCTCCCTCTGCGGAAAATCCGGCATCGGCTTTGCTATACACAACAACGACTGCAGCAGTTTTTACGTTGTCGTCGAACCTTTCGTCGAAAAAGAAACCCAGAAACTCGACCCGGCAGAAATGGCCGCCTTCATCTCAAAGGGCGGAGCAATTGCCAGGCGTCTCGAAAACTTCGAAGAACGTGCCGGCCAGAAGCAACTCATGGAAAAAATTA
>JAKQQP010000589.1 GCA_029564115.1 Candidatus Rifleibacteriota bacterium | reverse complement strand
TCTACAGAATACCAGTCATGGGAGAACTTCACCACGCCGCTGACGCTGGTAACACACTGGGGCGCCATGGAATTGGCGAAAACTCTGCTCAACGGCGGCGCCAATGTTAACGCCATGGGTAAAGACGGGGATACCCCGCTTCTAGCCGCATATAACAGAAACAACCAGGCAATGATAGATCTGTTGTTACAACACGGAGCCGATCGGCAACGCATGCCGGGGCCCTGCCACATCTGCAACCAAACCTTCTTTTCCGGGTCGTATCAGATGGGAATGAGTGATTTTGGCGATGTAGACTGGCACTGTTCATGGTGCGGCCGCCCGACCTGCTCTGCCTGTGCCGGCGGCGTTTATGGCAGATCATCTGACCAGGAACACAAAATATGCAAACCCTGTATGGCCGCTTCCAGGCTTCTGAGCGAAAAAGCAGAAAGTGGTCTAAACACCATCTGGCGCTGGGCGCACCGCCGCGAAAATATCGGAAAAAACAAAAAGACTTTTAAATGCCCGGTTTGCAGAAAAACCTTCGATCTGGCGATTGCTGTTAACACCTTTCCACGTTGCATTTTTCATGATCACATCTGCCCAACCTGCATGCCAAATTCTGATAAATGCCCTCTCTGCAAACCGGCAAGGTCCTATTGATAACCCACACAACACACCCTGAATTGACAATGAGAAAATTGCCGGATGCAAAAAAGGCTGGCCCGAAGGCCAGCCTTTTTTTGTGACAGAAAGCTGATTATTTGCTGCCGAGGGTGGCAACCATAACGGCTTTGATGGTGTGCAGGCGGTTTTCGGCCTGATCGAAAACTTTTGAGAATTTGCTTTCGAAAACTTCGTCTGTAACTTCCATGGCACCGACTTCTTTTGAAACGGTGGTGTCATTGTTGTGGAAAGCCGGCAGACAATGCAGGAACAGGGTATTTTCCTTGCCGGTCATTTTAACCATCTTCATGTTGACCTGATAAGGCTTCAGCAGCTTGATGCGGGCAGCCATCTGATCTTCTTCGCCCATGCTGGCCCAGACGTCAGTGTAGAGAACGTCGGCACCCTTAACGCCCTTGGCAACGTCATCAGTGATGATGAGTTTGGTGTTGCTGGCGGCGGCGATCGCTTCGACTTCTTTTACCAGGCCCTTTTCGGGGAACAGTGATTTCGGAGCGACAATGCGGCATTCGATGCCCATCTTGGCGCAGCCGATCATCAGTGAGTTGGCCATATTGTTGCGGCCGTCACCGACGTAAGCAAAGGTCAGACCCTTGAGTGAGCCGAAATATTCTTCCATGGTCAGCAGGTCGGCAAGAATCTGGGTCGGGTGATATTTATCGGTGAGACCGTTCCAGACCGGAACGCCGGCATATTTGGCGAGCTGTTCGACAGTTTCATGTTTGAAACCGCGGAACTGGATGCCGTCGAACATGCGGCCGAGAACGCGGGCGGTATCAGCGACGGTTTCTTTTTTGCCGAGCTGAATGTCGTCTTTGCCGAGATATTCAGGATGCGCGCCTTCATCGACGGCGGCAACAACAAAAGCACATCTGGTGCGGGTAGACGGTTTTTCGAAAATCAGAGCAATGCTCTTGCCTTCGAGATTGCGGGGCTTGACGCCGGCATATTTAAGGCGCTTGAGATCTCTGGAA
>JAKQQP010000572.1 GCA_029564115.1 Candidatus Rifleibacteriota bacterium | reverse complement strand
GATGATCTGCTGTCGGGCAATTCGATTCTGGCATATACCCGTGAAGCAATGACGCCAGATATCTGCAAAGATGTAGAAGTTATCGGCTGGCTGTATCAGTTCTACATTTCAGAAAAAAAAGACCAGGTCTTCGATGGCCTGAAGAAAAACAAGAAGATAACGCCCGAAAATATCCCGGCGGCAACACAGCTTTTCACCCCGCACTGGATCGTACGCTACCTCGTCGAAAATTCGCTCGGCCGTCTATGGCTGCTCAATCGCCCTAACTCAGGGCTGGTCGATAAAATGGATTACTACATCAAGCCAGAGCAGCCAGAAACCGACTTTTTACGCATCAACGGCCCCGAAGAAATCAAAATCTGCGACCCGGCCTGCGGCTCTGGGCACATGCTGACCTATGCCTTTGATCTGCTTTATGCAATATACGAAGAAGAAGGCTACGAAACCGCCGAAATCCCGGCAAAGATTCTCGCCAACAACCTTTATGGCATCGAGATCGACGAACGCGCCGGCGAGCTGGCCGCCTTTGCCCTGACCATGAAGGCCCTGCAATACGATAAACGTTTCTTTCGCCGCATGACCGGCAAAGAAAAGGCGCTAGAACCCAATGTCTGCGTTCTGCAGAATGTAATCTTCGATGATAAAGAACTCAAAGACTACATGGACTTCGTCGGCAGAGATCTCTTTACAGCCCCGCTGCAGACCACCCTGCGCCAGTTCGAAGAAGCCGACAACTTCGGCTCATTGATCAGACCCGAAGTCACAGACGTCGCTTCGATGCTGCAGATTCTCAAAGACAAAAAAGTTTCAGAAAACCTTATTTTTCTCAAAACTAACGATAAGGTAAAAATAGCTCTCAAGCAGGCTGACTACCTGAATCCAAAATACCATGTGGTCATTGCCAATCCGCCGTATATGGGCAGCGGCAATATGAACAAGGCTTTATCTAAATTTGTTCAAGAAAACTATGCCGAAAGCAAGTCAGATTTAATGGCTTGTTTTATGGATTCTGGTAGGTCAATGATTAAGGCTAGTGGGT
>JAKQQP010000567.1 GCA_029564115.1 Candidatus Rifleibacteriota bacterium | reverse complement strand
CGCTGAAAAATTCAGTCATTATTTTTTTCAAAAAATAACACTCCTCTACAAGTCCTTTTAAATCTTCTTACAGCCATTTTAATTTAACCAGTTATCTTTTTAAAGGGGCAGCTTCGGCCTATCAGCCGGGTTGCTTTTTTGCTGACAGGATGTCAGCGATACTCGGCAGCATCAGGATAGGATGCTGCCGGGTGCTCCAGCTGAGTCTTGTTCTTAAGTTCTCGCTCAGCAGAACCGCTCTATCCTGCGCGGTTCTGCATAAGCACATCCTGTGCAAAACAAGCTTCCGAAAAAGCAATCCCGTCTTCTCGCCTCGCAATTTTTATCTTCAACCTTTTGCCAAAGATTTTATGATTTGTGCTGCAAGGCCCAGGCGTATTTTGAAAAGCTTTGCTGTCTGATGCCAAGCTGTATGAGCTTCTCAATTACTGCCTGAGGTGGCAGAACGTAAGATTTGATTTCGAAGATCCCGCCGGGTGAACTGCTGCAGACAGGCAACTCCGGCAGAGAATTCAGAGGCAATCTGCCGGCGGGCAGGCTGCTTACCCTGGTGTCGAAAGTCAGGCGCAGGCTGTCGATGCCGCAGAACTGCCAGGCCGTTCGCGTATAATGAAGCGAAACGACGGGAATCAGCTGAATACTGGCAAGAGCGTCTCTTATGCAGCTGTCATGACAATTTGCCAAGATCAGGTCGCGAATATCTGGCGAAGATTCGCCAAAGCAATCATCACCCTGGCTGCTATCAAGATTTAGCCTGAATTTAGTCACCAGACTGCCGCGTCGCTGCTTCACCTCAAGGCCCGGCGAATGCCAGTCGCGGCGGTTTTCGTCACGATAAAGCCGCAGTCTAACCTTGGTTTTGATGTATTCCCCGTTAACCTTGTCGTGAAAAAACCTGAGATCGTGGCTGTCGTAATACTGCGAAAAAACCTCGTAACAACCGTTGCAGCCATTTCTGTCAGGCACAGCCAGACCTTGAACAAGCTTTTGCAGTACAGCGTGCTGCCGCGCAGAAACCGGAAACTTCAACTCGTGAAACGGCCTGACTCTAGTCATTTTTTAAGATTTCTCCAGGCATGCAGGCTTTTGCTGCAGGGTTGAACCGCTTTAGATACCGACAGATCGACATTTTTAATCGCCACCTTTTCGCCGGTAACGGCATTCTCAGCAGATTGCATTACCCGGGAGAGCGTTTCATCGAGATTTTCTGACTGAACACCGATAACATAGGATTGAAAATCCGGGGTGAGCAGAAAATCGGCGCGCCGGCGGCCGGGCATCAACCAATGCGGCTCAGAAAAGGCCGTTTCAGTCAGGCCCGGATAAAACAGCACTTTGCCGGCACTGGCAATTATCGGGCTTTCAAGCCCTCCGTCAAAATCAGCATCTGCAAGCACTATGCCTGGCAGGCCCGTAAAATCGACAGCGACCGGGCAGTGTCCCTTAACTCTGATCAACAGATGCTCAAATGATTTACCGTCGACAGAGGTCTGCCGATGGAGCTTCACCAACTCTGCTTCGATATTCGCCAGTTCACCAAGCAGAAAGGCCCGACGGGCTCGCATAAAACTGACCAGGCGGGC
>JAKQQP010000554.1 GCA_029564115.1 Candidatus Rifleibacteriota bacterium | reverse complement strand
CGTTTCAATCGGAAAACAGGAGCTGCCGCCAGATTCGAGGCCAAGAACTTCATCGCTGATAAATGGCTGGTATTCAGCATAATCACTGTTGATCAGTGACAGCGGAACCACCAGGCTGCTGTGCGGCGATTCGAGTCGGCGCAGATGCCGGCGTAAAGTAAAAACTTCGCTGCTTTCAGGCTGGCGCAGAAGAAAAAAACCGGCGATGTCGATCATCGGAATATTGGTCAGCTGCTCGCAAATCGTGTCGAGACCCCAGTCGCCGGCGCCGAATTCGCCTGAACGGGCGCGGGCCCGCAATAAAAAGGGCAGACGCCGGTCATGTATCTGTGCCATATTCGACAGATTGAGACAGTCGGCGAACGAACCCAGCACCGGCAGCAGACCTTCACGCGCATAGCCGGTCTCGGCCGGTCGGTAGCCGGGGCGCAGAATGCGCTGCAGCGATGGCGAAGCACTCAGCAGAAAAGTCGGTGAAGAACTCAGAACGCCGGTCAGACCGTTTCTGATCAGATCGTCTTCAAGATTTGGCCAGATTTTCTGCAGAAAAGGCAGACTGACGTCAAGCAGAGGTGCTTTTGCAAGATGAGTCGCAATATTGCTCAGCAGCGTGCCATAGTCTATGCGAAGCCAGCAGGGGTAGCCCCTGGTCGCAACGAAATCAGCTGCCCGGTTCATCGTTGGCCGGCTCGGCGTCAGCTTTCAGACTGGCATAATCGCGCACGTCATAGCCCATGACTTCGCTGCCCTTGTCGCAGATTCTCTGGTAGAGCATTTCAAGAATCTGTTCTTCGTCTTTGCCGGCTTCAAGTTCGGCTTTGGTGTCAATTGGCTCAAGAATATGCACCGACATTTTTGCCGGCCGCGGAAAAAAGGTGCCTGGCGGCGTCAGCAGGTGCGAGTTGGAAATGTAGGCAGGCACAATCGGCAGCTTCTTTTTCAGGGCAAACTTGATGGCGCCGGCCTTGAATTTTCCAACTTTACCCTCACGGTTACGGGTGCCTTCAGGAAACAGGCCAAGCCGCTGCCCGTCATTGACCAGTTTCATGGCAGTTTTTATGGCATGGGCATCGACTTTGGAGCGATCGACCGGAAAACAGAGAACCTTGCGCAGATAAAAACCTTTGAAGGGGTTATCGAATGCCTCTTTTTTAACCATGATGAACAGCGGAACCCTGACTGCGCTGGCCATGATGAAGCCATCCCAGATCGAGGCGTGATTGGCGACAGTGACGAACTGTTCATTAACCGGCACCAGTTCGTAATTGTAAATTTTCATGCCGTTGTAAATTCTAAAAAACCAGCGGCTGAGAGCCTGAGAAATATGAAACCAGAGAAATGACGGTCTGGTTTCAGCAATTTTTCCATCGTTGCCGCCACTGGAACCGGTGATATAACGAATGCAGCGATAAACCAGGTATGCCAGAAGAATTATGGCAAGCCAGGGCAACACAATCGCCATGATGGTTCCGATGAGGGTGATGATATCTTCCAGCGTGCCAATCAGCGGGTTGGCAATGCCGCCGGTACTGACAGTAGATGCGGCCCGTAACCCGGTTTTGCCGGCATGCACCGACAAGGTGGCGGTCTGCGCAAAAACCATGGCAACCAGAAGGTAGAACCAGTGACTGCCACCCGGGATCAACGCAAAGGTAAGAATTGCCGAAAAGGCAATTTTTGCCGGCAGTTCAAGCCAGTCAAGAATATTATCAATCACCGGAAATTTATCAGCAAGAAACTCTGCAATTGCGGCAACGGCAAGAGCGATCAGCACTGGGTCGCCGGCGAGAAAAGCAAAACTTTCGTTAACCTTGACCATATCGGGAAAAAAGCGATAAAGAACCCCAAGTATCAGAGGGGGCATGAAAGCTCTGAATCCGGTCATGGCCGAAAGGCTCAAACCGGTGAATACAGGAAACAGGTATTCCATGGCTTTTCTCTTTTCCTTGTCAGTCTAATCTGAGATGGCAGTATATTACATATTGGCAAAGGTTTCAAACAACCGATAGATTTTTCAGATAAAACTCGCGAAGTGCTATCTTTGGCGCAGGAGGCGGCGCAGGTCGGCAAATTCGCCGGCAATCGAAAAATCGCGTTCTTCCGGCTTTTTACCACCGGCCAGTTCGCGAATCAGCGCAAGCCTCTGCTGCAGCCAGCGTCGCAGCTGTGGTATTTCGGCCATGCCGATCTCATATTCAAGCGGTGCAATGGCAGCAGCATAATCACATTTTTTTCTCGCAAGCAGATAAAGGCAGAGATTGTAATAATCTTCCTGCAGCAGCGATTCACGTCCCATACCGACGAGGGTCATCTGCAGCTGCTGCCCGGCCCGCTGCGAAAAATCGATGTCGACCGTGGTAGAAGCGGGCTCCAGTTGAATTTCAGATTCAAGGCGCTGCAGGGTAATATTGACCGCCTGCTCAAGAGTCTTCAGCTGGCTGAAAACAGAATCGGCACCGGCCGGTTGACTGAATAAAAAGAGCAGCAGCAGTGCAAAATAGGTCGTAATCTTCTGATATCTGGTTCGCATCAGGCTCATATACAGCAGAATTTGCAGGGTTGTCAAATCGGCGGCTTTTGATTAGAATTGAAACTGCTCTGCCTTTTCTGGCAGCCCGCACCAAATAAAGAACAGGAAACACGCATGAATCTGATATATCTATCGCCGCACTTTCCGCCAAACTTCATCAATTTCGTGGTTGGCCTCGCCAATCGCGGCATCAGGGTTCTGGGTATCGCCGAAGAGCACCCTGACAATCTCGAAGAACGGCTGAAAAATTCTCTTGCCGACTACTATCGCGTCGATAACCTCGAAGATTATGAACAGGTGTACAGAGCTGCGGCTTTTCTTATTTTCAGACATGGCCGTGTAAGCCGTGTTGAATCACACAATGAACACTGGATGATGCACGAAGCGCGACTGCGCGAAGATTTCAACATCATCGGCCCGGATGTTGCACAGACACTCAAGATCAAACGCAAGTCAGAAATGAAGAAGATTTTCAAAACCTGCAAAGCCCCGGTTGTCGACGGCGAATTGATCGAAAGTGAAAAGAGCCTGAAGGCTTTCATCAAAAAGCACGGTTACCCGGTTTTTGCCAAGCCAGATGTCGGCGTTGGCGCCATGGCCGCCTTTAAAATCGACAACGACGACGATCTGGCCATGTTCTGGAGCCGAAAACCGGCTGGCGACTATTTTGTCGAACCCTTTATCGACGGTGAGTTGATGACCTTTGACGGCATCGCCGACCAGGACGGCGAAATCGTATTTTATTCGTCGCTGCGCTCGATCAACGGCGCTTACGACCTCGTCGCCTACAACCAGGATCTCAGCTTCTACATCGTGCGCGACATCCCCGAAGATGCGGTCGAGATCGGCCAGAAAATCGTTAAAGATTTCGATATCCGCGCCAAGTTTTTTCATCTCGAATTTTTGCGCCGCCGCACTGACGGCAAACTGTTCGTTCTCGAAATGAACTGCCGCCCCCCCGGAGGCTACAGCGTCGATCTGATGAACTATTCAGCTGACGTCAACGTCTACCAGGAATGGGCGAACATCATCGCCGACAACCGTTTTCATGCAAAAATAGAGCGAAAATACAACGCCGCCCACATCGCCCGCAAAGTCGGCAAGAACTATCTTCACAGCGTCGAAGAGATTTTTGCCCGCTTTGGCCCGAAAATCGCAGCTCACACACCAGTGCCGCTGGTTTTCTCTGAAGTTATGGGTAATGAGGCTTTTCTCGTGCGTTCCCCCGAGGTTAACGACATCTTCGACATGATTCATTTCATTCAGGCGACGGTCTGAGTTTTGGGCAGCATCAGGGAAAAAGCCATCGAGGTCTCGGTGATCATACCGGCTTTCAATGCCGCCACAAGCATCTGCGCCTGCCTCGATGCCCTGAGCACGCAAAAAACCGACCGCAAATTTGAAGTTATCGTCGTTGACGATGCTTCGACCGATGACCTGTCGTTTATAACGGCACAATATGCTGGCAGACTTCGTCTGCAGCTGCTCAGACTCCAGACCAATTCGGGGCCCGGCGCGGCGCGAAACGCCGGCGCCAGGGTTGCCGCCGGCGAAATTCTTCTTTTTACTGACTCCGACTGTGTTCCCGCACCCGACTGGCTCGAAAAAATGCTTGCGCCAATGACCGACCCCGGTGTAATCGGGGTTAAGGGCGTCTACCAGACCTTTCAAAACGACCTCTGGGCCAGACTGGCCCAGCTCGAATTCGAAGAGAGATATGAAAAGCTTGCCTCACATGGCGAGATAGACTTTATCGACACCTATTGCGGCGCCTACCGCAAATCGGTTTTTCTTGCCGCCGGTGGTTTCAACCCTGAACTGCGCCAGAACGAAGACGTCGACCTCGCGTTTCGTATTAAAAAAGCAGGGGCCCGTTTTCTTTTCGCTCCCGAAGCCCGGGTTGCCCACACCCACCGCGAAGGCTGGCTGGCTTACGCCCGCCTCAAATACTGGCGTGGTTACTGGCGGATGCGCATCTACCGCCAGCATCTGCAGAAAGCCGGCAACGATACCTATACGCCCTGGACTCTCAAAGTCCAACTGGCTCTGCTGGCGCTGTTTCCGGTCGCACTTTTTTCGAAGCAGTTACGCTTTTATTGGAAAGCAATCTGGCTGGGCACATGTATCCCACTGGCACGACTGGCTCTACCAGAAAGGCCTGTTCTGGCAATACTGACGCCTCTGTTCTGTCTGATCAGAGGTCTGGCTCTACTTTCGGGTATGGCCGCCGGTCTGACATCCTGGTGGAAAAAAACGCTTAAGACGTAAAAAAAGCGCCCGTTTCACGGTGAAGTGAAACGGGCGCTCTGTTTAAGAGCTGTTAATTGGAATCTTTCGGAACTATAGTTTTGCAGAAGTTCTGTACATCGCTTTTACCTACGGCGAATTCCATGGCAAAGACGCTGGTATTCTTGCCGTCCTGAACTTTTATCGACAGCTTGTCACCAGGCTTGACGGCCGCAACACCATCAGCGGCTTTATGAGAAGCATTAAGCACGAAACTGATCTGTTCTTCGTTTTCGGGGTTAAGGTGCCCGACAGCTTCAAGGCCGTTACTGGCATTTTGAAGAATGGCACGGTAAGAACTGCCGGTGCCGACCAGGTCAGCCATCTGTTTTGAAGAAAGATGCACAAGGAAATACTTTGTCATTGTTTCAATGTCTTCATCGCTGTGGTTCAGTTCAAGATCGAGATCGACCTGACAGTGATTGGCCATGATTTCGTCTTTTTCGAGGTAATGCGGCGCGAAGCGAATGACATTCGAGCTCTTCACATCATAGATCTGGAAGAGGAGAATATCCTGGCTGGCGAGCAGACCGAGGGGTGAGCAATCAAGATCGATGTTACCAGATTCGATCTGTGTGATATTGATTGCTTTCTGCATCAACTTCGATGTTCTGACGTTCTTAACCTGAAGAACGGCTTCTTCTGGCAGGGAATAGCGCTTGTCGCCAGTTGAGAAGCGGATTGTCGCACGAAGATCGCGTGTGACGGTACTGCTTTCGACTGTTTCTTCTTCGAGATCGGTTCTGGCCAGACGGCTGATTTCATCTTTCTGGATAAAATCGAGCTTGATTTTTGCATCCTGGTAGTTCGGGTTAAGTTCGAGAGCTTTTTTGAAATGCATGATAGCCAGCTCTGTCTTGCCTGCAAGCTTGTAGAAGCCGGCAAGTTTTGAGTGCAGGTCGGGGAAGGTCGGATTGGTGTTGACAAAGCGCTCGTGCAGATCGATAACCGTTTCAAGCTTGCGCATGTAACCGGTGAGTTCGAAAAGTTTCGGGCGCAGACCAGGATATGCCGGGTACAGGTTGGCAGCCTTGGTGAATGCCCTGTAGGCAAGATACAGGCGACCGGTGCTGTAAAAGATTTCGCCAAGAGTGAAGAACAGACGGGGGTTGCGGCTGTCAACGCCGAGGAGCATCTTGATGGCCTTTTCCGGCTGGCCGATTTTGGAGAGACAGGTGGCCATATTCAGCTTGGCTTCGAGGTAGCGCGGATTTTCTTTCAGCGCTTTTTCAAGTTGTTCGGCGGCTTCTTCGAACATTTCATTGCTCATGAGGATCTTGCTGTAATCATTGAGCAGGTCAAGAAATTTCGGATTGGCGGCAATTTTTTCTTTTACTGCGGCAACTGCCTGTTCAAAGCTTTCTTTTGAGCCTGAGAGGTGAGCAAGATAGCCTAGAGCCACATGCTGTTTCGGGTCGATGGCAATTGCTCTCTGGAAAGCTTCGAGGGCTTCAGATTTCTTGTCTTCGATCAGGTAGAGTTCTCCAAGGAGTTCACAGAGGGGGGCAGATGACTGCGAATATTCCATGAATGAAAGGAGGTTGCGCTTGGCTTCTTCAAGGTAGCCGAACAGCAGGTTGTAACGCACGTATTTAACCTGAGAACGCACGTCTTTTGAGCTGATAATCGGCGAGAAGCTGCTGCCGGGCATTGGCTGCAGCTGCAACAACTGAGTGTTTATCATCAGGTCGGGATCTTTTTCACCGAAGATCATCGAGAAAATACCACCCTTTTGTGCCTGCGGTTTTCTGATGACGTTTTCTTTGAGAATATTACGCACCATCAGGCGCATGATTTCGCAATATGGGCTGCTGGGGGCAACATCATAGACCGGTTTGCCGAACTGCGGTTCGAAATCAGCCACCTTAGGCAGGCCGCCGATAACCGGGTAGGGGAACACCCGACTGGTTTTGGCAGTCGAGAAGTCGGAGCTGACATTGTTACCGAGCAGAATCAGGCGCTCTCTCGGGTAGCTCAGCTTCGAAATACCATGAAAAAACCTGACGTTATCGGTAACCGTCGACAGATTCGCAAAATTGATCATGAAGAAAACCACGTCGGAGGTGTCGAGAATGGTATAGAGGTTTTCGTCGAAGATCGACCCGGTATCGGCAACAACATAATCGAAATGTTTTTTTGCCTCTTTCAGAAGCTTGATCAAGTCTGAAGAGTGAATCTGTTCGGCTTCAAGAAAGCTGCGTGGTGCCGGAATAGTGAACAGTGTCTCTGCCAGTCTGATACTTTCGCTCAACAGGTTGAACTTGGTTTCATCCTGACGGTATTTGTTGATGATATCGATGATGGAACGGGGCGAATGCACGCCGAGCAGATGTGTGCCGCCGCCGAAATACAGGTCGAGATCGAGAAAAAGAACTTTTTTGCCGAGCTCAAGGGCCAGCATGCGGGCAAGAGAGGTGGCAAAAGTGGTTTTGCCGTAGCCATCTTTTGCAGAAGCAACAGTCAGCAGTTGACATTCTTTTCTGGCAACCTGGGCCTGACCGGCGCTCTGGGGGCCCGGACCGCTGGTAATCATG
>JAKQQP010000553.1 GCA_029564115.1 Candidatus Rifleibacteriota bacterium | reverse complement strand
CGGTCAGGTTGTGAACGGCAAATTCAAGGTCGTCGACATCGAAAACGGCAGGGTAGTCGTTTACTCGATCGGGGAAGCCCGCCGCGCGACCTTTGTGCTTGCCGAAAATTGACAGGCCACGCTGCCTTGGGCGTCTTGAAGTCTGCCAAAATACAAAAATCCCCGGCCATTCCGTGGCCGGGGATTTTCAGTAATTGCCGGAAATAAAAGGCTGGCACCACACACAACCGGAGAGATTCATTACCCGAGAGTCAGACAAGAACCCAAACGCAAAAAGCGCCCGAAAGAAAAGTGGTGCCAGCTATGATGAATGTATTCAAAAAAAGCACGAATGCAAGTGGTGTTTTGCCGGCCGGAAAAATACTCTGCTAAGCCGCATAAAGAGCAGATACACGGTGCTTTGCACTCACGCGCTTTGATCAGTATCACCAGTTTGAATTAGATATTCCAGCCAGATTTTTTCCCGTTCCTGCTTTGGTATGGTGTGCCAGCGCACTTCGAGTATTGCGCCATGCAGCCCGGCAAGCATGCTGCGGCATGGCGGGTCATCAGGTCGAATGTTTTTTATTCTGATGGCCGCTTCCACTGCGCCGGTACGCACCAGTTCTTCAGGCGTATTGATGCCTGCAAGCGCAAGAAGGCGCGCCACTTCTCGGCCAATATTGGGCAAATCTGTCAGATCATGACGAATTTTTGTATTCATTTTATTTTTCTTTCGTGTCTATATCATACAGCTTTCGGCGGTTGTCATCATGTAAATCCGGCCATTCTGCCGGTTATTCAAGCTGCCTGATTTCTTCGCCAGATTCAGAAGATAAAAAAAATATTATTTAATTTTTCATTGAATTCCAGCTTTATTACTGAAATTCTCTGGCGCGGGGAAGCAGCTGTTGATTTTATACGGTGAAATTCTGCAGCTAATTGGAATATATTAAAAATAAAATGATCAAAACAGCAGCAATCTAAAAAACAGGAGAAATAGCATGTTGCGCAGCCGTAGCATTGTCAAATCGGTTCTATCCATTGGAATTTTATTTCTAATGGTGGCTCACGCCTCTCAAATCTTTGCCCAGGAAGGCATTATAAGTTCAGTTTATATTGCAGAGCGCACCGCATTGCAGAAGATGCAGGCTGCACGAAAGGCCGGTAATGAAGAAGAAGTGCAGCGCCTGTCGGCTGAAATTAAAGAACTCGTAAATCAGAAAAAGAGCTGGGCAAACGACTTGCTGACGCTTACCGAGAGCTCTATTGCAAAAATTCAGAGTGAAAACACACCTGATTTGAGCGAGGAACAGAGGGTTGCCTTGCTTCGCCGTATCGAAGAAAAGAAATCGCAAAAGCGGCTTTTAGAGCTGCAGCTTGAAGAAAATAAATGGGACTGCTTTATCCAGATTCAGAAAAAGCGTGAATTCATCAAAGAATGGGAAGCTCATCTTAAAAGCATACATGAATTCGCTGCCGGCGAAATCAAGCGAACAGAAGAAGCTGTTGCCGGCTGGCAAAAAGACCTTGAACGACTTTCCGCCGAACATGCCGGGGAGCTGGCAAATGCAGAAAAATCTTTGCAGAAACAGATTGAAGAGACAGCAGCCATTAAAGGCAGGCTGGCATCTGGAAAAGCAACAGAATCAGATGTAAAAAACGCTGAAGACGCAGTTGCTTCATGGCAGAAAACCATAGCTGAGATGCGTGCGAAAATCGCTGAAGGTACATACACTTCAAGGGCGTTCAACTGGGTCAATACCAGTTCGTTTCGTGAAAATATCAAATACAGCAATGAAATGATTGGCAAAATTCAAAAGGCCGTTGCTGATGGCAGTTTCCAGCATAAGTATGGATTCCGTTATGGTCTGCCGACTATCGCTGAATGCAAAAAAGCTATTGCAGATGCCACTTCGGAAATCGCAGCTATGCGTGATAAATATACCGCCGAAGACTGGGGAAACCGCAAAGAGCTGCGGTTGCAGATGCAGAATCTGAATGTCGAAATTCTCAAGCATCAGGAAGAAGCAGGTCTCAAAGACGAGAAGCTGGCGGCTCTTGAAGCCCGTCGCAAAGAACTCGAGCAGTTTATCTACCATGATTTCCTTACCGAGCTCCCCAAAGAGGACTCCGGCTTCATTAAAGCAATTAAGTGGATCAGCAACGCTATCGAAAAAGTCAACGAAGTGACCGAAAAATTCGAGAGGGTCAAAAAGCTCGTCGATATCGTAAAAAACAATTCGAATCCGTATAATGCCGTCAATTATCTGCTTGAAGAGACAACGGGCCAAAGTCTCAACTCTCGCCTGGCCGAAAAACTGCTGCCGGAAAAGGTGCGTGAGAACCCGCTGGTTAAAAGACTTATCAATGGCGAGAACGTAAATCGTCAGGATATTCTCAAAGAAGTCGTAGTCGAAAATCTTCCGGCTGATGTGAAGTTGCGGGTCGAGCAGGCTGTTGACCTTATCAATACCGCGCGCAGTTCTAATATTCGCGATCTCGTCGCTCAGCACGGGTTTGAGCAGGCCATGCGTTTTATCGACTCGCAGCCGGAATTGAAGAAGGCTTTCAGCGCCTTCGAACAGGCTCACAAACTGATCCAGAATCCAGCTCAGCTTGAAGAGCGCCTGAAAGATTCAATTCGAGAGCGGGTTGAGCTAGAATTTAAGGTTTCCGGTAAAGAAATCGTCGACTCGCTTGTTGGCGAAGAGACGAAAAAGCGCGTCGAAGCATACCAGGAAAAACTGAAGAAAATTGAAGAGGACGTTACCAAAGGCTATCGCTTTGCCGCCGAAGAGGTAACCCGGGTTGCGCTCGAAACTGTTCAGAAAGGTATTGAAGAACGCATTGGCCTGCGCAGTGAATCATCCGATATGGTCGAGGACTTTGTAAGAGACTATAAAGGTCTCCAGTGAAGACACTCGAATCTTCACGATCAAGCTTTCTTTTCAAAATTGGATGATCCCTCAGCATACCGGAAAACCTTCGTTTGCCGGTATGCTGACCATAAAAATGGTCATAAAACGTTTTTGTTGTCTATATGTCTAAACATATCTATATTAACAGCTGAACAGCAATTTTTTGTGACTTGTCAAAATGATTCCGCTTGCAGCAGGAGTCAAATGTCTCGCAAGTAATAAAAACAGGAATTTAAACAATGGAATATATCTGTAGAATTTGCAGCCAACCAAGACCAGAGTCGGCTTTTACTGAAAAAAGCCACTCTTTGCATACTTGCAAAAAATGTAATGTTTTACATAATCAGAGAACTGAAGAGCGTGATCAATTAGATGAAATTTTTAAAATTTTCATGCAGACGCGCATCTCGCATAAAGATACAGTGAGACTTAAAACATTATGCAACAGCAAATATCCCAAGGTTTCTCTACATGCGACTCTGGTTTTTGAAGTTTCCCAGCTCAGGCCTTACAAAAAAGGAAGATATGCTTTTCTGGAACAGAAATACCCAGAACTCGCAAAAAGAATTGATGAAGCCGGATTTTTTTACCCTCAGTATATAAAGATGAATGGCGATTAAAAATCCCTGTATCAGACAAGGATTTGCGCATTGGTAACGGCGGTATCGGCAAAATCATAAACGCCCACCGTGAATGAAGCATTATGGATCGCCTGATCCATAATGCTCAAATGCGTAATTTAAAAGGGGATTCGATGAGAAAGAAAAGAATAGACAAGGCTGAGACCTGATCCGGCCACCTGTGGTAAAATTTTACTGTGCACGTAATTTTGTTTCGTAGAGTGGCCGGATTAAATCAGAACGACCGTCCGGATTTTCAAGAATACGCAGTTATTTATATTTTTGCCCGGGAAACCAGCTCATGCTTGTTAAGAAGTTAACGATCCGCCTCATAAAACCTGATTCGCAGACAGTTGTGATCCCAGCGCTCACTGGCATTCACTCGGTTTTTGGGGTGGGAATAGTTATCGGCACTGTTATGCTTTTTATGGTCTTTGCGAGTAATACCGGCCTGGG
>JAKQQP010000504.1 GCA_029564115.1 Candidatus Rifleibacteriota bacterium | reverse complement strand
TAGATAACCGGGTCGAGACTGGCCCAGTCGATCGACGCAAAGCTGCCCATCATCCAGAAAGTCAGTGCCGGCAGCTGCGATTCGCTGTCGGCGAGGTATTTGAGAATGCCGACCATCGAGGTGAAAAAAGACGAGACAATGACGCCGCTGAGCACCAGAGAAAGGCGCGGCGTGAAGCCACCGGGGCTGCGGGCGATCAGAAATGCCGCCAGCACCGCCCCGAAGCCGCCAATTGCAGCACCCAGGTCAACCATGAACGGCAGACCCGAAAAAAATATCATGGCCACGCCGGCGCCAAAAGAGGCACCGGATGAAATGCCGAGAATGAATGGGCTGACGAGCGGGTTTCTGAAAATCCCCTGAGAAACCGCCCCGGAAACACCAAGAGAAGCGCCGATCAACAGAACCATGATTATGCGCGGCAATCTGAGCGACAGCAGCACGACATCCTGGTACTTTTCGATTTCAGGCATCGCCGTATTAAAAAGTTTTGCCGAAACGATTCTGAAAACCTGAATAATCGGAATGTGAAAGTTGCCAAGGTTCAGTGACAGGCCTGCAGCAAGCACCAGAACAGTCAAACAGACAAGATAAACGGCAATGCGTCGCATCACAAACTCTCGTTTTATTTTTTTCTACTTTAACACAGACGAAAAACTTTATGCTATTTTATAAGCACATAATTTTTACAGACACGCTAAGTTGTGTTTAATCTCTCAATTCTTAAACATGACCATTGAACAGGCCGGTCCAGATCTTTTGAACCAGCTCAATCATTCATCCATTCACATGCGAAGAAAAGCCAGGGCATATAATAAGAGAAAGAGGAACAGCCGGAAAATGCTGAAAGATATCGCGACTACATCAATCAAACATAAAATTCAAAAAATACCGGCATTTTTCATACCGCTGTTTTGCCTCATTCTAATGCTGGTATTTTCATGCCCAACCGGGGCCGAAACTGCCAGCCCGCCGCATAGAATCGCGCTTCTTTATCCGCAATCACTGGGGTTGCTTTTCATTCTCGACCTTACCGGGCAGGTAGTCTGCCTGCCCCGCCAGGCAACCGCCCTGAACAACGGTGAAGTCGGGCCGTTTTACCGCAGCATGGCACCGGCATTCGAAAAGGCTGCCGATTCTGGCCAAACGAGCATTCCAAATATCGAAACGATTCTCAGCGCCAGCCCCGACTTTATTATTGCCGCCGACGACAAATCTGCAGCGGGTAATGTGGTCAATACTCTCGAGCAGCAGGGTATACGAACCATCAGACTGCAGGCCGGCTTCGGAACAATCGATGCATGGCTCAAATCAGTCGAAAGCCTCGGAAAAATGACCGGCCGCGCCGCAAAAGCCGACAGTTACAGGGATTTTTTCAGAGCCCGGCTTGCACTGGTTGCCTCACGCACCGCTGACATTCCGGAAACGGAGCGAATAAAAGTCGCCATGATCAATACCACTGGCAACCAGATGGTGCTGCGCGGCAGCCGGGCAACCTACGGCCTCAACCTGATCCGACTCGCCGGCGGCAGACTTCTCGATTCAGGCGACGACCCTGCCGATTCGGCCGGGTGCGCTGAACTGCTTTTCGCATTCGACCCCGACCTGATAATCGACGATGCCAAAAACGACATTTTTTACCGGGCCTCGTGGTGGGAAAGCCTGCGCGCCGTCAAAGAAAAGCGTGTCTATAAAACCCCGGCCGATGACCGCCAGGCCTGGGTTACCAACTGGTTTCTTCCGGCTTATTCGCCAGTCGGCATTCTCTGGCTGGCCAAAAGATTCTACCCCGAACGTTTTGCCGATATCGATCTCAGGGCAGAACACGAAAACTTCTGCAGAATGCTTTACGGGCGCCCGTTTGCCCATGCCGGCACCGGGTTCGACAACTGAATCCTAACACTACTTTAAGCTACTGTGATTATGTAAAAATATTTTTCATCTTGCCAAGTATTATTTAATTGCATA
>JAKQQP010000495.1 GCA_029564115.1 Candidatus Rifleibacteriota bacterium | reverse complement strand
AGGAAATCCAGCAGCAGAACAATATTTCCAATATTGGCGCTGTAATCAACCAGCAGGCGAACGACACGCCGGAAACCCTGCAGATAATCAACTCTTCTGAAAACCCTGAGTTCAGCAAAACCAGACAATCAGGGCAGCCTGTCGTTATCAACACCATTAAGTCACTGGTTCCCTATGAAGATTTGTATAAAGTGCTGCAGAAAGAGGTTGGCAAATATTTCATTCTGCCAATCGAAGAATTCGAAAGCCTGAAAAAGGCCAAAGAAGCCTGGCTTGCCTCTGAATCCGCCCCGGTTGCCGATCCGCCACCGCTTCTCTATCAGGTCAACTCCGCCCGCCTTGCGGGGCGTATCGAAGAAAACTTCGCCTTTATCGAAGCCAGCTTTAAAATTGAAACCTATACCGATGGCTGGCACGAAATTCCTCTGATCTGGGGCAGCCTTGCGGTTGAATCGGTCAGCCTCAATGATCGCCCGACCACCCTAAAAACCAGCTGGTTCGCCGGCAATGCCCGTCAGGTTCAGTTCGGCAAAATGAGCAAGCAGAATATCCTGCAGAACGTCTATCAGTCATTTGGCGCAACCAACGACACCCTCAGCCAGAACAACTGGAAAGATACGATGTTTTCGTTGCCCGTATCCGGAAAAGGGCTGCACGACTGCCGCATTGCTTTCGTCGTGCCGGTGCAGAACATCGATGATCTCTTCAATCTGCAGTTCAACATGACCCGCATACCGCTTGCATTCATGGCACTTAAGTCAGAACGCGACGTTCTTTCGATCGACACCACCAGCTTCAAGGATTTCAGTGTCAGTGAAGACAATGCCGCCGGCGGCTGCGAATTTATCGGCTGGCTCGGTGCCAACAGCGATGTCAGTATCAAATGGCGGCGCAAATTTTCGAAGCAGCCGCCGGTAAAAGATGAGCCCAAGCCCATTACCGATGAGCCCCAGAGTCAGACCCAGACCGCGACTCAGACCCCGGAAATCGCTCCCGGCCAGACAACTGAGCCAGTGAAGCCGGTTGTAAAACCGCTGGTCTATGCCAGATC
>JAKQQP010000410.1 GCA_029564115.1 Candidatus Rifleibacteriota bacterium | reverse complement strand
TCTCAAAAAAGATTCTTTCATTCTCGAAGCACTGAGCCCGAAACGCAAATTCACCTGCGAATCGGCCGCTGCCCATACACTTTACGAAAAGTCTGACCCGTATCATCTGCCCGGCCCGGGCGGTTCGATCAATCTCGAAGGCTGTTCATTCACCGACATTGGTGATGGCCGCGTTGAAGTGAAGGGTAGCGTTTTCGAGCCGACCCCGAAATATCTGATCAAACTTGAAGGCGCACGGCCAATCGGTTATCGCAGCGTCAGCATCGCCGGCACCCGTGACCCGATCATGATCGCCGGTATCGAAAAGATTCTCAGCGAAGTCAAGCAGCAGCTCAAAGAAATGTCGCCCGATGAAGATCGTGACAAACAACTGTTTTTCCATGTCTATGGCAAAAACGGTGTCATGGGCGCGCTTGAGCCTCTCAAGAACCCGACTTCGCATGAACTGTGCATCATCATCGAAGCTCTCTGCCCGACCCAGGAACAGGCCGACACGCTGTGCAGCGTGGCTCGCTCGACTCTGCTGCACTATGGCTATGAAGGCCGCATTTCAACCGCCGGCAATCTGGCTTTTCCGTTCTCACCGTCTGATATCAAGATGGGCCAGGTCTTCGAATTCTCTCTCTACCATCTTATGGACCCGGCCGGCGAAAAGCTGTTCACCCATCGCATCGAGACCTTCAAAGACGGAGATCTGTTGAAATAGCTTGAAAAAAAGAAGTTCCAATTTAACTATTGCGAGGCGAGAAGACGGGATTGCTTTTTCGGAAGCTTGTGAGCGAAGCGAATCGCTGGAGAAAAAGCAACCCGGCTGATAGGCCGAAGCATATCTTGAAATTTATACCATCCAATTAATATTGAATGGAAAGCGGAGAAGATAATGAAAAGAAACATACTTGAAGCGGCCAAGGTCATCAGGTCGAAGAATGCTGGCCCGTATGAGCTGACTTTCGACATCATGTTCAAGACCAAAGAATTCTACGAAATGTTCAAATCGCAGCAGATCATCAACCGCAAGCAGATGGCAGGCGTTCTGAAAATCGACGAGAAAGATATTCTCAATCTTGTATGGTTTGCCCCGGCAAATGCGGTTAAAATCACGATCAAGCGCCCGATTTCTTCTGGCGCACCCGGTGAAACCGACATTTACGGCGCACAGCAGCATGCACCGCTGCTCGGGATAGAATTCTGATATGCAGGGCTCATTTCTGAATTCGAACATGTCTCATTTCGAGACGTTGATGTATTCGACCTATTACGCGCCGCGCGGCCGGCCAAGGCTTTACATGCTCGGCAGCCTGCTGGCCAGCCGTTATCTTGGGCCGACCGACCTGCTGATTGGCATCATCGGCGGCGAAGGCTCGGGCAAATCGACCCTGATCAAGGGCCTTTTCCCGGGCTTGGAACTGACCAATGATGATGATGGCGTTAATCTGAAAAGCACGCCGATCTACGATTTTCAGCCCGATAACTTCTTTGCG
>JAKQQP010000378.1 GCA_029564115.1 Candidatus Rifleibacteriota bacterium | reverse complement strand
ATCCCCTCAACGACGTCTATCAGCGCTTTGCCGGCTATGACGCGGTGCCGCCCAAGAAGAACGGCGATTTCGCTTTCCTGCTGCATCTGCTCAAATCGCTCAAAGCCAACGGCAAAGCCTGTATTGTTCTGCCGCTGGGCGTTCTGTTCCGGGGTAATGCCGAGGGCACCATTCGCCGCAAGATTATTCAGAAGGGTTATATCAAGGGCATTATCGGCCTGCCGGCCAACCTGTTTTTCGGCACCGGCATCGCGGCCAGTCTGATAATCCTCGACAAGGAAGATGCTGCCGAACGCCGTGATATTTTCATGATCGACGCCAGCAAAGGCTTTATAAAAGACGGCAACAAAAACCGTCTGCGCGAGCAGGATATTCACAAAATCGTCGACACCTTCACCAACCGCCTCGAATTGCCGGGCTACGCGCGCATTATTCCCATAGACGAAATTGCTGACCCGAAAAACGATTACAATCTTAATATTCCGCGATACATCGACAGCCAGGAAGCAGAAGACATTCAAGATATTGAAGCGCATCTGCTGGGTGGAATTCCCGTGCGCGACATTGAGGCGCTTAAAGATTACTGGGCGGTTTACCCATCTCTCAAGAAGCATTTGTCAGAGCCCATCGCGGGCCGCCCTGAGTATTACCGGCTCAAGGTCGCGAATGCCGATATCAAGGATGCAATTTTCAATCACCCCGAGTTTGTTGCTTACGGCAAGCTGATGAATGCAGTTTTTGCGCAGTGGAAAGGCGAAACGGCGGTCGACGCCCGATCGCTGGCTGTGGGGCTGCGGCCCAGGCATGAGATTCATCGGATTTCCGAGAATCTGTTGAAGAATTACGACAACCGGCCGCTCACCGACAAGTATGCGATGTATCAGCATCTGATGGATTACTGGGCTGAAACCATGCAGGATGATTTTTACGAACTCAGCGCCGACGGCTGGAAAGCCGGTAATGAAGTCGTTCGCAGCGAAAAGAAAAGCAAAAAAGGCGACAAGGAAACGGTAAGGCAGGTGCCAGGGCTTGAAGGGCTTGAGGGTCGGCTGATTCCGCCAGCTTTAATGGTCCAGGAATTTTTTGCCCGTGAACAAAAGGCCATAGACGATCTTGAAGCCCAGGCCGAAAGTCTGGCCGCAACCATGGAAGAACTGCGCGAAGAACATGGCGGCGAAGATGGCCTGCTGAGCAATGCCACTGATGACAAGGGCAAAATCAGCAAAACCGGGCTGGCAAAGGCGATAAAAGATCTGGGCCGGCGTAACGCTGACAACGGCGAAGAATACGACAAACTCCAGGAATACAAAGCTCTGACCGAACAGGAAACCGCAATTCAGAGCAGTATCAAAGCTGCCAGAGCCGAACTTGAGAAAAAGGTGATCGCGCAATACCCGAAGTTGTCTATTGAGCAGATCAAAAGCATCGTCATCGAAAAGAAATGGCTGGCCGCCATGGAAGCGCGTATCAGCACCGAAATGGAAAACATCAGCCACCGCCTCACCCGCCGCATCAAAGAACTGGCCGAACGCTACGAAACGCCGCTGCCGCAGCTCGACAATGCAGTCGCCGAACTAACCGCCAAAGTAGGTGACCACCTAAAAAAGATGGGGTTCACATGAAACCAAAAGAACCAAACGCAGCAATTTTAAGCCCCCTTGCTGACGTCTACGCAGCAAGTCTGACATCTAGCCATCTGAAGCAGAAAAAAACTCCCGGGAGCCTGCCATGAACAAAATCCCCGCAGGCTACAAAAAAACCGAAGTCGGCATTATTCCAATTGATTGGGCATTAGAAGAGATCCAAAATGTAGCAGAAATCACCACTGGTTCAAAAAATACACAAGACAGAATCCAAGATGGTTCTTACCCATTTTTTGTTCGCTCTCAAACAGTTGAAAGAATAAACTCCTATTCATTTGACGGTGAAGCGGTTTTAACTGCTGGCGATGGGGTTGGAACGGGAAAAGTTTTCCATTACATTAATGGGAAATTTGATTTTCACCAAAGAGTGTATAAAATCAGTGATTTTTCAGAACGGCTGATTGGTTACTTTTTTTTCCTCTGTTTCAGCCAGAATTTCTTTAACAGAATAATGCAAATGACTGCAAAGTCTTCCGTTGACAGCGTTCGCAGAGAGATGATTGCAAAAATGGTTATCCCGCTGCCGCCTCCAAAGGAACAGCTTGCCATTGCCACCGCCTTAAACGATGCCGACGCCCTCATCACCCAGCTCGAAAAGCTCATAGCCAAAAAACGCC
>JAKQQP010000366.1 GCA_029564115.1 Candidatus Rifleibacteriota bacterium | reverse complement strand
GGAACGCCTTGAGACCCTTAGTCAGCCTTTTGGGCAGCTGGTTCCGGTTGAGCCGGCGAAAGGCAAAAGCAAAGCTGTTATAACCTCTGATTATGGTACTCGCATTCACCCGGTCAAAAAGACAAAGCGCTTCCACACCGGGGTCGACCTTGCCGGCTGGAAATGCAACGGCTGGAAAGTCATGGCGATTGGCCCGGGGCGCGTCGTAAAAAGCGGCTGGGAATCAGGTTATGGTTATTCTGTCGTAGTTTCGCACGAAATTGACGGGCGCATGCTGTTTACCCGTTACGCGCATCTGCAGAAAAAAAGCCGTTTGCCGGTCGGCAGGCTTGTTAAATCAGGCGATCTGCTTGGCTATTGCAACAATACCGGGGTCTCGACCGGTGCGCATCTGCACTTTGAAGTCAGAGAGACCTCTGCCAGCGGTGAAACCCTTGACCCCAAAGGTTTTCTGCCGCCGGTCGACAATCTTTGAGGATATCAGTCATGATTTATAAGATTTTTTGCTTTCGGTGCCGTATAATAATGGCTCTCTGCCTGATTGGTATTTTGCTTGGCGGTTTTCAGGCTGCAGCCCAGCTTGACCCGAACAACCCGCCAACCGACGATCTGGATTACGAAGAATTTCAGAAAAAAGTGGCGGCAATGCTGCCGGCTCAGCCGGATCTGTTACAGTTTTCAACGATTTATTGTTTTCCATTTGCGCCCTGGCCGGAAGGCATAGGGCAGGCGGGCGCCAGCTTTGAGGAGGCGTTTCGCGGTTATTCGCTCAAGGTCGACCAGGAAAGAATTCTGCTGCTTGACCGTTCAGGCCGCACGGTTTTTTCCTGCGACGGGCGCACAAAAAATCAGAAGATGGTAGCGACCGACCACCAGAAGGGCAACCTGCAGTTCGATGATTTTGCGATGCTGCGTGAAAACCGACTGGCGGTTGCCGATAATTCGCGCAATGAGCTGCTGATATTTGCCGGTAACCGTCTCGAAAAAAGGCTCGGGTTCGATGGTGACCGCATCCTTTTCAGGCAC
>JAKQQP010000363.1 GCA_029564115.1 Candidatus Rifleibacteriota bacterium | reverse complement strand
AAGCAGGTGTTGTTGTTTGTTCCGGTCAGCAGATCAACTTTCTGGAACGGCGTTAAATCAGGCAGATTCCCAAAACCAATTAAGAACGGCCGCTGCACATTCTGGACCGCCGAAAGCATTAGAACTCTTATTCAAACGATGAAAAAAGAAAGGTCAAGCTGAATTATGCATCATTACAAACACAACAAGTCATTTTCACAGATCACTCCCGCCATCTATGAAGGCAAAGCGCCGATTATGTTTTTAACTTACGCGAGCTGCGATGATAAAAGCAGAGGAGAAAACTTAAACTGCTTCGGCATCCGCTTGGGAATAACCATTCGAACAACCGAAAAAGAGATGCAGGAATATCTCAAAGACTTCCGGGAATGGGTTTCTTCAGATCTGCTTTGGAAATCTATAGAAGAACCTGTCATGGAATTTTTCAGGGTGGTAGAAGCCGCCCGTGCCAATAAAGAGTAAGGCAGAGGTAACAACAAATGAAACTGCATGAAACAAATTCTAATCTGACAACTACTGTTATTAACACAAACGCCAGGCCTGAACCGAGCGTAGAAGAAGTCGAAGCAATGCGTCGCGAATGCGAAGAAGCTCGCGCAAAATATCCAGAAGAAATCACTCGAGCATCAGAGCAGCCAAGACCTTTGCTTAAATGGGAGGGCCTCGGTTACTACCTTAACAACCCGGCACCCAGGCCGAAACTGCTCTTTCATGGCAAAGGATGGGAAATCCCTGATAAATGCGCCATTGCGCTGTTTGCGGCCGGCGCGAGCGGAAAAACCTTTCTTGGCATTCAGCTTGCCGCTTGCCTGGCAACTGGTATAAACCTTGAGCCATTCATAACGACCAGGCCATTAATGCCGGCTCAGAAAAAGAAAGTTCTCTATATTTTCGGTGAAGATTCTCAGGATCATATTCACGGTCGAATTGAATCAATTGTGAAATATATGCCAGGTCTTGCAGAAAGACGCAATGAACTTGAAGCAAATCTTACCCTGGCACCACTCGTAGGGCAGGAAAAAATTCTTATAGCTTTCGACCAGAACCGAAACCCTGCCACTACGAAAAATTTCGACTGGTTAAGTCTTTCGATTGAACAAATGCCGCAGGTTGATGTGCTGGTCATCGATCCGTTGAGCAAATTTTATGGCCTGAACGAAAACGACAATGCGCACGCAGCAGCTTGGATTGCCGCACTTGAAACATTGGCGGTCAAACATAATATGGCCATATTGTTTATTCACCACGAGAGCAAAGATCAAAACAGGCGGGGCGAGCTTCGAAATTCTGCCGGGCGCGGCGCTGGAGCTTTTCGGGATAATGTCAGAGGTGCCCTGAGCATGGCAAAGATGGACTCTGATAAAGCAAAGTCTCATAATTACCCTGAAGATTGGCAAAAACTGGTTGAAGTTCTTCCGACCAAAGCAAATTATGTTGAGGAAGCTGGCCAATCAGCATGGTTCAAGCGGGGGCCAGGTGGCGTGCTTATGCCGACGGATATTGTTAAAGAGCAAAACGATAACTTTTCAGCTTTACTTTTTGATCTATTGAAGCAGGCAGTCAAAGGGCAACTGCTTAACAAAAATGGTGAACCAGCATTTTGCAATCGTGACGGCTTAACCCTTCGAGGTCTCACTAGAGGAAGGGGAAGCGAGGCAGAAGAAGCGATCAGAGAAGAAATGAAAGATGCCGGTCTCAAGAATCTTAAAAACGATATCAACCGCTTATTGTTGCGACTGGAAACGGAAAACAAAATCACCATAGACCGCTCTCCGGAAGGAGGAAGGTCGAATAAGCAGCAGATAAATGTTTTTGGCTATCAACTGACTTCAGAAAATGAATTTGACGACCAGGCAGAAAACCGGCCAACAACCCCTGATCTGATTGAAGATGGGGTGCGCAAAAACACCCATCCTGTTCAGAAGACGACAAAAGTTTCCCCCAAAACGTCTGTTAACTGCAATCAGAACCGAAGGCGTGAAAAAAAATCGCCCGGCAGGAAAAGAAAGTAGATTGGCAGCGTAAAACTGGTATTGCCCGAGTTAAAAACGCAATACAAGTTTATGCGCGCACCCAAAGCAGGAAAAAACTGGAACTGGAAAAACTGGAATTTTGTGCAATCCCAGTTTGACAGATTCCAGTTTATTCCTGCATCAACAGCGGATTAAGTGGCAAAAAAAGAAACTGGAATTAAAACTACCCCTAAAGGGGTATAAAAAGCGATGCCAGTTTCGCTTTTTTACCCCCACGGGTTTGATGGGCCGGAGATTTTGTTCCGGTATCAGAAAAAGGAAACTCCCTAAAACATGAACGTTATCGACTATCTTAGAACAAAAAATATAGAACCAAAGCTGGTTACATCGAATGGGGAGCACGCATCTCCCTGCCCGGCCTGCGGTGGAAGGGATCGCTTCCGGTCGTGGCCCGACCGTTTTTTCTGTCGGGGTTGCCGCCAAAATGGTGGCGACATTATTGACCTGATAATGATGGTTGAAGGCGTTAACTTCAAAACAGCCCGTGACATCTCAGGGAAGACAATCGAACTTAGACAGAACTATGCTTCTTCGCCCGCCAGGCTTACTCTGAAACAGATTGAGCTGCCTACGATCACCTGGCAAAACGCGGCCGCTGATTTTGTTGAGAGATCACACCAGGCGCTTTTGAAAAACGAGCCGGTATTATCCTGGTTGAAGTCTGAAAGGCTGATCAAACTAGACACGGTGAAGTGCTTCAAACTGGGCTGGAATGCGTCTACAACATACGCCAATCGTCAGGTGTGGGGATTGCCCGAAAAGATCAACCCAGAAACTGGCAGACCTTTTAAAGTCTGGTTACCTGACGGGCTGGTTATTCCGCTTCACGACATAGTCGGCCGGTTTGTAGGTATAAAGATCAGGCGAAAACCGAAAGAGCCACCATTTGCTTTTGTTTCTGGCGGCAGCGAGGTCCCGGCAATGTTCAGCCAGGCCATACAGACCATACAGCCAGCCCCGGCGTTTATAGTTGTAGAATCTGAGCTTGACGCTATTCTGCTATGGCAGAAAGCAGGCGACTTTATCACCCCTATATCAACTGGCGGCGTATCGATGAGACCAGATAAGACAACCGTTGAAAAAATGGCGGCCGGACCTGTTTCCTTACTGAGTTTCGATTCTGATGATGCGGGCAAAGAAAAGAAAAATCTTTTACCATGGAAAGAAGTTCTGAAAAACTTCTACCTGCACCCAATACCACCAAGGTTTGGCAAAGACCACACCGAAGCGGCACGTTCAGGCATGAATTTACGAACCTGGCTCAAGGCAGGTCTGGCAGATATAAGTAAATCACAAGCCCCAGCATATGTTCCAAAAATCGAATTGCAGCCCCATGGTGAAGCGCAAAACCCTTCTGTCGACTCTGAGCCTGCTTCGGCAAAAACAATCGTAACAACTGGCACCGCAGAAGAAATCGGTTTAATAGTTCGGGCGATTGAACTTGCCGAGATATCTGGTCCGGCAGATCGCAAAGCAATCGACAACTCACTGAACACCATCAACGCCTGCCAGGCCGAAGGTGACCACGCTGGTTACCAGTTTGCCCTTTCTGTATTGGCTGCGAACATCGAGGATGCAGAAACAACAATACAGAAAAGTCTTCTGCAAAGCAATATTGCAGCGTAGAGTGCAAATGTTTTACCCAGTATTCAACAAAAATCGCTTTTGACCGGTTATTCAAAAACCTGTTCACACCGGTTCAAACTTTGTTCACAGTCTAATTACGGTTGTTCCATCCTGTTCCAAATTTGTTCTACCTCAGTCATTACCGCTTCACCAGGAACCGCAAACTCAGTTTCGGTTGCATAAAGGTCGGGGCAATGGCTTCTACAAGCTTCTTTGGCATTCCGATAAAATAGTCTGTTTAATTCGATGGCATGCTGAGCTTTCCAGGAGGCTTTGCAATCCTTTGCATTGCATTGCAAGTTTCTATGATGCTGGTAAGATCGGCAAAACAGAGCTTTGAATCCTGATTTCCAGGGGCTATTGCAATGAGTTGAGTAGTTTGATGCAAATGGTTTCGCAAAGTTCGGCCTGTTTCCTGATTACCCTCTTTTGCCGCTACCTTTGCAGCTCCAGCAAACGCCTTTGCCATCGCAGAAAGAACAGACCTTGCCGCCAATTCCATCGCCTCGTCCCCCGCAGGAACCGCAAACCCCTCTTCCATTACACGAGGTGCAGGGTAATGGCTTTGGCAATTGTCGTTCAGACACGGTGGGCTTTCTGTCTGAAGATTTTTCAGCATCTGTTTTTTCTTGAGAGGCCGGTTTTGCTTCGGCATCAGGCTTCTTTGGTGT
>JAKQQP010000345.1 GCA_029564115.1 Candidatus Rifleibacteriota bacterium | reverse complement strand
TGCAAGATTCTGATTGTCTTCAAGCGCCTTATAAAGAATCTCCCCTGCGATTTTTCGGGAAATGGGCTGCTGCGGCCCGGCGGCATTGCCAAGGCTGGCAGCGATGATTCTGCCTGTGGTGATCGCCCGGTCAAAAAACTGTTCGAGATGATGCGCGTTGCGAAACGCCATTTCATCGATCTTTTCGGCCGTTTCATCACCGATTATCGTTCTGGTAATGAAAATTTGCGCCATTACCAGGGTGAGGCAGGCAAAATGACTATCGCTATCATTATTGCCGGGAGTTTAAAGGTCAGCTTCATGTTTCTGAACATTTTATACCTCGATACGGCAGAGGATTCATGGACTAGAACAGATTTGAAAAGATCTTTTTAGAGTATTAAAAAGTAATACTAATTCGGTGGCAAATAATTTAAAAAAATGCCCTGGCTTAATCATAAAGCCAGGGCATTTTCAAAACTTTTATTTTTCGCGTGGGAAAGGCCAGGCCATGATGCCGCCTTCCATTACTTTGACGTTGGTGTAGCCATGCTGCACAAGCAATCTGGCTGCTTCGTAGCCACGCAGCGAAATTTTACAGTAGCAGACGATCGGGGCATTTTTGTCCTGCGGCAGTTCGTTAAGGCGTTTGCGCACCGCACCGAGCGGAATCAGGTGTTCGCCGATACCCAGGCGCATCATTTCGTATTCATCGGGGCCACGCGTATCGAGAATGAATGGGCTGTTACCCGAATCGACGAGCTGCTTCAATTCGGTGGTCGAAATGCCCTGCATAAGGCCATCGAGCTTGTTCTGCATCAGATGGGCCGTAGCGATGCCGTGATCGATTGCGAGTGAAAATGGTGGCGCATAGGGCAGATCGGCATTAACCATGTCGTCGACGGTGAGGCCGCCCTGAATGGCCATAGCCCACTGGGCAATCTGTTTTGCAACATCGCCCGGCCCGACACACTGGGCGCCGAGAATCTTGCGGGTCTTGCGATCGGCAACAAGCTTGGTAACCAGCAGCTGGCCTTTCATGAAACCAGGTTTATCAGGGCTGGCATTGATTACGGTCTCAAAATCGAAACCATTCGCCTTGGCAGTTCTTTCTGAGAGCCCGGTCGAGCCGGCAGCAAAATCAAAAACCTTGCAGATCCCGGTCTGAATCGTTCCGGGGAACTCTTTAACATTGCCGGTTATCGCGTTTTCTCCAGCTACCCTGCCCTGCAGATTGGCCAGGTCGCCATAGGGTGCCAAAACCTTTTTGCCAGTCAGGCGCTGGTAAGTTTCGACGCAATCGCCGACCGCATAAATATCAGGGTCTGAGGTCTGCATGTGCTTATCAACTACAATGCCGTCGGTCGGTCCGACTTCGAGGCCGATGCGGCCAGCCAGATCGCTGTTCGGTATTACACCGATCGCGATGATTGCAAGCTGGCATTCAAGTTCGGCGCCATTCTGCAGTTTGATGCCGGTCAGTTTGCCGTCTTTACCCAGGAAAGCTTCAAGACCGTTGTTCGACATGACGTTGGCGCCTTTGCTGCGCACGTGATTCTCGACGAGTTTCGCGATTTCCATGTCGAGAAACGACAGCAGCTGCGGCAGCATTTCGACAACGGTGATTTCAATCCCGGCCAGATGCAGTGCTTCACAGGTTTCAATGCCGATCAGGCCGCCACCGATAACGACGGCTTTTTTGATTTTCTTTTCGTCGGCAATTTTGCGCAGAAAGTCGGCATCCTGCATTGACTGAAGAGTTGTGATCCCTTCGAGCTCGATACCGGGCACTTTGGGCATGCGTGGCCGGGCACCGGTGGCAAGAATGACCTTGTCGTAAGGCAATTCTTCGGTTTTTCGACTATTGAGATCTTCAACTACGACGACTTTCTTTTTGCGATCGATGGAAATGGCTTCGGTAGCAGTTCTGGCAATGATATTCTTGGCGGCCATGAAGAATTTCGGGTCACGGACAACCCCTGCAGGAGTGCAGAGAAGCTGGTTGCGGTCATCGAAAAAGCCACCGACATAGTATGGGTAGCCGCATGAAGCCATTGAAAGTTCAGGGGACTTCTGAATAATGGTGACTTCTGCATGCTCATCGAGGCGCCTGGCTCTGGCTGCTGCTTTTGGGCCTGCTGCCGACCCACCGATTACGATAATCTTTTTCATTCTGGTTCCTTTCTCTGCTGACAAAAACGTTCTGATTCAATACGAGTTTGCAGTTCAACTGCTTCTGGACTCAGGCTAACAACCCGGCATCGCTTAAACACGATTGTTATAAAGGTAATATAAAATAACTCCTTGTTAATGGCAAACGTATTTTGCGATTTTGCTGTCACCCGTTATTGGCTTATGCTAAAAATAAATTGTAATTCGGACTATTAATATTTTATAATACAGACCTGAATCCTGCTTAAAGCAGAAATTTTATTCGGAGGGAAGCCATGCCACGCGGTGATGGAAAAGGCCCATGCGGGATTGGTCCCGGCAGTGGCCGGAGAAATGGTGTGTGTGTCGATTCTGGTTACACAGATCTGTCGATAGTCATCGTCAGACTGGTAATAGCACACTGGCGGCTCATTGCCGGGGTTCTTCTGGCGTTTGCGGCTCCGGTACTGAAAAACCGGATTGTCTCCCTGCTCAAAGACCAGGATGAACTGCCGGTAATAACGGTTGTAAAAGAAAGCAGCAAAAGGCTCATTGATGCCGGCAAAAAATAAATACCTGTTCGGGCCGGTGCCATCCAGGCGCCTCGGTCGGTCTCTCGGGATCGACCTGACCCCTTTCAAAACCTGCAGCTTCGATTGTATTTTCTGCCAGCTTGGCAGAACTACCTGCCTGACCGCTGATCGGGCAGAATATGTGCCGATCGCAGCTGTTATTGACGAGCTTGATGCCTGGCTGAAAAACGACGGGCAGGCTGATATCATAACTTTTGCCGGTTCAGGGGAACCAACCCTGCATTCAGGTATTGGTGAGATAATTGCGCACCTGAAAAAGCAGACGCAGATTCCGGTTGCCGTTCTCACGAACGGTTCACTGCTGCATCTGCCGGAAACCCGCCAGAGTATTGTTCGGGCAGATATTGTGAAAGTTTCGCTGAGCGCCTGGAACGATACGTCTTTGCAGATGATCAACCGGCCGGCCGCTGGCCTTGATTTTTCGCGCCTGATCGCTGGCGAACGCCAGTTCAGGCAGGAATTTTCCGGCCAGTTGTGGATGGAAGTCTTTGCTCTCGAAGGCATCAATTCATCGCCTGAGCAGATGCAACATATTGCTGAAACCGCAAAAACCATCGCTCCGGATCGTATTCAGCTCAACACCGCGGTTCGCCCTCCGGCTGAAAGCTATGTCAAAGCTGTTGCCAGCGATAAGCTTAGTGAGCTGTGCCATTTGTTTGGCAGCCGCGCCGAAGTCATTGCTGACTTCAATTCTGCTGCCAGCCCGAAAGTAAAAGCAGATGAAAATGCAATTTTTGAAATGCTGCAGCGCCGGCCGTGTACTGCAAAACAGATTGCCGATGTTTTCGGCATGCATCTCAACGAAGTGGCAAAATTTACCGGTATGTTACTGAGGGCCGGCAGAATCATTTCGGTTGTGCAGAATGGTGAAATTTACTATACGGTAGAAAAAAACGCGGCCAATAACTTAATTAACGGCAAGAAACCAGGAATAAAGAATGAATGACCAGGAACTGATTGAATGGTATGAAAAAGCGGCCGATTTTCATAAAAAACGCGCACCGGGTTTGCTGATAGCTGCGGCAATGATCGACAGCTGCAGTTCACGGCTTGGTGCGGTCAAAGATCGTCTTAACGCTGTCTGCGAGTCGGTATCATGTCTTGCTGACGTCATCATGTTGATGACCGGCTGTACGATTGGCAATCGCTATCTGACGGTTCACGGTGATATCGGGCGCTTTGCTGTGACCCTGTTCGACCGTGCCGATGGTCGTGGCGTCAGGGCATTCATCGATCTTGACCGCATTTCGCCAGACGAAACGCCAGAATTGTACAGGTTCTTTTGTCGAACCCGTTCTGCCGAAGTCAAAGCTGGTGGCGAGGCCCGACTTAAGTCGGGCGAACAGGTGATCAGAGAATTTCTGACAGTGCGTGACAAGGTAATCGGTCTGCAGAACGTTCAGGTTGAACGCTTTGGTAAACATGACAAGCCGGGTGCCAGTCGTTGCCCGCAGTGCGGCGAATCTTTTCTTGAGAAAAACGGTGCAACCCATTGCAGCATCTGCAGTCGTGAATTCAGCTACTACCGGCGGACAGACTGACAGACCCTCCCGCCGGCAGTTAAACTGAAGTCGAATTTTCAAGGCTTTTTCTGAAGCCAGTCGATAGTTTTCTGGTTTTGCGGGGCAGTTGCCGGCTGGCTGAAATCCCAGAAAATCTTCTGATTCATGTGCTTTTCAAGTGCTTCGATGATGCTTTCGCCGAAGAAAGGCGGCGGGTTCTTCTGCAGCAGTTCAACGGCATCATGCCAGACTTTTTCAGCATCGTTGGCCATTCTGGCCTCGAACGTTTCAGTAAGCGCCGCCCAGTCTGGGGTGGCATTGCTGCTGTCAGGCAGCCTGATGTCTGTCTCTGCTGCTTTGGTTGTTGTATCCGTGATGATTGTGCAGCTGCCCGCTGCCGGCGCTGCCGCGATTTCTGGCGCGGCCAGACTGTCGAGAAACCATGTTATGCACCCGAAGGCCATCATGATTATGCCCGCTGCCAGGCTGCGGCTGAGCCGGTTTCGAAGCTGACGATAGAGAAGCGCCAGCAGTAGAAATGCACACGAAATTACGGCGATCAGCTGATTTGGTGGCAAATCGGCCTGGTAGGAAGTCGCGATGCCCATGACGGTGGCGAATAATGCAGCCAGCACCGCCAGCAGCATTCCCTGCAGCAGATGTCTGGCCAGCAGAAGGGCCGTGGCGGCAGGCACTACCAGATAACAGAAGACCAGCATCACGCCGGCTATTCTTGACGCAGCGGCTACTGTCAGGCCAAGAAAGACGAAAAACAGCAGTTCATAACGCCAGGCGCTGATTCCGAGGGTGATGGCCGACTCGCGGTCGAGAAATGAATAAAGAATCGGTCGGTAGAACAGCCATATGGCCAGCAGTGCCGGCAACATTACCGCGCAGATTGTCAGCAGGTCTGTGTTCGAAGCAAACAGCAGATTGCCGTAAAGAATCGCCTTGACCTTTTCAAGGCCGAAGCCACTGCGTGCCACCAGAAGAATACTCATGCCCGATGCGAAAATGAAAATCGCACCGAGAATCGTATCGCGGGGCAGTCTGGTAAATTCGTAGGGGTAAGCGAGAATTGCCACGACGAGAAGACAGAACAGAGCCGCCCCGGCAAAGGGCGGCAGTCCGTGAACGAGGGCGAAGGCAACCCCGAAAGCTGCGACTTCTGACAGCGTTACCCCTATGAATACCATGCGTTTCAGAACGACGAAGACACCGAATACCGAGAAGGTGGCTGCCATGAGAAATGCCGCCGGCAAAGCACCGCCGTATATGCTGACAATACCTTCAAGACTGGTGAGATTGAACATTTTTGTTTTCCTTGTCGATATGCCTGAGATTTCTTGCTGACAGCAGGGCATACAGAGGCAAGCGGCCTGACTGACCCTGATATAGACGAAAAACCTCGTTGGCGAGACCGATAATCGGGTCAAGACTGTGTTGCGCGAACAGAACGGTTTTCTGTTCTTCCCTTGCAAGGCGGTAAAGCAGTTCGATCAGGTCGAATTCAGACTGTTCATCGAGCCCGGCTGCGGGTTCATCCATTATCAGAACTTCGGCGCCGCTGACCAGAGCCCTGGCAATCATGACTTTCTGTCGCATGCCGCCCGAGAGCTCATTGAGGGTGCGTTCTGCATGCTGCTGCAGATTGAAGCGCTGTAGATAGCTGTCGATCTGTTCACGCATCTGCCGGTCAGGTTTCTGCCATAGGCCCAGCCTTGGGTAAAGGCCCATTGTAATAACTTCTCTCGCAGTAACCGGGTACAGACGGTCGAGGGTCGAAATCTGCGGCACATAGCCTGGCGGCTGCTGTGAGAACGGGTGAATGAGTTCGCCGCTTAAAGGCGGCAGCAGGCCGAGAATCGTGCGCAGAAGCGTTGTTTTGCCTGAGCCGTTTGGCCCGATGAAAGGAAGAAACTCGCCTTTTCTGATCTCAAGGTTGATTTTCTCGGCTACGGCTTCATTGTCGTAGCCGATCGCCAGGTTTCTGCAGATTATCAGACTGTCATCATCTGGTTGCATCATCAGCCTCCAGAAGACCGGCCCGTCGTGCGCCAGCGCAAAGCTGTTCGACCCAGAAATCCATGAGTTTTTCCCAGGTGTCGAGCTCGGGGCGGCCGCCAACGTAATAAGGCAGCATTACTGCCTGGGCGCCTGCATCTGCGGCAACACGGCTGACCGTTTTTTCATCGAAGTAATCGGCTGAAATAACCAGTTTGATATTGTTCTGCTTCATGGCTTCTCTGAGTGAGGCAAGATGTCTTGGCGACGGCGGAATGCCTGGTTTGGGCTCGATGAATCCACCTTCCATGAGACCGAAATCATCGAACAGATACAGCCAGTTTTTATGGTAAGAAACGATTCTGGTACCGCGCAGCGGCCAGAGACTGCCAAGCCAGCCACCCGCATAGGCTGATAGAGGTTTTCCCTTATACTGTTTTTCTGCAAGAAAATTGAGCAGTTTGCCGTTCTTGTGCATGTCGAGCAGAGTCTGTTGCCCGAGAATGCTTATCAGTTCTTCTCCGTAAAGCTTCTGGCAGAGGCTTGCGACAAAAGCGGCAGCATTGCGGTCAAACCGATCTTTCTGCTGTGGCAGGTTGCGGCCCAGGCCGATTCTGATGTTGTCGGCGGCCTGTATTATATTGAGCGGGCTGACAGTCACATGCGGGTTGCCATAAAGGTGCAGCCCGCCTTCTATATGGGAATAGGCGACCGGCTTGTCTTTGAGGTTCATGCCGGTTGCTGCCGCCACGTAGCCGATTTCACCGCTTCTTATGCGACGATTGCCTGATTTGTCGACGGCCGATGGCAGCCACATTTCAAGATCGAGACCAGTAGCAATAAGTAGATCGGCGTTTCTGAGAATCTCGACAAACGATGGCTTTGGTCTGACAAAATGGGCATCCTGAGTGCCTTCGACGATTGCCCTGACTTCAACGGCATCCTGCCCGATTACACGTGCAAGATAAGCGTAGTCAGGCAGTGTTGTAACGATTTTGAGAGGGGCAGCCTGAATGATCTGGGCGGCAAGCAGCTGAACAAATAGAATCAATACGGCTATGATGAATTTTTTCATTTTTTTTCTCCTGATTATCAGTAACGGTCATGCTTGTGCGGCCCGGCGGCCCAGATACACTGCAGCATCAGGCGTTTTTCATCTGGCCCCATGTTGTGCCCGGATTTATAGTTGAATTCAAGGCGATATTTGACCCATGGGCTCTGCTGCCAGGTCATATATGGGCATACCTGCCATTCATGCGGGCTGTTGCTGACAACTGCCAGAGGCGACAGAGAAAAGCCTGGAACGCCTGCGTATTTCTGGCTGTCAGGCTCGTAGTAATCTATTCTCACCCCTGATTCAAGCTGGCGGTCGAGTTTCCACTGCAGGTTGGTATAGCCGCCCCAGGCAAAGATACTGTCTTTGTTGCCGGTATCCGGCGTCAGAATATCCTTTTTGACACCGTAGAATTCGGTTCTCCACATGAAATTGCGGTATTTCATGTTGTCGGCCGGTTCCCAAAGATGTGTAAAATCGAGGCCAAACCCGACAACCGGCCTGGTTGAATCAATGGTCATATTGCCGGCGCCCTTTTTGATTGTCCAGAGGTCATTGACACCGGCCAGTGCGGTGAGTCCGATTTCCTGATAGGTATCTTTGCTGATGTCGCGGAATGACTTAAGATGCAGAAGCATTGACGGCAGACCCTTGGTATTGCCGGCGAACAGCCGGCCATTGGTTGCCTCTGTCAGCTGCATGGTAAGCTCATTGGTTGTTTTTCCGGCGCCGCCCAGCTGCCATTCAAATGAGAGGCCGTTCTGTACAAGACCGCCGTCGCCGAGAATCCGGCGCATTGCCAGCGGAAACTCGGTCTGGTCGAGACCAGCCTGATGCCAGCGATGAACGATGCCGAACTGCTGTCTGAATTTGCCTATCGTAAGGTTGAGATTCCTGGTAATGCCGTATCTGGTGATGTAAGCCTCGCCGAGATTTGAGGTGTCTTCTTTGACCGGCACTGCACCCTTGAACCTGGTAGTCGGGTCGAGGTAGGTTTCGTAGTGAACTCCAAGATTGCGCAGCGCGGCGTCTGAGTGATTTCTGGTGCCGTCAATACTTTGCAGGCGATAAAGAAAATCACCCACTACACTCAGTTCAGGATTTTCCGCCTGGCGACTCAGTTCGCCGGCAATGAATTTTCTGTCTGAATCTTTGGTGTCGGAACCTGTGGTGGGGTCGGCAGAGCCTGCAGTTGCTGCTATGGCACTCTGTCTGAGAGCTGTGAGCTCGGCATATTCTGATTCTATTGGTTTTGGCCCGTTTTGTGCTGTCAATTCCTTGATTTGAGCAGTCAGAGATGCGATCTGCAGTTCATACTGCTGTTGCATCTGCTGAATTCTGTTTTCAAGAGCATTCAGTCGATCCTCGGTCGTGTTTCGGGCCTGACAGGTTTGAGTCAGAAGCAGTGAAAAGTTGAAGAGAAAGATTAAAGGCAAAAATCTGTTGCGAAATGGATGCATGGCAAACCTCATGACATACTGATTTAATAGGCGCTGTCGATGTTTTCCGTGCGATCAGCATGGCAATTGCAGTAAAATACCTGTTTTTTCAATTATGACAGGATTTCTGCCTGTGTATCCCGGTTATCAGGAGCGGAAATGGCGGACGTGAATCGCGTTATTTCGCTTTTAGTTGGGCATTCAGGGGTTTGATGCGATTGCTGTGGCTTGATTGGGCTTTTCTGCTGAATTAATCAAACAACGCCAGTAGAGAGAAGTGTTCTGAAAATTGAAATCAGCTGAAAAGAGTCGGAGGAGCGCGGGGAAGACCTGTTAAGATTAATTCTTTCGAATAACCGCCTGTCAACAACCCGACAACGTTTGAGGAACTGCCTGAGGAAGCAACAATAAAAATTCTGGCAAGCCCGCTGGTAAAAAACTGAGATGCGAGGTCGCAGAGGCTGCAGAAACCGGTGTCGTGTCCGGTATTTTTTATTACCGGAAGGTCGGTATTGTGGTTATCGAAATGATGGCTGCAGCAGGAATGGCAGTCTGCCTTTCGGTCACTGATCCGATCGGTATGCGAGAGTTTCTGCAGGGCAAGATGCAGAGGAAAAGCGATCAGCCAGGCTAAAAGAATGCCCAGAATAAAGATCGCACAGAAAAGCTTCAGTTTTCTGGTGAAGATTCTCATGCGCAGAAGCATGCCACAAACATGTTTTCGGGTCAAGCAAAATAGCATAAGCCAAAAAAAGCGCTTGCATAAATCTTGGTATTATTTTATAATACAAACAGGAGGTAGTTATGAAAAAATCTGTTTATTATATTGCCGCCGGTTTTGCGGGTGCCATTATCGCGGCGATTGTCATGGTTCTGCTGATGCCCGGCATGATGATTCGTGAGCAGGCAA
>JAKQQP010000335.1 GCA_029564115.1 Candidatus Rifleibacteriota bacterium | reverse complement strand
ACACCTGATCCCATTCCGAACTCAGCAGTTAAGCTCAAAGACGCCAATGGTACTGCGGGGGCAGCTCCGTGGGAGAGTCGGTCGCCGCCAGGTCTATAAGGGCCTCGTAACTCTGTTGCGAGGCCCTTTCCCTTTTAGGCCCGCCTGGCTTGCGTCGCGGCGACCGACCCTCCCACGCGTGGGAGGCCTCGCTTCCGCCATCCTGGCTCGCTCGGCATAAGCGCCATCCTGGCGCAAAAGTCGGTCGCCTTCGCTTGCCATAATACAACCAATCGACGGCAGGCCTGTGAACGGCCAGTTTCAATCAGAGTGCGACCGTTCTTCAAGCGAACTGGTGCGAGGGGAGCAGAAGGTGATTCTTTTGCGTAAGCTTGTGAGGCGCAGCCGAATCGCTGAAGCAAAAGAACACCTTCGGCTAGACCGAAGCATCGCGATTTTAAAGACGGCTTCAAACTGCCGGATAATCCGACAGATAAGTCGGTCGCCATTGCTTTACAACAATCACTCCTTCGCTCATCAACGGCGGTAGACAATCACCAATCAACGGCAGGCCTGTAAACGGCCACTTCCAATTCGGGTGCGACCGTTCTTCAAGCGAACTGGTGCGAGGGGGGGGCGACTGGTACATCAGACTTCTTTCTTTAAAGGCTTGTTGGCAGTGTCGATAAAGGTTTTGAGCCGGAAAAATTTATTGGCAAATCTTTGTTGTTTATTTTTTGCGGACTGTGTTATCTTGCACTTGTAGTTGGATTGACTTTCACGTACACAGTGAGTCAGGGAGAGAGAGAGAAGAAGTATGAATACTTTTAGAGTCAGGATAGACCAGCTGCAGCCTTCCCAGCCTTTTCTCAGTCGCGTCAGACTTGAAAATATCATGAGAAATACCGCTTTTCTCTTGCGCCCCATGGGGGTTAGAGAGCTGAACGGCCGCCTTTGTGTCATTGAAGGACATGAGAGATTGATGGCGCTTCACAATCTCGGTACTCAAGAGGTGGAAGTTTACATTGATGACTCAGACAGAGACGCCAAAATCTGGAAAGAGTGCGTCGAAATCTGCATTAGCAATGGCATCGCCACCATAACTGATCTTGAAGATCGTTTTCTGTCGCCTTCAGGCTTTCGCCAGCTCTGGATCGAAAGAAAAAAAGAACTTAAGCAGAAAGCCGCAGCGACGCCCTGATTATCTGACTGCCTCGTCGCTGGCTTTTTTGCGCAGGTTCCCGGTCGCCTTTTCCAGCTGGGCAATTCGGCGATGCAGTCCCGATATCTCGGCCCGGATCTGGTCGAGTTGGTCCTGCTGACGGCGCGCTCTTCCACGATAGACATAAAACCGGTTCAGCGCCGCATCGCTTGAAACACCCGTATTCGGCTGTCCAGCGTATGGATTGGCAACCTGCCCCTGATTTGGCGAGCTGTCAGCTCCCCAGTTGCCTTCCGGAAAGGTTGCGGCACTTGGGTCAGGCGTTCCGGTCTGGTAAGCGCCCGGATAATAATACTGCCGGCGATATCTGGCAGCACTTCGCACCGAAGAATACATGTCTTCGAGGGCTTCCTTTTCCTGCTGTTGCAGGTAGGCCAGGCGCTCTTTCAGCTCTTCAAGCTCAAAAGAGTTGTCTTCGATCTGATTTTCGAATTCGTTGATTTTGCTTGTCTGCAGATAGGCGGCAAGATCGCGCTCGCGATTGATTCGCGCCGCTCTGACAACTCCCTTCTGCCATTCGCTGATGTAGGAAAGCTGCCCGCGCAGCCGCTCTGCCTCATCGCGTGCCAGCTGCTGCTCCTGTTTGTCGGTGGCTATCGCAGCCGCCTGTTCATAGAATGTTATCGACGATTCAAGATTGCCTACCAGAATGTTTTCGAAAAAGCCACGCCGGCAAAACGTTGTCATGTCGCTGGCGCGTGCTGGATCACGGTATTTTTCGAGCAGGGCCATGGCAAGACCGTGGTCTTCGTGGCGAAGAATGCTGTGGTCTGCGATGATGGCACTTTCGTAAAGATCGACCGCTTCGCTCTTTTTGCCATGATGCCAGGATTCCATGGCCTGTTTCAGCAAAAACCGCCCTTTGGCCGGGTCTGCTTCCTGGCCGATTACCAGACACTGAAGATTCGATGGCTCGACCGGAACCTCAGCATTAACCGGGGCAGAGAATATCAGGGCGGCAAGAACCGCGGCTGAAAATGCATTTTTCATAAGCAAACTCCTTTTTCGATAAACAGGCCGGACCGCTGTTTTGTTGTCAGTCCTGCAGGCGCATCGGCTGGTCAATGAAGATCGCCGGGTTCATCAGGCGCGGCGCACCGGTAATAACCGGCTTGAATTGCATCTGATCAAGAATTTCTGTCTGCATGTCGATGCCTGGCGCGATTTCGAGCAGGCGCAGACCGTCTTTTTCGAGTCTGAAAACGCCACGCTCGGTGACGTAAGTTACTTCGGTGCCCTTTTCAAGAGCATAACGGCCACTGAAAGTTATCTGCTCGACTTTTTTAACAAACTTGGCAGTTTTGCCTTCAGTCACAATCTTTATCCGGCCGTCCTGCTGCTCGGTTTTCAGGCCATCAGCGGTAAAGGTGGTGCAGAAGACCACCCGGCGGGCGTTCTGGGTAATGTTGATGAAACCACCACAGCCGGCAAATTTCGGTCCGAACTTGCTGACGTTGACGTTGCCCTCTTCGTCGACCTCTCCGGCACCAAGAAAGGCGATGTCGAGGCCGCCGCCGTCATAAAAGTCGAACTGTGACGGCTGCGGCAGAACCGCTGAGGGGCTGTAGGACGCACCAAACGAGAGCCCTGAAGCCGGCAGCCCGCCAATCGGGCCGGATTCAACCGTCAGGGTCATGCGGTCGCGCAGATTCTCTTCGCGTGCCACATTAGCGACACCCTCCGGCATGCCGATGCCAAGGTTCACTGTGCAGTTGCCGAGCGGCAGCAGCTCGACCATGCTGCGCCGGGCGATGATCTTGCGGATGCTCATTTCCATGGGCTTGAACAGAGAATCTTCCGGGAACTGTACCTGCCCGGAATAATACGGGCAATACTGCTCAAGAAAGGTCTGCATGTGCAGCTGCGGTTCTTTCGCCATGTCGACGAGAACGACGTAATCGACGAGAATGCCGGGAATTTGCACGAACAGCTGATTTATGCCGCCGCCGCGTGCGAGGCGCATTACCTGGCAGATGACGATGCCGCCGCGCTGTTTGGTTGCCATGGCCTGCGAAAGCGCGTCGAGCGGGGCAACTTCCTGTTCCATGCTGATATTGCCGAATTCATCGGCGGTGGTGCCGCGAATCAGGCATACATCGATGCCGAAGTGCTTGTAGCGCAGATAGTCATGATCATCGAACCTGATGACTTCGACGATATCTTCGGTGGTGCAGTTGTTGATCTTGCCGCCCTGCAGGCGTGGGTCGACGTAGGTCTGCAGGCCGACGTGGGTGATGGTGCCGGGCTTGCCGGCGGCAATGTCGCGGAACATGTGCGAAATGACGCCCTGTGGCAGGTTGTAGGCCTCAAGCTTGTTGTCGAGGGCCAGTTGTCCCAGGCGGGGTGCGAGGCCCCAGTGCCCGCCAACAGCGCGCCTGACCATGCCTTCATTGCCGAAATGGTTAAGGCCGCGGGTTTTGCCGTCGCCCTGGCCGGCCACAAAATATAATTCGAGGTTGCGTGGGTGACCTTCGGCGAGAAAACGCTTTTCAAGGGCTGATGTCAGCGCCTCGGGGTGGCCGCTGCCGACGAAACCGCCGACAACGACGCGGTCATTATCTTTTATCAGTGATGTGGCCTGTTCGATGCTGATCAGTTTTGATTTCATTTTACCTCTCCATTTTTCGGGCTGTCAGGGCGCAATAAACATTGGAGCGCATTTATTCGTTAATATACCGTTTCATGGGTTCGGCCAGATACCCGGTTTCAAAAATACATGAGAGATGCCCGTTGCGGCTGTTATAGTAGCTGATATCGCAGTCAGAAAGCAGCGGCCGGGCCTCTTCCGCCTGTTCGGTCGTAAACATCAGATCCGATTCGTCGATGATCATGCGCACCGGCAGTTTGAGTTTGCCGAGAGCCTGAGCCAGCGTTTCGCCTGGCTGACAGAGGTCGAACAGACCATTTGCCTTGGCGATATAGACGTAGGCGTTCGGGTCGAAAAACTGCATGCGGGCCAGAACCGATTGTTCAATACCCTCTTCGACAAGGAAGCGCCCCTTGAAGCTGATATACGGGTTGTCGCTGGTTATGAATGCCGGGTCAAGGAACTTGCGACCGAAGTTGGTGTGCGACCAGTGATCGGTGCGGGTCGCGGTCAGCAGCATTTTGAACGCAAGCAGCAGGCCGCGGTGTGGTGGTTCACTGCCGTAATAATTGCCATTCTGCCATTTTTCGTCGAGCATTATCGCTTCGATACCAAGCTGATTTGGAACCATCAGGCATGCCGGGCGCACCATCGGTGTGGCGACGACGGCGATGACGCGCTCGACCATTTCCGGAAAATATTTGGCCCAGAGATATGACTGCAGGCCGCCCATTGATGGCCCGAGCACGAAACGCAGTTTTTTGACGCCGAGATGGTCGATCAGACGCCGCTGCAGCATGACCACGTCATCGAGCGTAAAAATCGGAAAATTCATGCCGTATGGTTTGCCGGTTTCGGGGTCGATCGACGCCGGCCCGGTGGTGATAACGGTCGGGCTGTTGAAGTTGATGTTACTGATACTGTCTGAGCAGACGACGAAATATTTGTCGGTGTCGATGGTTTTGCCGGGGCCGATCAGGCTGTCCCACCAGCCTGGTGCCGGGTCGCTTTCGTTATATCGGCCGGCCGCATGGCTGGTGCCGGTAAAATAGTGGCAGACGAGAACAGCGTTATCTTTGCTCTTGTTTAGCCTGCCGTAAGTTTCATAACCAAAGCTCACCGGAATAGTTTTTTTGCAATGCAAAAAAGTGTATTTGCCCGCATCAAACCTGATTTTTTCTGTCAGCATCCGCGATTTTCCCTTCGCAAACCTTCGATCTTGCTGCGTATTTTAACGCAAAACTGTGCATCTGCGCAAAGCTAAAGTACATAGAATTTGCAAAAAATGTTATTTCGCGATACTATTTCAGCAGATAGGGAAATTTGGCGGGGTAACAAGCTTCGTTTGTGACTGAAAAAGCATAATATACAGGTGTCACAGGGCTTTTCTCCTTTGTCAGTTGACTCATAGTGGCAGATTTTTTCTGTTTCTGGCTCAACTGGCCTGACGATGGAGTAGTAACGTGAAACTTAAGAGAGCGTTTTTTTTGGCATTGCTGTTTTGTTGCTTGCTGTCGCCCGTCAGCGGGCAGCAGTTTCTTTACGACTACGGGACAGAAAATTTTGCCTGGCAGGCTGGCTCAACCAATGGAACCGGTGGGCAGAGCAAAGAATCTGACCATCTTTATCTATATGCAACCCAGAATAATGCGCGCAGAACCTATGTCACAACCAACCAGGTCAACCTGACAAATGTCGACTATATCCACGTTAAGTGGCTGAACGAAGGCGGCAATGACACCGATGTGCGCTCGTATATTGTAGCATCGACCGATCAAAATGGCGCTCAAACGGTTTTTAATCGTAGATATGAGCGACAACGCGGCTTTGGCATGCGAACCGATGTTCTCGATGTGAGCGGTCTCGCTGGCCCTCATTATATACGCCTTCATGCCAATCGGAATGCTGCCGGCGGGAACTCTTATCTGAGAGTCTATCAGGTCTGGATTCCAGGCCCATTAGCGCCAGGGCAGGTTAAACTCAAAACTACCGCCGCCGGAAACCAGATTTCCTGGGTCGATGGCGGCAATAACGGCAGCACAACCCTTATTCGTTACAATATTGGCCGGAGCAATACCCGTGGTGGGCCATATACACCGGTTGGCAATACTACCAGCCTTTCCTGGACAGACACTACCGCTGTGCCGGGTACGGTCTATTACTACGCTGTTAATGATCAGAACAGCATGTATACTACCTCCTGGTCCGGGGAGGTAGTCGGGTTTCACCCTGTTGCCGGCGCCACGAAAGATTGCCAGATTTATAAGAACGAGCAAGTTGTCAGGGCTCGCTGGCCAATCTACGAAAATGAAATCGTTAAAACCTTTGTTGGCCTGTCGACGGTCAAAGGCGAAGCCAATATCGTTGATTTTATCGATGTGGGCCATGCAACCGAGCATACGTTTGCCGGTGTTTCACTTCAGCCAGGTCAGGACTATTATGTTACGGTCAAGGTTCAGGATACCACCGGAAATCTTAATGGCTACGGAACTTCCACCTGTTCCTCAAGGGGGTTTCGTCTGATTCCTGAACGCGATCTCATTGATGTGGCTTCCAGCACATATTTTAATAACGCCCTTGCAAGAGTAAATACCGAGGTCAACCCGGCCGGCAGCGTTTACAGCACTCCTTTTGCCGATGGGGTTCTCAGACGATACCGCGCTCCATTGACTCTGACCGAAAGAGGAATCGAATCCCGCATCAATGCTCCGGTCGAAATTACAGTTGGCGGAACCGGCTTCGCAGGCAATCTGGCTGGTGCGCAACAGCAGCTAAGAATTGCCGATGAATGGGGAAACGAGGTTCCGTGCAAGGTGTTTGCTTATGCAGCCGGGCAATGTACCGCCACTATAATTGCCAACCTTCCCAAAAATTCAAGCAAGACCTACTGGGCTTTCTGGGGGGCCGGCAGCACCAACTATTTTGAGCCTGGTTTTGTCAGCAGTACTAACGAAACCTCACAAAGAGAATGGACAAGATATTACTCGCGCAAGTTACTTCCTGCTGGTATTGAGGGTGATGCATTGTCTTCATGGACAAGACTTACAGTAACTGTCGGCGACTGGTATGACAGGGGAGGAACATGGGTGACGCTGCCCTGGGCTTTTCCGTATTTTGCTGAAACCAGAACCAACTGGTATGTTGGTATTAAAGGGATTCTTACCGGTGAAGCTCATACAGCTGGTGGATATACGCAGTATACCAACACCTGGACAGACTTTATCGAGACTGATGCAAACCGCAGTATGATTTCGGCACTCTGGCAGGATACTTCGGTTCGAGAAACTGATACTCAACCTCAGAATATCGGCTTCTACACTCTCCAGAAAAGTCTTGGTGACCCGGATGCACGACAGGGTTTTTACTGGCGTGCTAACAGATATGGTTTGCTTGATAATATTTATCAGTTTCAGACTTTCCTTTATCAATACGGTGATATTGCACATCGTTACGATTACCTTTCCTATGACGGCCTCTGGACCAAAGAGGCATACGATAACCCGGTAAACGTACCGCCGCATCACACCGTCGGCATAAGTGCCAACAACGGCACTGACTATCTCTGGTCTACCCCGCTGATTGAGGGTAATACCATGACCCCGACCTCATTTTTTCAGTATAAAAATGCGGTTTCTGCCGCTCTGGGCACCGTTGAAGATGCTTCGGCCATTCCTGGCGGCACAACCTGGCGCTGGGGTGGTCATTTTGACTCCCACGTTTTTGACAGTCGCATCTCTACCCCTGAATGGCAGAGGATATACTACGAAGTCACCGCCGGTGGCGGGCGTGTACATTTTTACGTTCGCACAGGCTCGACGCCTGAGCCCGACGGAAGCTGGACTAGCTGGAGTCTTGTTGCTCAGAACGTTACGGGTAACGGCAATCAGTCGCTTCTGACTCAGGAAAAGCAGAGATATATTCAATATCGCTGTGTGTTTATAAAAGATGCGGCTGGTGACAACCCGGTTCTAAACCGGGTGGAATTCAGGTGCCGAGGTTTTGAGATCGTCAGTGTCGTGGCTGATACACCCGAAGGAGTGACTCAGGGCCAGGAGAATATTCCTGTCACAGTTACCGTTAAGAACTATGACCCGTTGAATCCTGTCAGTGTTGCCACAATAACCCCGCTTTTGTCTCTGGGGTCTTATACATACACCCTGGTTTCACCCGTAAGCATGCCGCATTCAATTGCGGCCGGCGGTCAGGCCGATTTTATTTTTTCTGTCAATGTGGCAGAAGATTCTCCGGTAGGCACCTCAACTCTTGATGCAGTGGCCACTGCTACCATTGGAGCGCAGACGTTTTCTGACAACGGAGCTGATGCGGTTGATACCTGGGAAGTGAGAAAAAAAGCCGGGCTTGAGATCGAGCAGGTTGATGCCACTCCTTTGACTGTCAACAAAGGTCAGACCGTGCGTGTCAGAATGATGATCAAAAATTCCGGCGGTACTCCGTTCTACTTTGATGATGCCGATCTTAGCATTTCAACTGGCTATGACATCACTCTTAACGAGCCGGCACCGAACACTCTCGTTGGGCCTGGTGAAACAATGATCGCAACCTTCACTGTCTTTATCAAGACCGATTGCGATTCCGGCCCTGTAACACTTGACGGCTCTGCATCGGGGCGAAATAAACTGAGTAACAAGCTGGTCAGCGACACTACTGCCCAGATCACCGACAGCTGGACAGTTCAGAATCCTGCCAATCTGGTAATTGAGTCTGTCGTCGCCTCAGATACGGTTTATCGCGGGCAATCCGCCATACCGGTATTTCTTAAAGTTATAAACATGGGTGAGGCTCTTGCCTATTGGGATTCGTCGGAAGTTTTGCTTTCTTTCGGGACATACGATGCAAAAGTCCCGCATTCTCTATTTCCGATAGATGTTTACGGCGGGCTTTCACAGATTGCTGAATACTGGGTCAGTGTTGCGGCCGACTCTGCAACCGGCACGTCAGATGTCGATGCCAGTGTTAAATTCAGGGACGGTAATACCAGCGATGATTTTGAAATATTCAACGCTCTTTTTCCGACGCAATGGTTGATTATTGGTGAAAAAGTTAAAATATTCAAAGACTCAGCGTTGCTTTTTGAGTCTGCAAGTTTCAACCTTCCCTCTGCCGGGGTGGTCGACGTTTTTTGCCGGTCAGAAGATCTTGCGCCTCTGAAAGAATATACAATCAGGTGGTACAAACCAGATGGCAGCGAGTTCGCCGTAACTGCACCACCAAAAACCAGCGATGCCTCAGGAACTATCTCACACCAGATCGCGATCGACAACAATCCAGCCAATATGGGCAACTGGCGTGTTAAGGTTACTAACCCGCTCAACACCCACATTGCCTGTGAGAACATTTTTCAGATCGTCAGCCCTGCAAACCCCTCTATTATAGTTTCTCTGCCCACAAAGGTTTCTGTCGGTCAGCAGTTCAATGCATCGGCGACAATAATCAACAACGGCGGGGCATTGTTTAAAACAGCCTACCCGGGAACTCTTCTCAAGGGGGGAGCAGGTGGCGATGCGACATTTATTGTCGGCCCTGTGCCTGCTTTGCAGGATGTCTCTGGTAACGGCGTTGCGACATTCAGCTATCAGCTGCAGGCTGACACTGCTGGCACCTTTACACTGCGAGGTACTGTGTATGGCTACGATGGCAATTCAGACGCTTTCCTCACAGCTGCGACTCACACTTCTAATATCTGCACGATTCAGACGCCGCCAAACTTAAGTGTGGTATCGATCACTGAGGCATATAACAACGTCTACTGCAACCAGCAGAACCTGACTGTAACCATGCGCATTCGCAACAACGGACAAGCTGACGCAGTTGTAGAGGCGGCGTCATTGACCTTCAGTCTCGGAACTCATAATCAGAAGATCAACCCGCCGGCGACCTTCCCATTTGTTCTTGCAGGTGGTGGCGCAACTGTCGATATGGTTTTTACCGTCGATGTCGCGATTGATTCGGCAGCTGGTAACGTTGCAGTTGGTGGCTCTTTCAGGGCTTATGATGCGAACAATCCAGTTTCAATTTTCGGAATAACGGGCGGAGCAGGGGCCTGGACCATCCAGGCAGTGGCCGGTATCTGTGCGGCAGTTTCTTCTTACAATCCAGAACAATATGCCTTCAATGTTGGCCAGACTGTGTACGCCCGCTTTATAAATCTTCCACTCAACACCCAGTATCGCGTGAGATTTTATAACAACTCTCCAACAGGTGGTGCGAGAGTATTTACGTCTCCAACCCTGAATTCTGGCGCATACGGTATTTGCGACAGCTCTTACATACTTGACCCGGGTCTTGGTTCGACCCTCAGGCAAAGATGGCGAGTCAGCATAGATGTTGGCGGCACTTACAATACCGAAGGAACGCTGGTCGGTTACCAGTATTTTGACGTACAGAACCCCGGCAATCTGCAGACAGGACTGACCCTGTCGCCAACCTCGCTTTTTGTTGGCGAAACATTCTCGGCCACTCTTGTGGCCACAAACACTCAGACTGCGGGCTCAACGATTGCTTCGACGACACCGGCAGACTTGCAGAAAACAGCGGCAAGCACCGGGAATGCAGTTAAAATTCAGGGCCCCCTGCCGGCAATTGCTTCTATTCCACCGGCTTTACCCGGCGTTTTCAACTGGACATTCGAAGCAACTGCAGATACGACAACTGTTGGCAGCTTTTCGATGACGGCACAACTTGCCAATTCAGCAGCAGGTTTTGATGCAAACACGGGGGCTGCGGTCAATTCAAACAAGGCGCTTTCAAACTCAATTTTCATTTATCGTCGAGGCATAACGATCGGCAGTGCGACAATAGATTTCGGAACCATCCTTCCGGGAGATACAGGTTCAATTCTATATTTTGACGTGGTCAACAGCGGGAATTACCCTCTCTCGAACGTCAAATGGACATTGGCTGACATGAAAAACCAGTGGAATGATTATATTTCAAAGGCCAATCTTGCGATCGATCCTTCGAATTTTTCAATACCCGTTTCTGACAAAATCGTTGTAAATGGGCTTTTGGCAATACCTTACAATCAGGCTTCCGGTAGTTATGCTGCCGCCATGAGTGTCTATGAAGACCTGAACGGAAACAGCAATCGCGATTTTACCGAGCCAGTCAGTCTTTTCACTGTTAAAGCAGTTGTTCCGAGCGCAAAAAAGATAGTTATTTCAGATCAATTCATAGATCTTGATAACTGGTCGCAGGGGCAGACTACCGTAGTAAAAAAAGTTAACTTTTTCAATGGCGGAAATCTTGATCTTGTAAATCTTAAAGTCTCACCCCCGCTGGGCAGTGCCACCTTTATAACCGTTTTACCCTCAAACCCCGGAATGCTTTCGATCGGAGATTTGTCACATCTTGATGTTTCCGCCACCGTGCCTGGTCCGCAGCCTAACGGCGTGTATATTGCCACTTTCACGATCTATGATGATGAAGACGGTGATGGCCTTACTCCATCAGATGCGCGGAGCGAATTTGCCGTAAAGATAGGGGTTGGTAACAAAAGCTTCACGATTTCCCCGGCTACTCTTAATGCGGGCAATGCAACTCCGTCATTTGTCGTCGAAAACTTGCCGTTTCAGATCAACAACACCGGGATACTGGGTTTGACGGCACTGAAACCTCTTGCTGGAGTCATGATCAACGGGGCAAATGAAATCGCGAGTAATCAGATTGCCATTTTTCTGCCGGCGACTGTCGCTGCCGGTGGCGCTCCGGGAGATTCCAGACTGAGCATATATATTCCTATGGGTACCCCTGCCGGGGCTTACCTTGGAAAGATGTGGGTTTATGAGGATAATAACGGCAATTCTGTTTATGACAATGGTGAGGCTTCTGCCTCTTTTAATCTTACGGCAAATGTTCCCTCCTACTCTGCGGTGCAGGTTATCCCATCGACCGTAGATCTTGGCGATGTGGCTGCAGGGACTGGCATCAGCACCACTTTTCTTTGCCGTAATATCGGCAACGTGGCCCTTAATAAACTTCATTGGCAGAAAATAAATCTCACATCCGGCGCCAGCACTATCCCGATGGGGGCTTATTCATTTCCCGGCGGGGAGCCTTTTGCGGTGCCGGCAGGTGAGTTGTTCACGCGCGAGATAAGCATTAACGTTCCCGGTGGTCAGCCAGACGGGAGTTATGTTGGCAATCTGTCGTGGCTCTTCGAAGACAACGTCGTAATAAATGCCAGTAGAGATGTTAACGAGCCACAGAGTGGTTTCAGGGTCGCATGTCGTGTTGGCAATCTTCAACTGCAGGTAATCGAGCCGGGCGGCGGAATTGTGTCTAATGGCGACCCGAATGCTTTGTCTGCTGTAAGTAATTTTTCTGTAAAAAATACCGGAACTCTTACCATTGCAAGACCAAAGGCTACAGCTACCGCTCTGATCGGGCCAGATACAATACCGGCCGCAGCAAATGTTTTTGCGCCAGCTGCCATTGGTTATATCGTTCAGGACCAGTCACAGCCGGTGAGCTGGCGAGTTCAGGTGCCAGCCAACACTTCGGCCGGAGCTTATACCGGTACAGTCACGATGTGGAATGACTCGAACAATGATGGGCTTATTAACCCTGGAGAGGCTTTCGACACTGCGCCTGTAACGCTGACTGTAAATTTGAAGAGAGTGATCGAAGTAATGAGTAAGCCACTAAATATGCCGCTTACAACCGAAAACAGTTCTGTGAATGCCTCTTTCGAAGTTCGCAATCGCGGAAACATCTCACTGGACAGTCTGCGTGGCCTTACTGCAGCTATCACAACTCTTTCTGGCGAATCAATTCCGGCTGCCTCAATAACACTGGCTATTCCTGCTGGCTCCGTGCCTGCGGGCGGGTCGGTTCTGGTAACGGCAACCGTGGTGGTAGGGCCACAGCTTCCTGGTAATTATCGCGGCACAATGAGGATTTATGATGATTACCTGCTGCCATCCGGTTCATACACCACCGAAGAATCTGACGCATTTGAGCTTCGCCTGACCATTGGTCGAAAAAGTTTTACTGTCACTTCTCCGGTTAACTTTCCCGCTGCAAACCCTGGGCAAACAGTTAACAGCACTCCGGTGACCGTAATTACCAATACATCGGGTCTGCCACTGTCAAAATTGAGATGGAAAGCTGCTGATCTAGTTTCTGGTACTAACAGCATTGCTTCAGCCAGTATCAGTTTTCTGCCGGCTCCTCCAGTAAGTGTCGCTGTAAGCGGTTTCACCAACTTTTCTGCTACAGTTCAGGTTCAGCCTCATATCCCTTCGACTCATGTTCCTCCGGGCCTTTACACAGGGACCCAATTAATATGGGAAGACGACAATGGTGATGGTCTAATGCACCCGACAGGTGAAGCTTCTGCGACCTTTCTGCTCAGACTTACGGTGAATTCAGTCTCCGCTCTCGATGTTGAAACTGATCCGGTTGAACTCGGTGATGTCGTTCAAGGTGCCGGTTCAGCCAAAGTTCCAGTTACGGTGAAAAATACCGGCAACGTTGCTTTGAATACTTTTACCTGGTTGTTTACAAATCTAACGAACGGGATAGATTTTCTTCCCGGCTCGAGCCTTTTAAAAACTGACCCAATGCCAGCCTCTCTGTTACCAGGACAAACGACGACATTTGATGTCTGGCTGGATCCTATTCCTGATTCTCAGCCGATTGGGCCGTATGAGTCTGATTTTTTGAACCGAAGTAGACTGGCTGCGTCGGGTTTTTCTGAAGATTTCGTGACGTTCAGGTGTAATGTTCTTCCCGGTGGGCCGCCACCGGCGCAGATTGCAAAGCACAGCATTTATCAGGAGGTCGACCCGGCTTTGTTCACGGCGCCGGTGCCGCCGCAGACTGACCTGTATTTTCTTTCGGCCTGGGTCTGCCCCGGCAGTGGCAGCGCTGACCTGGCTTTTATACAGTATGATGCGGCGGGAACGGCCCTGGCTACGATTTCGGCGACCATCAAGGCCGATGGTACACTTTCGGTCTCTGACCAACCTTCATTCAAGGCTGTTTACAGCGGCATCTGCGACACGGAACCGATCGAGCTTACCCTTCCTGATTCGAGTATCGAAAGCAGCAGATACTTCAGGGTGTTCTTCGCTTTCAGGCTTGTCGAAGATGTTCCTGATATTGGCGCTGATTCTCTGAAAATCATTCTGCACAATTCAAGCCCCGTATCCGGACATGCGGTCTGGTTCGATGGTATCAAGCTCGAAAGGGCGTTTGAAGGCCAGACACGACCGACGACCTGGCATGCAGGTGCTACGCTGTTTTCGCCGAGAAAAGAGCATTCTCTGAACGGTGACCACCAGTATTATGAATGGTAATCTTAAACCCGACCGGCAGTTTTAAAATCCATTTTTCGAGGTATCACGAAAAGATTCTCTAAATATGCCCTGATTCATGTTAGAATTAAACAGATATGAAAAAATGGGCGTTGTACGTTGGGTTGGTTGTGGTCTTGTCGTGCCTGCTGGTTTCGACCGGCTGGGCGAATATGCGTTCGACCAGAATGCGGCAGGGCTTCGACCAGAAAATAACAGAACTGATGATTCTGGCGCATCAGGCACGCAATGCTGGCGATATGGCGAATGCCGAACTTTTCTGGATGCATGCCCGCGAGCTGCGGCCTTCTTTGCCCCGGCCGGCCTGGCTTGACCAGAAACCCGAGCCGGTTGTCGAGAAGCCTGCCGCTTCAGAAGACGAAGTTCTTGCCAGAATTGCGTCTCTGCCTTATCCGCAGGCAAAGATTCTGCTGGACGAGAGGCTGAGTAATGATCCGGCCAATGCCAGAGTCAGACAGCTGTATCTTGAACTGGCGAAAAAAAGCGGTGATCATACCGAAGTGACAAGGCACAGCAGTCTGCTTTCCCAAAACATGAAAAACGGCTGGAGATCATGGCTCTGGTATTTCGCCGCGCTGGTAATTCTGATTCTTGTTGTCTGGCAGGTGCGGGCACTGTACCGCGACTTCACCGGATAGTCCGCGTCAGATTTCGGTCTGACCTCTTTTTCTGTTAGAATTGTACAGGGATACCCAAGTTGGTAAGACAGGCAGGGAAAATATGAAAAAATCAGACCAGAATATTTTTTTGAGATCGATAAAAAGCTGGCAGTTTCTGCTGCTGGTTCTTCTCTTCACTTTTTCTACCAACGCCTTCGCCCTGCAGCAGTTACAAAACACAAGTTTCTCCACAGATCCAACCGTTGAATGGACTTTAAATAATAATGTTTTCAGTGGCCGAAATCTGACAAACCTTGACTGGCAAGGTACTACCAGAGTGCGGCTTCGGTATAGCCGTGGAGGCGGCGGGGCCAGGCGCGCAGACGGAATGATTGAACAGTCGTTTACGACGCCCGCAGGCCAGGTGAACGCTTCAGTTTATTTTGACTATGAAAGAATAAGAAGCGGAACACCAGATCAATATCTTTTACGAAGTCAAATTCTTGATACTACTTCAGGTGCTTCTCCGAACGAATCAGTTTTTTTTACAGTCTTTGACGAACCATTTACCAATAACAACTATGCTTTTGGCAGTTTGCTTAATACGGGTTGGTCAACTCCAGTCACTCTTGTAGCCGGGCGACTTTATAACGTGAGGGTTCTGGTTGATGTGACATGCGCCGGAACAGAAATTGCAGGGGCTTTCGTAGATAATGTAATGTGTAATATCAGCCCCTGGGGGCTTACGGCCACTCTCAACGGTTCGGCCAATGAGCTTTCATGGGGCGCCAGCACCGGCCAGGCCACTTTGCACGGAACCACACCCTACAAGGTGTATCGCTCTACCACCTCAGGTTCTTATCTTGCAGCTCCGTTCGACAGCACCACCAACAGTTACACTGACCCCTCACCTCCCGCCGGCGCAATAGTTTATTACACTGTAACTGACTACGACAGTAATAACATTGAGTCGCCAAAGTCGGTTGAATTGCCGGTTTTGCGAATGACCGTGAACGATGGGGCAGGTGCTGACGTTGACACCATTGCCGGTGATGACGTGACCATGAACTGGGTCAACAATGTTGGCGCCGTCGGTCCGACGGGCTATGAGGTTGCCCTCGGAACCTCACCCGGTGCTTCAGACATCGTCGGCTGGACTGCAGTCGCTGTTGGTGCAACCAGTTACACTTTTACCGGCCAGACTCTCACCAATGGCACTACCTATTATTGCTCGATTCGTGTTATTACCGCGACGCGTACGCTTAACTCATCATCGAGCGATGGTTTTGTATGTGTGAAAACCACTGTCAGAGACGGTTCAGGTGTGGATGTCGATGTGACATCTTCTTTGTCGGATGCTGATATGAACTGGGACGCCCTGACAATCCCGGTTCTCAGATACGAAGTTGCAGTCGGTACTACGCCTGGTGGCACAGAAGTCGCTGGCTGGATAAATGCCGGTGCTGCCACATCCTATTCATTTACCGGGCTTTCTCTCACAAATGGTTCGACCTACTATTGTTCAGTCAGGGCGATCGATATGTCGAGCTCGG
>JAKQQP010000325.1 GCA_029564115.1 Candidatus Rifleibacteriota bacterium | reverse complement strand
TACACCTACCTCGAATGAGCCTTTAACAGCGATAAAAAAGCCCCGGTGTCTGCCTTGCTGCACACCGGGGCTTTTTTTTACTGCGGGGCTTTTTTTATGCTTTCAACTGGACATCTTGTCGCGGAACTCCTGAAAAGCCTTTTCGATAGCTTCACCGGCTGCGCCAAAAAACGTCAGCCTTACAGGTGAGTCAAAAATGATGACGGTCGTGCTCCGGCCCCTGAAGCCGACACTGGAAATTTCTAGGTCTTCGACCGATTCCCACGGAATGAAAAGTGCCGGACTGCGAAACCGCAGCAACAGAAAAACCTGCAGGGAAAAGCCTTCTTTACTTACATGCACCGTCAGACAGCTTTTGTAGCTGCCTTTTACCCACCAGAACCGGTATATCAGAGCACTGACAAAACTGATTTTTTTGCCAGCAGCGATCTGTGTTTCACTTGCGGCAAACCTGCGCAAAAGCAGGCGCCAGCCGGACATCTCGGCCAGAAGAGCGCATACAAATGTCCAGATCAGAACAAAAACCGGTATAAACAGCGCTATGACAACGTAAGCAGGCATCTCAGGGTTCTGCATGGTTTTCTCCCAATTCAGCTTCTCATGAAAAGGCGCCCGGAATCAGAAGATACCGGGCGCCACTTTATCAGCAACTATCAGTCCTGTTTTTTCTGTTCTTTGGCCCAGCCGTCTTTCAGCGAGATGGTGCGGTTGAACACCAGTCTGCCGGCGGCGGAATCCTTGTCTTTGCAGAAGTAGCCCATGCGCAGAAACTGCATCGGCACACCGACCTTGACTTCGGCAAGCGCCGGCTCGACGATGCAGTCTTTCAGCACTTCAAGTGAGTCGGGGTTGATATTGTCGAGAAAATCGGTGCCCTCTTCGACCTTGTCGGGGTTTTCCTGCTTGAACAGGTGGTCGTAGAGTCTGACTTCGGCTTTAATGCCTTCGCTGGCCGATACCCAGTGCAGGGTACCCTTGACTCTTCTGCCATCAGGTGTTGAACCACCGCGGCTTTCGGGGTCGAGTTCACAGCGCAGCTCGATGACGTTACCCTGAGCGTCTTTGATAACTTCTTTACAGGTAATGTAATAGGCGTGCTTGAGGCGAATTTCGGCACCGGGAGCGAGCCTGAAAAACTTCTTCGGCGGGTTTTCCATGAAGTCGTCCTGTTCGATGTAGATTTCGCGGGTAAACTTCACTTTGCGGGTACCGGCATTCGGGTCTTCGGGGTTGTTGTCGGCATCAAAATACTCGCTCTGGCCTTCGGGGTAATTGGTAATCACCACTTTAAGAGGCTTCAACACCGCCATAAACCGCAGAGCATTGCGATTCAGATCATCTCTGACACAATTTTCGAGCAGACTGAACTCGACGGTACTGTTAGCCTTGGCAACGCCAATGCGGTCGCAGAATTCACGCAGAGCGGCAGCCGGGTAGCCACGCCGACGCATGCCAGAGATTGTCGGCATGCGCGGGTCATCCCAGCCAAGAACTTTCTTTTCCTGAACCAGACGCAGCAGTTTGCGCTTGCTCATGACTGTATAAGTCAGGTTCAAACGCGCAAATTCATACTGATGAGGTTTTGCCGGCACCGGAAGATTGTCGATGAACCAGTCATACAGCGGCCGATGATCCTGAAACTCGAGAGTACAGATAGAATGAGTAATATGTTCGAGGGCGTCAGACTGGCCGTGGGTAAAGTCATACATCGGGTAGACACACCACTGATCGCCAGTGCGCGGGTGATGAGCATGCAAAATGCGGTAAAGAACCGGGTCACGCATATTGATATTCGGTGCGGCCATATCGATTTTGGCACGCAACACGCGCTCGCCGTTTTTAAATTCACCGTTTTTCATGCGGGTAAACAGATCAAGATTCTCTTCAACACCGCGATCACGATAAGGCGAATTTTTGCCCGGCTCAGTCAGGGTGCCACGGGTAAGCCTGATTTCATCGGCAGTCTGATCATCAACGTAGGCTTTTCCCTCTTTGATCAGCAGAACCGCCCAATCATAAAGCTGCTGAAAATAATCAGAAGCGTAATATTCGTGTTTACCCCAGTCGAAACCGAGCCATTTAACGTCTTCCTTGATCGAGTCGATGTATTCCTGCTCTTCTTTAACCGGGTTGGTATCGTCGAAACGCAGATGGCAGCGGCCCTTATAGTCACGGGCCAGGCCGAAGTTCAAACAGATCGACTTGGCGTGCCCCACATGCAGATAGCCGTTCGGTTCGGGCGGAAACCTGGTGACAACTTCTGTGTGCTTGCCTGATTTCAGGTCTTCGTCAATGATATCGCGAATAAAATTCGAGTTGCGGGTGGTTTCTTCAACGCTCATCTACATACCCCATTCTTCTGGTTTGGCATTCATGAAAACATCGCGATTCTATCACAACCCCACCCCCGTTTCCATAGTTAGCGTGCAATTTCTCGGCATAAGGTTGGACATTGGCGGAAAATCCCGTTATAATGCGGCAGAAACTTAAATCTGGTGAAAACGATGAAAAATGAAATTAACTGGCAATGTGCCGAAAACGGCGGGTTTCCGATGCGGCTCACGGAAAAGGGCCTCGATCTCAGAGGGCGAACCGCATTTTTTTTCTACTTTTCCGGGCTGGTTGCTGTGCTGTCGATGGTCTGGGTCATTATTCTCTCGATCAAACTTCTGCAGTTTTCGCGGGTCGACCCGAACCTGCCGTCTTACTACACCACCATTGCCATGCTCTGCATCGGCATAAGCGCCGCCAGCCTTTTCGGATTTTATCGACTTTTTTCCACTCGAAAAGCATATCGCAAAGAAATCGAGATTGCCGACGGCAACGTAAGTTTCTGCGAAACCACGCACAAAGGGCGCAGCGAATGGCAGGAAAAACTGCGCAAATTTGAAGGTATCGCCCTGCGTCACTATGATTATCGCGGCGTCGATTCATGGTATATCGCGTTGATACACCGAGATAAAGAACGTTGCCTGCCTGTCTTCGCCCCCGATTACGACTCGCGCACGGCGCCCGAAAACGAAAAACGCGAACTTTTGGCCCGTTACGGCAGCATGTTCAATCTGGTTACCAGCTACGAGAAAAAAGAAGAAAAGAAAGAATGAGCAAAACAACAAAAAATAAATCGGCAAACCCCGGCAAAATCACCTGGCAACCCGGAACGGTGCTTTCACCGGTACCGGCAGTCATGGTAACAACCGTCGGCAATACCGGCCGACCCAACATAATCACCATTGGCTGGGCCGGAATCATCTGTTCAGAACCACCAATGCTGTCGATTTCGGTGCGCCCGGAACGCCACTCTTACAGCCTGTTGCGCGAAAGCGGTGAATTCGCCGTCAACATACCCGACCGCCGCAGCGTGCGCGAAACAGATTTTTGCGGCGTCGTTTCAGGCCGTGACTGCGACAAGTTTCATGAAACCGGCCTGACGCAAGGCCGCAGCGAAACAATCAAAGCGCCGATCATCATGGAATGCCCGATAAGCATCGAATGCAAAATCGACCGCGAAATCGAACTTGGCTCCCACAGTATGTTTCTTGCCCGCATCACCAATGTTCAGGTTTCTGAACAACTGATCGACGACAAGGGGCGCCTGCTGATCGAAAAAGCGTCACTGATTGGCTATGCACACGGTCATTATTATCAGCTCGGCAAGCAGCTCGGGCACTTCGGATTCAGCGTGAAAAAAAATTGAAAAGCACAGACCTTCTGATTATCGGAGCCGGGCCGGCCGGGCTGATGGCCGCCATTCATGCCGCTGACCTTGGCCTGAGCGTTACAATACTCGAATCGATGCCCAAGCCGGCGCGAAAGCTTGGCATATCCGGCAAAGGGCGCGGCAATCTGACCAATACCGCCAGATTTGACGATTTTCTCAAGCATTTCAACAACGGCGGGCGCTTTCTTAAATCAGCTTTTAAAGGCTTCTTCAACGAAGATCTGAAAAATTTCTTTCATCGGGAAGGCTTGCAGACTGTCGAAGAACGCGGCGGCAGAGTTTTCGTCGCCTCGGGAAAAGCAGTAGAAGCCGTTATCTGCCTGCATCGGGCCGTAGAAAGACGTAAAGTGAACATGCTGCTCGGCAAGCCGGTAACCGGACTGATCGTCGAAAAAGGCGCCTGCCTCGGTGCCGTCGCCGGCGGCAAGCCATTCCTGGCCAAAGCCGTGCTCCTGGCAACCGGCGGACTTTCTTACCCGGCCACCGGCTCTACCGGTGATGGCCTGAAGTTCGCCAGAGACTGCGGTCACGAAATTGTTACGCCGCTACCATCGCTGGTTGCTCTCACCCCAGCCGAAGTGCTTCCTGAAGAACTTCAAGAAGTCGCTCTGCGCAACATTTCGGCAGAACTGCGCATCGACGGCAAAAAAATCGCCGCAGAGTTCGGCGAAATGAACTTTCTCGACGGCAATTTGGCCGGACCGGTGGTAATAACCCTCAGCCGTTTCGCTGTTCCGGCGCTGCATGCCGGGCGAACATGCGAAATAATCGTCGATTTTAAACCCGCTCTCGACCATAACAAGCTCGACCGCCGCATATTGCGTGACTTCGAAGAAAATCACCAGGCCAGAATCGGCGACATAATCGGCAAACTGCTTCCGGCCGGCATGCGAAAATTCTGTCTGCAGCAACTGAATCTGCCCCTCACCCTGAAAGTTGCACAGGTTACAGCCGAACAGCGCCGGCAACTGCGCAACTGGCTAAAAGAAGCCAGATTCACACTCAAAGGGCACGCCCCATGGGAACAGGCAATAGTAACTGCAGGCGGCGTTTCAACCCGACAGATCAACCCGGCAACCATGGAATCAAAACTCGTGAAAAATCTTTATTTTGCCGGCGAAATAATCGATATCGACGCCGACACCGGCGGCTTCAACCTGCAGGCAGCGTTCTCGACCGGCTGGCTGGCAGCCAGAGCGGTGAAGAATAGTGGTTAGTGGATAGTGGATAGAAAGCAGGCCGGCAAAGGGCAACCGTCACTGCGAAAATAGCGAATGTCACTGTGAGCGCAAGCGAAGCAGTCTCATCGTAGTCACTCTCGGTAGTCTTCAGCCGGAACGGCAATAGATTTGCCCGAGAATTCCGGCAAAAAGGAAATAAAAATGAAATTGCTGCTCAGACAAATTGAAGTCAATCTCGAATACAAAGAGAAGGACATTTTCGATGCCATTACCCGCCGACTCGACTGCCACTCAGGCCATATCGAAAAAATAGAACCAGTCAGGCGCTCACTTGATTCGCGCCCCTGGCGGCAATCTCCGGTATTTATTCTTACAGTCGAAGTAAAGATGCAAGCCGGCTTCAAGCTTCCGGTCAGAGCGCCAAAAGATGTCGAAGTAATTTCTGAAACGACAGAACAAAACTATACTGCTTCCTCCTGCCGCACAGACAAGTTCAGCAACCGCCCCGTAGTTGTCGGAGCTGGCCCGGCCGGGCTGATGGCCGCTTATCACCTTGCCACCATGGGAACCCGCCCGATTCTTATAGAGCGCGGAGGCCGCGCCGAAGATCGCCGCGCCGTCGTCGATTCGTTCTGGCGCCAGGGCACCTTCGACACCGAAAATAATGTTCTGTTCGGCGAAGGCGGTGCCGGCCTCTTCTCTGACGGCAAACTGACTGCCCGCAGCAAAGACCGACCACGCATCAGACACTTTTTTGAGACTCTGGTTGAATGCGGTGCCCCCGCAGATATACTTATAGACGCAGAGCCTCACATCGGCAGCGATGTCCTGCTGAAGGTGCTGCCCGAAATAAGGCGCCGTATCGAAGCGGCCGGGGGCGAAGTTCGCTTTAACACCGCCATGACCGACCTGCTCATCGAAAACGGGCAGGTAACCGGGCTGATTGCCGCCGGGCAACAAATCATGACAAACAATATAATTCTGGCGACCGGGCACAGCGCCCGTGATATTTATCGCCTACTTGGCAACAAACAGGCCGCTCTGCAGGCCAAGCCCTTTGCCATTGGCGTGCGCCTCGAAGTTGCGCAAAAGCAGATCGACCGGGCGCAATACGGCAAATTTGCCGGGCACCCGCGCCTGGGTGCAGCAAGCTTCAAACTCACCCGCCGCCCGGAAGGCCAGACACGCGCCTGTTACAGTTTCTGCATGTGCCCCGGAGGTCTGGTAATCTGCTGTGCCTCAGAAAACGGTGCACTCACAACCAATGGCATGAGCTATTCGCAACGCGGCAGCACCCTCGGAAACGCAGCTTTCATCGTTCCGGTCGAGCCGCCTGACTTTGCCGGTTACCCAGGCCCGGAAACACACCCCGAACTTGCCGGTCTCAATTTTCAGCTGGCGATAGAACAGGCCGCCTACAAAGCGGGCGGTGGCGATTTTGTGGTTCCGGCGCTCATGCTCTCTGATTTCTTGACCGGCAAAGTATCTAAATCATTGCCAAAAGAACGTTCGTGCCCCCGCTCTCAGCCCGCAAGCTTCACCGGCATTTTGCCGGAATTCGTTGCAGCCACACTCAAAGCAGCTATGCCAAAAATGCTGCGCGAACTCAACGGTGTCGACATCCGCTCCGCAGTTCTTTACGCCGCCGAAACCCGAAGTTCCAGCCCGGTAAGAATCATCAGAACGGACGAAGGCGTATCACCGACCCTGAAAGGTCTTTACCCGGCCGGCGAAGGCGCTGGTTACGCAGGCGGCATCGTCAGCTCAGCCGTAGACGGTCTGAAAACAGCAGAATTAGTGGTCAGTGATTAGTGGTTAGTGGTCAGTGATTAGTGGTCAGTGATTAGTGATTAGTGATTAGTGATTAGTGATTAGTGATTAGTGATTAGTGGCTATAAAATACTGTCACTGCGAGCGTAAGCGAAGCAGTCTCGCCGAGATCACTCTCGATAGTCTTCAGTAATTTTCGGTCGCAGCCGCGTGCCCTCTTCACCCCCAACCTGCTTTCTGTTTTTTGTTCTCTGTCCTCTTCTCTTTCGTTTTCTACCCCCACTCAAAAACCTCAAAGGCCAATAAGCTAAAAAAAAGGGCCCCTGGTCAAAAAGCCAGGGGCAAAGTGAGAGGATCTTTTGAGAGGATACGTGAAGTCGCGCGGGGACGCGACTAAGCGTAAAATGTAAGGTTTAATTCATTTTCTTGCAGGCAAATGCTCGTTGAAAAAAACGAAACACATTGCTTAAACCGAGCTTGCGGCACTGCATTTAATTAAACCTGATATTATCAAAGAACGACAGTTTATGAGAAGCAAGTATCGTGCCAACTCCAAAAAATCATTTTTAGACAAAAAACATACAAAAACCCATAATTTACGTGAAATTTTTACACATAGGGCGTTTTTCACACACACATGTTTTCTGAACGCTCTAATGCTAATCATTTTTCCTCAAAGCGTCAATACTCTCCAACAGCAGCTCAGCAACGATTCACCGGCTCTAATTTCTTTAAACAAGCCATTAAATGTTTTTTTCTACAAGAGTATAATTTTGACAAAATTTTTTTACTTTTTTACACATTGCGTCCCTCTCCGCAAAAAAAACATATTCACCAACGAGACAAAACCCAGCACGCAGCGAACAAAACAAAGATTACCACCGTGAGGACAGTTTAAGGAAGTGGTTAGTGGTTAGTGGTTAGTGGTTAGTTGCCAGAGCCCAAATTGTCAATGCGAACAGAACGAGGCAGTCGTATCATTTTGAGAGATATTTTTCGCTACGATAATGATGCCAGTAAATAAGTGGCTGCTGTCCGCCTGCGAGGAATTTATCTATTGAAATGAGGTTGGTTTCGGGTTATACTCTTGCTTTAAATCGAGCGATCAATAACTTTCAGGGGTCAGCATGGACCAATTATTCTACGGTTTTTCGAAAGAAAAAGGCATTTCGCTGACCTTCGTCGATGTCACAGAAGCAGCAAAAACTCTCGAGAAAAAACACCTTTCCGGGCCGACTGCCGGCCGCTTTCTGGCTGAAGCCCTTGCCGCAGTAGCCATTCTCTCAGCCGATCTCGGCAACGATGACGAACGCATCTCTCTGCAGGCTCAGGTCAGCGGCCCTGTTGGCGGCTGCCTCGTCGATGCTTCCCGCCAGGGCAACCTTAGAGGTTACACGACGATAAAAATTCTCAACGACTTCGACGGCACCGATTCGACTCCTTTAAAAGATGTACTGGGCGACGCCGGGGCACTGACCCTGATCCACTCGAACAGCCGACGGGTGCTTTCCCAATACCAGATGGCCTGCAACCCGATGAATCTCAGGCATGGGCTGGCAAGGTATTTCAACGAAGTCAGACAACAGCCGACCGCCATCGAAATCAGTGCCACCAGTCGTGACCACTACCTGCACCGGGCAGTCGGGCTGCGCATGAGCCGTGTTCCTGAGGGTCTTTCAGAAGATTTTATACCGCTACTCGAGCGTTTCAACGATAAAACCATACAAAAAGCTCTGGCCCAGGCTGTCGACATCAGCATAATGAGTCAACTGCTCGGGCTTGAAGACATGATCATCGTTGAACGGCGCCCTTTGGCAGCCCGTTGTACCTGCAGCCGCGAAAAGGTCGTTTATTCTATTTCGTGTCTGCCAATCGAAGATCTCGAAGAAATCATCGCCAAAAAAGAGCGCCCGGAAGTCACCTGCCACTTCTGCAGCCAGTCTTACACTCTAGAATCTGAAGAAGTCGCCCGCATCCTCATCGAAAAAAAAGAAGCTTCGCAAGACTGAGCCGCGCCAGGGCAAACGCAAACTGTTTTCACCCCTGAACGCAGGGGTAAAAGTTCGCGTCCGCCCCGGGCAATACCCAGCATTTTCATCCGCGTTCATCTGTGTTCATCCGCGGCCATATTTCTTTCCGTGTTCATCCGCGGCATACTCTTTCTTTGTTCATCCGCGGCCACACTTTTTTTCCGCGTCCATCCGTGTTCATCCGCGGCTATATTTCTTTCCGTGTTAATCCGCAGTCAGTATTTAACAGAGCAACCATAAGATTTGCTTATCGGCACAGACACAGGCTTCCCGGCCTTGGCTTCGTCGAGCGCCTGTTGCACGTAGTTGACCGCGGTTTCGATATCTTTGAGATCACGCGTCGGTTTGTCGTCGATCGCGCCCATATAAAGAAGCACACCGTTGGGGTCGATCACAAACATTTCAGGAGTTGTTTTAGCCATATACAGTCTCCCGACTTTGCCGTCGCCATCGAGCAGAATGCCAGTGGGCATGCTTTTACGCTCGGCGGCGAGCTCTTTCCATTTTGCCGGTTCAAAATACCCCTGTTTACCGGGCGCTGAAGAATTGATCACCAGCCAGACGACGCCTTCAGCCATGTTTTTCTGCTGCAGGGCCTGCATGTTACCAGACGAATAATGCTTAACGACAAACGGGCATTCGTAGTTGGTCCATTCGAGCACGACGTATTTGCCCCTGAACGCTTCGAGCGCCACCGGCTGCCCGTCGAGATCATTCAAAGTAAATAAAGGCGCCAGTTCGCCTAGAACCGGCCCGCTTAGATCGTCAGCTGCTTCCTGAGCGACGGCCGCTATCGGCTTTTCAACCTCTTCTTTGCCCTGAGCGACGAGGCCAGGGCCGGCCAACAGCACCACAGCGAGAAGCACGAACAGCAAATTACGAATTTTCATTTTATCCTCCTTAGAGTTGTCAGATCAGATCAACACGGGCGAATCAATCGAGCCGCCAGGGTGTCTTTACGTTAATATAGCGCAACTCTTCACCATCACCGATAGCCAGAACCCCGCTCATCTCAGCATCGAGCCTGATACCGGTGCGCTGCATATCGACGACGATTTTTCCGTCAGATACGTTTGTCTTTATGGTTCCGGTTCTGAAAACTCCCTGTTGGGCAGGGAAAAAGCCGGCGAAAGTGATTTTCTGTGCGTTGCTTTCTGCCACTGGCACGGCTTCCAGGTGGGCGCTCCTGTTACTGTATGAAGCACTGAATTGCCAGTCAGCGGTTTCGGTGGGCAGAGACTCAGCGGCACGGGCAAATAAAGCTTCAGAGTCGGCATTGACCGGCGCCGGCCCGGAAATTACCGGTAATTCCAGCCTGATTTCGGCATCCTGGCCGATACAGATTTCTTTGCAGACAAGCCAGGAAACATCAGCGGCAAAAACGCTGACCGTGCCCGGCTGCAGATTTGCGGGCGCCTTCACCCTGTGCGCCAGCAACAATTCATTTTCGTGACCGAAAGTTGCAAAGGGGGGCTTGTCGAAGCGTTGCGGCCCCGGCCACTCGGGCTGGTCGATGCCGAAACCTTCCGGCAGTTTCCATGAAATCTGTGGTTCAGTGCCTGAATCACCCGGGTTCAGCCAATAAACATGCCAGCCATCGACCATCTTGAAATGAACACCAAGCTTGAACTCAGCCCCCGGCGTAATCGCCTCGACATCGGCGACGAGAAACACCTCTGAAGGCTGCCGTTCAATATCTGCGACCTCTTCATCGACGCTATCGCCGCGATCTGCAGCGGCTTGAACTCTTGCCACCCTCGCCAGCATTTCGGCGGGCGACACAAAGCCCACGACCCTTTCGCCGCGTATTTCCCGGCCGGAAGAGTCAAGAAAAACCAGGGTCGGCACCCCGGCAATGCGGTATTTTTCACGCATCTGCTGCGATATTTCTGAGTCGTATTGAGAAAGATCGACCTTGAAGCGCTGCAGTTCACCCAGCTTTGCGATAACATCATGGTCGGTGAAAGTGCGGCGATCGAGTTCGAGGCAGGGAATACACCAGCTTGCCGAAAAATATATCGCTGTCGGCCCGTTTGTCGGGCGCGATTCTTCGCTGTATGTCTGCCATTCCAGCGACGGAACCCTGCCGGCCTGGAAAGTTAAAACGGCTGCAACGATCAGGGCAAGACCAGTAAGACGCTTGAAACCAGAAAAAAGGCGCGAACTCATCGGCGAATTTTCGAGAAAGCCAAGATAAAAACCGCCAACAAGCAGAGTCAACGGAATCAGAATGAATGTCAGCGCCGGATTCACGGCCAGAGCCAGGTAAAAACAAGCAACGGCAACCAGAACTATGCCCAGAAGTTTTTTTACCCAGTTCATCCAGGCGCCTGAACGCGGCAACTTCTGCAGCAAGCCGGAGAACGTTCCGAGTATGAGATAAGGAAACCCAAGACCAAGACTCAATACGAAAAACACCATGAACCCGAAAAAAGGCTCACCGCGATGGCCAACCAGCGTCAGCAGACCAATGACCGGCGGGCCGACACAGGGCGCGGCAAAAATTCCCACAAACAGACCCGAGAGATAAGTGCCGATAAACGATGCTGAACGCGCCCCACCCAGTTTATTTAAAAGCGACGACGGCATCTGCAGCTCATACAGGCCAAACATGCTGAGAGACAGAGCAAAAAACAACAACGCGACGAGCAGCAACACCAGTGGCGACTGCAGAATACTGCCGAACAGACCGCCGGTAAGTGCCGCAATCAGACCCAGAACACTGTACATGGTCGCCATGCCAAGCACGTAAACAAGGGCACGCAAAAACACCAGCAACGATTTTGTTTCACTCTGCTGACCGAAAATCGAGACGGTGATCGCGAGCATCGGGTAGACACAGGGCGTCAGATTGAGCGCCAGACCGATAAAAAATATGCCCAAAAAAGTCAGCAGCAGATTTTCGCTCAAACCGGCAGCTTCGACTGCCGCAACATCGGCTGCCACCTCTTGAGC
>JAKQQP010000308.1 GCA_029564115.1 Candidatus Rifleibacteriota bacterium | reverse complement strand
GGAAAGTCAGCCGGAACGACTATCTCGCGGATCTCAGCCTTACCCTTTTCAAAAATGGTGAAGACATCGATGCCGTCATCAGAAATATGCCGACTGACGCTCTGCACCGCGTTGAATTGTGAGCTTAGGGCAACATCGATGCCAAGCTTCTCAAAAAATTCGATATTCTCGATTGAATGCGATCTGGTGATAACTTTTTTTACATTCAGCATCTTGGCGTGCATCGATACAAAAAAGTTTCTTTCATCGCTACCAGTGACTGCAACCAGACAATCGCAGTTTTCAACCTGTTGTGAACGCAGAAATGCAACGTCGGTGCCGTCGGCATGCATAACCATCACCCGGTCTGAAAGTCGCTCAGTCAGGAGCTGACACTGCGGCAGCGACTTTTCAATGATTCTGATGCGGAAATTCGGGTAGACTTCAAGTGTTTTTGCAAGAATGTAGCCAACATTGCCGCCACCAACGATTACAACATTTAAAGACTTCGCATGCGACGGGTTGAATCGGTTTTCAATTTTGCGCATGCTTGCTTCATGGCCCATGAAGATAATCTTGTCATTGCGATAGAGGGTGGTCATACCACCGGGGATAATAACCTGGTCGTCACGAAAAAGCGCGACAGCCAGAGCTCCGCGTGGAATGCCAAGATCTTTGAGCTTTTTGCCAATGGCGCTGTCACCGGTTTTCAGGCGAAATTCCAGCAGTTTGAGGTCTTCGTGTTCGAAAACCTTGACGTCAATGGCTCCCGGAGCCGCAAGAATCTGGGCGATATATTCTCCGAGGAGCATTTCAGGCCAGATCAGGCGGTCGATTGCCAGGTGCTCGCCCAGCTCACCGGCAAAGGTTTCGAAATAATGCGCCTTGTTGACGAAGCAGAAGGTTTCGGCCTTGCCCAGCTGTTTAGCTGCAAGACATGAGATAACATTAACCTCGTCTGAATGGGCACAGCCGATAAAAGCGTCGGCCTCGGGCACCCGCGCTTCCTGCAGAACCGCCAGACTGGTCGGGTTGCCGACTATCACCTGCAGATCGAGCTGTTCAAGCTGCTCTAACGCATGTGGCAGCGATTCGATCACGTGCACATCGTGATCAGACGCCAGTGTTTTTGCAAAAAGCAGCCCGATTTCAGTGCCGCCCGAAATGACAACTTTCATTGCTTCTGCCCTTTAAGGTAATTCAGGCCCTGATTATAGCGCAGAAGTTCGAATTAACCAACTACTTGAAAACCGGGAAAAAACCGCAGTTTCTGGCGAGCAGGCCACGCTGCTGGAATTCTGCCATCAACGCATCGAATTTCGCCTTGTCTTCGGGCAGAATCAGCTCGATTATCACGATCGTATCCCAGGGTTTGTCGACAAAATTGAGATTGTGAATGTCGGTAATTTCAAGGCGGTGATCGCGCATGAAGGCAACGATGTCGTAGATATGCTCGCTGCCACGATTCAACGGGCACATTATCGCCGTTTTGATACCGGGGCGATACTCATTGCCAGCTCCAGACGAGAGAGTCAAAAACTTAACCCGCGGCATCTGCTCAGATTTGAGACCGGTCTTGATAACCACCAGATTCTGATAGGTGTCTACCAGCTTCGAAGGCAATATTGCGGCAACCGGGTTGACGCTTTCAAGGTTTTCGCAGACTTCTGACATGCTGCGGCAGATCTTGATCTTGAGGTCGAACGACAGGGTGATGAAAAATTGTCGCATCAACCGCAGAGTTTCGCTGGTCACACAGATTTCGTTGGCTTCAGACAGGTCTCTGGCGCTGTTGCTGACCAGGCTGAACTCAGGTGTAAAATTGTATTCTTCGACAATGCCAAGCTTGCCCGAAAGCATCGTTTCAACCAGCGCCAGGCGATCGGGTGAATGCTCGGGCGTAAAAGAAGCAAAACCCAGATTTTTCGGGCTCTTGCCCAGCTCAACACAGAAATCGTCAAAATTGTCGACGGCAACGACGTCGGCACTCTGCCCGAAACGCGACAGGGCCGCGTCATAAAACCAGCCGTTCCTTTCACCGAGAACGGCGATACGGCCCTGTTCCTGGGCGGCGCGGCAGGTTGAGACAACTTCGACAAAAATGTTTTCGAGACTCTGCCGGTTAAGGCCAGCAAGATTGTAGCGATCGAGATTTTTGAATACATCAGCTTCACGGATGGGCGCAAAACAGGCCTCAAATCCAGAAGCACGCTTTACCCCGCCAATCTCGCGGGCGAGATCGATGCGCTGTCTTATCAGCTCGATAAGCCCCTGATCGATCCGGTCAAGATTCTTTCTCAGTTCCTCCAGAGTTCTGCTGGTCATTTCTGTTCATCCTCTTCTGCATGGATTTGTATTGCGGGCATTGGGCGTCATTCTCGCGGCAGTAAGGCATGGTAGCAAACTGGCACGGCGCCCCGGCATTTTTAAAAATCTGCGGCGCCACCTGGCGCACGGCCTTGAGCATGTCAAACGCCAGCTGCCTTATTTCCCATTGGGCTTTGATACAGCAGCGCTGCTCAAAAAAATTGAAAAGACTGCGGGCGTTCATCGTAAAAACGAGTTTCGTCTCGATAGCGTTGGGAAAAATATAGCGCGCGTCTTCGGGGGCAACACCAGCGTTGACCATAGCGCGATAGGCTTCGAGCGTGTGATGCATGGCCTGATCGAAAATCTTCTGCGCCTCTTCGTTCTTCGCCACCGAAGGCGGCACGATATACGGAAGCGTCGGCACCTTCATGTAATTGACGTAGCGCTGGCTTTCCTGGGAGTAGGAAGCAATGCGATGCCGCACCAGCTGATGCGACAGGGCGCGCGAAATGCCGTCGGCACTGAAGGTAAAGTCGGCATGCTCGAACGGGGAAAGGTGATTGCGCTGCCTGAGAAACCCGAGCAGGCGCTCGATTTCGTCGCCGGTCAGGTGCTCTTCGATATCATCGGCAGCCCGGGCTGAATAACAGCGGCGCGCCGCAAGAGCAACCAGACGGTCAGGATCGGGAGTGTGGCGAAGCAGCAGCAGTGTCAAAGCCTTTATCCTTTATTTACAAGGTTCTCGCGGTCGAGCAAAAATCTGCTGCCCGACTCATCCGGGTTCGGGCAGCAGATTTTCATACTACTGATTCAATAAGCTTATTCAGCTTTAGCTTCAGTTTTTTCAGCTTTGGCAGCTTTTTTGGTCTTCTTGGCGGCTTCAGCTTCAGCGACTTTTTTCTGGGTTTCAAGCTTAGCCTTGAATCTTTCAACGCGGCCGGCGGTGTCGACGAAGCGCTGAGTGCCAGTGAAGAAGGGGTGGCAGCCGGAGCAGACTTCAACCTTCAGTTCAGCTGAGGTTGACAGGGTGGCAAAAGAGTTGCCGCAGGCGCAGGTAACGTTGATCAGGTTGGTTTTGGGGTGGACGTTCTGTTTCATTTCCGGGGTCTCCTGTTAAAATTCTTTCGAAGCTTCTTCAAGGCTGTCATAGGTTTTGATGATATGCTGCAGCTGAATAAGCTGGAAAATACCATAGATATAAGAATTCAGACTGATCAGAACCAGCTCGCCGCCGGCATCGCGCAGTTTCTTGAGCGTGCCGATAAAAAAGCCAAGCCCTGAAGAATCTATGTAATTGGTTCTTTCGAGGTCGAGAACCACTTTTACCTTGTTTTCGTCAACCAGCTTCTGAATCTGTTCTTTGGCTACCGGCAGTGTCCACATGTCGAGATCACCAATCAGCGACAGAACTACATAACCCTTGGTAGCATCTTTTCTTTCGAAGCTCAGTTTAACCTTTTCATTCTGTTCGGTCATTTCATCCTCCACGGGGAAGTATGGCACAATCAACTGTGCCGGGGTCTGCTGCGCACAACCTCAATGGCCTTGCACACTGCCATGGTGA
>JAKQQP010000299.1 GCA_029564115.1 Candidatus Rifleibacteriota bacterium | reverse complement strand
GTAATTCTTGGCGGTTTTTTCTTCGCTCTGGTTTATATCAGCCAGATTTTCAGCGGGCACCCTTTTCTGCTGCTTTCTTCTGGGCTGATCAGCGGTATTGTGGCACTCTGGGGCCTGGTAGAAATAACCTTCTGGGTTATCGAAGACAACGAAATCAACGAACCTGCTGGTCAGACCAGCAGTGACACGGCTTTTCCGAAAGCTTATGCCCGTGGCCTCAACAACGCCCTCGAATCATTCGAGGACCTTGACCGTGAGATTTCAACCGCCGCAACCACAGAACGCCCCGAGGAATCTTTTTTAACAAGCGAAGAAGCGGCAATGCTTGCTGGCGATACCCATGAAGCAACGACAGAAAAGGCAAAAACCGAGCCGGCTAAAAAATTCGAAACCCTCGCCGAGTTTCTTTCTGACGGCATCGAAAAAGAAATCGAAAGCACAAAGGAAAAGGTTTCGCGATCGCCAGACAATTATGCGCTGCTGTTGAGACTGGCGCAGCTGCACGAAGAACGCGGCGAGATTTCGCTGGCGCTTGAAAACCTCGAAAAATGCCTGAAATTTGAACCCGACATCGCTGAAGTCTACCTTTATCACGGCGTTTTGCTGCGGCGTAACAACAACCCGGAGCAGGCAAGAAAGTCTTTTGAAAAGGCGCTTGAGTTGAACAGGTTCTTGTCAAAGGCTTTTTACCAGCTCGGCATACTTGAGCGCAGTCTCAACAATCTGCCAGAAGCCCGCAATCAGCTGCAGAAATGCATTCAGCTCTCGCCTGACGACCCATACGCCCATTATCAGCTCGGCATGATTTATCGCGAACTTGGCGAAACCAGCCTGGCACTGATGGAAATCCAGCGCGCCACGATTCTTCACCCGACAGATTCATACGGGCACAGCAAGCTTGGGCAGCTGTATCAGCAGACACGGCAATACGAGCATGCGGTTTCTTCATATTCACAAGCTCTCAGTCTCAAGCCCGGCGACCCGTTCGTGCTCGAGCGGCTGGCCGAAGTTCTCGCCGCCAAAGAGCTGTATGAAAAATCAGCAGAACTCTTTCAGGAAGCGCTGGCACGCCAGTTTCACCCCTCTGTCGCCACGATGATCTCGTTCGGCAAAGTGCTGCGCAAGCTTGAAAATTTCGAAGAACTCGAAAAGATCACCAATGAAGTTCTCAGACTTGAACCGGCCAACCACGAGGCGGGCTTTCTCAAGGCGATGGCCATGCTCAAACGGGGCCGCACCATTGAAGCGCTCGGCCTGCTTGAAAAACTCGTCGAAAACCCCGCCGTCAGTTACGAAGCCTGGCTTGAACTCGGCAAGCTCTACCAGGCCGACAACCACCCCGAAAAAGCGGTTTCGGCATTTATCAGAGCCTCAACCTGCGCCCCTGACCAGGCCGGCATCTGGAACAACATCGGCATACTGCTTTCGAACCAGAAAGCCTACGAAGAAGCCCTGAAAGCTTTCAGAAAGGCCGCAAGCTTCGACTACACCGACCAGCAGATTTCAAGTAATCTCAAGGCGGTGCAGAAAAAACTCGAAGCCAGCTGCAACCGCATCATCGAAGCCCGTCGCGAAGCTCTCGAAAAATCTCCCGATGATCTCGAAGCCTATCTTGAAATGGGCCGCGCCTTTGAAGTGCTGCAGAGACCAGATGAAGCGATGATGACCTACCAGCGCCTTCTCTCAATCAAACCTGACTATATACCGGGGCTGATGTGCT
>JAKQQP010000281.1 GCA_029564115.1 Candidatus Rifleibacteriota bacterium | reverse complement strand
AGAAAAACGCCCCCAGCCAGGTCAGCAGTCTGAACCTGACAAAAATGTTACTGGAAGTATCTGTGCTGGCACTTTTCATGTAGACCCCGGCATACAGAAATTTCTTAGAAATCAGTGCGTATGGCTAATCCACTGTCACATTTGATTTTAAGCATCGACTTTAATTGCGCCATCCTGCTCTTCTAACCCTCCGGGGCACAAGAGCATGGATGAAGTAATGGTTGTCAGCCTTTGAGCTCGTGTGTGACAGGCAATTGAATACATAGCACCTTGAATAGAGAAAAAGCCGTCAGCGCTGCTGACGGCCTGTCTTTTCGATTACACAGACAGCTCAGTAATTTTCGACCCAGACTTCAAAATGTTCGCGGCCATGTTCGCAAACCGGGCATTTCGGCGGGGCTTCGAGGGTTTCCATGATGTGACCGCAGTTGTTGCACTTCCAGAACACTTTGCCGTCTTTTTTGAAAACGGTGTGGTTCTTGACGTTGTCGTGCAGCTTGCGATAGCGGGCTTCATGGCGTTCTTCAACTTTGGCGATGTTTGTAAAAACGGCGGCGATATCGGCAAAACCTTCAGCTTTGGCGGTGTCGGCAAAGCTTTTGTAAAGAGAGGTCCATTCTTCTTTTTCGCCGTCAGCGGCATACTGCAGATTCTTGAGGGTATCAGCATAGGCAACCGGGTAACCGGCGTCGTTGATAACGACAGATTCTTCATTCATGCCGTATTTGAGCAGCTGCTTCATGAACACTTTGGCGTGTTCCTTTTCGTTTTCAGCGGTTTCAAGAAAGAGGTCGGCGATCTGCAGAAAACCTTCTTTTTTGGCTACAGATGCGTAATAGGTGTAACGATTGCGGGCCTGTGATTCACCGGCGAAAGCCTTCATCAGATTTTCAGCGGTTTTGGTACCCTTGAGAGTTTTGCTCATTGAAATTCCTCCGTTTTAAGTTTTAGATATGCAAAAGCCTGTTCAGCTTCTGGAATTGCCAACCTTGAGAATCTTCTGCCCCGGTTTCAGCCCCGAAATCACTTCACGATTACCGTCACCGGCGTCGATGCTTCTGATCTGACGGCGCAGCAGTCTGCCGCCCTCGACTTCAACCACCGACTCAAGCTGACCGGTTTTGATTATAGCAGATTCCGGCACAATTAT
>JAKQQP010000309.1 GCA_029564115.1 Candidatus Rifleibacteriota bacterium | reverse complement strand
GTGACCCTTGTGGGCCGCGCCGGTACCGGCAAAACCCTGCTGGCACTCGCCTGCGGTCTGCAGAAAACCATCGATGAACATCTGTTCAGAAAACTGCTCGTCAGCCGCCCGATCATGCCTCTCGGCAAAGATATCGGCTATCTGCCGGGCTCTAAAGATGAAAAGCTCAGTCACTGGATGCAGCCGATCTTCGACAATCTCGAATTCGTCATGGACCGCCTCTACAAGAATTCTGACGATGTCGACAAAAAGATCCGCTTCCTGATCGAGTCACAGAAGGTTCAGATCGAAGCGATCACCTACATCAGAGGCCGCAGTATTCCGAAACAGTATCTGATCGTCGATGAAGCCCAGAACCTGACGCCGCACGAAGTAAAAACGATCATCAGCCGCGCCGGTGAAGGCACCAAGGTCGTTCTGACCGGTGACCCCTATCAGATCGATAACCCTTACCTCGACAGCTCATCTAACGGCCTGAACTTCGTAATCGAAAAATTCAAAGATCACAACCTTTTCGGTCACATCATTCTGCATAAATCCGAACGTTCTTCTCTCTCTGCACTGGCTTCCGAACTGCTGCAAAACTGATAAAAAAGAGGTGGCTGGCTGATGTTTCTGCCCGACAGACGAGCCGTAACCTTCATAGAAATAGTCATCGCCGTGTCAATTCTGGCGGTGGCTATGATTCCTCTTTTTGGCCTGATCAGCCGGCAGACGGTCGAAACCGACAAGAATGCCGCCCAGGCTTTTGCAATCAACAAGGCGTCAGAAGTGCTCAACACGGTTCTCGACAACGTGCCGTTTGCAGCGCTGCGGCAGGGCAACCCCGGCTATGTCAAAATTGAAGATCTGGCCGACAACCCGCGATTTTCGCGCTATAACGACAGCTGGGCCCGCAAGATCATGCCGATTCTCTTTCCCGGCTCGCAAAAAGAGGCTGCCGGTTACCCGTGTCGTGGCATTATCACCGATTCGCGCGGCATTCATTACCTGATACACCTGCGCGTCGAAGACATTGCATCAGAGCGAAAACCGCCAAAATCTGAAAGGCTGCAGATCGGTAATTCTTTTCCAGACGGCAAACCGAAAGATTTTGCCGAGTCTCCCGAGCTGACCTTCACTTTTCTGCGCAACCCCGGCATGATCTCTGATGGTTCATGGATCCAGGATTATTCTGAAGACCCTGCAGATACCAGCAAACCGTTCTCAGAGCTCGATATCGCTTCTGGCAAAGGGGTTTCAGAAGCGCCTGGCAACGTCTATCTCGACCAGGGCATGGAAGGTCTCGACGCGAACGCGCCGCGCTTCACCAACCCGACGGCAGAACGTTATACAGCCAAAATGGTCACCGAAAAGACCGTCTATGACGCGCCCGAAAAATTTGCCTGGTGTTCGATGAAAAAACTGGTGGTGCAGGTGCAATGGAACCTCGACCAGCGTTATTTCACCAATCCCGAAGAAAAGAACGGTCGCGTTCAGAGAATTCACCTGATGACCATCAAGGGGGATATCGACGGATGAAAATGCTTAACCGCCGCCGTGGTGTCGCCATCGTCATCGCCCTGTTTTTCTGTTTCATCATGCTGATTTTGTTTGTATCGATGATGTTCAGACAGTCGAGCACCGCCGGTCACAACCAGATCACCATCCAGGAACGTCAGGCCTTTTTTGCTGCCAGAGCTGCGATGCAGCACTTTCTGCTGAAGGCCAAGCTTTTTCCCACCGAACTTTATGATGCGGTCGAATTTGCCCAGGGCAAAAACCCGCTGTGCAACTTTACTGAATTCGACGGGCTCACTGAAAGCGGCCAGAACGCTTTCGAACCGCTGGGCAGTCGCGCTGAGCTCTATGTCAGAGTTCTCCCAACGCGAGAACTCGACAGCGACAAGAAACCCAAGTATTTTTATTACCCGATCCCGGGCAAAAATGCGTTTGTAAGACTTGGCAGCTTTCACAACCCCGATTATCGTTTTCTTGCACCCGGCCTGGCAGCTTCAGACCCTGAAAACCGTTATATAAAACCAGAAGTCCCGGCAGCTGAGCTCAAACCCGACAAATTTCTCAAATATTACATACGCGACTGCTGTAACATGACCTACGAAGGCACCAGACTGCAGCCACCGGTTGAAATGGTCGCCGACAAGACAATCAAAAATATCAATGATTTCGATATAGCGACCAGCGACGGTTACCCCTACACGATGAATTACCGAGTCAATGAAGTGAAGATTCAGTCGATCAAGGGGCTGCGCAAATATGGCGAAGAAGCGATCGAAGTCAGCGTCGAAGGTCTGATCAAGAATTTCCAGGGTAAGGTAACTCCGCAGATTCAGAGGCGCATACAGAAGATTACCAGAAAGGGCTCGATCGACTGATGTTAAAACAGACCAGAAAAGCCTTTACCCTCATCGAAGTCATCATTGCCTGCGCGGTCATGGCCATGTTCATGGTCGGGGTTTATCAACTGTTCATCGGTGGCAGCAAAACCGCCGGCCGGGCACAGTGGATCAGCGGCACCGTCGATCAGATGCGCAACACCCTGAGCCTGCTCAGCAAAGAGATTCGCTCGGCCACCTACCCGACCACTCTTTTTTCAGATACTTTTTTCGACCCATGCGATAATGCCGACCCCAAAGTACCGGCCGAATTCTATCTGCGCATACTCAAAGACGGGCAGCAAATCGCCACCCCCAACAGCGGTGAACTTAAAATCATGACCTGGGTGGTCTGCGAACCGGAAAAACCCAAAAACCAGCCGGGCAAAATCATTAAAAACGAGCTTTATTTAGATTTTGTGCATCAGACCAGAGTTGCTCCGGTAGGCAATCTGCGTCTCAAATCATCGGCTTTCGAATATACTACCGATGCCAAGAACGATTATGCCAAGTCAGGCAAGCTGAATCTGACGCCAATCGAAAGTGAAACACGCACAAAAGTGCTGGTAAACGACGTTCAATTCGTGGAATTTTCGGTGGCTGGCACTCTGCCGCCTGAAAAACCTGTGGACTTTTTTCCGATTTCCGTTAAAATACGTACTCTATACCCAAAAGATGAAAATGTTTTTAAGGAAAATTCAATCATGGCAACCCCGCAGGTTGGCATCGATACCTTTTAAACA
>JAKQQP010000261.1 GCA_029564115.1 Candidatus Rifleibacteriota bacterium | reverse complement strand
TACAGAAAACCACTCGATAAAAACAAAGCTGTAACCGACCCGCTGATCGTGGTATTCCGCGAACCCACCCGGGCAATATCGGGCAAGCTTGACGAAAAAAATCTGAAAGATGCCAGATACCCTTTCATTGAAGTCAAAGCCACCGACTTTGCCGGTCTGACGCGAAAAATCCGCCTCTATGTCACCGTATCTGATGACAACCCGGAAATACGCGTTCTTGAACGCAGCCATGAAAAAAACGACTGATCGGGACGATAAGGTTAATTAATGCCTTTATCTGCAAGAGAGAAAATTTCGCCGCCATACTGCCCCTCAAGCCGGGCAGGCCTTTCGCTTGTCGAAATTCTCATGGCGCTGTTAATTCTCACAATTGCGGTTCTACCGGCAATCGGAGCATTTTCCGGCTACTATGGGGTGGCAACCCGCCAGATGGAGCAGGAAATGGCTCTTAAACTCGGCGAAGCCGTGGTCAATGTTCTTATGACCACCAATTATTCAGAGCTGAAAGAAGGCGCAATTCCGGCACTGCCGTTGAATATTCAAACCCCGTCAGGCAGTTTTTCCGGAACCATGAGTTTCGCCGGCGGTTACGCCAGCGGCACCCCCGTGACCATAGGTAAAACGAAGTATATTATCGGGGCCGAAGTCAAAAAGATTTTTCTGGCCCAGGACATCACCGCCCCACACAACAATGCGCTTGAATTTTCCTGGCTTTCACCCGACGCCCCGCCCCCTCTTCCGTTCGGCGGCGGGGCACTGCCACCGCCACCCCCCATTGCAACCTACTCATGCTTCAACGACCTGATCTGTCTTAAAGTGACGGTAGACTTCGGAGGTGCCAAACCCATAGAACTGGCGACCTTCAGAGCGGACATGGCAAGATGAAAAAAATGCTGAACCCCAGAAAAGGCGTAGCACTGGCGATGGTAATGGTTTTTTGTATTGCCATACTCGGGCTGGTAACAATACTTGTTTTCAACACCCGTTCGCACAGAGGCTCACACACCTATCAGCACGACGCTTCCCGGGCTCTTATGGCTGCCACAGCAGCTATGCAGCTGGCAATTTACAAATATCGCGTGTTGCCCTCTGAATATTATAAAATTCATACGCTTGAAACTCTGAAAAACAAGGGAACTGCAGATGCGGCGGCCGTTAATGCTCTGAACACATTAAAAACCGCCTGGATGGCAGACTTTCAGTCTGACAATGCCGGTTCACCGGCGGCAAAAATCAAGGCCGAAATCGACCAAAGCACCGGTGGCAACCACTCGTTCGGGGTCGAGGAATTCAGCCTGGTGTCAAAAGCGGCCCAGGGCTATACGAGAGATTATCTTAAAATCAGAGCCTGGGGCGCTTCCGGCGATACCCGCAAGGTGCTGGAGGAACTGATTGAAGTTCGCATATCAGACTAGGCGCAATGCTGCTTACACCATGGTAGAAGCCCTGGTGGCGATTGTAATATTGTCAGGCTTCGTTCTGACACTGATGTTCATGTATCGCCGCAGCACTGAAACCTTTAAAATAACTGTCTGGAAGCAGGAGCGCACCGCCCAGGCCGAGATTTTCTGGTCGTTCATGCGCAAACATCTTGAAGAAGCTACAAA
>JAKQQP010000257.1 GCA_029564115.1 Candidatus Rifleibacteriota bacterium | reverse complement strand
GAAAAAAGTTTCCCGCAAAGTACCGGGGTTGGGAGGGCGGCCGCCAGAAAGGGCATACAGCTGATTCGGGTTATCAAGATAGATTTTTTCGGGCTTTTCAAAGGCACGCATGCCATAACCGCTGCGGGTGACGGTTCTGATTACCCCGCAGTCTTCGAGATATCTCAAATAAGTCTTGAGAGTGCGCTCATCGCCGATCTCGAGCAATTGCTTCAGGCTCTTCAGATCAGGGGTAAAAGGAACACAGCCGGCAATCGCCCGGCCATCAGAGATTTTTCAAGGCAGGTTCTGCGGAAATCCCGCTTCAGAATGCGAACAAAATACCGTGATAACTGCGGGATTTCTTCCATCTGGCCAGCCCTTTAAAATAGTAATACAATACTGTTTTTTGTTTAAATAATAATATTGCATTACTACCGGCTTGTCAATTCAATAACCTTTTTTCGACAACCGACTGGCTTTGCCAGGCTGACAGTAGTGGACTGAGAAAACTGGTCAAAGCGATCTATGCCTTTGAAGTTGGTGCCGATTACTTTTGGGAGGCGGATCAGGCAGCCTTTTTTGGCAGACGGGCTTTGCGTGGTTGGAGGCTGACAACCTTTCTGGTGGTTTCTGCTTCCCTTTTCTGTAATGCTTTGCAGATAGCTTCAAGCTCACCGCCAAGTTTTTGCGCGAGTTCATCACGCCGTTTGCGAGTTTCTTCGATGATCGGGTCATTCCACATGTCAGCCCTCCATTAGTTCCTGTGGTGTACAGATAATTGGCGGTTCAAAACCGAAGTCGCGGCAGGCCTGTTCGATCCTGGGTCGCATGATAGCGTTGGCAATATGCGTACAGTTCCAGGTCAAAAGATATTCAATTCCATGTACGGTTGCAATAGCAATGTGAAGTGCGTCAAGTCTTGCTTTTACCGGAAGAGAACCTTTGTCTATAAGATAGGCCGACAGCTGCTTTGTGCTTTCATTGTTTTGTAAAAGCGGAATGTCAATCAGCAGATCCAGGCGTCTTTTTGCGGCTTCGGTGTCGCCGAGCGAAGATTCCTCTATCACCAGTTCGGAAATATATAACTCAAACAGATGCCGGCGGTTAGTCCACCAGTCGAAAGATATGTTCTGATTGGCGCAGACCCTCAGGTCATTGCTTGGCCTCGAAGCGAGATAACTGGGAATAGAAGTCTCCAGATATACTTTGGGCCGGCAGGTTGTTTTTTTCATTAGTATCCCGACAGGAAAAATTTGCAGAAAGACTTTGCTTCAGAAAGTATAGCCCAGGAATTGCAATCGGGCAAGTCGCGCCGTTCTTTTGGAACCGCAAGCCAGGGACAGGGTTTCAACACTTATCAGGCGTCTTAGCCCAAAAACAGCTTTGCTATTTTGGGGAACTGATTTTGCATGGACAAGCACAGGAGCGGTGGTCTGAGAAAACTGGTCAAAGCGATAAGTGGTGAAGCCATGCATCGATAAAGCTGGCACCGGCGCGGGCTTTTTCCCTTAGGCATGAGCCATTCGGCAGGCTCAGGAACCTGGGAGTCGGGGTTATTTTGGGGTTCGGCGGGGTTTTGCTTTGGGGGTTACCGGAACTGGTTTGTAGGCGGCGGCGGGTTCTGAGACTTTGTTGGCTGGTTTGATAATTGAATCGAGATATTCTTGAAACCCTTTGAGGCTTTCGGCGAGAGCGGCCTTGATAACGAGGTTTTTAAGAGCTTCAAGGTCGTTGATATGCTCTATGGTAGAATTGATTCGGGTTGGTATTCGCTCAAAACGAGACTGAAGAATAGTATTTAAAGAGGCTTTGTGAGA
>JAKQQP010000243.1 GCA_029564115.1 Candidatus Rifleibacteriota bacterium | reverse complement strand
AAAAACGCGGTGCGCCCCTTGAAATCGAGGCCCTTTTCCGCAAGCTTCATCGGCAACCCGCCATTTTCGCCACACTGCCAGTTGATTTCGTTTTTCATTGCCTTCACCAGTATTGAGATTCTGCCGCATTATAAAGGCATTCGCTGCGCTTGTCCAATTCTTTTGCCATCAAGACTCTGTCGGGCAGGTCCGTTGCTCTTTTTTATTGAATCATATGACTTTTATCAGGAGTTGATTGCCAATCTGACTTGTTCGAAGGGGGTGATGAATGATAGATTGTTGCAAAAGATTTTGAGGAGGATACATGAAAATTCCAAAAATAGTTCTTGCCGGTCTCGTATGTTCGTTTTCCAGTTTTGCGGTTGATTCAGCCCGGGCTGCTGATTTGCATCACCTGCCGGCTGCCGCTGCATTGGTTGCTTCTCTGAGTCAGGAAATTGAAGAAAAGCTGACTGCCGGTTCTGACGCAGAAAAGGGGCTGCTGAACCAGGAACTGGCCCGGTATAAAGAGGGTAGAAACGGCATGAAGACAGATGAAGCTGCGGATAAATGGTTTCAGCTTTTTAAAAAATGTTTCAACTATTCTCTGGAGCAGAACAGAGGCGATTTTTATTCATATGGCTACGGCGAAATTCCTGAAAAAACAAAAGCAGCTCCAAAATTTAACGATCTCCTGGAAATAATTCCGGCCCCTGAAACCTGGAATACCATCGCTGAGAAGATGAAAAAGGAAAAAGCGGAGAATAGCCGCGCGGCTCTGGGGATGAAAATTGCATGTGTGATCATTGATATGCTGCAGGGTGATCGTAAAGCGGTAGCAGTCAGTCTTGAACAGATGCGCGAAAACATTCCTGACGGACTTGGTATGAAGGAATACGCGTTGCAGGCGATTGAAGAGATAAGGACCGAATTGCGGGGGGCTGAAATTGCCGGAAATCTGGATGATGTAAAGGGTAACTTTGCGGCCCTGTTGAAATTCTATACAAAAAAACCGGCTTTTCAGCAGAGGGTAAAAATACCTGATCTCTCAGGATTACCAGAACCCGAAGTGAGAAGCCTGATACTTGAAGCTTTATTGATCTCTGGTCTGGAACTTGAGATCAGCCCGGAAAACCCCTCGAAGTCTCTGGTCAGACAAATTATTCTCGAAAATATCGACAAGGTCACCAGGCCTCTCTGGCAACTGGTTAACAGCGATCAGGATGTGCTTCTTTTCGAGGCTCTGGATAAAAAATTTCCCGAAGCAGTAAATGAACCGCAGCAAAATCTGCCTTTCGGAATGAACCAGTCAAATTATAACATCTCGGAATATTCAGCTGGCGGTGATAAGGATTATCAGCGGGCAATGGCCAGGCATCATTACCTTACTGGCCTTCTTGGAGCAGGGCGAATCGAAGAAGCCCTGAAGGTTGCCGGCAATCTGCCTGATTCAAGCCATACTTTTGCCATGTTTTCAAACCTCGATCGGCAGATGCCAGATTCGCTGACTGCAGATGTTCTGCTTAAATTCGAGCAGGAAATTTTAGGGAAAAAGCCTGCCGTTGATCTGTGGTCTGCTCTGGTAAGGCATGCATCTCTGGCTGGTACATCTGCTGAACAGGAAATAAGAAGCTTTATTGAAAAATATCTTGCTTCACACCCGGATTTTACTCCGGCAAATTTTAAGCCAAGAAAGGCTTACATCGAACTGCTTCTCGCGATTGATGAAATTGATCTGGCGATAGAGCAGATCAGGATATTTCTTGCCGCAGAAGATACCAACGTTGAGAACCGCAAACTTCTTGCCAGAGAACAGCACGAGCTGGCAGTCAAACTGGCTTTGCTCGGCCGCAGTCTTAAAAAAGCAGAGCTGATCGAGGAATCAGTGGCAGCTGTTCTGAAAGCAATACCATTGTCTGACTTGTGGGGTAATCATCGCGGGCGTGAATTTGAAAAGTATCTGGCCGTTCTGGCGCAGAATGGCCTTGGAGCACAGGCGGTAGAAATTATCAAAGCAGTTATTTCCATATCTGCCGGGCAGGCTGGCAGAGCTGGCCTGTCAGAATTTTCAGAAGCCAGTCTTCAATTTGACGACCTTTTGAGTCGACTGGCGCTGGTTTATTATCTGAGCGGTGAATATGAACAGATTCTTGACCTCGCAAAAACAGCCCCGTGGTGGAACGTATCAGACATTGCCGAAAAATTGACCGGTTATAAAAACTTCGCTTACAGCCACAATGACTATCCTGAAGCTGATGTTAACGTGGCATTTCCGTGCATGCTGGCCAGGGCATTGATTTCTTCCGGCCGTAAAAGCGAGGCTTCGATGCTTTTGAAAGCCTACCTTCTTGAAAACAGTTTTGACGATCTGGCATACAGACTGCTTGTCGAAGTCGAAGGCTCTGCCGTATTGAAATGGCTGGAAACGCTTTATGAGCTCGACCGCTTTGAAGAACGACCACTGATCTGGAAAGCCCGTATTCTGCTCGAGGAGGGAAAACTGCCAGAAGCTGAAGAGGCGATCAGGCTTGCTTTGAAAATCGATCCGACTGATGGTGAACAGAAGGCCGGTGACCGGGTTTTGGGCTATAAAGTTCTTGCAGATGTTTTGCGCGCCAGAGGTAAAAATGATGACGCGAAATTTTTCGACGAAGTCGTGGCCTCTGTGAGGCTGGCAGAAGAGGGCGACCGGATTTCCTGGCTTGGCATGCGTAAACGCAGTCTGGAAATCTACGAGCGTGCCTCAAATTTGTTTATCGATGCCTATTGTATTCAATGGCGTCTGGCAGAAAAACTTTACGCGTCTGGTCGAAAAGCAGAAGCGGAAAAGCACTACGAGATTGCCTTTGAACGGATGCCAGAACAATTTGGCCGCATGGCAAGTCTGTGTTTTGGTTGCGAGGGTGTTTTCAATCGAAAACTGAGTAAAACGGTTGCGCAAAGGATACTTGAGCGACTTGCGAATGCAGAAAAGCCAAAGCCGCAGGTGTTTTTTCTGCTGGGTCTTTTAAAAGAAGCACAGGACCTTGACCTCGAAGCTTATCGAGCATTTAAGCGCGCGGTAGAAATGGACCCCGATTATCTCGATGCCTGGAAAAAGCTTGCCGATATTTCGCGGCAGATTTTTCTGCCTGCCTCTCAAATCGATGAGCTTAATCTGAAGCTTCTTGAACTCGACCCGATGCAGCGCCGCTTTTCATTCAACCCGCGGGGATTTGTTTCGTATGCCAGAATCTGGCAGGTTTTCGAAAAGGCACGTGCCTCTGCCCAGGATTTGCCTCAGACATTATTCCGTTTCGAGGCGACTGCAGCAAGAATTGACAGGATTGAAAAGCAGGTTCCTGGCATGCGCGGGCGAATGCACATGTTTCTGGAATCAAGGCAGAAAAACCTTCTCTGGCCATTGCTTAGCCAGAATCAGGTGGTGCAGAAGATCCTGAGTTTCACTTCATATACACTGCGCTGAAATAGTTAAATGGCAATATTGAGGTAATTATGCTGGAAAAATTGGAAAATGCCAGTGCGGTTGTGATAGAATCGCGGTGTTTTAAATGCCAAACCAGATAAATGGGGTATGTAGATGAGCGTTGAAGAAACCACCCGTGGTTCGAATTTTATTCGCGATATCATTGATGAAGACCTGAAATCAGGCAAACACACCGGGG
>JAKQQP010000234.1 GCA_029564115.1 Candidatus Rifleibacteriota bacterium | reverse complement strand
CGAACCACCCTCGAAGCCAAAGGCTGCGATGACAGCTTTATCAGAAAGGTTCTGGCTCTCGCAGATAAATTCCCAAAGCTTGTTCTTGTTTCGTGCTGGCCCAGTTCAGAAATAATGAGTGATTATCTCTTTGGCCTGTGGCTGCCTGGTTGGCGCGAGTGTGAGACCAAACCAGGAGAAATCAAAACAGCAGCTAGCGCCATGGCAAGAGCGTGATCGGTTTCAGATTGATATAAATTATAAATATCGTTGTGAACCGGTGAAGAAACAGAAGCGCTTCAATATGTGATAAGATTATTTTTGATATGATTTTATGAGATCACGAATTTAAGCTTGGCCAGCCGGGAAATGAGAACGCCGGGAAACGTGGCTGCCGTTCAAAGAAAGCGATCAATCATAGTCTTTTCATAAGAAGCCTTGTTCAAAAGATAAGATCTTTAATGTTCACGATTGAAAGTCTCGCTAAAGAATAACGCCGGGAGCCGAAAAAATTTACTCGGTAACAAAAAAAGCCATAGCAAAAAAGTTGTGGTAATCCGTTGTGGTAATCTGGGTGGGTGAGAAATGTAGAGTGGCTATGTGACTGAGGTTTGGCCTATAGTTCAAATCCCTGCTCGGGAGCTCAAAGGCGACCTTAACGGTCGCCTTTTGTGCTTTCCGGCAGATTGCAAAAAACATCTGCCTGCTGCATACTGAGTTTTAAATTATAAGTCCTATATCAGGAGAGAGAAATGTTAAGCAGGAATACGTGCATGTGTTTTTCGGCACTTTTTTTCACAGTAGCTGGTTTGCTGTTTTCTGGTTGCAACTCTGACGGCGGCAACCCGGTCGCCATAAATCTGGCTGATAACCAGAGCGTCTCCGCAGTTGCTGGCCCCGTCAGTTTTCAGATCGTTCTGCCCGAAACTGCGGCAAAGGGAAAAAGTTCTTCTGTCGCAACCATTAGAGCGAGCAGCGCAACTGACCCTCAGGTTACTTTTAAACTGATACTGGTTAATGCCGGTAATTCCGGAATGCCGACTTCGACCATGGTAAAAACGGTGCCGGTCGACGCAGTCAGCGGAACGGCGGTTGCCACCTTCACCAGTATCCCGGCCTGCACCTGCATTGGAGAGATAAAAATCGAGGGAGGCAGCATCGATTCTTACAGTGAATTTCATGGCGCTCTCGATCTTGCGGTCGGCACTAATAATATTTTACGTGTCGTTCCCGTTGGCTCAAAGCTGACCCAGGATTTTGTTGCCCATGTTATCAGGCAGGTGATTGCAACGCCGGTTTTGTTTGGCAAGGCAACAATCGGTCTGGCTTCACAGGTTTCGCAGGCGATTTCCACGCTCGATAAAGCAAGTCTGAATGCCTATGAAGATGCGGTCAATCTTTTTGCCCGATATGTTAATGTAACAGTACAGATCGATACGACCGAACCTTCTGAGAATCCTGTCTTCGACACTGTTCTTGAAACAAATTTTCCGACAATTGCTGCCAGTTATAGAAATATGACAACCTCTCTTGCTGAGAATTCTTCATTAACGCCCACCCAGAGGGTAGACTCTTTCATGCCGGCGATTTCTGACAGTTTTCGCAA
>JAKQQP010000208.1 GCA_029564115.1 Candidatus Rifleibacteriota bacterium | reverse complement strand
TATATTTCAAGATTCAACGTTACTTGAATTACACTACCTTAAGCAGTGTCTCAAAGGATCTCGTTTTTCAACAAGACCCGCTTGGCGTCATAATTAAAGTCTTTCGATCTTATTCTCAATGAGCTTCGGGCTTTTTGGCCCACCCCGCCGCGGCAGGAAGTTCATCATATCAAAATCACCCCGAAAGTGTCAACTACTTTTTAAAGTTTTTTAACTTTTTTCAGGTTTTGCATTTTGGCTCTTTAAAGCCAGATATACTGGTGCTCATTGCCTTTTCAGGGGCAATTCGCCTTTTTCAAAACCTTATTGAGATGATTTGATTAGATTTTCAAGGTTCCGACCGCTTGCGCGGTACCCTCTCGCGAGGGTTTGGCTAAGATACCAGATTTCGATTTCGAGGTCAACAAAAATGTACCGATTTTCTTTTTCAAAGTTCCTTAAACAACAACGCAGGGGAGCAACAATGCTTCCCCTGCGCTATTCAAGCATTAGACAGTCACTCTCCGAGGAGTTCAACGACCTTGTCTTCAAAAACTTTGGCATCGGCAGGGCGATAACCTGCGTGAATAAAGAAAATTTTGCCTTCTTTATCAATTACGACTGAACTGGGAGTGAATGAGAACCCGTATTTTTCGGGCACTGAAAAAATCGGATCCAGAAGCACCGGGTAGTTGATATTGTTATGCGCGGCCCAGGAAACCAACATCGGCTTACCAAGAAGATCAACACCGACAGCAATAACGTTTATCCTGTCTCCGTATTTAGCTTTCAGCTCCTGCAAAGCTTTGGCTTCCTGCAGACAGGAATAGCAAGCACTTTGAATGAAAAAAAGAATTACCGGCTTACCCAGATAATCTTTGAGATGCTCCATTTTGTCGGTAGAAAGGTTCGGAAGGGAGAAATCAGGGGCTACATCGCCAATCTGCAATTCAACTTCTGCCTCAAGAGTCTCATCACCTTCGCCTATGGTCACCATACTGGTGGGCACCTTGGTTTCGGCAGAGAAAGCAGCTGTCATTCCACCTGCCATAAGGGCTGCAGACAATACCAATACAGACAATTTGCGCATAAGTTATTCATTTCTCCTTACGGAAGCTATTTGTTGCGAAGTTTAACACAATCATCGCCTGTTGGCAATTATCCTGAGCCGAGCATGATCGGCAGTAGACCATCGAGCATCAGCCCCTTCTCAGAGACTTTTACCCGCACCGCCATCGCTTCGACCCCTTTTTCAACAACCGTTTTGAGCAAAGCCGCATATTCAGGGTCTATAATCTCTGCCGGACCCACCCAGCGAGCACTGCTTCGACCGGCAAAAAACAGAATAACAGCCCTGAGCCCGGCTTCTTTGAGTTCGAGAAGGTGTCTGAGGTGCTTTCTGCCTCTTTCAGTTTTTGCATCCGGAAACAGTACACCGTCATCCGACCTCATGGTAGCGTTTTTTATTTCGATAACGGCGGGAAAAGTCGGGCTGGAAATTTCTGCCCTGCGCAGCTGTGTGGCCCTTTCCGGTTTGAAGCTGAGCTGATCAGACCACTTGCCGTAATTGAAGTGAAAGAGAGCGAGATCAAATCTGCTCCCACAACTCGACTTTATCTCTGTCTGGAGAAACTCATAGCCCTCGAATCCTGCTATGCAACCCTCTGTTATTGCAGCCGCAACAGCTTTATTGGGATTCATCGTATTCACACTTACCCAACCATCAGGCATTTCGACGGCCTGCAACGTGTAGGCGAGTTTGCGGTTCTTTTCAGGTTTCAAAGCAGTATGTTTTGTCACAACGACTCTGGCGCCCGGCTCCCAGCAATTTGTCATATTTCCGCTGTTGGGAACGTGCGCAATGATTTCGCTGCCGTCTTCTAGAACGATATCTGCGAGAAACCTCTGGTAACGCAGTTTTATTCTCCCGGGGGCAGTCTCACCCGGAAACGGAAAAAAATATCTGTTCATATGCCGGGATTATAACAGTTTTTTCTGACGCACTTCAAATTACCGAAGCAACCTGATAGAATTTTATCTAAAGAAGTCTGGGAGGAAAAATGAGGAAAACAATTACATTTTTGCTCTTATCGGCAATTTTGATGGTATCGGTCTGGCTTGTGGCACGGCCTGGCAGTTGTGCCGCTTTTGAACCGGCATTGAAGGAGTCTGAAATGGATGAATCCCGGGAAATCATGGTAAAAGAGCTCATCAACTATGGAATCAGGGATGCGAAAGTTCTCGAAGCAATGCGCAAGGTTCCAAGGCATCGCTTTCTACCGCGAGGCTACCAGACTTCAGCCGCCTACGGAGACCATCCCCTGCCGATCGGTCACGGGCAAACCATTTCTCAGCCATACATCGTCGCTTACATGACCGAGTGCATGCGCCTCGAAAAAGGTGAGAAGGTTCTTGAAATCGGCACCGGTTCAGGTTATCAGGCTGCTGTCCTGGCCGAACTCGGAGCGGAAGTCTACAGTATCGAGATTGTGCCGGAGCTGGCTTCACACTCAGTCGATGCCTTAAAAGCCTCTGGTTACCAATGCCAGGTCAAGTGGGGCGATGGCTATCAGGGTTGGCCCGAGTATGCGCCGTTTTCGGTCATTATCGTCACCTGCGCTCCCGAGGAACTCCCGGAGAAGTTAGTTGAACAGCTTGCAGAAAACGGCAGAATGATACTTCCTCTTGGCAATATTTATTCACAGCGACTGGTAATTTTGCGCAAAATCCGAGGGAAAGTGGAGCAGGAAGAAGATCTTCCGGTGCGCTTCGTGCCAATGATAAAAAAATGACCTTACCATTTAGACGGTTTATCGCTTATACTGTACTGGTACATATCGCACTTTATACAACAGCGTGCAGGAGCTGAATCAGATGAAAAAAGAAACATTCCTGACTGCGGTAGTGGCTTTTCTGCTGCTTACCGGCTCAGGCTCACCATCAGCGGAAGCAGACGATCTTGGTTTGATTTTGCCCATGCCCGGGCAAAAGCAGATGAACAAAGCCTCTGAGTCTGCAAACGTCAAGCCGGCACAGCCTGCCAGACCAACAACGGGCGGGAAAAAACCGCAAGGCTCCGAAGTAATAATCTCATTGCCTGCAACCATAAAACCTGCGCCGGCTTCGCCACAAAACGACAGTTCTTCGGTCACTGCCACTGACACTGCTGCGCTCGAAGAAAAGCCGCTGATCAAAATTGAACCGGCCAAACCAGTTGAAGTTCCAACGTCTGACAGCAACTTTCCAACTCCTCCTGATGAAATCACCATTTCTTCAGGAGCTGAGCTCGATGACCTTTTACCGCCGCCGCCGCCGCCCGAGGTTCCCGTAAGCGGAGACGGGGCATCAGGTCAGACCTTGCCAATATTTCCTAAAGACACCAGTTCGGCAATCTTCATGGTCATGAAATCCTGGCAGGCCGAGAATTACGATGGAGCGACACTTTTACAGCACGCCATCGAGGTATATGGGCAGGAAGCTGATGAAGCCTTTAAGATACAGGGGCTCGACTCCAGCGAAAGTTTCAATATCAGTATTGAAGAAGAAGACATAACCCTGGACGAACTGCTCGATATTATCGCCATGAAATCTGGCAGAGACTGGGGCGTCGACATTCCATCGCGCATCATCTATTTTTACCCCAAAGGGGTAAAAACCGACAATTATAACGTTTGGTAAAATAAACAGGGAGCGGCACATGAAAAAACTCAGAGTATTTGCGATTTTGGCGTTGTTCGTTGCGATAACATCTTTTGTTACCGCCGCCGGGCGTGACTGGCAAAAATTTCCGGCCTATGTCGAAGTTACCGGCGCGGAACGCGTTTATGCGGTCGGCGACATTCACGGTGCCTTTGACGAATTTGCAGACACTCTTGCGGCCTTAAAAGTCGCCAAGCGAACTGGCCCGACGACCTTCAGATTCGACTGGCTTGCCGGCAACGCCATTCTTGTGATGACCGGCGACCTGAACGACCGTGGCCTGCACACCAAACAGGTTTATGACGCAGTAATGGATCTCCAGGCCCAGGCCGAAAAGGCAGGTGGACGGGTCATCGTCACTATGGGCAATCATGAAGCGATGATGCTCAATGGTCAGGTTGAAGAATGGGCCAAAACGCTGACTTCGCACAAGAAACAGCACTATCAGAACACCCTCGATTCATTCACCCGTGACGGTCTCGATTACCACAAGGCCATTTCAGAAACCGGCCTTTATGGCCGCTGGATTCGCAATCTGCCTTTATTTGCCGTAGTAAACGGCTTTATGTTCGTTCATGGCGGAATTCCGAACACGCCGGTGACCAAATCAACTCTGGCGGCCGATTTTAAAGATGACATCACCACTGGCGACTTCAAAAAAGGCATTTTTATGAATCACGACAGCGTTTTATGGAACCGCGACTGGTGGAAAGACTCCGAACTTGTGGCCCGCAACCTGAAGGTTCTGGGTGTTATGGGTATCGTATTCGGTCACACCACCGGTGCAATGGGGCCTAAAGGCAAGATAATCGCCAAAGACAACTGCCTGATTGCCCTTGACGTTGGTATGACTCCGACGTATGGCTACAGCAAAGGCGGCGGTCTGATAATGAGTATTGCCGCCGGCGATCAGCTGGTTTTCAGAGCTGTATATCCCGATGCCCCCGAAGAAATGCTCTTCAATGTCAAGATGCCTGCTGCTGCTTACCCGCCAACTACCCGTAACAAAAGCGAAAGCGCAGGTAACTGACAAACAGCTCTTGCGCCTTCACAAAAAAAGAACCCTTTTATAAGGGTTCTTTTTTTGTGTGTACGAAGCAACTCCGGTTCTGAAAGCCGTATTCAGACTCCAAGATATTTTTTACCGATCCAGTCATCGGCAATACTGTCATAATCGTGCTCAAGCATGGTGAGAAGAATTGAATCGTGCCATTTGCCGTTAACAAAAAGACTCTGCCGCAATTCTCCCTCTTTTTTAAAACCAAGTCGTCGAGCCACGGCAAGTGAGGCCTTGTTATGAGTCACGATATTGAGCCATACGCGGTGTAAACAGGCTTCTTCGAATGCAAAAGAAACCAGCGTAGCGATGGCCTCTCTTGCAAGCCCCTGCCCGGTATGATCCTGGTCTATCCAGTAAGAAAGTCCTGCTGAACGCTGAATGCCGTAATCAACAGAATGCAGAGCTATGCGTCCAAGAAGCGCGTTATTTTCGAGACTGAATATACCCAGATCGAGTCTTAGCCCTTTTCGGGCAAACACGTGATCTTCGGCAATCATATTTCTGACATCTTCAATGCGCAGCAATTCGGGCTGAGGCTGCAACCATTCGCAAAGATACTGACGATTTTTTTTCTGGAGTTGCAGCAATTCAGGGGCATCAAGTTTCTGGCAGCGGCGCAGAAACAGGCGATGGGCAAACAGGTCGCGCTGCAGGGGCATTATACCGGCAAAAATTTCCGGCGGTTTCTGCAGCATTTCCCATAGACTTAACCGGGGTGTCGCTCTTACCATTTCAAAGCCTTTCACGGCACAAAGTAACGTGCATGCCGATTAAAAAGAATAAATCCTGAAACAGAGAGTTCCGGAACCATCTGATTTAGTTCCGTAAGACTCAGACCAATTCTTTCTGCACCAAGAATGTGCAGAAGGTCGCGCTGAGCATTCAGATCCGGGCAGGCCGGGTAACCAAACGAATAACGGCACCCGGCGGGTTGTTCGCCAGTCAGCGGCAATTCGGGAAAAAGCTCTCGATGAATATGCCGATGCAGAAACACCGCCGCACAATCTGCAAGTTCTGCGCCAAGACCATGCAACAGGTGGTAATCGAGATAACGGTTTTCTTCATAGAAAGTTTTTTCGACGTTCACGATACGATCGCCAATAGTAACCGCCCACAGAGCAATGATATCATCTTCGCTGTCGTTAACAAAATCTGACAGGCAAAGAAAAGGCTGTCGTCCCTGCCTTGGGAACCTGAAATCTCCCACGCCAATGCCCGCATCGTCGATTATCTTTATCGAATCTCCTGAGGCTCTGCAACGATAAAAGCCATAAACTGCCCTGGTTTCGAGAATATTGCGGCGACGCTCAAGGTCGATCATCTGGCTCAAAGCCGGTTTTGCTCTGGTTTCCAACATTTTCTGGTATTCGGAGTCCGTCATGTTTCCCTTTTTGAAACCCCATCTGGCCTCAAAAAGCACCTTATGAGAAAGAAGGCTGAACAGGTCGTTCGATTTGATGTTGACCAGCGTATTACCGGTAAAAGGCGGTTTCACCGGAACATAATTCATGAGAAACTGGTGTCTGTTAGCTTTTCCAGCCAACTCGGCACCAGACATTTTCGGCGATGAATCTGTTTTTTTTGCCACAGAAGCGGCAGCAGGCTGGGAAGGCTGCTCATCACCCGAAACGATGCTCTGCATGATTTTTATCGAATCGACGGCATCACGGGCATAAAACACCTTGCCACGATAAAGCGGTTTAAGTTCGTTTTCGACATACTCAGGTGTCAGGGCTGCTCCACCGAGAATTACCGTCGGCAGAAAATTTCTGCGATTCAGCTCTTCGAGATTCTCTTTCATGATCTGGGTCGAACGCACCAGCAGGCCACTCATGCCAATTACACCGGCCTCATGTTCTTCGGCAGCCCTGATCATAGCATCTATATCGACTTTTATGCCAAGGTCTACGACGCAGAACCCGTTGTTTGAGAGCATAATATTGACCAGATTTTTGCCGATATCATGAACATCACCAGCCACAGTGGCGAGAATCATCTTTCTGTCGGGGTCTGCTGGTTTCTTTTCCATATAAGGCTCAAGAAGGCTGACGGTTTTTTTAACAACCTCTGCCGACTGCAGAACGAAAGGAAGCTGCAGGCGCCCTGCCCCGAAATGTTCACCTACTGTTTTCATTGCAGGCAACAAAATTTCGTTGATAATCTGGGCTGGCAGCATGTTCTGGCGCAAAGTCCCGGTCAGTGACTCGAGATCGGAAGAATCTCCTTCGATGACCTTTTCGGCGAGCCTGTCGACAGGGGGCAGACTGGCGAGATCTTTTTTAAATGAGCTGTCTGTGCGCCCTGCAAAAGCCTGCATATATGCAGTAAGCTCACTGCCGTCATTTCTCGGGTTATACAGCAATTCAAGAGCCAGCTTTTTTTCGGCTTCCAAAATAGAAAACTCTGGAATTATACGTTCGGGATTAACAATAGCGCATGTTAAGCCATTTTTGACGGCTTCTGCGAGAAAAACGCTGTTTAAAACTTCTCTGGCGCTCTGTTTGAGGCCAAAAGAAACATTGCTGACCCCAAGAATAGTGTTGGCAGCCGGCATCTGCTCAGAGATCAGAGCTATGGCCTTGAGAGTTTCTGCTGCGGAGCTGCGCAAATCAGCATCGCCGCTGGCAACTGTGAAGGTCAGAGGGTCAAAAATCATATCGGCATCACGAAAGCCAAATTCGCCACTCAGAATGGTTCTAATGCGCTGAGCCACGACCAGTTTTTCTGATGCGGTCTTTGCCATGCCATTTTCGTCAATGGTCAAACAAATCAGCGCGGCACCGAACTTCTGCGCCAGAGAAGCAACAGCTCGCAGCCGCTCACCGCCATCTTCAAGATTCACCGAGTTTATCACGCAGCGGCCGCCATGATTTTTAAGAGCTGCTTCGATGGCAACCGGCGAGGTTGAATCGATAACGAGCGGCAAATTAACCTGAGTTGCAAACATCGGCACCAGCCTCTGCATGTCAGACACTTCGTCACGACCAACGAATGCCACGCAGAGATCGATGAGATGAGCTCCTCCGCGAGCTTGTTCCCGGCCCATCGAGGTCATGCCGGCAAAGTCTTCTTCTTCGAGCATTTTACGGAAAAGGCGGGCACCATTGGCGTTGGTGCGCTCACCAACCAGAGCCGGAGCCGGGCTTTGTCGCAGAAGAACTCCAGTAAAGAGGCTGGCGACAAGCGCCTGTCTTTTGATTTTGCGAGCAGCCGGTTGCAGGCCGGAAACCTGTTTGACCACTTCGGCAAGATGCTCTGGGCGGGTTCCGCAGCAGCCACCAATGACGTTTACTCCGAATTCTGTCACAAAACGCCTGTGAAACGAGGCAAATTCTTCGGGAGTCATGCGATAGAAGGGTTTGCCGTCAACATTTTCGGGCAAACCAGCGTTGGGCATTACACTGACGGCTCTGGGCCAGAATTCAGCCAGATGGGCAACATGCCTGATCATTTCCAGGGGGCCAGTGGCGCAATTGATACCGAGCACATCGATGAACTGGTAAGGCTCTAGCGTCGCCGTGATAGCACTGATATCGCTGCCGACCAGCATGGTGCCAGAAGGCTCCAGAGTGACAGAAACAACCACAGGACAACGCCGGCCGCGACTGCGAAAAAGGTTGTCAGCGGCATACAGGGCTGATTTTATCTGCAGCAGGTCCTGGCAGGTCTCGATTTGAAAGATATCGACCCCGGCATCAAACAAGGCTTCCATCTGCTCTGTGTAGGCTGACGCCATGTCATCGAACCCTATATTGCCAAGAGATGGCAACATCGAGGTTGGGCCAATAGAGCCCGCAATCAGAGGGCGGTGCGAAGTCGGCACTGCGTCGATGGCTTCCCGAGCCATTTCAACAGCTCGGCGGTTGATTTCTGCAACCCGGTCTTCGAGTTTATATTCGCGCAGCGTTATTCTTGTGGCGCCAAAGGTATTTGTTTCGATCACGCGGCAACCGGCTGCAATAAATGATTTATGCACCTCAACCACAGCCTGAGGGCAAAACAGGTTGAGGGCTTCGCTGCATCCTTCCCGGCCACCGTAATCTTCAGGTTTCAGGCCCTGAGCCTGAAGATTGGTTCCCATTGCTCCGTCATAGATAAGAACTTCGCGCTGCAGCAGGCTTCTGAATTCGTCGACACTGATCGGTTTCATTCGGTTCTCCATCAGGGGTTAAGGACTTCGATGACTTTCAACACACTCTCCACACGACCGAATGGAACGCTGATCTGCACTCCATCCACCAGATGCTTGACGCGTTCGAGGGCTTCGCGGGCAATAGCGATGCCTTCTTCGCGCTGCGCTTCGATAGTATCTGCCCTGCGCATTCTCGCCAGAAGTTTTTCTGGCACAGAAGCACCTGGCACTTCGTTATTCATGAACTCGGCATTTTTTAGACTTGCCAGAGGCCAGATACCGGCCAGTATGGGAATTCTGACATGACTGACGCGTTCAAGGAATCTTTCAAGAAGTTCAGTGTCAAAAACCGGCTGAGTAATGGCAAATTCCGCTCCGGCATCAACCTTCCATTCGAAACGACTGACTTCAAGATCCAGATCGATCGCCCCGGGGTTGGCGCCAACGCCGCAGACGAAGCTGGTCGGTTTGCCAATGGCATTGTTGCCAAGATCACGACCATGGTTGAGGCGATGAATAACGTTGACCAGACCGATGGAATCAATGTCGAAAACGGCAGTGGCCTGCGGGTAGTTGCCAACCTTCGGCGGGTCGCCGGTAATGGCAAGAATATTGCGCAAACCGAGGGCATAAGCGCCCAACAAATCAGACTGAATACCAAGAATGTTACGATCACGACAGCAGTAATGCAGTATGGTCTCGATTCCTACGTTCTGTTCAATCAACAGTGACATGGCAAGAGGGCTCAAACGCGCCGAAGCACGTGGGCCATCGGGAATGTTGATTGCGTCAATGCCTGCATCTTTGAGTTGCTGCGCACGATGAATGACGGATTCTGCCTCGCAGCCCTTGGGAGGGGTCAGCTCTGCGGTAATAATGAACTTTTTATCGGCAATTTTCTGGCCCAGAGTCGATTTTTTTTCGATGGGAACGATTTCGACCTCTGAATCAGTGTCTTTATGTTGCTTCAAACTCTGAAAAATCTCTTTTTTGCCACCGGGAGTCAGTGCTCGAGCAGCGTTGGCGACCCATTTTATGTGCTCGGGTGTTGTCCCGCAGCAGCCACCCACGATTCTTACGCCAAGCTGAATGAAGCGGCGGGCGTATTCCCCGAAGTATTCAGGGTTACAGAGATAAATCATGCGACCGTCAACCACTCTCGGAAGCCCGGCGTTGGGCTGAGCGATCAGATGCAGGGAAGTGAGAGCCCGCATTTTTTCCATGGCGTCGAACATGGTTTTGGGGCCAACTGAACAATTGAGGCCTATTACGTCAGCCCCCCACATTTCTAGCTTTGGAGTAAAAACGTCGACAGATGTGCCATAAAGAGCGTTTCCGTCTTCATTTATGGTCATAGAGGCAATTATTGGCTTGTCGGTGAGCTTGCGAATCGCGATGATAGCCTGATGAATCTCGTTGAGGTCATAGAATGTTTCGAGAATGAAAAGATCGACGCCGCCCGCCAGAAGCCCCTTTGCCTGTTCGGAAAACGCAGCTTCAGCCTCTTCGACCGAGGTCTTCCCCCAGGGTTCGATGCGAATGCCCAGCGGACCGATCGACCCGGCAACCCAGGCTTTATCACCAGCAACTTCGCGGGCAATTTTAGCCGCCTGAAAGTTTATGACTTCGAGTTTGTCGGCAAGACCATGCGGAGTAAGTTTAAACCTGTTAGCTCCAAAAGTATTTGTCTCAAGCACCATTGCGCCTGCAGCGAGATACTCTCGGTGAATTTCCTGGATCAGTGCTGGCTGAGAGAGATTCAGCTCATCATAAACACGATTGATGTAGACTCCCTTTTCGTAGAGTCTGGTGCCCATGGCACCGTCAAAAATTACCACATTGCGTTCGACAAATTCTCTGAAATCCTGCAATTCTGTTACTCCTGCCAATACAAATTCGGGCACAATAATGCGGTATTTCACCGCCGCTGTCAAGCTGAGGCAAAAAATAAACGAGCCCGGGAAACAGTGTTTTCCGGGCTCGTTACAGAACTGGTTTTATTTATGAAGTTCTCTGGCTGTTCTCGCAGAGGCAGCTTCTTTGAGCAGTTCAGCAGCTGCAGCACCGCCATTCTGCGATACGGTTATAGCAAGAGCTCTGAACTGGCCTTCATCGAGGTCGCAGGCGCGATCGACGATAGAGCGAGCCAAAGGCTCAGCAAGAGGCGAAACAGCCTGAACGCCGATCAAAGCGCGTTCTGCGAGTATGGCTGACTCATAGGCTTCGAAGGCAGAGGCCAAACCAGAGTTCTGCATAATCTTTTCGATGATTTTATGGGCATCGATGAGACCAGAACCGAACTTGCCGTCTTTACCTTCTGCGCCGAGATCCTTTGCGGTTTCTTCGGCAATGAGGCGCACCTGGTCGATAGTAAGAGTCGGGTCAGCCTGATACATCAGGGCTGCAACGCCGGCAACATGCGGGCAAGCCATAGAAGTGCCGCTGTTACTGACAAGGCCGCCACCGATTGCGCATGAGATAATTTTATCGCCGGGGGCAGCAATATCGGGTTTCATCAATGGAGCGCCATCCCAGGCTACGGGGCCCTGGCTGCTGAAATAAGCAAGAGTATCGGTCTGAGTGGTAGCTGCAACAGCCCATGAATGGGGGAAAGCAGCCGGAGTGCCGACTTTTCCGCCCCACATGCCATTGTTTCCGGCGGCAAACACAGGAAGAATGCCTGCTTTTACCCAGTTTTCAACTGCGATCCAGAAAGTTTTGTTGGTAGAATCGTTAGAACCCCAGGAGTTGTTGATAAGCCTCGGGCCATCGTTGGTTTCGGGGATTCCGTCAGGATCGAGCATCCATTGCATGGCGGCCAGAAGGATGTCTTGAGTAGTGCCACCCTTTGAGTCGAATACACGGGCAACGATCAGGCGGGCACCAGGAGCAACGCCAACGCCCTGTGAACCAGCGATGGAACCGCTGACATGAGTGCCGTGACCCTGCTTATCTGTCGGCTCAACTGCCGCATCGAGGGTGAAATCTTTAAAAGAAAGAATTTTGCCGGCAAAGGCAGGGTGCTGCCCATCAATACCAGTATCAAGAACGCCAACCACAACGCCGGCGCCATCGATTCTGAAATCCTGCCATACTTCTGGGGCGCGAACCTTCTGTACGCTCCACTGAATTACGCTCGGATCGTTTTCAACTTTAACTTTATCGATGTCTTTATCGATAAAAATGCCATATTCAGATTTTTTGATTTCTTCGACGTTCGGCATTTTTGCCAGACGCTTGATTTCGGCTTCATTTGCATCGATAGCGAATGCATTGGCGATCCAGAGAGGGGTCACATTTGCATTCATCGGTGACTTGACGACTTTATTGAGGCTGGCCATATTTCTGCGCAGGCTCTGCTGCAAATGGCTGATCACTTCGTCTCTGTCAGGGTTTACAACCTTGAGGGTCTCCTGTTTGAAACGAACTATATATCTCGAGGTATCAGCCCCGGATGCGTCTGACTGAGCGGGGCAAAGGGCTGCGGCAAGGGCAAAACAAAGAACTGCGAAACCTTTTCTCATACTCTTATTGTACTCCTTAACAAGGTATTCAGGTATGCTAACATGTTAAGGCCCGACAGGACAATAGTTATTTCGCAGAAGCGGCTGAGGTGAAAAGCGTCAGCCGAAGCGCTGTTTGCGGCAGCGCAGCGTTCGCAGGTAAGCTTCTTTGAATTTGTAATAGTCGCGAATATTTTCTCTCACAGGGCCAGCCTGATAGCAAATTTCACGATCCGGACAACTGTTGCAGTTCATAGGCTTCTCCTTATTTTTTCGTCTGTTATTCTATATATCGGCAAATAGCTGCCGAATCAATATAGATGCCCGGAGAAGCGCTGCTGCAGAATCGGTCTGATATGTTCAAGCGTGCGCTGCAGACAACCAGTGCTAAGACTTAAAACCCGGTCAGCGGCCTGCACTTGTCGTGATGCCAGCTCGAGATTGGCGAGGAGTTTGCCGATACTCTCTTCAGCTTCGGCACGGTCGGCAATCAGAGTTATCCCCCCCATTTCTTTGAGCTGCTCGATTATATCTGAAAAATTACGACAGTGCGGGCCCATAACCAGAGGGACATGCTGCTGAATCACCTCGAGCGGATTATGCCCGCCAACGGCAGTGTCGAGCGAACCACCGACAAAAGCCACTGTAGCGACGGCATAAACGGCGGCGAGTTCACCCATTGTATCGAGCAACAGCAAACCAGTATCGCCATCACCGCCGGCAAGACTGCTGCGCAACTTCACAGGGCAAGCGTCTGAATCGAGTTCTTTTTTCCAGGTGGCGCACATTGACGGGTTGCGGGGAGCGACGATCACGGCAGTGTCAGGCTGTTTAGCCAGTTTTAAAATTACAGGCTTGAGAATTGCGAACTCAGATGGGTGCAAAGAGCCAAATACAAGGCATCTGCGACCTTTCAGCCAGGCACTGATCGCTTTAACGTCGACATTTGTCGGCAAAACAAGGTCGGCTTTCATATTGCCGAGAACAGCTATTTTTTCGGGAACGACGCCAATTTTCAGAAGTTTCTGTCTATCGCTTTCTGTCTGCACTGCCAGCAACGAATACGAAGAAAAAACCAGATCGGCAAAGCTGCCGAAACAGGTATAAAATCTGGCAATCTTATCGCTGATTCTCCCATTGATCAGAACAAGAGGAACACTTCGTCGCTGGCACTGCCATGAAAACTCCGGCCAAAAATCGGTTTCGGCCACAAAAACCGCTGCAGGTCGCCAGCGCTCAAAAACGCGCTGCATGCTCAAAGCGTTATCCAACGGGAAATAGGCTATCAAATCTGCCATTTGCCTCTTTTTAACATTGCAATAGACATCGGGGTGCGTTGTCGTAAAAGCGATCTGAAATTGCGGGAACTGTTTTTTAAGCTCTGCCGCAAAACCTGAAGCAACAAGGGCCTCGCCCATCGAAACCCCGTGTACCCATAAAACAGGCCGAATGGCAGAAGGAACCTGACCGAGGAAATGGTAAAAACCCTCTTTAACCCTACGACTGCCCGCATCGAGAAAAGGCAGTACCGGCGCAATGGCTGCTAAAGCCATGGCGTGCAGCAGACGGTAAAACTGTAATGTTATAAAGGCGTGCCGATCGCCATCAGGCACCATATCTCGTCGTTCCATGCCACATCTGCCCTCCGCGTTTTTTTTCGGCTGTGAGCCAGGCTTCATGACGGGGCTTGAAACGGTCATAAAACCAGAGATACTGATGAGGGTTAGTCAAAATCAGGTCTTCCATCCAGCGTATCAGCTTCTGAGTGCGGGCAATGACCTGTTGTTGATAGTTTTTGCCGGGTTCATCAGGCAAAGCCTGAAGAAATTCAGCCCTATAAGAACAACTGTGCCCTTGTCGCAAAGAATAAAGAGGCAACAGAGCCGCTCCGGTTTTAAGACTCCAGTTTGCCGGCCCGGCGGGCATGCTGACCCAATGTCCGAGAAAATCGGTATAAACACCGTTATTGGCACCATCCTGATCAGCGATCATCCCCAGAATTTCGCCGGCTTTAAGGGCTTTTAAAGCTTTCACGCCGCCGCGGTCGCGGTCATGCAGCATTATACCGGAGTAACTGCGAAAATGGTCGAGCAGACCGCCAAGCTCGTCTTCTTTTTGAGAGAGAAAAAACGAATTGATGGGGTAACCAGCGTGGGCAATCGCTGCCCCAAGGATCTCCCAGTTGCCTATGTGCGGCAGAGCCAGAATAACTCCCCTGCCCTTCGCGATCGCTGCATCGAGATTTTTTCGATCAGCCAGATCTACCTTTTTTGCCAGTTGTTCTGCAGTCAACAGGGGGAAGCGAAGAAGTTCGCAAATCACCAGAGAAAAGTGAATGAAGGCCTGTTTTACGATAAGATCGACCTTTGCCGGGGGGCGGCGATCAAGGCGAAAATAAACCCTGTCAATGCAGTTTTCGAGACGCTGCCGCTCACAACGCCAGGCATACCAGGCAGCAAGACCGGTGCCAGCAGCAAGCGACGCAGCGGCTTTTTCCGGGAGGGCGCAGAGGGCGTCTGAAAAAAGCAACACTGACTTTTTCAGCAACTGCATTGCAGACATTTTATTTACCGGGGTCGGAAACGCGCAAAAGCTTGATCACCATTTCGGCAACCCGCTCATGGGCACCTGGTTCGCCGAGGTGCGCAACAACATCGGCAAAATCTCTCTTTTGCTGTTCGTATTTTTCTTTGGATTCAAGAAGCTCGAAAGCTTTTTCGGCAAGGTTTTCCGGGGTCAAATCGTGCTGAATCAGCTCCGGAATTGCCATTCGATTGATTATAATATTGGGCAAGCCGATAAATTTAGGCAGTCTGTAGAACAATCTGGCCTGAATCTCGGTAAAAACTGATACCTTGTAGCAGATAACCATGGGCGTCCCAATGTATGTGGCTTCAAGAGTCGCGGTTCCGGAGCTGATCAGAAGAATTTTTGCAAGGTTCATCAAATCATATATTCGCCCTTCAGCAAGCGTGACCGGTATACCACTGGCTTTGAGCTGCTCGCGCAAAGTCGATTTTTGAACGCCAAAAACTTCGTCCCCTTCTGTTTCGATGACAGGAACGACGAATTGATATTCTGGATAGCGTTGATGAATGATTTTGCCGGCCTGCAACATAACCGGCAGTAACTGCCCAAGCTCGCTGCGCCGTGAACCCGGGCAAAGGCCGATAACCGGTCGATTTGTCTGCAAACCATATTTGCGGCAGGTTTCTTCAGGGGTCATCGAAGGCTTGGCGTGATCGAGCAGAGGGTGCCCGACAAACTCGACATTGGCGCCAGCCGCCTTGTATATCTCATAAGTCGAAGCAAAATTGGCCGCAACAAGAGAGATGGTGCCGGCTGCGTCAGTGATGCTGGACGGATCTGTCGCAAATTTACTGGGCGGGAAATAGTAGAGTGTCGGAATGGCAAGCTTGTTGGCGGCATGAACAAGTCGCATATTGAAGCCTGGGTAATCTACCAGCAGCAGGAGATCCGGGCGGTGCTGCGCCATGAATTTTTTGAGGCGGTAAAGAACCAGACACAGGCGAGGCGCCTGTTTTATGGCTTCAAAAAGACCGATTGCGGCCCAGTTAGTGCTGTCGCAAAGCATGGTCACTTCACGTTGCTGTGTTTGAATGCCGCCAACCGCGAAAATATCAAAGTCTCCGCATTTTTTCAAAACATCGATCAAAGATGCGGCGTAAAAGTCACCGGAAGTTTCGCCGGCGACAATCAGCAATTTTTTCTTTTCAGGCAATTCAAGCTTCACTGATTTTACCAGTCTTCAGATATATTTCTGCCTGCCGACCACTGTCGAGCAGACGCTGTCCGATCATCTGGCAACCGTCTTCAACGGTTATTGCCGGGTCAATGACAAAGGGCTTTCCGGAATGCATCACTATGTGCCCAAACGGCAGAGGAATCTGCGTTTTATCCCAGCTGTTCAAAGAAACGCTCTTCGAACATGCCACCCCTACCGGTATAACATAAGCGCCGGATTTTTGCGCAATCATGACCATACCAGGCTTGACCACATGCTTTGGGCCTCTTGGCCCATCAACAGTCAATGCAGCACTGTTTCCGGCTTTGACCATTTTAACCATCTCGAGCAAACCACGCGCACCGCCGCGTGAAGACGAGCCTCGCACAACCTGGTAGCTGAAACTCTCGAGAACCCTTGCCATCAATTCACCGTCATCAGACAGAGAACTCATGATAACAAGTTTATGCCTGCGAAAACAATACAGAGGCGTCATCAAATTACCATGCCAGCTGGCTATCAAAACGGGTTTATCCAACTTTTTACAGTTCACAAAATCGGTATAGCCAATATTTTCGAAGTGAGAAGATGCGTGCAAAGAAGTTATCAGACAGGTCAGCAGCATGGCCTTGAGACGCAGCGCTGCTGATGTGGCAGAAGTTCTGGGCAGCCTGGCTCGAGGCGCAGAGTTGGAGAAATCAGTCGCAGATTTTGCTGCCGTTAGAATCATAAGCTCACCTGATCGGCATACTGCGAGCGATAAAGCTGCGCATACAGCCCCTGTTTTTCGAGCAACTGTGAATGAGAGCCAATCTCTACGATTTCACCCTTCTGCAGAACCAGAATTTTGTCAGCTTTAATGACGGTTGACAGGCGGTGGGCGATCATGAAGGTGGTGCGATCGGCCATCAGCCTGTTCAAAGATTCTTTGATGAGATTTTCGGCTTCAGAATCGAGAGCACTGGTCGCTTCATCGAGAATAAGAATACCGGGGTCCTTGAGGAATGCACGCGACAAAGCGACTCTTTGTGCCTGCCCGCCAGAAAGATTTACACCTCTCTCGCCAAGCATGGTGTCATAACCATCGGGCTGGCTCAAGATGAAGTCATGAGCATTGGCCAGCTTGGCTGCTTCGATGATTTCTTCGCGGGTAGCGTCCAGTTTGCCGAATCTGATATTGTCTTCGATAGTGCCCGAGAAAAGAAGGGTTTCCTGGGGGACCATGGCAATAAAGCGGCGGATGCTGTTCAGGCTGAAGTCGCGAACATCACGCCCGTCAATCTTCAAACAGCCATCGCTGACGTCGAAAAATCTTGGAATAAGATTGATGAAGGTAGTTTTACCGGCGCCTGACGGGCCGACAAGCGCGACGACCTCGCCGGGCGCAACCTTGACACTGACGTTGCGCAGTACTGGCTCATTATCGCTGTAAGCGAAGAACACATTCGAAAATTCGACTTCGCCGCGACAGGTAGTCATTTCGACAGCATTCTGGCTTTCTTTTACTTCCACATGGGCATCGATCACTTCGAACACCCGTTCACCCGCCCCAACTGACTGAGAAATGACGTTGCTCATGCGTGACAAGTTTTTTATCGGCGCAAAAAGCCCGACCAGCGCGGTTAAAAAGCTGATAAGCTGACCGGCATCGAGATTTCCTTTAATGACTTCAGAGCCACCATACCAGAATATAAGTGCCAGACCACAGGTATTGATAAATTCGATGACGGGGGTAGTTGCAGCGTTGATTCGCCCACCACGCATGGTTTCAGAAAAGTTGGCGCCATTGGCCTGCTCAAAGCGATTGCGAATAAAATCTTCGAGAGTGAACGATTTAACTACCTTCACTCCGGTGATAAATTCCTGCAGCACCGTGGAAATATCGCCGATACGGCTCTGCATGCGCGAACCGATTTTCTTCATCTTGCGGCTGAACTTGTTGATCAAAGCTCCGATGAATGGAATTATAATCACGGAAATGACCGCCAGTTTCCAGTGCAGATAGAAGATGTAAACACAAAAACCGGTAAAGGCTATCACATCACCAATGAGCGAAGAAAAGCTGGTAAGAAGGTTTTGCAGCACAAGCACGTCAGAAGTGATACGACTCATCAACTGCCCGGTTCTCTGCTTTTCGTAGAACGAAAGCGAGAGTTCGAGCATACGGTCGAAACATGCTGTACGAATACGTTTCAGAATGCTCTGCGACACATAGTGCATCAGATAAGTCTCTAAAAAGTGCGCAACACCTTTGATGAACATGACCAGAACGAGGGCGGCGGCGATCCAGTGCAGAACGGTACGATCGCCCTTCACCAGCACATCGTTGACCACGCTTTTCATTATCCAGGCCGGGAAAATTGTGCATACAGCGACTACAGCACTACATATTATGCCAGTTATCAGATAAGGCAGATAGTCGAGGAAATAGCTGAGAACGCGCTTAAGAGTTTTCACTTCCGGCTCAACTCCTGAATTCTCATGGCCATATGCTCAGCCACTCTTCTGCTGGCACCCTTTTCGCCGAGACTGGCTCGGACTTTTGCCAGTTCTTCACGCATCTGTCTCTGCTTTGCAGGGTCGTTGAGTATGCTCAGCGCTTCTCCGGCTATCAATTCAGGCTTGAAATCGCCTCTGATAAACTCTGGCACAATACGCCGGCCGGCAATGACATTCGGCAGACCGATGTGTTCGGCTTCAATAATGAACTTTGAAATAAGAGAAGTCAACCAGTTGACCTTGTAAACAACGACCATCGGCGTACCGATGATTGCTGTCTCAAGGGTGGCTGTACCAGAGGCGACCAGACAGACATCAGATATTGAGATAGCATCGTAAGTCTGCCCCCGCAACATTGTCACCGGCAGATTTCGCCCTTTCAGATGAGCCAGAATGCGCTCATCATCGATTGTGCTGGCAACTGGCAACAAAAACCTGGTATTCGGGCGCTGTTTTAAAATCAATTCTGCCGCGTCGAGCAGAACAGGGAAAATGTAATAGATCTCCTGGGTGCGGCTACCGGGCAGCAGACTGACGAGCGGGGCATCGGTGAGCTCCATCTGGCGAAGAAGATCTTCTTTGCCCGCCGACGGCTCGGCCACACCGATGAGCGGGTGCCCAAACCAGTTTACGGTAGAGCCGGCCCGAGCCCAGATATCGACCTCAAACGGAAACACGACAACCGCTTCGTTGATCAGACGGGTGAATTTTTTAACACGACTGGCATGCCACGCCCAGACCTGCGGGCAGATATAGTAGAGAACGTGTATGCCGAGCTGACGGGCTATTTCCGCAACCCGCTGATTGAACCCGGGGTAATCTATCAAAACGACCATATCGGGGCGCTCGTTTGTCAACCAGGCTCTTACATCGGCGAGAATACCGTATAGATGCCGAATATTTTTAAGAACTTCGACAAATCCGATCACTGCGAGTTCATCACTGCTGTGAATGCAGTTCATTCCAGCTTCCTGCATCATCGGACCGCCGATGCCGTCAACTTTCAGGTCAGGCATGAGCTGTTTCAAGTGTTTTATGACCAGTGACCCGTGCAGGTCACCGCTCTGCTCACCGGCGAGAAAGAAAACTCGACCGCACTTTTTTTTAGTTTCGATTGCCTGGCTGGTCAAGCACATTTCTCCCGTTTTAAAAGTGAGCAGATCGACAATAAGAGCAAAATCGCCGATGTTGAAGCAAAAGTCCGCTTTTCTGAGGCAAGAGCGTCCTGCAGACTGTAGGCCGGCTCTGCCGACATCCCTTCAACAGCCGCACACTTCGGGAAAAAGGCTGGCACCACACTTCGATAGGCCTTATGCGCTTCAGGAAATTTTTCTGCCAGAAAAGTTTCTTCGTATGGGATCATTGCTGCAAACTCAACAGTGTAAAAGGCGAGCACGCACAAGGCGTATTTCAGATTGCCGGCAATTACCATAAAGCCAGTTATTTTAAGCAGATTCGCCAGATAAAGAGGGTTGCGGCAATGGCTGTAAGGCCCGGAAGTAACGAGGCGGTCAGCACAGATTTCGCGAGTTCTGGTAGTCGGGCCAATGTGCATCAGCCCCCAGACACGCAAGGCCTCGCCTGCCATCACCAGAGGCATGCCGAGAACCCAGTTCAAGGGTCGGGGTCTGGCGCATGAAACCATCGCCAGAGCGAGCGGAACTGGCAGCTTATCACGCCATTCAAAGAAAAAGCGACCGAGACTGTTGTAAAAACCCATATTAATCAGTTAATGGGAAGCAGGCAAATTGCTTTTAATCTGCTCTAGAATTTCAAGAGCTACTTCCAGGGCATTTTTGCCGTCTTCGATTGTAACCAGAGGTTTGCGGCGTTCATTGATGCAGGTAATAAAATGCTCGAGCTCAAGGCGCAGAGGTTCAGCCTTATGAACTTCGAGTTCTTCCTGGATAATCTTTTCTTCGAGATTGGATTTACGACGCAGTGTTATCGCCTGATTGGCGTAATCAAGAGAGCAGTATTTATCCATTTCGAAAATGCGAAGTTTTCGAATTCTTTCATCACTGATACGGGAAGCGGTAAGATTCGCGATACAGCCGTTCTCAAAAACGATATGGGCGTTGGCAATGTCTTCATTTTCAGTCAGAACAGGTATTCCAACGGCATCGACGCGCTTGATCGGCGATTTTACCAATGAAAGAACGATATCGATATCGTGTATCATGAGATCCTGAACGACGCCGACATCCTGAATGCGTGGCGAAAAGGGCCCCATGCGCTGGCATTCAATAAATCGCGGGCTTTCGCAAAGGGACTGCAGCTTGATGATGGCGGCATTGAAACGTTCAACATGGCCAACCTGAAGCGTAAGCTGCTTCTCACCGGCAAGCGCAACCAGATCGTTAGCTTCTTCAAGGGTCTTGGTTATTGGCTTTTCGATGAAGGTATGAATATTTCTTTCGAGAAAAAAGCGGGCAACTTCGTGGTGAAGAAAGGTCGGAACTACAACTGTCACAGCGGAGGCTATGGCAGCCAGCTCCCTGTAATCTTTAAAATAAGGAACATTGTATTTTTCGGCAGCTTCGCGACCGGCAGCTTCGTTGACATCGGCAATACCTACCAGATGGGCACCGCTTATTTCTGCAAGAAGCCTGGCATGATGTCTACCAAGATGACCGATACCGACGACTCCTATATTAACGCTTTGACTGTTCATTATTTACCTCGTCTATACAGCGGCCAGGTCAAATGACCATGATGGCAATTCCGGCAGAATCAGCCAGTTTAATCACCTCTTCACGATCGAGAAGCAACGTCTTTTTTTCTTCAAAAGCCAGGCATCTGGCTTTCGCAGAAATTAGATTGCGAATGGTATCGACCCCGACGGTCGGTATATCGTAACGCATATCCTGCTTGGGCCTGGCAACTTTAACCACTGTAACTTCGCCATTTCCAAGCAGACCGCCACGCAAAATAGCCTGATCAGTGCCCTCGATCGCTTCAACCGAGAGAATCACCCGGTTTTTAACGACCACGGTCTGGCCGATATCAAGGCCTGCAATCTGTTTGGCGATTTCATGACCGTATTTGATGTCGAGCAATTCGTCTTCGCTTGGCTGACGACTTGTTAAAATGCCCTTTTCTGGCAGTAGAACAGAAAGAAAAGTTGTCGAATCACAAACATGAATGCCTTCAGCAATAAATTCTTCGCTGAGCTGGCGCAGTAAAGCGTCATCATTGCGAATAGGCGTTTTTTCAAAAACCTTCATCAGTCGAGCATCGGGTCTGATCCGGTCGAACATCAGGGTCTTGGTTATCTTGCCGGCCATGACGATCTTTTCGATACCAGCATTCAGAAAGGTATCGATCATTCCCTGTAATTCGCCGACATGGAACCAGTTGATCTGGTTGACGAGCTTTTCAAGTTCGGGCGACGTTTCCTCACGAATAGCTACTGCTACAACTTCATTACCGCCCTGTTTTGCTGCCTGAGCAAAATACAGCGGAAACCTTCCACTACCTGCTATTAATCCTATGCGTGACACTGAACTCCCTCGCTTTTCTGCCCCGGAAGCGAAACAACCGACCCCGGGATCGGGCAATAAGTCTGTCGAGTATATCATGATTTCAGAATAAGTTCGACAGGCATTTTCTCATTCTTCACCAAAATCCGAATCGGATTCATCAACCGGGGGCTCGGGCGCAGGCTTCTGTTCAGGCTTGCGAGAACTCTTGCCCTCTTCGGAACCCCTTTGTCGATCGACTTCGTCTTTTTTGTGAGGCTGAGGTCCATCACCTTTTTTCTTCTTTTTACCAGTGCCTGGCGGGTTAAGGTTTTTAAGCAGAATACCCAGATCTGGTTCTTCTGCTCCGGGAATGCTGATCCACCAGAGGTTACGGCCGGTTGTCTGGTCTTTTCGACCACACACTTTGTCGAGTTCGTAAGTGGCTTTGCGACGATCCGGAAAACCCACCATAATCTTTCTGGTGATGTAATTGATATCCATGACTCTGGCAGTTTCAGCGCCAACAACAACTTCGGCAGTAATTTTTGGAAACTTGCCATGAAACGATGCATAATACTCGTGTTCATGAGCCAGACAGCACAGCAAACGCCCACAGATGCCCGACAACTTGGCCGGGTTGAGGCTTAGATTCTGCTCTTTGGCCATCTTGGTCGAAACCGGGTAAAATGTGCTCATAAACTGGGCGCAGCATACTTCTTTGCCGCAGCAGCCAATGCCACCCAGCAGTTTGGTTTCGTCACGCACACCAATCTGTCTCAACTCGATGCGTGTCTTGAAAAGCCCGGCCAGACTTTTGAGAAGGTCGCGAAAATCGACCTTGTTGTCAGACTTGAAATACAGAATCAATCGACTGGCATCATAGAGCAATTCAGCTTTGAGAAGCTTCATGGGCAACTGATGATGAGCGATTTTATCGCGGGCCTGCAAAAAAGCTTCTTTTTCTTTTCTGCGCAGTTCCGCCAGCTTTTCGCGGTCTTCAGCATCGACCACGCGCTGAATTTCAATTACAAATGGCTCGGATTCTTCTTTATAGCTTGCAGGCCTTTTGTCGACGACCTCCAGAACACGAGCCACTTCGCAACCGTGCTGAGTTGTCACTACAACATCCTGGGTCGCCTCGATATCGATATTTTCGGGTTTGAGAGCCCAGTAAACAGACGGCAGCTTGCGCAGTCTAAGGGCAACATATTGATTCACGCTTCGGGTCCTCCGATCTGCGTCAGTAAGTTTTCGAGAATCAGCAAAGGCTGAACATAGCGTCGCAAATGACTGACACTTTTTTCAATCAATTCGATGCGGGCACGCAACAAGGCAATGCCTTCAACCTTTGCGAGAGTAATGATATCTTCTTTGCGGTCAAGGTTCAACAGCAATGTTTCATCAGCGCCACAAGCGGCCAGCAAAGCATCAGCATACCAGTTGGCAAGGCAGAAAAAAAATTCTTCAAGCTGCTCGACAGACCAGCGCTCCACTGCCGAAGACAGTTGCGAGTCAATTTCCTTCAGCAAAGCGGCCGGATAACTTTTTTTAGCCTCAGCAAGCAATGGTTCAAAACTTTTTTTCATCAGCGAGACCGAACGGTCGAGACGACTGGTCAGGGCATCTGAAAACAAAAGTGCGAACGCAGCCGGCAAACCGGTATTCATGACCAGCGACCGACAAAAAGCTTTGCGGGCAGCCTCCAGGGGAACGAAGCGTGCCTGCCCGATCTGCCCGACCAGCTTCAGTGCCTGATCGAGAGTTGTAGCCCTGGAAAATTCTTCCTGGTGATACTGAGCCAGCATCTCGATCTGAACGAGATACTCCGTATGGCTGCTTTTCAAGTCAGAAGGGAATTGCAGCTCATTATAAACGGCAGCGATATTGAGGGACTGCCCGAAGCGCCCCTCTGAAAGCGCATAACAGACCGCCGCCTCAGCAGCAGACAAGCCGAAAACATCAGCAACTGCGGCGCGTGATTCCTGATGCGACGGAACAGAGAACCTGACAATTTCGGAACGACTCAGAACAGTTGGCAAAACCGAAGATGTATCACGGGCAATCAGTATGAACACTGCATGCGACGGGGCTTCTTCGAGAATTTTGAGCAGACTGTTCGCTGAAGAGACGTTCAAGCGCTCAGCCGGGTCGAGAATAAAAACCTGCCATTTCCCCATTCCCGGCTTTAATGAGGCTGTATCCTGCATGGCGCGAACCTGGTCTATCCTGATTTCGTTGCCATCAGGAGTTATCAGGTTGACATCAGGGTGGCTGCCAGAGGCGATGCGCAAACACGACTCGCACTGTTGACAAGAATCGATCATGCCGCTTCCATTCGTTACCGGCTGTTGGCACTGAAGAAGAGCGGCAAAAGCAAGAGCGGTCGTCAGCCTGCCACTCGATTCCTTGCCGGCAAAAAGATAGGTTTGAGCAATACGGCCATTGGCAAAAGAACTGGTGAGATGCTGCCGCGATTGTTCCTGCAGGTAGATCCCTGCAAAGCAATGATTATTTTTTAACATTGCTTTTCCTGATAAAAGTCGAAATGCATAGAAACACAAGAAAAACCAGCAAAATGGCCGAAATTACCTGAACGCCGCGATGCGGAATATCTGCTGCCAAAATAGCCACAAAACCGAAGCAACATGACACCATCCAGAGGAACTGAGTGGTGTCGCGCTGCGAAAAACCTCGCTGCAACAGACGATGATGCAGGTGTTCCTTGTCAGCCTGAAAAATGGGGACTTTTTTGAAGTAACGACGCAGAATAGCGAACAGCACGTCGAGCACCGGCAGACCGAACGCAATGAGAGGCACGATAAGCGGGAAAAGAATAGAACCCTTGGCTGCACCGGCAATCGAAAGGGCGGCGGTCATAAAACCAAGATAGTATGCCCCAGAGTCGCCCATAAAGATAACGGCCGGAAAAATGTTGAACCTGAGAAACGCAAACAGTGAACCCATAATAGCCGCTGAAAGGACCATGACATTGCTTATCAGCTCAGGGTCCTGCATGTGGGGGGTGGCGAGTCTAACCGACAGCAGAGTGGCAAGCGCAATGAAAACGATGCCCCCCGCCAGCCCGTCAACGCCATCGACGAGATTTACCGTGTTGGTAAGGCCAATTACCCAAAGAAGGGTCAGTGGGTAAGTCAACAGGCCAAGAGCGACAAGACCTTTGCCAGAAATAAAGTCGGTGACAAAACTGATCTTGACACCAAAAAAGAGAAGAATCAGACAGGCAAAAACCTGCCCGCCAAGTTTAACACGGGGTTGCAGATCTATAAGATCGTCAAGCAGGCCGATAAGAAAAATAAAAGTGCCCGCAAGCATGATGCCAAGAGTTTCGCTGCTTTCTGACAGAAACGGCAAAGCTCCGATCAGCCCGCCGAGATAAAGAGCGACACCCCCGACCCTTGGAATCGGCGATTTATGAATCTTACGGCCACCGGGCCGATCGACCAGACCAAGGTTCAGGGCAATGCGTCTCACCAGTGGAACCAGCAGCATGCCGGCCCCCCAGGCAACTATAAATGGAATTAATACCTGTTTCAAGCTTGTGGATTATAGCAGAAAGCAGAGCTTCGGGCAATGCCCGCAAACTGCATGTTTTGTCATTCTTACCGGCAAAGGCCTGTCAGTCACAATGCCATGGTAAGAATATGGCTGAGCAGCCAAACCCCGGCCAGCAGAGAAAGAATTGTCGATGGGATCCCAAAACGGGCAAATGCCCAGAAAGATATCGGGCAGTCATTGCGGGCGGTTTCAGCAACTATCATGTTGGCGACCGAACCGAAAATTGTCAGGTTTCCGGCAATAGTGCTGACAAAACCCAGCAGACACCAGAAAAGCTCCGGTGTAGTCATCTGAGGCACGCTTTGCGAGGCCAGAAGAACGAAAGGCACATTTGAAAGCAGGTTTGAACCGACCAGAGTCACACCCGAGAATATCCAGACTTGAGCATCCAGATCACCGGCAATCAGGCGCAGAGACCATTCAGTAAGAGCCCTTGCCAGACCGCTGGTCTGCAACCCGCCAATTACTACAAACAGAGCGGCAAAAAACATCAGCAACGACCATTCCATTTTTTCGAGCAGTTCAGAAGGATCTTCGCGATGAAAGGTAATTACGATAACCGCCCCGGCAAGCGCCGAAAACGCCATGGAAAAGCCGCTGACAAAACCGGCACAGGCCACAGCAAGCCCGGTCAAGCCGATACGAAGCCGCCGCGTTTTTATGATTCCCTCCGGTCGGCTTTCACGTGGAATGGCGTCAGCCGGGCGAACCGGTAAATCGTCATCTGACTTGAGCCCGTTACGGTAAAACAGCCATGCCAGGCCAACGTTGACCAGCATGGCAGCACAAAAAGGCGCCGCCATCAGCAGCATAAACCTGAGAAAACCCAGCTTTGAAAGATTGCCGATAATCATATTCTGCGGATTGCCGGTCAAAGTGAGGCTCGAACCAATATTGCTGCTGGTAGCAAGCATGATAAGGTAAGGAAGAGGTTTGAGCCTTTTGCGACGACAGATCTCAAGAACCAGCGGCGTCATCACTACACATACAGGGTCATTAACGAGCACAGCAGACGATAAGGCGGCTACTGCGCCAACCAAAACCAAGAGACCAAAAGGAGAATATATTTTTTCGGTCAGACGCGAAAAAATATCAAAAAGACCGGCGGCACGAAGGTGTTCAGCAACTATCATCATTCCGAGCAGCAGGCAAATTGTATCCCAGTTAACCAGCCGATAAGCTTCTTCCGGTTCGACGACCCCAAAAGCTACCATAAGAACCGCTCCAAGAAGAGCGGCTGACGGCCTGCCGATCGGCAGCATACTCAGCCGCCGGAAAGAAATCAGAACAAAAGTGCCAACAAAAATCAAACCGGCGAGCCACGGGTGTCGAAATGCTTCGGTTGCGGCCTGAGTAACTTCAATCATACCAGCTTCTCCTGTTTATCAGACCCGGAGTATAATTCTCACAGTCTCAATTTTCAAGCTGTCAGCCCAAAACGTTTTTAAGGTGACGGCTTTAAATCTGTGGCAGTGAGAGTGGGGAATATGATATAAAAAATAAAAATTCCCATACAAGGATAGAACAATGACTAAAGGTACCGTCTGGAACCTCGACAGCTACTTCAAAAAATTCAACGGCCCCGAAATGAAAGCCTTTAAAAAAGAGCTGAAAGAAGGCATCACCAGCTTGCAAAAAACGGCAGCCGGCCTGAAAACTCTCGATGCATCCAATCAGCCAAAATGGGAAAAAGTATTTCTCGATTTTGAGCAGTTGCTCCGCAAATTATCGCATTTTGCTTCGTATATAGGCTGCCTGAACGCTGCTGATGCAGCAAACGAAGACTACAACAGAGAATCTGCTGAAATTGACGGTATCAGTGCCGAATTCGGCAAGATAGTAATTTTCATGAAAATGGGCCTGAAAAAAGCGGACAAAAAAGATTTTGGCACTTTTGTCGCCCGCAAAAAACTTGCCGACGTTAAATTTTTCCTGGAAGAAATGCGACAGGATTCGCAAAAAACCATGAGCAGCGAACTCGAATCTCTGGCCTCCGACTTGAGCGTCGATGGTTTCAGTTCATGGGATCGCCTCTACAGCACAATATCAGGAAAACTGACCTTCGAAATGCACTGGCCGGATGGTCGTGTCGAAACTCTGCCGATGGCACAATGCCGCTCAGTGATGCAGGATGCCGACCGCCGGGTCCGCCAGGCGGCATTCGAGCATGGTAACAAAGCCTGGGAAGGCGTGGAAGACGTCTGCGCCGCCTCTCTCAACGCTCTTGCCGGCACCCGCCTGATTCTCAACAAGAAACGCGGCTACGACCATTTTCTCGATGTCGCCCTCGCCCAGTCACGCATCTCACGCAAAACCCTCGATGCCATGTTCCAGGCTATCGCTGACTGTCGACCGTTCATACAAAAAATAGGCAAAGCAAAGGCAAAGGCTCTGGGTCAGAAGAAACTGGCGTGGTATGACTGCGAAGCGCCGCTCGCCATACCCGAATTGAACCGCTACAACTGGGATGAATGCGTAAAAATGGTCGACAACGCTTTTGGGGTCGCCTACCCTGAACTGCAGCAATATTTTAGAATGGCTCTAAAAAACAAATGGATCGAATCAGAGCCGAGAAAAGGCAAGCGCCCGGGGGCATTCTGCACCGGCTCTCTGCTGACCGAAGAATCGCGCGTGTTTATGAGCTTTGCCGGCAGCATGAACGATATTTCCACGCTGGCTCATGAAATAGGGCATGCCTTTCACAGCTACCAGCTGAACGGCCTCAGACCCTTTTTACAGGAATATCCTATGACGCTCGCCGAGTCGGCTTCGACTTTTGGCGAAATGGTTCTGGCTGATGGCATTCTTAACGACGCCTCGGTCAGTGATGCGCAGAAGCTCAATGTCCTCACCAATACAATCAATCACGGCATCGCTTTTCTGATAGATATTCCCATAAGATTCAACTTCGAAAAAGCGTTCCATGAAGCGCGAATGAACGGTGAAGTCGGTGTATCACAGTTGAAAGAACTGATGGTAAAGAGCATGGAAACCCAGTTTGGCGACCTGCTGGAACGTGATGGCGCCAACCCGATGTTCTGGGCCTCAAAGCTGCATTTCTATATCAGCGGCGTAACTTTTTACAATTTCCCCTACACATTTGGTTACCTGTTGAGCCGTGGCCTTTTTGAAATGTTCCGGCGCGAAGGCAGGGCTTTTCTGCCGAAATATCAGAATTTCCTGAAGCTTTCGGGCAGCGACATGGCGCACAAAGTAGCGAAAAAAGCCATAAAAGCTGACCTCGAAAGCGCAGACTTCTGGAAACAGGCTATTATGAGCCATGAACCAGAATTGACAATGTTCGAAAAGCTGGCCAAAAAGGTATTGAAATAAGCAACGCATGACGCAACACAGGTTTAGACTGCCAGAAAAGCGACGCACGCTGCTTCTACCGGAAAACTTACCGGACAGAAGAGTTCGCGTCGCTTTTTTCGATGCCGACCAAACCCTCAGAAATTCGCGCAGCGGTCGACCATCACCGCACGGGCACTCAGACCTGATCGTTCACGAGCGTTGTTTTGCCAGGCTGCAAAATCTTGCAGAAGAAAAATATCTTCTTGCCATAGTCTCAAATCAGGCAGGCATCGAACTTGGGTATATCGACCACGCCGAGGTCGAAGAGGCCATGCAGGCAATGTTGATCACTTTCGCTGAAAAGGGCATACTCTTTAATTATTACGACTATGCCGAGTTTTACAATGAGGACCGCAAACCCGAACCGGGCATGGCCTGGCGCCTTGAACGCCTGCTCGACATGCAGGGCTATGCCATAAACTGGGCAGCAAGCTTCATGGTTGGTGACGCCGCCTGGAAACGCGGCCATGATCAAAAACCAGACGGAACTCCCGGCACCGATCATTCAAACGCCGACCGCCGATTTGCCGAAAATGTCGCCCGCAAACACCCGGGATTCGGCTTTTTTCACCCTGATCACTTTTTCGGCCGCCACCTGCCCGGCCAGCAGACCGGCAAGCCCGCAGAGAAAACAAAATGAGTGAAATCAATGCCCTGCCAACCATCGGCACCATAGTCAACGGCTGCAAAATTGAAGCCGAAATAGGCTCCGGCGGCATGGGAACGGTATTCAAAGGCTTCGACGAAACACTTGGCCGGCAGGTTGCCATAAAAATCATGCACCGAACCGCCAATGACAAGATCGGCAGAGCCAGATTTCTGCGTGAAGCTTCGGCGATCGCCCGGCTCGATCACCCATCGATAGTGAAAATATACAGTTATGGCGAATACCATGCTCAACCGTTTTTTATCATGGAATACGTCGATGGCTGGTCAATTCGCGACTTTGTCGCCCGCTGCCGTTTCATTCATTATGCCGGGCACTCTCTCAATGACCTGAAATTTTCGGGTTATCTGCGTGAAGCTACCCCCGGCACCGCCTTTTTTCTACAGGATCAGACGACCGACCCTCTATCTGACCCGGAATACCCGGACAGGGTGCGGCGGCTCATGTTGTCTGCAGCAAAAGCGCTGGCCGAAGCTCACCATAACGGTATCATCCACCGCGACATAAAATCATCGAATATTCTGATAAACGATGATAACAGAGTCAAATTGATCGACTTCGGGCTGGTCAAGCAGAGAGATGACAGCGAGCTGACAAAAACCGAACAGTTCATGGGCACTCTTTCTTTTGCGGCCCCTGAGCAGCTGATGGGCGAGCGTGGCAAAGTAACGGCTCAGACAGATATCTACAGTCTGGGCCTGGTTCTTTACGAGCTGGTAACTTTGAAACATCCGATCAAAGGGGATGATCCGGCGGCAATAGTAGCATCGATCACTCAAGGCGACATTCAACCGCCCCACCAGCTTAACCCCAATATTTCAGCCGACCTGGAAGGCATAATATTGAAATGTCTCGAGAAAAACCCGGCCCGACGCTTTCAGACCGCTGACGACCTGGCTGAAAGTCTTAAGCAGCAGGCTTCTCAGGCAAACTGGTTCAGCGGCTTCACCGAAATGCTCAAAGGCTGGTTTTTAAAAGAAAACCGGCCGGTCAGAATTCGAGCCGGCGAAACGACAAATGAATCCAGACCGAAAAAAGCGGCAGATACGCCGGAAACAGTGGCGAAAAACTTTTTACGCATTGCCAGACGCAAATTTCTAGAAAACTTTGCCGTCATCGAGGCAATCGAAGACTTGCGCCAGGCTTTTGAAACGGCGCCGGAAAACACTGACATTCTTTTTCTGCTCAGCTTCGCCCTCAACACAATCTCAGAAAGCACCGAAATAAAGAAGCTGTTCACAGCCACAGCCGCCATGGCGCAAAGCGAAAACGACAAAGACCGTGGAAAATACGAGCTTTCACGCCAGATATTTCTGTTCAGAGATTACGAAGAAGGTCGTAAACAGGCTTCAAGGATGCTGCAGCTTTACCCTGACGATTACGACTTCGAATTTGCCTTGTTTTTCTGCCTCGAAACCCTCGGCAACTATACAGAAGCCATAAAAGTAGGCGAGCATCTGACTGAACGTCTACCCGAAAATAACATTATAGCCGTGGCACAAAGCGAGTGCTATTTCTCCATAATGGATTTCGAAAAGGCCATAAATGTGCTGCGTCAGCGCATCGACAAGCACCCGGACTTTCACAATCTCCGCCTGAAGGTCATTCAGGCCCTGCTGCTCAGCGGCCGCTATGAAGAAGCGGCCGAAGAAGCCGAGCAGTCACTCAGCAAAGACCCGATGAACATGCTCATGCAGTTTTATTACGGTAGAATCCTTGTCTGCAAAGGCGACCTGCAAAAAGCTTACGGAGCCTTCAGACTTGCGGTTGGGTTGCCGGGCGACGAAGGGTTGCGTGCTACGGGCTTTTATGCCCTCTATCGGGTCATGGAGCTGCTTAACCGCAATGATGCCGCTGGCCGACACCTGAAACAGGCCCGTAGAATCAAGCCGCAAATGCCATTTCTGACGACAGCCGAGTTGCAACGAGTTGTGGATTCAGAGCTGATGCCGGGCATCAGAGACGAATTCAACGATGAACCCTGGTTTGCCACAGTACGCAAATATGCCCGTATGGTCTGCGCCAATTCAGCCGACATAAGATCTTACACAATCGGCAATTATGGCTGCACTTCAATCTTCGTGATCGATAAAAATGGCTCTTTTTCGCACCAGACAATATTCAGCAATTTCAATCTTTTCGAATACGAAGAGCTATACACCCAGCTCTGGCTGCCGGAAATGGCCAATTCGCCATTCATCGACGAAAACGGCAACATTCTCACCTCAAACTTTTACCGCATAGATGGCGCAATCGGCGGCGGCATCGCCTCCCTGACTCTTGCCGAACCCTGGAAATCCGGCCACGGCAGCCACATCTGCTGCCGACTGGCAGACGGTCAGCTTAAAACCCTGGCCGGGAAAAAACAATTTGCTTTACCGGCCGTGCCGCAGCCTGCCTGTCGCCGCCAGGCTTTTCTCATAGTTGTTCCGACTTCCGTCAGCACCGGCAATTTCACTTGTGCGCCTGATGAAACGGTTGCCTACGAAAAAAGCCGGGTTTTATGCTATTACCCCTATCTTACCGCCGGCGAGACATTCAGCCTTGAATTCGAACTGGATGGACGCGGATGAAATTGTAAGAAGCGCAGCCACGGATGAACTCGGATAGACGCAGATAAAGAGTGAATAATTAGCTGGGAAATGGTTAACAAAAGGGAATAGATGGACTGGATCGACGTAAATATGACGTCTGGCTGGGTAAAGACTTTAAAAGCCCAATAAAGTAGAGATTGCAATCCAGTGGTTTGGCAAAATTGAATACATGTTTAAAAATTATCATTGCGGGGAGCGTAGCGACGAAGCGGCATGCCGCAGGCATAAGCGAGCTCTCAGCTAATCGCTCTGCCAATGGGATTGCCACGTCGAGCTGGCTCCCTCATAGAAATGACAGCAAACCAAAGACTCAAGTGTGACACAGGGCTAGACCCTATTTACGGAATCGCGCTTTTCAGCTGAAAGCGCCTATAGAGAACAATCTCTGGCCTGGATAGAAAAAAAGCTGGGTTTTCGCAATCTGAAAATCGAAGACCGGCTGATTGTCTTGACAAGATAAAGCACCTTCAACAGACTCAGAACTTCGACAACCGTTGCCAGCTGCCGACAGACAACAGCTTCAAAGAGTAAAAATATCGCCCCAGAAATGTATTCTTGTCGGAACCTGCAGGTTTTTGATCAGATCTATTGCCATCTCGTAGCTGGCCGAAAACCCTTTGTAGATATGATCGAGCTCGGCGTAATGTTCTAAAACCAGTTGCCTGGGGGCAAACTTCGCAATCGCCAGGTTCACTGCATCGGTTGTACAGGCCTGTTGAGCCGGGTGGCCATCTTCATATTCCGGGCCTGGGTTTCGCCAGGTAATGAACATCAGGTCGGGCTGCGAGGTTATTACCGACAAATCTTTGGTGTAATCTGAATCGCCACAAAAAACCATGCTAAAATTGTCTGCAGCACAGACTTCAAAAGTTGCAGTCGCCACGTCATCAGGGTTATCTCGCCAGACATGGCAGGCGCGGTGAGCCTTCAGACTGACAGGCCCGCATTTAAACATTTTGCCGTTACCCAGAACAGTTATGCCGGAAAAACTTTCGATGGCTCCCACAGGCATAAGCACTGGTTTCCCCAACTCTGCACAGCGGGCGGCGAGTTTTTCGTCGAAATGGTCTGCGTGAGCGTGGGTAATTGCCAGAACGTCGATGATTTCGGCAAGTTTATCGGTCAAGCCCTGCGGCTCAGGCCAATTATAATACCTGGGAACAGGCAGAACATCGAAAGCCAGAATTTTTCCGGCAACTTTAACCAAAACCCCTGAATTGTACCATTGCAGCAAAACAGGTTCTGGCGACGAATAACTCATAAATTCGTTCAGCCCGAGCAGCATTCGCTCTATAATTTTATGCCAGACAGCATTTGGCCAGTTCTTTAAATCGTGTCGCCCACCCGGACGACACTCACGTTCAAGAAAGCGCCCGAATTCAATCAACTGACCGTGAAAATTTTCAGAACGCGAATCAGGAATCTCTGGCAAAGAATTGCTGGTCATAGAGCCGATTTCCTTAACAAGTAACTGATTTTTATCCATGGATAAACAGCCTGGCTGCCGATTAACAATCAGCCACTGATGAACCCGGATAAACACGGATAAAAAACTGCTGTAACAAATCGTTTATATAATTTAGCCAACTGAAAGGTTTTTATGATTCGGGAGCGGGTTCTTCGCCCCATAGATGCCCCTGCAGCCAGATTACAGACTGAATGTTATCGCCTGGCCTGGGAAGGCTGGCGGAGCCAAGAACTTTTTGGGTAACGAAGATGTCCAGGTGACAATCTTCGCCTTCTGATGTTCGCCCGATTACGATTCTGATCTTCGAAGTTTTCTGCCCCAGCATGGGTTGTTCAAGTTCGGCAACCGACTCGACAGGGCCCTGCACCTCATAATGATCAGCGCCAAGATCAGGCCGATTGAAAAGGGCCCAGCCGATATCTTCGTCGGCATTACTGATGACATCACAACAATAGGCAAAAGCTCTGATAATAAAACGGTAAGAACAACCCTGCCGATAAACAAACCGATCGGCGAGATAATGCGCATCATAGAAGGTCAGTGCCAATTCTTCGTCAGCACCGGCCATGACCTTGAGCTGCGCCTCGAGACGATTGTGAAACAGCCTGATTTTATCGAGCCGGCAAAGATATTCTACACCTTCATTACAAAATGGAAACACTGCCTGCAGCGAGTTTTGCTGGCCCTGAGCATCGCTGCGAATTACACAACTGAGACCATTTTTGTGGTCAGGCCAGTGCAGAAGATAACCGTCAGGCTCAACAGCAGAGGTCGAAGGGGCTGCAGCGGCGTTGCGAACAGTCGCATAAGTCACAGCGAGCTGACTTGCCGGAATAACTTCAGATATAGACTTGAACAGTTGATCAGTATCTTCATAAAACATCTCGATCTGATCGAGATGCCCCGGGGTATTTTCTTCGCTCAGTTCGGTAATAAAATCATTTTTTTCGAAGAGTAAAAGATTTTCCATCGTTTTCCTTAGAAGCAGAAAGTCTCGACAACATACAGCAAAACTACCGGCCATGATACCACAAACATCTTTGATATCTCCTGCCCAGGCACATGAACTGCGTAAAAGCTCATCCCGGTCAATTTTTTGAAAAAAAATATATATTTGTCGGTGATCAGGGAGGAATTTTGCGGTGTGTGGATTGTTGCCAATGTCTTTGTTTGTACGCCTTTGCCAGAAATTTTATGGTTAAGGAAATATCATTTTCGGTCGAAAGGGTTTATGGATTTGTTTGCCTCCTTATTTTTCAGTCCGGGTATAACCCGGATTTCTTTTTTTAGGCCGATTCAAGAAGAACCCCTGTCGTAGCCGGCTGGCTGCGACAGGGGTTTGAAAAACAAGTTGAGCGAAACTTTTAGTTTGCGTTCATCATGGCTTCGATATCGGCTTTTACTTCGCCGGTGGGCTTGATATCGAATTTTTCGACAAGTACCTTGGCGACTGTCGGCGACAGGAAGGCCGGGAGTGTCGGCCCAAGGCGGATTTTCTTGACACCCAGGAACAGCAGAGCCAGCAGAACCGCTACGGCTTTCTGTTCATACCAGGCGATGTCGAATGAAAGCGGCAATTCATTGATATCTTTCAGGCCGAATACTTCTTTGAGTTTGAGAGCTATTACCGCGAGAGAGTAGCTGTCGTTACACTGACCGGCATCGAGAACGCGGGGGATTCCGCCGATATCACCGAGCTGCAGTTTGTTATAGCGATATTTAGCGCAGCCGGCAGTCAGAATGACTGTGCCTTCGGGCAGGCCCTGGGCAACGTCGGTGAAATACTGACGATTTTTCTGGCGACCATCGCAGCCGGCCATGACCACAAATCTTTTGATAGCACCGCTCTTAACTGCATCAACGACCTTGTCGGCAAGGGCGAGAACCTGATTGTGAGCGAAGCCGCCAACGATTTCACCGGTTTCGATTTCTGTCGGGGGCTGACAGGTTTTGGCCTGAGCGATGATGGCCGAAAAGTCTTTTTTGCCTTCGCCAACGCGGTCAGCAATGTGTTTAACGCCGGGGTAGCCAGCATTACCGGTAGTGTAGATTCTGTCTTTGTAAGAATCTTTAACCGGCACAATGCAGTTGGTAGTCATGAGGATCGGCCCGTTGAAGCTGGCGAATTCGGTATCCTGTTTCCACCAGGCGTTGCCGTAGTTGCCATGGAAATGGCTGTATTTTTTGAAGGTCGGGTAATAGTTGGCCGGCAGCATTTCGCTGTGGGTGTAGATGTCAATGCCGGCATCCTTGGTCTGCTCGAGCAGATCATGGAAATCGCGCAGATCATGGCCGGAAACGAGGATGCCAGGGCGTTTGCCGACACCGATTTTAACTTTGGTGATTTCGGGGTTGCCATAGGTCGAAGTGTTGGCCTTATCGAGCAGAGCCATGGTAGTAACGGCTATCTGACCGCATTCCATAACCATGCCAACCATTTCGTCGACGCTGAGGTTTTTGGTGGTCGAAGCAAGAGCTTTAACCAAAAATTTGTTGATATTTTCGTCATGATGTTTGAGAACGGCAGCGTGTTCAGCATAAGCGGCCACACCCTTGAGACCGTAAATCAACAGTTCGCGCAGAGATCTGACATCTTCGTTTTCGGTAGCGAGAACGCCGACTTTTTCTGCTTTGGCAAGATAATCAGCCTTGCTGGCTGGTTTCCAGGTGGTGGCTTCAGAGAGACCGGCAACATTAACGCCGGCAGCAGTGAGTTTGCTTTTCAGGCTGTCTCTGACTTCTACGGCGCGGTCAATCTGGGCATAAAAACGGTCGTCATCAAAGTTGGCATTGGTAATAGTCATGAACAGAGAATTGCAGACGAATTCGCCGATTTCATTGGTGATCATGCCTTTTGTTGCAGCTAGTTCACCCAGTTCACCGATGCCTTTGAGAATGAAGATCAGAAGATCCTGGAGATTGGCGGTTTCCGGCTGTTTGCCGCAGACGCCTTTAATTGAACAACCCTTGCAGGCAGCAGTTTCCTGACACTGATAACAGAACATACCCAGACTTTAGTCTCTCCTTAAATTTTTATTGATACTTAAATTATTGTAAACGGCCTGAAACGACCATTTATGAACGAAACAAAGAAGTGCGAGCGGCGCAAAGGCACCCGACAAGATCACTCATTTTTTGACCTGATCATGATCAACAGCATTTTGAAGCCTTCGCCAGGCAGAACGGCATGCGGAATATTGGCCGGCATTACAAGCCCCTCACCAGCTTTAACCTTGTAGACATTTTCTGCTACCTGAAAGCTGCCTTCACCTTCGATCACCTGTACTGTAGCGTCATAAGGCGATTTATGTTCAGATATCCCCTGCCCTTTAGCAATGGCAAACAGCGTCAGACTGCCTGCCGGTTTATCCATCAAAGTCTTGCTTACAATAGAACCCTCTGCATAGGTAACGAATTCAGCAAAGTTAACAACAGTTTCTGGTTTCCACAATTGACTCATTTTAGCAAAGCCTCCTTGATTTGTCAGTATATTCGGTTAGTCTTGATTATTTCGCCTTCGAGACTCATGGTCACTTCATCGACGACCAGCCCCTGCGGCTTTGAAAGTTCGAGTGCCGCTTTAACCATTGCAGTCAGGCCGCCACAGCAAGGCACTTCCATGCGAAGTATGATCACCCTGGGGATATTGTTTGAAACAAATATTTCAGCAAGTTTTTCGACATAGCCATCGGTGCGGTCAAGCTTCGGGCAAGCGATTGCCACTGAACGGCCACGCAGGTAACGCCACTGCACATCAGGGCTGGTTACCGGCGAACAGGTGCTCAGAACCACCATTTCACGACTGTCGAAAAACGGGGCCTTTGTCGGCAGCAGATGCAGCTGCAGTGGCCACTGAGAAATCTCTGATTTCATGACGACCGGCATGGCACCTTCGGCAACCGGAGCCGCCGCTGTCTGCTGCGGCTTCATCATGCGCATTCTGCTGCCAGGGCAACCTCCAGAACGTGGAGCTGCAGCTTCGGCCATTTTCTGTTCGTGAATCTTATGAGATTCGCGCATGAATTTAACGCCTTCTTCACCGCGCAATTTCTCAACATGCTCGATGGTGCGATCAAAGTCGAATTCGTCACTTTCGCGTTCAATGATCTTCAGAGCGCCGGTCGGGCAGGTGCCGATGCAGTCGCCGAAACCATCGCAATAGGTTTCCTTTACCAGCTTCGCCTTTCCGTCAACAAGTTGCAGTGCGCCCTCAGCGCAACCAGTAATGCAGTTTCCGCAACCATTGCAGAGATCTTCATTGATCGAGATGATTTTGCGCATTGCCATGTTTTTTGCTCCTTGGTTTTCTTGATTTCTTACATTATTATTATGGACGAAATGACCCATTTTATCTTTGACTTAAGTCAAAAGCGAAAAATATTTTTTATTTTTTTTGTGAGGCATGATGCAACAAGCTCTGGCAGACAGTTTTAACAAATGTGACCTGCTGCGGGAAATGCAGCCCGAATTTCTCGAAGCTCTGGCCTCGATTACCGTCGAGCGCCGACTGCCGGCCGGTCAGACCCTTTTCATGCAGCATCAGGAAGCAACCGGCTTCTATCTGATCAATTCCGGCACTGTAAAAATTTATCGAATCGGTGGCGATGGCCGAGAACAGGTCATTCACCAGTTTGGCGAAGGTGAGATTGTCGGCGAGGTCCCTGTTTTTCAGGGAACCGCTTACCCAGCCTGTGCAACGGCAATAACAGAATGTGAGATCATTTATTTTGGCCGCGACCGCTTTATTGCTCTCGGCAGGCAACAGCCTGAGATCTTTTTGAATATGCTCGGCATTTTATCGCGGCGGCTACGGCAGTTCGTTGAGCTAATCGATGACCTGTCGCTGAAAGATGTTTCGGCCCGCCTGGCAAAATACCTGATGCGTAACTGCGAAAGCGGCAGCAGCCGCATCGTTGAGCTGGAGGAGACAAAGGGCGTGCTTGCTTCGCGGCTCGGCACCATACCTGCGACTCTCAGCCGCACCTTCAAGAAGCTGCAGGATCTCGGAGCAATCAAAGTTAACAACAGTAAAATTGAGATTCTTGACTGCGATGTTCTCGAAAGCATCGTCAACGGCGAAAAACTCGACGAACAATAACTTTAACCGGCAAATTCACAGATAAAAAAGCAACCGCCCCGGCGTCAACACTTCGGTGCCAGGGCGGTTGCGTTTTTGTGCGCTTAGAATTCGGCAGATTTTGGGGTTCTGGGGAACGGCGAAACATCTCTTACGTTGCCCATACCGGTAATGAACATCAACAGACGTTCAAAACCCAAGCCAAAGCCACTATGAACGACAGAGCCGAATTTACGGGTATCGAGATACCACCAGATGCTTTCGAGGGGGATATTGAATTCGGCAGCACGCTGCTGGAGAATTTCGTAACGTTCTTCACGCTGAGAACCGCCGATAATTTCGCCGACGCCAGGCACCAGAATATCCATGGCCGCGACGGTCTTGCCATCGGGGTTGACGCGCATATAGAAAGCTTTGCTTTCGCGCGGGTAATCGGTGACGATAACCGGCTTTTTAAAATGCTTTTCGACCAGATAGCGTTCATGTTCTGATTGCAGATCGATACCCCAGCGATCAACCGGGTATTGGAATTTGTTCTTCTTGTTCGGAGTGCTGTTTTGCAGAATTTCGATGGCCTGGGTATAGGTAATTCTCTCGAAGCCGTTGTCACGAACGAACTGAAGTTTCTCGAGCAGAGTCATTTCGTCGCGTTCGGCCTGGGGTTTGAGTTTGCTTTCTTCAATATGGCGCTTGTTCAAAAAATCCAGGTCATCAACACAGTTTTCGAGAGCGTAGTTGATCAGATACTGCAAAAATTCTTCTGCCAGAGTCATGTTGTCGTTGAGATCGGCGAAGGCAACTTCGGGCTCGATCATCCAGAATTCGGCGAGATGGCGGGTAGTGTTCGAGTTTTCGGCTCTGAAAGTCGGCCCGAAGGTATAAACCTTGCCGAGCGCCATGGCGGCGAGTTCGGCTTCCAGCTGGCCAGAAACGGTCAGATTGGTTGATTTGCCAAAAAAGTCTTTAGAAAAATCGACTTTACCGTCTTCGGTGAGAGGCGGGTCTTTTTCGGGCAGAGTGGTAACCCGAAACATTTCGCCGGCGCCTTCGCAGTCAGAACCGGTAATAATAGGCGAATGAACGTTAAAAAAGCCGCGCTCGTTGAAAAAATTATGAATGGCAAAAGTCATGGCGTGTCTTACACGCAAAATTGCCCCGAATACGTTGGTTCTGAATCTCAGATGGCCGATTTCCCGCAAAAATTCAAGAGAGTGTTTTTTGGGCTGTAACGGGTATTCATCAGGATCAGCCAGCCCCTGAACGGTAATTTTTTCGCAGAGAAGTTCGACTGCCTGGCCACTGCCCTGCGAAGCAACCAGTTTGCCGGCAGCGCAAAGAGACGCACCGGTAGTGATTTTGGCAACCAGCTCTTCATCGATGCCCTCAAAACCTTTATCGGTGTCTATGACCAGTTGCAGATTCTTGATGGTTGAACCGTCATTCAGTGCCACAAAAGAGACGTTTTTGCTCGATCTTCTCGTTCTTACCCACCCGTTGACCGAAACAACCGCATCTGAAGGCGACATTGTCAGAATTTTACTGATTGACTGGCTCATAAAAACCTCAACTATAATGTTAGATGACTGCACCCGCCTCAGCAGGTGGGCCGATTATACTGCAGCGCCCCGGCACAGTCAATAGCAAAACCGCACAGTATGAGGAGCAAACAGCATTCTGAATAATAGACAGCGATAAAAAAAAATGCTATTGGTTTTAGTATAGACACATGAGGGAGGGATTGAATGATTGAAAATGGCTCCGGTATTTCCGCTGCTGAACATGGTATGGTGCCGCTCAACACCTGGGACAAAATAATAAACAAGATAATTGCCTCGCGTGCAGAACCAGACCTCGAAAAAAAAATAGATATAGTCATCGCAGTTTTAGTAAATATCAGACTATTGGATAAAGAAGACAAGATACACGACAACAGAGACTTTAAAGAGAACATCGAGACGATCTACCAGAGAGTTTTTGCCGAAACACTGCGCACGCTCAACACCATGCAGAACCCATCGAACGAATATATCTACTATTTTCGCGAGGTTCTCAAAAAGTTGCCCATTCGGAGCGGAGGCGGCGACCTGATCGGCGATATCCGCAGTGCTGCCGAATACTTCGAAGAAGGGCGCAACGGCAATGACCCGCTGCTTTCATTCGCAGGCGATCTGCGCAAAGAAGTGCATCGCAAGCTTTCGCCACGCATTCTCAGCAAATATCTCACCCCATACCTCGAATTTATCAGAAACAAAAACTCAGATCCGATTGCCCAGGCCGGCTACATGGCTCTGGCCGGCAGAGTCGACCCCGAAAAGGAAGACCCGAAGTTCATCGCCCTCGCTGAAGAAATGAACGAAAAGCTCACCTACCTCTGGGATTACGAAAAAGGCGACATTACCGCTGTTAAAAATAATCTCGAAAAAAATCTCAGTCTTTTTGAAAAATGTTTTCTAAAAAAAGAGATGCAGACTTTTCTCGAGATCTGCACTGCCCATTACATAAAAGACACCGATAACCTCGTCGACTGCCTCAAGCGCCTGGCAAGTTTCAAAATGCTGATCAAAAAATCGTATTTCGAGAAGCGCATCGAGCTTTACGACTTTATCAATCTCGACCTCGACATTGGCCGGCTGGTTTTTATCTTCACCAACGACCTGACGAACAACCATTACGAAACGGTTACCTTCAGCAACATCAAAGACTGTATCTCGCTGGTCAAGGTTCTAATGGGTCTGCTGAACCAGAAGGGCATCATACCCGAGAAGAACGACAAGCTTATCAAAGATCTCAACGAAATCTATGCCATGGAAACCATCGACATCCTCAAAACGAAGCGGACCATGCATAACATCGCCATAGAACTGCAGCAGTTCATGCAGAAGAACATTTTCTACCGCCTCGGCCAGATGCTCAATTACGTGCTCGAAGCTTACAAAGTGCCTACTTCAAGCCTCTCGCCAATCAAAGACCGCTTCTTCAACAATTTCATCAGAACCACCGAATTTCACGCGGTCAATGAGTTCATCGAAAAAATCATCGCTTTCCTCAACCGCGAGCTTGCCAGCAAAAACGCCGAAAGCAGCCTCTACGGCAAATACCGCCTGGCCGAAATGCCCGCCGTTCAGGGTAATTATGACAACTTCATCGCCACCACCTGGTCGAAAACGCCAGACGAGGTTCGCCCCTACCTCGGTGGCAAAGGCAACGGCATAATCGACATGAACAATCTGGGTGTCAATATCCCACCGGCGTTCATTCTCGGGCTGCCGATCTGCCGCGAAATATTCAACGATAATTTCGACAAAGAAGGCTTCAGAGCAGCCATAAAAAAATATCTCGATCAACTCGAGGGAAAAAGCGGGCGCAAGCTGGGCAACCCGGCCAACCCGCTGCTCGTCTCGGTGAGATCCGGCACCACCATTTCCCTGCCCGGCTCGATGAGCACTATTCTCAACGTTGGTATTACCGCCGAAATGCGTCGAAAACTGGCTGAAACCTCGGGCGAAAATTTTGCCAACAGCATTTATCTGAGATTTCTCAAAAATGTGCTCATGGCCCTCGAAATAGACACCAGAAAAGACGAAGCCGGCACGATCGATGAAGCCATCGGCAACGCCGAAACTCTTGTGCGCGAAAAACTTGGCGACGCCTTTCTCAACAATCCATTCGAGCAGCTCGTCAAATGTATCGAGCTGGTTTTCGCTTCGAGTCGTTCAAAAAGTGTCAGAGAATACCTTAAAGAACTGTCGATCGAAGTTGTTTATGGCACTGCCGTGACCATTCAACAGATGGTCTTTGGCAATAAAAACCCGAACTGCATGAGCGGCGTTCTTTTCACCCGTAACCCAATCAACGGCAACGATGAGCTTTTTGGCGAATACCGTGAAATGACGCAGGGCGAAGATGTGGTCATGGGCAATATTATCACTCGATCGATCACAGCGATACCCGAGAAAATCAGAGATGAGCTGGTCAAATACAAAAATATTCTTGAAAATGAGCTTAAACACGATCTAGACATCGAGTTCACCGTCGAAGATGACCGGCTTTACCTTTTGCAGACAAGACGTGCCAGCATCAGTACCTACGCCAAACTGGTCGTTGATACAGACATGATGAAGAAAGGCATAATCAGCCTGGAAGAATTCAGAAAACGCATCGAGCGGATGTGTGCCAGCAATGCCTTCATTTCGGTGCCTCGTGTTGAAGAAGGTTTCCGAGAATGGAAACCACCGGTCAGCGAAGGCGTGCCAATAAATCACGGTATTACCTGGGGCACTCTGGTTCTCACCCTCGAAAAACTCGAAGAAATCAAAGCCAATCGCGAGAACATCATTTATTTCGCGCAGAACACCAAGCCGTCAGACTTTTACATAATCAACAATGCGCACGGCATAGTGACCATATTCCCGGGTCGCACTTCACATGCGGCAATCACATCAATTACCCTGAACAAACCTTGCATGGTTGGCTGTGCCAACGCTCAGATAAACCTCGAACAGCGCACCGTAACCTTCAAGGGTGGCGAAGCCGATATTGTCGTCAAAGAAGGCGAACTGGTAACTCTCGATGCCAACGGCGGCTACCTCTACCGCGGCACCGTTCCTCTTTCAAACAGCTTCATTAAAACTCACAACATTCTTGAAGCGATAAAAAGCCTGACTTCGCCCGTTGAAGCAGCTGAAAAAGTCGAAACAATCATTCAGGAAAAGATTGCCACACTTGAAAAGGAAACTGGCTTCAAAAAGAAAGTTGTCAGCAGTGTTGCGCCAGAACTGCTTGCCAATCGCAATGTACTGGTTCGCCTCGATCTGAATGTACCCCTCTCGAAAGGAAAAATAACCGATTCCACTCGAATCAACGCGGCTCTGCCGACGATACGACATCTGATAGAAGCCGGCGCAACGCCGATACTTTGTTCGCATCTCGGCGAACCGGACAAACAAGAAAAAAAGGGTAAATCACGAGAAGAAATATACTCAGAATACAGTCTAAAACCCGTTGCCGAATACCTGCGCGAGCACTTCAGCAATCTGGTTTTCCACGAAAAAAGCATCGCTTCTTCCGGGCTTCTAATCAAAAAAGAAGACATCGTTAAAGAGCGGGTTAACCTTATCGAAAACCTGCGCTTCGCCATCGGCGAAAAAGAAAATGACGCGGTATTCGCTCGCGGCCTGGCCGGTCTCTCAGACGGCATTTATGTAAATGACGCCTTCGGAACCAGCCATAGAAGCCATGCTTCCATAACAGGCGTCACCAAACACGTTGGCATGAAACTCGCGGGCCTACTCGTCGAAAAAGAACTGCGTTACCTCGGCGGAGCCATAAGCACCCCGAAACGGCCATTTGTCGGCATCACCGGCGGCTCTAAAATTTCTACCAAGCTTGGTATTATCGAGTCGCTGCTGCAGAAAATCGACCTGCTTATCGTTGGCGGCGGCATCGGCTACACTCTGCTCAAATCAACCGGTTTCGATGTCCAAAAGTCGCTGGTCGAAGAATCAATGCTGGAAACGGCAAAAAAACTCATGGACAAATACGGCAGCAAAATCGTTCTGCCACGGGATTTCGTCACCACCGACCATTTTGATTTTGCCAACCAGAAAGTCGGCAGACTGGAGCGCAATGTCAAAACAATCAAAGAAGGCTGGGAATCGTTCGATCTCGGTGAAGAATCGATAAAACACGCAATAGAGATTCTTGAAAAGTCTGAAACCATCCTCTGGAACGGGCCAATCGGAGCATTTGAAATAAAAGAAGGTTCGGAAGGCACAGTAAGACTGGCTCACGAACTGGCAAGACTGGCCGAACAGGGAAAAACTGTCATCATTGGCGGTGGCGACTCTGCCGCTGCCGTAAAAACCGCCGGCGTTGCCGAAAAAATGACACACGTCTCGACGGGCGGCGGTGCCAGCCTCGAATTTCTCGAAAGACTGACCCTTCCTGGGATCCTGGTGCTCGATTCAGAATAAACAAACAAGTATGAAACGCCCCTCTTTGTAAGAGGAGGGGCGCTTTTTTTTACGAAAATCCGCAAAAAAATTCGCCAGCCGGAAAAAATCAATCAGTATTGACTTTACCGATAAACAGGCGCAGAATCGGGATGTCTGAAACTTCTTCCTCCGGCTGATAAACATGAATAAGATGCTGCTGATCATCAGAACTTTTCCGGCTTCGGTCAAGAAGCTGTTTCAGGCACAGGCGCTTCTTGGTATCGGCACCGGGGTATTTTCGGTTCTGCTCAACCTTTATCTGCGCGAAATCGGCTATTCGGAAGAAACGATCGGTCGGCTGCTCGCAGCTCAATCTCTCTGCGCCGCCGTCATATCTGTGCCAATGGGCTGGCTGGCAGACCGTGCCTCACGCCGCACCACCTACCTTCTTGGGGTTACACTGCTGGGTTGCGGGTTCTCAGTTTTAGGCATATCACGCAGCATATACCCGCTTTTTGCTGCGGTATTTCTTGCCGGAGCTGGCAACGGTGCCATGATGGTCTCGATTTTGCCATACCTGCAGGAAAACGGCAGGCAGAGGCAGCGCAAATACATCTTCAGCGTCAACGTGACCCTGATGTGGACTACCAGCATTTTTGCCGGGCTGATCGCCGGCTGGCTGCCAAGAATCTTCAAACTGCTGAACCCGGTTCAGACTTTTATCGAAGCAGACAGACTGCAATATTCGCTCTGGGTCGGAATCGCCTTCATTTTTCTGGCCCTTTTGCCGGCGCGAAAACTGGCTGGTAAAGCCAGCACCGTTGATGCTGCCGGGCAGATACGCAAAAGGGCACCTGCCAAATTCGTCATCGACAAGCCCTGGCTGATGATCGGACGTTTTGCTTTCTGCAACGCGCTGATAGGCTTTGGCGCCGGCATGATCGTGCCTTACTTCAATCTCTATTTTCGCGACTGGGTCGGCTCGAGTATTCCTCAGATAGGCTTTGTCTTTGCACTTGGGCAATTCGGCACCGCTCTCGGCTCGATTCTTTCGCCGGCCATTGCCGGTCGTTTTGGCCTGATCAGGGGCGTAGTCTATTCGCAACTCTGTTCATTACCATTCATGGCTCTGATGGCCTGGCGGCATGAATTCTGGGTATGCGCCATGAGCTTTGTTTTCCGTGGCGCTTTCATGAACATGTGTGTGCCAATGCGCCAGGAAACCATGATGGAAATCATCCCGGATCATCTGCGGGCAAGAGCCTCAGCCATCGACAGCATGTCATGGAATCTGACCTGGGCCATCGCCATGTTTTTCTCGGGCGGCATCATAAAGAACTGGGGCTATGACGTATCACTGGTTATAGCCTTCTGTTGCTACCTCTGCTCAGCCCTGATTTACCGTCATCTCTTCGCTGCCTGGGAAGCCCTCAACCGCCACGGCAAAGTCTGAACTCACCAGCAATTCCGCACCGCCGTGTTCTTTTCAGCAGTTTTCGCAGGCACCGCCTTTGGTAGGGCATGAACTGTCACTTCTTTCCAACTGGATGGTGGTGTGAGCTATCTTGAAGCGCTCATGCAGCTCCTTGCTGGCTTGGGTAATAAGCTCGTCATCATTGCCGTGGTCTGGTTTTACCAGGTGCGCGGTCAACGCAGTTTCGGTCGTGCTCATGCCCCAGATGTGCAGATCGTGAACAGCGACAACGCCCGGAAGACCGGCGAGATAACCACTGACCTCACCAGGATCGATGCCGGATGGAACCGCATGTAAAGCCAGGTCTAGCGATTCTCGCAACAGATTCCAGGTGCCAAAGAAAATGACGATGGCGATGATCAGGCTGACAACCGGATCGACCCATTGCCATCCGGTCTGCATGATAACGATACCCGCAACAACTACCCCGGCAGAAACTGCCGCGTCAGCAACCATGTGCAGAAAGGCGCCCCGAATGTTCAAATCATCCTTACGCCCCGACATGAACAGTAGAGCGGTAGCCGTGTTGATGACAATACCGATGAGCGCGACCCAGATGATCGTAGTACCGGCAACCGGCGCCGGATCACTGAACCTTCTGATGGCTTCCCAGGCGATGGCGCCGATTGCCACGAGAAGCAATACGGCGTTGAACATCGCTGCGAGAATAGAAGAACTGCGCAACCCGTAAGTGCGCCTTTTAGAAGGTCGTTTCTGGGAAAGCCAGGCAGCCCCCCACGCGAGAACAAGGCCGAGAACATCGCTGAAGTTATGACCAGCGTCGGCAACCAGGGCGAGTGAGCCGGCGAGATAGCCATAGACCGCCTCAGCCGTAGCGAAACCGACATTCAAAGTGACGCCGATGGCAAAAGCACGACTGTAATCAACAGGGCCATGATGGTGGTGCCCATGGCCATGGCCATGGACGTGGCCGTGATCGTGACTATTAATCTGCTCATGCTCATGATCATGAGCATGGGTATGATAATGATTGTGGTCTGTCGTCATATTCGTTTCCTTCGCGACTGTTCTTTCGGCGATAATATCATGCTTCGGGCTTTTCTTCGACGGTTGCCGCCAGATCTTTTTCGTCACTGCCGGCAAAGAAGCTTTCTGTTATCGCAAACAGTGCAGGCAAAACAAAAAGAGTCAGCAGAGTCGAGCTTACCAGGCCGCCATTGACCACCAGCGCCAGCGGTTTCTGAATATCGGCACCGGAACCGTTAGAGAGCAGCATTGGCACATGGCCGATGAAAGACGTCAGAGTAGTCATCATTATGGCGCGGTATCTTAAACTTCCTGCCTTTTTAACTGCTTCCTTCAGGGGCACACCCTCATCGAGAAGCTGGCGCAGAAAGGATATCAGCAAAACCCCGTCCTGAACAGCGACGCCCAGCAGAACGATAAAGGCAATCGCCGCAGAAACCGAGAAAGTCATTTCCCAGAGCCAGAGTGCGACGATGCCGCCAACAAGGGCGAAAGGCAGAATTGCAATGACAAGCACCGCGTCGCGAAGCTTGCCGAGCGCAATAACCAGAAGAATCATGATCATGAGAAGCACGATCGGTAACACCAGACCCAGGCGCTGCATCGCCCGCTGCTGGTTTTCAAACTGGCCTCCGAGTGAAAGATAGTAGCCGGTCGGCAACTTCTTCTCGAGCGGTTCCAGGCGTTCCTGCAGGTCAGCGATGAAACTGCCGAGGTCGCGGTTTCTGACGTTGGTTTCAACTACCAGACTGCGAACACCGTTTTCGCGCTTGATTTCGATCGGTATTTCGACCGGTTTGAGCCTGGCTATCTGGCTGAGAGGCAGCAGTTGGCCCTCGGATGTCCTGATTTTAAGGTTCATGATGTCGCTTTCGTTTTTTCGCAGACTTTCGGGGTAACGTATCTGCAGCGCGAAGCGACGCTGGCCTTCGATGATGGTTGTGACGATCCGGCCGCCAACCGCCGTTTCAATCAACTCATTAACTTCTGATGAATTCAGACCATAACGTGAGGCTGCGGCCCGGTCAATCTCGAGATCGAGCTGATGCATGCCTGAAAGCTGTGCTGATTTTGTGTCATCAGAGCCAGAAACACCGGCGAGAATAACCGCAACTTCGCGGGCTATTTCGGCAAGCTTGTCGAGATCGTCGCCAAAAACCTTAACAGCCACATCGCTTTTGATGCCTGAAATAAGCTCGTTGACGCGTAGGGCGATTGGCTGCGAGAATGAATGGCGCAACCCGGGAACCTCGGCAAGAACGGCTTTGATGTTTTCAATGACTTCTTTTTTGCTGCGTCTCTGCGGAAAGGCCTCACGAGACTTGAGCATAATTACGAAATCTGTTTGTTCCGGGCCCATCGGGTCTTCAGATATTTCGGCCCGACCGGTTTTGGCAACCACCGTTTCAACTTCCGGAATCTTCATAATCAACCGGTCAATTTCATCGGCAACCTTAACTGAACCGGCCAGCGAAGCGTTTGGCAACCTGACACTGTTGATCGCAATGGCACCTTCGTCAAGTTCTGGCATGAAGTCAGTACCAAGCCCGGCGGCCAGCAGAGCGGTGAAGATCAGCCCGGCAAAAGAAACCGCAATAGTTGCCCATTTAAACTTTAGAAAGAAATCGAGCAATTTGCCGTAAAGCCGATGAAACCAGGCAACAAAAGGAAATTCATATTCTTTTCCGGCCGGAAGCAGGCTTTCACTGACCGATGGAGTAATTATCAGTGCAACCAGCAGCGAAACCAGCATTGAAATCAGCATTGTCTGAGCCAGCGGAATGAACATTTTGCCTTCCATGCCCTGCAGAGTCAGCAAAGGCAAAAGAATAAGCGCAACGATCATAATCGAAAACGAAACTGGTCTGACCACTTCCTGAATTGCCTGGTTGATAACCTTGATACGCTTATCACCAGGCTTTGCATTAGCCAGATGCCTTCTGGCGTTTTCGGCCACAATTATGCTCGCATCGACGACCATACCTACCGAAAAGGCAAGTCCCCCGAGACTCATCAGGTTCGAAGACATACCGGCAAAATCCATGATGATAAAACTGACAAGAAAAGTCAGTGGAATCGAGAACAATACGACAATTGCCGTTCTCAACTCTGCCAAAAACAGAAACAGCACAAAAATAACACAGATGCCGCCTTCGGTAATAGCGTTGATGACAGTTGCAATACAGGCCTGAATCAGCGAAGTTCTGTCATAGAAGGGGTTGAGTTTCACTCCTTCGGGCAGCGATTTCTGAATCTGCGGTATTCTCTGCTTAACCTTATCGACGACGGTTTTTGAATTGGCGCCCTGCAGCATGATAACCATGCCGGCAACCACTTCGCCTTTGTCGTCACGGGTTACACCACCTTGGCGAGTCTGAGTGCCAAAAGTAATCTCTGCGATATCTTTAAGAAGAATCGGCATGCCATTGCTTGTTTTGACAACAATATTGCTGATATCTTCAATGCTATTCAGCAGACCAAGCGACCTGATGAAGGTTTGCTGCCAGTCCTTGACGATGTATGAGCCACCGGCATTGGCGTTGTTGGCCTCGATAACCTCGATTACGTCCCTGAGAGTGATACTGTATTTTTCAAGGGCGGTCGGCTCGACAAGAACATGATACTGTTTAACGAAGCCGCCAAAGCTGTTGATCTCGGTTACTCCGGGAATCGAACGCAGCTGCGGTGCCACGACCCAGTCTTGAAGAGTGCGCAGTTCGGTTGGGTCGAGCTCGTCACTATCGAGAGTATATTGAAATACTTCACCCAGACCAGTGCTGATAGGGGCCATTTCAGGTTCAGAGCCTTGCGGCAGTGACTCTTTTGCTTCGGCAAGCCTTTCAAAAACCTGTTGTCTGGCGAAATAAATATCAACATCATCTTCAAAGATGACGACAACCTGAGAAATCTCAGACTTGGAAACGGAGCGAACCTGCTTTACCTGCGGCAGACCGCCCATGTGCTGCTCGATCGGAAACGTCACCCGCTGCTCGACATCTATGGATGTAAAGCCAGGGACTTTCGTTAAAATCATCACCTGCACGTTGGTAACATCTGGAAACGCGTCTATTGGCAGGCGCTGCCATGAAACCAGGCCAGTGATGATAAGAACCAAAGTGAGAAGAAAGATGAAAAAACGCTGCGTCAGCAGAAATTCAAAAAGTCGATTCATGTCTTTCTCCCTTTAATGAGCGCAACCGGCGCCCATTTTGCCGCGAAGAACATCGGACTTGAGTAGAAATGAACCTTCGACGACCACTTCATCACCGGCTTTAATGCCTGAAGCAATAAACACTGTATCACTCTGCTGACCATCAATAGTGACATTGCGGCGAAACAGCATTGAATCACGATGTTTGATAAAGACAAAGTGCCGGCCTTCATCTTCAAGAATGGCGGCTGCAGGTAATGCCGGTTTGGGCGCCCCTTCACCAATCTGCAAAACGCCCTCCACGAACATGCCGGGCCGCAGCAGTTCATCTGGGTTTTTGGCTGCCAGCTGGACTTCGAGCATGCGAGTCTCTGTTTTAAGCCCCGCATCAGTGCTTAGTGCCTGCACCGAGAACTGAAACCCCGGGTAAGCCTGGGTAGAAATATAGCCGTTGATAGCGCCTTTTTTCAGGGCTCTGACAACGGCTGGCAAATCAGCTTCCTTGATCTGACCAACAACGCGCAGCTGCGAAATATCCACAACATCGACAAGTGCCTGACGTTCGCTGACCATACCGCCAATATTGGCGTGCAACGCCAGAACCCGACCTCTGATCGGCGATACGACCTTGAGTCTGCCTTTAAATAACTGATTGTTGCCGCCGGCAGAAGCAGTTTTTATTTCGCTGTCATTGAGCCCCGAAAGTTTCAAGCGTTCTTTACTGCATTTTATCTCGATCGCGAGCAGATCACGGGCTGCTTTTGCCTCCTGAACCGTCTGCAGAGCACCGATTTTTTTCTCGTTGAGCATCTGCTCTCTGGCGAGTTTTTTCTCGGCAAGAGCAAGTTCGGCAATCAGCTTCTGCAGATCAAGAATCGTATGTGAAAGCTCAGGGCTCTCGATTTCTGCAAGAACCTGCCCCTTTTCGACTATTTCGCCTTTTCTGACTGGCATGGCAACGATTACACCCGGCACAAGACTTGAAACAGAGCGAAACAACTGATTGTCGTATTCGATTTCTCCTCTGAAAGAAACTTCGTGTTTTTCGGTTGCTGTTGCCAGTTTTCTGGTTTTAAGCATTCGCTTCAGATGATCGGTCATTTTAACGGCCCCAAGCTCATAGCGGCATTCGTCGCAATCGATCATTTTTATCTTGTGCTCGCATTCGGGCTGATAGAGTTCATCGATGGGCATGGCCGAATAATCCGCGTGGGCACTGTGATCGTGGCCAGCATGATCGTGGCCCGCATGCGGGTCAACGGCTGGCTGTTCATGGGCTTTACACCCATCATTTTCGGAGTGATTGTGCCCGGCATGCGGGTCGGCGACCGGCACAGGCTTCGTGGCAGCGGCAGTGTTCTGACTATGACTGCATGATTCGCCGTGCTTGTGGTCGTGCGCCTGACTGAGAAGCGGGTCAGCCGGTGCGAAAATCATAGCGACAGAAGCAATGAGAACAATTATCACAGTTAAATGTACTTTTTTCATGTTGTATTTCCTGTTCTAAGCGTCATTTGCTTTCAGAGACTGTAGAAAGTCTCTGAAAGCCGGTCAGGTTCTCGATGGCAGCGGCTGACTGATACAGCTCGTCGAGCTTCTGCAAATAACTCTGCTTCTGACTGAGATATTCTTTCTGCGCCTGCAGAACTACTATCTGGTCAGTTTTGCCGAGCTGATAGCCTGCCAGCGCAAGTTCAAACATATGCATCGCTCCCGGAACGATCTGATCACGCAACCGGGCGGCCTGGCTTTGCAGGCGCTCAAAGCGCAGCAATTCACCCTGCAGATTCAGAGTCAGTTCTCTCAGCACATTCGCCTTTTCCAGTTCAAGCCGCTCTGCATCCTTTTTCAGAGCAGCTCTTTCGCCGCGAGTGGCACGAGACCCCGGAAATTCAGCTGAAATTCCGATCATAAAATCATTGGAGCCGTTTTCTCGGGCATGTTTTGCCCCGGCAACCAGACTCCAGCCCGGCTGAGTTTCAGCACGCAAAAGATTCAGACGAGCCAGAGCTGTCGTCTTTTCATTTTCTCTTATTGCCAGATCAGGGTGTGAACTGGCGATGATACCGCGCAGGGTTTCGAAATCGGGAATTTCGAGTTCGGTGCTGATTGAACCAACCACTTCGAAATCTTCGATAATCTCAAGACCCATGGCCGTCACAAGTTCAGCTTTTGCATCTTCCAGGTCACCCTGCAATGTCTGCCGCTCAAGCTCAGACTGTTGCAGAACCAGTTCTGCCTGAAATACTTCCTGTTCTGCCACAGAACCTGATTCGTGCATAATTTTTGCCGCATCGAGCAGCTTTTGGGCATTTTCGATATTTTCGCCGGCCTCTGCAACCAGGCTGTTCATAACCAGTGCCCGGTGAAAGGCACGGGAAACCTGACTCATTATCAACCAGCGGGTCGCGCCCTTTTCGAGGTGGCTGAGTCTGACCTGCGCTTCTGCCAGAGCTTTTTTTGCCCTGACGACACGGGCATTCTGAAGCGGCACAGCAAATTCTATTGCGGTTTCAAGGTCGTCAAAACCTGATTTGCCACCAAAGTTTTCAGTCGTAATCTCGAGACTGCCGGGGCCCTTCGCCGATGAATCGACAACTTCAAGCTCCCGGGCGACAATATTGAGGCCGTGCAGCTTCAAAGAAGGGTGTTGTTCGGCAGCATCAAGAGCTTCAGACAGAGTGAGTGCCTGGCAAGATGAGGAAACAGTGTGTAGAACTAGAACAAGAAAGAAACAGCGCCAAAAAACGCGCATAAATACCTCCGCATTGCTTTTCGATAAAAACGTTCTGAAATCAGCAAGCGGAGTTGATGGGGGGCTTGAAAAAGTCTTCAACAAGCAAAGGCAGATCGAATGAGCCTCTGTCAGATCTAAATAATTCACTTCGTGCAAGGCAAAGAAAGCTGAAGGCACCAGCGCTGATAAAAGTGGCGCCTTGAGTACATGAGAGACTTGAACAGGCATGGTGGTCTGAATGGCAGTCTTCTGAGTGGCAGCCGCAGGCAAACGCCACGGCTGTGCCGGCTGGCAATTCGGCATTGTCGTGAAAAATTTCATGCAAAACGCCAGAAACCAATGTCGTCACTGCCAAAACCAGCAATAACGAAGCAAAAGCCCGGCACCAGCGACGAAAATACTGCAAAACAAACTCCTTGAAAAACCTTACACAAAATCATAGCAGAAAACTTCTGAAATTAAAACAAGCACACGCATTCCAGAGTTTTTTCAATTCCCGGCAACTATTCCGGGGCACATTTGGGCACAGAAAGAATGGCATTAACGAACGTTTTTTAAACGGGCGGTATCCAAGATCATCTGAAGCCAGAAAGCACTTCGACAGCTTCTCTGACGTGCAAGGGGCTCAACATGGCAGCTCCCATGCGGCCTTTGATAGCGTCACCCTTGATCTGGTCGAGTTTTCGGGCATCGGAACCGACTCTGGCAACTGCCTCCGACGCCAGTTTGTTGGTCTCCAGAACGCTGGCGTCGAAACGACGAAAATACATGTCTATCTGGGTGCTGGCATGACAATTACGGCATGAATTCTGCATCTGCATTCTTTTTTCGCCCCAGTTTTCGGTATGAACGCTCAGCAACGCCGCAAGTTTCCAGGAAAGGCGCTCGCCAGGGTTGTGAGTAGCAGTCGCATTTGCAGAAGCCGGCGCCAGGTGGCAGACAAAACAATCTGGGCGGCTGAGCTTTTCATTCACCGGCACCAGTGCTTTCGCGGCCAGATCGACCCCGGCACTGGTCATCAGCCAGTCATTGCCGTGGCGCGAAGCTTTCCAGGCTTCATAGGCCGGGCCGGTATCGCCACGGTGGCATTTTCCGCAGGTTTCTGGGCTGCGGGCTCTTTTAAGGGTATCGTCGTGATGGCCGTGGCAGGCGGCGCAGTTGCCGCGACTACCGTCGGTATTCAGCCTGCCGATGCCATGATTCGGCCAGGTATTGTTTAACGGGCGACCGCGGCGCATCTGCAATTCATTACCATGGCAAACCGCACAGGAAGTTTCAAAAAGCGCCGGTGATTCAGTGCGCAATGGCAGATCTTTTATCGTTTCAAAAGCCATGGCGTGGCTTGAAGAGGCAAAAGAGGCATATTGGGCCGGGTGGCATTCAGCACATGTCAGCGGCGAAACCGGCAAAATCACGGAAAAACCGAAGTGGCCGTTTTTAGCCGCCGGGTCAGAGGGATTGGCCCGATGGCATTCGTAACACCCTACCCCATTGCGGGCGTGCGTGCTTTGTTCCCAGGTCTCGACCAGCTTTATCTGGCGCGAAGCATGACAGTTGAGACAGCGTGAAGTTTCGTCACTCGTAACAACCGACGAAGAATAATTGACCGGCACAACGTTCGGATAGTCAGGATCTGTTTCTGAAAAAACCGGAAACTGCCACATCGACAGCAGAAAAAGAATACCGGGCAATAACATAACGCTTGCCAAATGCGAGGCAAAACCAATCTTTTTTCGTGAAGCTGCCTTTGTTGATCTCATTTTTGACTCCCTGAAAAAGATTGTGGCGGTTAAAAATCAAACGGGTCTGTGAATATTCTATCAGAGGGCAGACCGGCGGCAACAAGAATTTTCGTGACAGCAAGCATCATTGGTGTCGGCCCGCAGATAAACGCCTTCAATTCGTTCGCAGCAGAATGCTGGCGCTGCAGTTCCCGCTCGAGAACCTGATGGATCATGCCTCGCGCCCCCTCCCAGCCATCTTCGAGCAGCGGCTGCGAAAGTGCCGGAAAATAATGAAAATTGCCATAACTGCGGCTCAATGAACGAAATTCTTCTTCGCAATACAGATTCTCGCGGCTACGGGCGCCGTGAAAAAGCATGACCGGCGCTGCAAAACCATTTTTCTGCAGTTGTGCAACCATAGAACGAAGCGGTGCCAGCCCTACTCCACCGGCAACAAGAATAAGAGGCCGCTGCAGATCTGCAGCACACAAAGCCATGTCACCAAAAGGCCCGGTTACCTCGATGCTCTCCCCCGGCTGCAATTCATGCAGAAAATTGCTGACCAGGCCGCCGTCAATTCGCTGAACATCGAGCGAAAAGCCCTGTCTGTGTTCCGGCGAAGACGAGATTGAATAGGCGCGAGTCACTCTTTCCCAGGGTTGCTGATAAACGACCTGAAGGTATTGCCCCGGCATGAATTCAAGACTCTTGTCGGCCTCCAGTTCAAAAGATAAAGTCTTGATATCGGCAGAGACCTTTTGTGAGTTCAACAGCCTGGCTTTAAAAAGACCGGCAGCAAGCAAAGCGTTGGCAACCCGAACCTCGATGTTTTCGCGAACCTTGACCTGGCATGCAAGACGCGCCAGAGCGGCAATTTCTTCAGGTTTGAGATGAAGTCGCTCCAGAGTGGTCAGATTGCCGCCACCATTGTCGACAACAACCTGGCAGCGCCCGCAGGTGCCTTTGCCGCCGCATGCCGCCGGCAAAAATATGCCATTCTGCGCCATTGAATCAATGAGCTTCTGCCCGCATTCTACCGACTGCGCCTGCCCGTTGATCTGCATAGTAGCCTGCCCTGACTGGCGCAGAAACCGACCGGCAAGACTAAGCAAAGTGCAAAGCATCAACACAAAAGCATTAATCAACAAAATGGCCAGAAGAAACTGCATCAGAGCCCTCCTGTGCCAGTCAGTTCTGTCAGCCCAGTAAAGGCCATGGCAATGACCGCAGCGAGTATCATAGTGATACCGGTCTGCCCAAGGTGCGGGGAAACCGCCTGAAAGTCAATGCGACGCCGCAGGGAAGCCAGCAGCGAGATTACCAGCAGCCAGCCCAGACCGCTGCCGGCAGCGTAAACCATCGATCTCACCAGATCGTATTCACGCAGAATTGCGAACATCGAAACGCCAAGTATGGCGCAATTAACCGCGATCAACGGCAAAAAAATACCAAAAGCAGCATGCACCGCCGGGAAAAACCGATCAAGAAATTCTTCAAGCAGCTGAGTAACAGCTGCGATAGTTAGAATAAAAAAGAGAAGCTGCAGGTATTCAAGGTTCATAGGTTTGAGCAGCAGATAAAATATGGCATAGTCGGCAGCGACCGTGATCACCATGACCAGACTGACGGTAATACCCATTTGTGCTGCTGCCCGCAAGTCAGAAGAAACAGAGATAAGGGGGCATATACCAAGAAAATAGTAAAGAGCAATATTTTCTGAAATGGCCGCTGTGAGAAGCAAACCCAGCAAAGGCAGATTAATCACCGCGTCGAGCATCAGCTGTCCCTCCCGGCAGAGGCCCGCAGGCGATTAACCGCATAAAGAAGAGCGGCAAAAACCAGAAAAGCCCCTGGAGGTGAATTAAAGACCCGACAGGGAATATAAAATTCTGGCATCACACTCAAACCCCAGAGAGTGCCATTACCCAGAAGTTCTCTGACACCGGCAATACCCAACAAAACGGCAGTATAACCACCGGCAACGCCCAGGGCATCGAAAAATGCTTCAGCAGGCCGGTGCGCTACGGCAAAGGCTTCGAGGCGGCCCATAACGACACAGTTGGTAACAATCAGCCCCACATATGGCCCAAGAGCCCGTGCCATATCGGGAAACCAGGCCCGCAGCAACTGCTCTACAGAAATCACGGCAGTAACTATGATCAACATATAAGACAGGAGCCTGAATCTGAAAGGAATGCGATAACGCAGTAAAGAAACGGTCACTGAGCTGAACACAGTGGTTATACCAACCATTATCGCCATAAAAAAAGCATTTTCGACGCGCATAGTTACCGCAAGAGTCGAGCATAAGCCCAAAGCAAGCACTAAAACTGGGTTTGCCGGCATCAGCCCCTGCCAGAAAATTTTCAGGTAGTTCATGACAGACTCCTGAGCTGCCGCAACGCCTGTAACGCCTTATTCATAATAGTTTCAACCGCCCTGGAACTGATGGTGGCACCGGTCACGGCATCGAACTGATTATCGATAACCCGGGCCGTCGCCATTTTAAGACCTTCAGATGCATTCAGCCCTTCAAACTGGTCATAAAAAACTTCTTCGCAGATCTGGCCGCCCAGACCGGGGGTTTCATTCTGCTCGACGACGCGCATTCCCAGAAGTTTTCTCTGTGAGGCGTCGAAAACAAAAACAAGTGTAATCTCGGCCCACATACCGTTACCCGTCGCTTCACAGGCCCAAATATCAGGCCTGCTCGAGCCCTGCCAGAATTTGACACGCCCGCCACTGCGTTTGATAAACATCGTATTGAAAATGCCTAACAACTGCTCCTCAACCGGCAGAATTTCAGTGCCAACGATCTGAAGAATGGCATCGACAGAACGCAGGCTCAGTTCAGCACGTTCACCAATCGCAGCTCTGGTAAACAGCAAAACCAGAGAGCAAAAACTGGCCAGCAGCAGCATAAAGCGAATGGCGTTTTTTGTCTGACCGTCAATGTTCATTGTCGGTCACCACGCCGTAAAATCAGATCGATGACAAGCGGTGACAGCACCTGCGCCAGCAACAGACTAAAAATCGGCCCCAGAAGGTTATCAGATCTGAAAATGAATAAAACTGCAAAGGCGGCAGAAAAAAGCCCGCAAAGCACTTGCCCGCCCCAGCTGCGCGGCAGAGAATCGGCGTCGGCGACAGCGATCAGCATAATCGCAGGCACAACTCCAAGTAATAACGGGTGCCAGGGCGAAACATCAAGAGTTTGCGGCGAACTGCAATAGAGGGTAAAAATCTGAACCCCCATAAAAACGCTTAACCACCACAGTGGGCGACGATTCGCCAACAAAGCCAGAATCGCTGAAGCTAGCAGAAGCGGCAGACCAAAAGCAGAACCAGGGAAATTCGGCAGCAAACCACTATATGAGGCGGAAAAAACAGATGACAACGGGACTTCTTCATAAAGTTTCCAGGCCGGTCGAGCTGTGGGCAGACCAGCGCTCCAGATTCTGAAACCTTCGAAAGCCCCCGACAAAGGTCTGACCGGGTGGAGGCTCGCCGTATGAGCATAACCGACAATCATAAATACGACGGCAACAGCCACCGGGTTGAATATGTGACGCCCGCAGCCACCAAAACAGGTAAAAGAAATCAGATATGCAATCACCAGAATTGGCGGGATCAGCCATAAAGACAGGGCAAGCGGGCAAAACAGCGGAAAAAGAAAAAACAGATGCCAGCCGAATCGCGTCTCAACGGGCATCGTTTCAGATGCGGCGGGCTTCAAAACGAGCCTGAACAACCAGCAGGCGACACCGGTGGCCAGGCTCAGCAGGGCGCCGGCAGCGAACTTTTGCCCGAACCTTCCCCAGACGAAAAAATACAGGGGAATAACGAACAGCAATAGCAACAAATCGCCTTTATCAGGATGCTGCAAGATGTGTGACCGTTCAGAATTCTGCTGCATGGTTCTCCCGGACTTGTAAATAGCGGCTCACTGCCGATGCCGCGCTTTGAGCATAAATTATTAACTCCTGCCCGTCAAGCCACGCAGGGAATTATGCCACAAATCGCAACCTGTATGATTTTTATACATTTTTAATTTTGCTCTAAACTTTTCAGGGGGGGCGTGCCGATATAAATAGGGGGAAGTGTTTTTTCCCGAGACATAAGGATGTGTCAAATTACTCAAGGAGGAGTAAACAATGGCTATTGCCGCGTCAATTTTATCGCAACGTTTCATGCGTGCCAGCAGGTTTTCTCAGGCAGTCGATGCCCTGTTCGGCAAAGAGAAGACTGCGCCGCCCAGATCGCGTTCCGGCATCGAAAAAGATCTGCTGGAACTGTCGCCGATGAACCAGATGCGCCAGACAATCACCCAGTTCAAACGGCAGACTACAGTCAAGGCTGAGCTCAACGTCAAACTGACAGTAGACAGCGAATCTGCAAAAGAAGGCGTCAGCTCAGACCCGAAAATTCAACGCGACCTCGACCTCATTCTGCGAATGATCAGCAAAGATGATGCAGAATACCAGTCGCTGAAGGGCCGAATGGAAAAGCTTCTCGGTGAAGCCAAAGCTGCTCCGGCCGAAAATGACGCTTCCGGCGAGATTCAGCCGGCACCGAGTCAGGCTCTCACAACTGAAGAAATGTCTGCCAGGCTGGCAAGACGCAACTCACTGGAACTGAGTCTGAGGTTTGAAAAAACTACCACCGAAGAAGGCCGTATCGGGGTTTCACTCGAAGAACTGGGCATTAAAAAGGTCGATCCGCTGGTTCTCGACCTGAGCGGCGAAGGTATTCAGCTCACCGAAGCGGGCAAAGGCGCCATTTTCGATGTGACTGCCGATGGCAAACTCGACAGCACCGCCTGGGTAAAAGGCAACACCGCTTTGCTCACCTACGACCGCAACGGCAACGGCGTCATCGATGACGGCAGCGAACTGTTCGGCGATCAGAACGGCGCGGTACATGGCTTTGCTGAGCTTGGCAAATATGACGCCAACAGTGATGGCAGAATCACCATACTCGACCCGATCTTCAAGGCACTCAAGCTGTATCGTGATCTGAACGGCGACGGAAAAATGAGCAAAAACGAGTTTCACACTCTGGCAGAACTCGGCATTAAAGCTCTGAATCTGAATTTCGTGCATACCGACCAGAATATAAATGGGAATTCTCTGATATTGAACGGCAGCTTTGAGCGAGAAGATGGTTCAACAGGCCAACTTGCAGATGTTTTGCTCGGTTACCGGCAACTGTAATGAATAATGCGACGATCGCGCAGGTATTTTGTGGCTGTCAGCTGAGTTGCACCACCATGGCAACAATAAACAAAACAATTGCCGCAAAGAATAACAGCGATAAAAGTGTATCGAGCCAGAACTCTGCGATAAAATCGGCAAAATTCCAATCGCGAAACTCGATAATAGGCTGATTGCCGGCAATTGCAACGTGCGCCCTTTTTTCTGACCCGGCCGGGAAAACCAGACTTGCGGTTTTTCCGGCCAGTCTTTCTGCCAGGCGGTTTGCAGCAAAAACTGATTTTTCTGCGGCATCCGAGACGGGCAGCATTTTGCCTGATTTCAAGAGCATTATCACTTTGTAAGTCCACCAGATATGGACTCTGGCCCGGTTCTGAATACCAGTCACAAAAAAAGCGCCTATTTCGTCGAAAACCGCGATCTTCAGTCGCTTTGCCCGGTTAAATAATTTGATTTTAAGCCAGACAATTCGGTTTTCGGTATCAAATTCATAATCGCTGCTGAACCCGAGCATCAATAAAATGCAGGAAATCAGACAGAGAAACGATATAAGCAGACTTAAACGGCCAAAAGAGCCAAGGTAGCCGCTCACCCACAAAACATTTACCAGCGACAAAATAAAACCCAGCAGCGCAATAAAGGCTGCCGGAAATAGAAACTTTTCAAAAACCGTTTTATACCTTAGAGAAACGGGCGCCGAAGAAGAGGCAATCTGCTGCATCAGCCTTATTTTGCCGGCAAGCCCGACACTTTAAGCCAGTTATCCAGGGCTGCATCGCCCATATGCTCGATCTGCTTATAGCCATCGGTGGTAATAACCTGGCCGTTCGGAGCCACGACTATCAGTTTGGGAATTTCGGAAACGGCAAACTTTTCTTTCAAAGCTGTGCGGATCGGGCTTTCCCAGGCTACAGCCGGCCACAGCATCGAATAGTTCTTCATATAGGCGAACATGTCTTCGGCACTGTTGTCAAAGCCAAGCATGACAACTTCGAAGTTTTCATGGTGGCGATCACGAAAAGGCACGAGAATTCTAGAAAAAGCGGCGCAGCCACGGCACCAGCTGGCCGAAAAATAAAGGGCAAAAATTTTGCCATGCAGGTTGGCGGTATCTACATAGCGCTGTTCGGCATCGACCAGCCCTTCTGGGAAAAATTCATCGACTACCTGGCCGTTCTCGGCGGCAAAAGAGCCTGAAGCGATCACAAGCACCAGAAACAAGCCGATTAAAGACTTGAAAAACAGGGTTTTAGAATTCATTCAAAAATACCTCACAAGTTAGCGTTAGTAGTATTCCCAAGGAACAAGCCCGGCTCTGAGACTGATACCACTGGCGGAGAGATTAGCTGAGAGCTCGCTTATGCCTGCGGCATACCGCTTCGTCACGATGACACATAGATTTAAACATGACAAAGAGCCAGTGTTAAATTGTAATACATTTTTAATAAATTCGCCAGCCTGATAATTCAGATTCAGTATTCTTCTTCTTCGAGGTCGTCATCGCCATCGAGAAGTTCAGCCGGCACACTGAACAGGTCGAGTTCGGGGTGATTGGCAATCAGGCGCAAAGCTTTTTCTTCGTCCTGTTTGCGCACGACAACCATGGGAAAACTGCGCTCAAGAGGGCCACCCATGCCGAAAATACTGCCAAGATTGCTGGCACGTTCCTGGGCTGGTTTGAAGCAGAAGCTGATCTCGGCGGTGTTGAGGATTTCCTGCACCTTGGCGAGCATGGCGAAGTCTTCTGATTCAAGCACTATTGCGGCATCGGCATCAGCGATATCGACAAAGTATTCAAATTCTTCGCAGGCACCCTGAGGCTCTTCTTCGGCGTATTCTTCAACCGGTTGTTCGAGAAAAACGTAAGTATCATCATGCAGCACAGCCCGCACAAGTTTCAGGCCACAACCGGGGCAATGCTCGATATCGAAATCATGAAATTCGCGCTCACAATGGTGGCAGAGCCGAAACTCGCCCTTGATTTTTTCGGTAATATTATCAAGATCAGCAACCAGATTTACCTGGCAACCTGAACATTCAGTAAAACCTTCACGAAATTCGCCTTTACAAATCGGACAGAACATTCGCCACCTCAATTGAAAAGTTTGTCATGCATTCCAGTTAATTCTACCACAACCCGGCATTAATTTACCCCTCCGATAATTCAGTCTGGCCGAGATTGTTCAGATAATGCCAGATGCCGCAAAGAATGTCAGTACCGGAAGAATGGCCGTAGTTAAGCATTTTGACAATTTCACCTGTTTTTATTGGGCGGCTGAGAAAATCGCTGACAAAGCATTCAAAGGCCGATGAAAATTTGCCCATGGCAGCGAATTCGAGTTGCTGGCAAGATTGAATTGTAGTCTGTTTTGCAGCGGCGGCCCAAAAAAAATCGCTGCAGGTCAGTCGGTTGAAGCCGGTAAGGCGATCGACAAGAAGCATACCACTGAGAAAATCATCAAAAGATGGAGTCAAGCCTTCGCCCATGCCGACAAAAGGCAGCATCAGATCAAGATTGCTGCATGGTTTGTCGAGAAAAGGCAATACCATCGCCATTTCTGGCAAAACATCGCCTCTTTTGAAAAGAAGATCTGTGACAAACGACTTTCTGCCAAATGTCAGCAGATTTTTTTTCAGAGTTTGCAGATTATTGGCGACAGCAACTTTGTCGATGTTCTGCAGATCTGTGGCAACAACGATCGGCTCGGCTTCTTTGAGCTGCACGGACCCTTGCCCGCGAATCATGAATGACAGTCGTCCGGCACAAAATTCGACCGCCGTGGCTTCGACGACATTTTCGACAATTGAAGCCGGCACCAGAAACGCGAGCGGGTGCAAGGCCGCCGCCTCAGAAGAAAAAAAGATAATTCTGCCGGCAAAAACAGCGTCGAAGCCGCTCTGATATTTATTGCTGACCGGCATTCGAGCACCATCTTCCAGGTTCAGCGCAAAATCATGGCGACGTGCAAACCACGGCAGGTCGATATGCCCATCAAGCGTCAGCATCGGCAAAAAAGAAACGCAAAAACTCGACAACAGCGGGAATCTGAGTGCCGCAGGCAGTTTCATCAGAAAGAACCAGGCCGGAAAAGCCGCTGTGCATGGCGTCATACAGCTGAACTATTTCGGCCCGCGAAGGCTGGGAAGCTGAAACCATCGAACCGAGCACTTCTCCGGCCAGCAGACTCGGGCAATCGAGGGTTGGAATCATTGCGACAAATTTTTGCTGCCAGGCACCAAGATTGCGAAGACCGGCTTCAGAGCCAAGATCGCCGCGGCAAAGCCACAGCTCGTCAAAACGGCCGGAAATAGCTTTTAGATGGTCGAAAGCTGCTCTCTGTTCTATTTTGGCTATAAGGCGATGATTGTCGCCGATTAGCGGCCTAAAAAGCTGTTCTTCATGACCGTCTGCGACAAACGAAACGGCATAATCCAGATCACAGATTTTGCGGCTCAATTCAATGGCGGCAGCATCAGAAGCAGTAACCCTCGCCATTTCGAATACTCTGTCTGGCGAATTCAGCCCCTTACCGCTGCTGAGCGGGCCGTTCTGTTCTACAAGCCCCTGAAGAATACCATCGGCTCTGTCGGTAACCCTCACCACCACACGTCTGTCGTTCAGCAGCAGCAGGTCGCCCGGTGAAGTCTGCGCAAAAACACTGCTGTTAGGCACGGGAATTCGTTCGATGCACTCTGAATTCTCACCATAAAACAGCTCTACTCTATCAGGCAGAGCTCTGGTATCGGGGAATCTGCCGATTCTGACCTTTGCGCCCTGCAGGTCGAGAATGATGCGAAAATTGCGCCCGACAGCTTCACGCAGACGTTGCAGGCGATCGAGCCAGGCAACGAGATGTTCACGGGTCAGATGAGCGATATTCAGCCGCAAACCGGTCGCCAAACCGGCGATAAGCTGCAACATACGATCATCTTCAGAAGCGGGCCCACAAGTCAAAACAAAATTTTTCATTTTACGGTGTTCAGGGGCGTGATTTCAAAATCAAAAAAGTCAGATCATCCTGAAAATGTATTTTACCCATAAAGTTACGCATCTCAGCCATAACGGCTGCGGATAAACCGCTGGCATCCTGCTCCTGAAGACTTTCCAGCATATCCAACAATCTCGTTTCACCGAAAATATGCCCGTTTTTATCAGAGCATTCGAACAAGCCATCTGTATAAATCAGAATACCGCGGCCATCCGAAAAATCCGCGGTGACTTCCGGCCAGGTATCGGCGAAATCGAGACCTAGCATTGGGCCATGCCCATCAATAAAAGAAGGCCTGCACCCTGGCTGCAAAAGAATCGGCTTGGGGTGGGCTGAATTACAATAGGTAAAAACTTGACGATCTATGTCGACAACTCCGTAAACCAGCGTAAAAAAGCTTTCGAATCTCGAAAACGGAAACTCTTTATTGAGAGCCCGCATTATTTCTATGGGCTTTAAATAATTCAATTCAGAAGAAGAGCGCAAAAACTGGTCTACTGCCATGGTAACCATGGCAGCCCGGGGACCATGGCCGGAAACATCCAGAACCCACAGCAACCAGTGATTATCATCGTAACGAAAGAGGTTGATCAGATCACCGCCGACTTTATCACAGGGAATAAACTCATAAGCGGCCTCAATTTTGTCTGAGGTCGGCAAAGACGAAGGCAAAAGGGTTTTCTGAATTTCAGCGGCAGCGGCAAGGTCTTCCAGCAGGGCTTCTTGACTGTGTTTGAGTTCGAGATTGAGCTCACGCATCTGCTTTTCAAGCTCGGCATAGCGCATTACCAGGTTTTTAAGAAGCCTGTTGCTGGTTTCTGCGTCTTTGACACCCGCCCACACATCGAAAAGGGTATTGCACAACTTTCGACTTTCAGGATCTGTGCCGACAAGCTTGATAAGACTTTCAACCGGCAGCAGCTTATTTTTATTCATCGTCTGGTCACTCTCCGTGAAAAATCTGGTCGATGCCGATATCATCGAGACTTGCGAGTTTTTCAATAAGAATATCAGCGCTATGGCGATCCAATATGCTGCCGTGCTGGGGCGCGACCAGCTCAAAAGGCAATTCTTTGAGTCTTTTCATAGAATGCCGGACAGCCTTGCTGGATGGCATCACCGTGCGGTGAAAGTCAAGATAGCCGGGCAACTCGCACTTGTCTTTTTCGCGGCAGCTTTCGCAGGCGTTCTCTTTGCCGCAATCTGGCGGGAAAGTGTAGAACAGCTCAAGATCGTTTTGATATGTGCCAAAAATATCAGCCGAAAAGAGCACTTTGCTCTGCGAATCGAACACCACGAAACTGCCACGCGTATGACAGTATGGAGTGTCTATAAATTCAAGAGTACGCCCGGTTTTGAAAGTAAATTTATTACCGATGTCGGCGACATTGACAAATTTCGACATCGAGCCATAATGCCTGATAAAAACGTTGCTAAAGCCAGATGAGATAAGCACCAGATCAGGATTTGCAATCATTTCTTCGAGATTGGGAATGCTGCCGCAAAGGTCGGGGTCGTGATGATCGTAAATCAGCGCAGAAATATTTTTGGGGTTGAGGCCTGTTTCGAGAACCTTCATCATAACCACGGGAAAGTCAGGGCGACTGCCACCGTCGATCAACACAGCTTCGTCACCTTCAACGATCAGGTAAGGGTTACAACGCAGCCCCTCCGAGTCTTGAAAACCAACCCACCAGATGCCATGACAGATGTTCACCGCTCTCGAAAAATCTAACGTCTCATTACGCTTTTTAAAAGAAATCATAATTCTACCAACCTCTCGCTACAAAATAAATTTGTCATGCGGCAAACATAGACTTGATACGATTAAAAATCCCGCCTTTTTCTTTAATCTGAGACTTTCCAGCCACGGTCTCACAGAATTCCCTGACATTGCGACTGGCATCACAGGCAGAGTCTATCTCCCAGATCGGAATCCCGCGCAGTTTAGCATCATGAAAAACCTTTTGAGAATAAGCAATGGTCTGCCATTTGAACGGCATGAGCTTGCGATAGCTTTCGAGATATTCTGCCTGCTCGGGCATGTATTTATTCAAAAGACAGACAAATTTTTCCTTCGGGTAGTTGAGGCGCTGCAAAGTTGCTAACAGTCGCTTCAACCGTGACATTGCCGAAATGGTTCCCTCGGTCACAAACACCATCATATCCGCGACATCCCACATCAGAATTGAAGTTTCATCAATGTGACTGGCGACATCGACAATCAGATAATCACAGTTTTTCGAGCATTCCTGAATAATCTGGTTAAGATTCGACCGCGAAACAAACTCCGCCTCCTGAGGCTGGGCAGGGCAAGCGAGAAGACTCACATTGCGCGAAACCTGAAAATATTTTTTTATAACGTCAAAAACAAGCCGTTCCTCATTCTGCACCAGACGAGCCATATGGGGCTGTGTATTCAAACCAAGATGAATACAGGCATCGCCAAGTTGAAGGTCTGCGTCGATAAAAATAACACGCTTACCCATAGCAGACAGGTGCCAGGCCAGATGTGCGGCAATCGATGTTCTGCCCTTCCCGTCTTTGGGGGAAATAAAAGCGATGATTTTGCCGACTTCGTGTGCCGGAGGCATGGCGATAGCTTCACGAATATTACGACTGATACCCAGCAACAGCTTTGTACCCGCAGTCATCGATGCAAGCATGATTTTCTGCATATTTTCGCGACTCAGCTCGAGTAACACTGACTGTTCAAGGGCTACGGCCGTGTCTTCATAAAAAGTCTCGTCACCAAGCAGGGCGGTTTCACCACAAAAGCCACCGGGTTTGACAACACCCAGAGGAACATCGTCGAGACCGTCTTTTGATTTCCGGTTAACCAGCTTCAAGCTGCCAGATTCAACGAAAAACATTGAACTGGCCGAAACTCCGGCCTCGAAAACTATCGACCCGCGTTCGACTTCACGACGAACCGTGTGACGAAGAACAACCTCAAGATCATTAGCCGAAAGATCTTTTATTGCCAGCATCGATTACCTCTCAATCCAAAGCAGCCTGGAGCGTATCAAACATTTTTATTACCTTGTCGAGCCCCAGAAGTTGAAATATCTTTTTCACCGAAACGTTACAACCAGAGATGATCAGGCTGCCACCCTTGTTTTTAAGACTCATATGATGCTTGACCAAAGTGGTTATCGCAGAACTGCACACCATCTCAGAACCGGAAAAATCAACTACAACCTTAAGCTGTGATTCTTCAGCTTCCTGTATAAGGGCGTCGAACTCTTGCACTGCATCAAAGAATATGCTGCTGTTAACCTTGATCACTTCTGCCTGTTCGTGCGTCTCTTTTATAAATGTCATAAAAAATGCTCCCAGTCTAAAAATTACTCAGAGTATTCGGTAAAAAGATTCTATCACATCGTCAAATTTCGGGCACATGCCTGTACACACAACTATTTTTTTTCAGCGCCGGCATTTGAGGGTGAAAATGTATTCCAGTGCAGGCGCTCTGCCTGCCATTTATTTTTTGGCTGATCTTCGCCGGTGGGCACCCCAACAGGTATGACACACAGGGGAACAATGTGTTCAGGCAACTTGACGACCTCGACCACGGCAGTCATGCGGTCTTCGTAGGGCCAGGCCGCAGTCCAGACGGCACCAAATCCCATGCTTTCAGCAGCGAGCAGAACATTTTGGGTGGCAGCCGAGCAATCGAGCATCCACATGCTTTCAGTGCCGCCGGCTTTGGCGATCTCGAGGTCACCGCAGACAATTATGGCAGCAGCGGCGCTGGCGAGCATTTTAGCGTAAGGCAGCTTTTCTGCCAGAGAATTCATAGCTGCGCGATCCTGAATGATCACGAACTGCCACGGTTGGCGATTTCTAGCGGTCGGAGCGGCCATGCCGGCCCGCACCATTTCGGTCAGAGCCTCACGGCTCACTTCGGCACCGGTAAAGCTGCGCACACTTTTCCGCGCATAAATCGTTGCCAGAGTCTGGTTCGACTTCACAGAACCTGAACTTTGTGAAGCAATATTCGAACTTGCTGATGCCATTTTTGCCTCCATGCCAGAGTCTTTTTTATCAGGGTGCAGAACACCGTTATCCGAAATACGGGTCGGCGATAACAACAAAATGATGATCGCAATCGCCAGAAGTATGTTTAAAACAGCATGAACCTTCATTCTCCCACCCTCCATCGCATTCGAAGTTTTCTGGTCAGACAGCCCCACTCGCAAAAGCTCGACAAACTGCCCACTGGGGCAAAGATAAGCACACCATGGCCTTCTAACAACAATCGCCAGCAGCAGAAACATTAAAGCCAGCGCCAATACGGGTGCTGTTGCCGAATCGAACAGAAATGCCGAAAACGGCTCGACGCCGCTCAGATTCACTCCAATCCCTGCCAGAAGTGCCAAAACCAGCAAAGCAAAGAACGACGGCCTGAGATGGTTCAGCAGCCAGGCGAAGCGCCCCGAAGGGTTGAGCTTTTTTTTGCAGGTCAGGCCAATCAATTCTTGAGCTGCGCCGTAAGGGCAAAACCAGGTGCAATACCATGCCCTGCCGCTGACGAGCGGAATCACGATCGCGAGAAATACTACAATTACCAGATATAGTTGACTGCGATAAGGGATGCCATTGATCAGCCAGGCATTGAGAAGTTCGAGCGAAAAAAAGCGGCCAAGCAGAAAGCCCGGGATCAATACGGCAGCACCAAGGTACAGTTTGCGAAATCTGGCAAGTTTTGAGGCAAAAAAGCAACCAGAAAAAGCCACGGCAAGGAAAAGCCAGGCCAAAGTTTCTGTTGCAAGCTCTTTGTAGTCTACGCGATTACGAATATCTTCGAGTTCAAGGAACCGTGCCAGGCGCAGCCTGAAACTGTCTATGGTCGCCTTACTGGTCATGGTAGCCCGGCTGACGGCATCAACAGGCAAAGACAACGCCTCTGACGCCAATTTACCGTTCCATGACGCAAAAAAACCTTCCTTTTCAAGCCTCTTAACAAACCCGGGCGTCTCTTTATTTTTCTGGAGAAAAAGACCAACTACGCGATTATCGTTGTCGATACCAACAACAATTGGCAACCATGAGGCGTAACCGATTATATGCCGCGCCAGGGGCTGCGAATGAAGCAGACGGCCCAGTTTTTTGTGCCCCGATGCAAAAACCAGCGCCTCGTCATCTGCAAGATATTCCAGCTGCTGCGCACCCGAAAACAACTTTGCGGCATCTTCAAGGGTAAGAGCGGGAGCAACACCAGACTGATGACCCGAAAAATGCAGACCAATGCCCAGAAACTGCCCTGCATGCGCCGCAACAACAAAGGCCACAAGCGCAGCAAGCAGCAGAACATAGATTTTCCCGATTAAATTGCTGACGTGCAAAACTTTTGCTCCCGTATCTTCCGTCGCTCGCCCGGCGACCATCAGAAGAACAATGTTACAATATATTTCATTTTCTTTCACCAGAAAAAAAAGATCGGATGACAGCAGGTTGGATGAAGTTTTTATAAGAAACGCCCCCTGAAGTATTTCAGAGGGCGTCAGGTTTCAGGAACAATTCAGTTTATTTTTTTTTACGGCTGGCGGCAGCTTTTTTTTCTGTGCCCTTGGCCGCTATTGTTTTTTTTGCCGGACTCTTTTTCTGCAGAGCTTTCCAGACGTCTTCCTGGCGGATAGGCATGTGAGTCAGATCGGCGCCAACGGCCTGCTCTATGGCATTGCCAAGAGCACCACAGACCGCGATCATAGAATGTTCGCCAACGCCACGGGCACCGAACGGCCCGTCGATCTGCGGGGTTTCGATGGCAATGCAGTCGATTTCTTCGGGAATATCGAGACTGGTGGGAATCTTGTTGTCGGCAAACGACGGATTCAGCAGCTGTCCCTTGTCGTTGTAGATATAACCTTCGCACATTGCGGTGCCAAGGCCCTGCAGCATACCGCCGATAGCCTGACCGCGAACCGAGCCTTCGTTGATTACGCAGCCCACGTCGTAAGCAGATGCAACCTTGATAACGTTGTAAGCACCGGTTTTTTCGTTGACTTCGACGATGAGGCCGTGGGCGCCGAATGTCCAGTCAAGGGCCGGGTTACCCTGGCCGGTTTCTTTATTCAGGTTGGTGAGACCCTGAGCGATATAGCGGCCAACACCAATGATTGGGCCACAGATAGCATTGCCGTTCGGGTAAGCGTAGCCAACAGCCATCTGCTGGTAAGTCACGTGACTTTTGGGGTGATGCTTAACGAAAACTTTCTCGGCATCGTGGTCAAGGTCACATTTCTGAGCTCTGAGCGCCTGAGCAGCCACATCGTAGCATTTGTCGAGCAGATCGCGGGCAGCCAGAATAGCGGCGTTACCTGAGAGCAACAGACCTTTGGAGGCAACGGTCTGCCAGTCATAGGGGTCACGGTCGGTATCGTTTTCGATGGGCAGACGAATGCGTTCGATAGGCCAGCGCAGCACTTCTGCGATTATCTGAGCCAGCGACGTATAGGTGCCCATACCGTAATCAGTCAGCGAATGACTGCCGGTGACACTGCCGTCTTCGTTAAGCTTGAGAATCATGACTGTGCCGGTGAAAGGCGGCATAGCCGGGGCTTTCTGCAGGGCAACCACCGATTTGCCGATTTTCATGCCGGTTTTCTTTTCGCGAGCCTGCTCGGCAGCAGTGAGTTTGCCGTAATTGATCGACTTTGCCACCGCTTCCATGCATTTGACGACGTCACCGGTATTTTCGACAACCTCTTCACCAGTCATTGTTTTAGAACCAGGCTTGAGGGCATTGATTTTTCGGAACTGCAGCGGGTCGATACCCAGTTTTTCGGCGACATGGTTCATCTGCCGTTCCATGCCCCAGCTGAATTCAACATGGCCAAAACCACGGTAGGCAGTGCCAAACGGTTTGTTGGTATAAACTGTATAGGCATCAACCCAGGCATTTTCGATTTCATAAGGGCCAGAAGCAGAGAACCCGGAAGCGCGGGTAACGTTAACGGCGTAATCAGCATAAGCACCGGCATCCCAGTACATGGTCATTTTCTGGGCGACGATCTTGCCGTTCTTTTTGACACCGGTCTTGATGTTATAAGTCAAGCCTGAGCGACAGGGCAGCAGACTGAATTCTTCTTCGCGGGTAGCTTGAATGCGCACCGGTCTACCACCAGCCACTTTAGACAGACAGCAACAGAGCGGTTCAAGGTGGATGCCGGCTTTGCCACCAAAACCACCGCCAAGATACGGAGTTATAACACGAATGTTACAATGCGGGATTTTGAATGAGTGAGCGAACAGGTTGCGCACAGTGAACGGCGACTGAGCGGAAGTATGGATAGTAATGCGATCACCTGCATCCCATTTGCCGACGGCTATATGGGTTTCCATAGGCACGTGCTGCACGTTCGGGTTGGTGTATTCACGTTCGAATACAAAATCAGCGTCTTTAAAGCCTTTATCAACGTCGCCTTTGCGCAGTTTGGTGTGGTTGGCGATATTAGTGCCAGGAACCGGGGTAAATACAGCTTCTACATAAGAATATTCACCGAGATCGGGGTGAACAAGCGGCGCCTTTTTGTCGAAAACCTGTTTTGGGTCAAGAAAAGGCGTCAGAACTTCGTATTCGATTTCGATCAGGTCGAGCGCCTGCTGAGCAATGGTCGGGGTTTCAGCGGCAACGGCGGCGACGGCTTCGCCAAAATGACGAATGGTATCGCGGGCAAGAATGTATTTATCGACCAGATAGAGGCCAACACGATAATCGAGGTCTTTACCGGTAAGAACCGCATGTACACCGGTCAGGCGTTTGGCCTTGCTGACATCGATTTTTTTGATACGGGCTTTGGCATGGGGACTGCGCAGAACTTTGCCATGCAGCATGCCGGCAAACTCGAGATCGGCGGTATAGAGAGCCTGGCCGGTCAATTTTTCGACGACATCGATGCGTTCAACGTCTTTGCCAACGTATTTGAGATCTTTTTTCGGAGTATTATCAAGCACGTTTGAGGCCCTCCTTTTTCTTCAACTGGCCAGAAGCATCCTGGACCGCTTCGATGATCTGCTGATAGCCGGTGCAGCGACAGAAATTGCCTTCGATAGCCTGTTTTATCTGTTCGACGGTCGGTTTCGGGTTAGCTTCGAGAAGAGCGCGGGTCGACATGATCATGCCGGGCGTGCAGAAGCCACACTGAACCGCGTGGTTTTTCTTAAAAGCCACCTGCAGTTTCGACAGTTTGCCGTTTTTCGCTTCGCCTTCGATAGTCATGATTTCAGCGCCATCAGCCTCAACAGCCAGAACCAGGCAGGAATTTACAGTTTTGCCGTTCATAATTACGGTGCAGGCACCACATTCGCCGGCGCCGCAGCCTTCTTTGGTACCGGTCAGGCCAAGGTCTTCCCGGAGAAAATGCAACAGATTTTTGTTTTCAGAAGCGTCACGCTGATATTTTTTTCCGTTAACGGTCAAAGTTATTTTCATAGTTGTTTTCCTTGCTGTTAAAAGAGTTCAGAGTAAATCTGAGC
>JAKQQP010000204.1 GCA_029564115.1 Candidatus Rifleibacteriota bacterium | reverse complement strand
TATCTGAAAAGTTCCTGATCCTCGACCATTTCCTGCAAAGTGCTGTAAAACGTGTCCACATCGCCGGAACCAAGAATATTGGAATGCTGCGCCAGAACGCCTTTGATCTTATACCAGAGTGATCTGATATTTCCGTCACTTGGCTCCTCGATGCCCTTCTGAATCCAGCGCCACATTTGATAAATGAGGTTTTTGATAACCCGTTTCGTGTTTATCTCATTCGCGCCATAAAGCCGGAAATAGCTGAGCATACGCCTTTTATCAAATTGCTTGATATCCCACTTTGCTTTAAAAGCCTTAACTGCCGCTTTATTTCTCTTATCGAGGCTGTAAAGTTCCCGCCAGCCGAAGTCAATCAGCCCGTAAAGTCTTAAAGCCCTGTCTGAAGGGTTTTCCGGCGCAAGGTAATGAAACCGGGTAATACCAAGAGTTTTTTTGAGCTTCTGCCCATAGAGAGCCGTTACCGGAAACCTTTTCTCGGCTCCGCGCAGGCTGATTTCACATTCATCATCTTTTGCCCGAAGTTCTGCCCTGGTCAGCCGTTTTTCTTCTTCAGGTTCCTCGGGAAACCTTTCGAAAGTCCCTTCAATTCTATCCAGAGCGACAAGATACTGCCGGTGTGTTTGAACGAACAAACCGCGCAACAGTTTTTCCCAGGTATTCAGATTTCCCGGCAGCGTGATCGGCTTTTTTCCGGCAAGAATTGCCAGAACATCGCCGCGTTTGCTGGTCAGGTAAAGAATATCCTTCACCGGCACAAAAGTGCCGTCTTTGGCTATTACTGACCGTTCCGTCAGCAATATCTGCTCGATCCGCTTGAGCATTTCGCTCATTGCAGCTTTTTCTCGAACTCAGCCAGGTATGTGCTGGTAACTGCATTGGCTACCGGCTCTTTGAGCCCTTCAAACCACAGATCACGCGCGGAAGACACCTTCAAACCGCGAATTTTCGTCAAATTTATTACATAAAACTTGCTGGTTCTCATGAAATGCGGATGTTCAGACAGTCTCTTTTCGATTTCCGTCAGGCGCAGATTGCTGAAATACGCTTTGCCGCCGGAAGTCATAAACATGGTTTCGTCACGGCCCTGGTCTGATTTGGTGGTGATGTAACAAACGTCTTTCAGATCCAGAAAGAAAACCGCCATTGCCGGATCTTCCGGAGTAACCGGAAACTTTTTAATTGGCGGGTCCAGATACATAAGTTTCTCTAAAACCTGTTTTAACAGGTCTGTTTCACCTCTCGCCATATTCTAAAACCCCCATTTCAATGTTCCGCCTGTAGCTCTCAAATAGCACCAAACAGCCCACAGGCCCGTATAATCTGAACTCCGGCAAATTCTCCGAAGTCTCTAAAATTTCACGTCTTTTTCAGCCGTTTCACGGTTTTTAGAGCCGATTCCCTGAAACAGTTTATCATTTTCAGTATGGTTGTTGCCGCATCTTCCACGGCTCAAAAATTTCTACCCAGAGTTTTTGATACCAGGCTTTACCCACCAGAGGGCTTGCAACTTTCTTTGGTTCCCAGGGTTTAACTTCGGGTTTAACCTCTGCAAAAGTCTTTACCTGGACAGGTTCTAGCTTTCTTTCTTCGAGCATCTTTTGCATTTTCCCGACATCTTGAGTTAACTTCATGATAATGGTATCAGCCCGGGCCCTTTCTTCAGCCTGTCGCGCTCTTTCTACAGCATGTTGGGCTATCAAGGCATCAAGTGTTTTTTGCTGGTTTGCAATGATTTCCCGCAGGCAAACAATACCGGTATCTTCTTTATTATCAATGGTTTCACCTGGGTTTAACTTTGCAAAAAGACCCCTGAGGATGTCAACCCCTTCTGTGGTAACATAAGTAACACCGTTTTCTTTTAGGATATGACCGTTTAACTTTTCTTCACTTTGTTTAACCTTGCGATAAACTGAGTTAAGAGAAACCCCTAAAGTTGTCGCCACCTGCGCGATTTTCACCTGTTCCAAAACATTCACCTCGATTTAACAAAGTTTAACTTTCGTTAAACTATCGGCAAAAAGTCGGTTTTTGTTGCCTCTTAATCTATCAGGCGGTTGTATTTCGGCACTGTATCTTTCTCAGGGCACCATATTTTTATTGAATCGCTTTAATAGAGCGATTTTCAATGCAACCGATAACAAACATTCTGTAAACCTGTTAAGTAAAAAGCTGTCTGGAAGCAATTTTTATAGTTTTTGCCCCCAAAAGGGCACCGCTATACATCAAAATAACCTGCGATCTAAAAACTGATTTTAGACCATCTGGCGTGCCCTGTACGGAATCGAAAACAGTTTTTGCTTATCCTAACCCGTCAGGTGTCATTTAACTTTTCAGAGCATGATTATCATACTGTTTTCAAATATAGTTCTAAATTTATAAATTGCTGTCTGGCTCAGGGTTTTCAGAAAAAAGTGTTCTCAAACTACAATAGTTGGTGTTCTAATTGTTTGATATCGCATATTAAAGCCATCGCTAACACTCAATAACTTCTTTTTAGCCGGGTTTTAAGAGTGATTTTTCAAAAAAAGCAGACAAACGAACCTTTAACTTAATCGGCCAGGTTTGTTTGTAAATTTTCTAAGGTCTCTAGTCGTAAGTTTATCTAAAGTACATCTAAAATATATCCACCAAAAAACACCCCCCTGAAAATCTTTTGTAGTGAGCGTTTGCTAAAACACCACTGTTCTCAAACTACAATAAAAGTGTTCTCAAACTACAATAAAAGTGTTCTCAAACTACAATAGTCATTCTTAAATTTTATTGTAAAATTCTCACTTCCAAGAGTTCAGGTTATATGCTATTTTATCTCAGTTAGAAAATTACAATAACTTGAGCGGAGGCGGCCCGGTGGATAGAAACTTAATCAAACATAGCGTAAACCTTTTGGAATACCCATTGTGGTTTCAGGATGAATGTTTGGCAGAAAACAGTCGCGGTGTGACCTGGTCTGACCGCGAAGGTTATATTTATCGAGCTGGTTACAAAGTTCCGGTTAAAACCGATGGGATCTTTCTTCTGTATCTGCTTTTGCAGAGCCAACGCAGCAACTATGCGCCAGAAATGGTTTTAACCAGGTATCAGGTTTTGAAAGATTGCAGCCTGGTGCCGTCTCAAGTTTGGTATGATCGGTTTGAAGATAGCCTTGAACGCTGGAAAATGGTCGGTGTTAGGTTTGAGGGCAGTTTTTATGATGGCCAAAACTATTCTTCAATAAACTTCGGCGTTATAGACTCCTGGAAGATTGATAAAACAACCAAGAGCCTGCATATTAGGTTCTCTCAAGAATTTCTGACAATGATGATGGGGAAGGGTTTTTTCAAATATATCAACTTCGCTGAGTTCAAAAAACTGCGTTCACCACTTGCGACCAGGCTTTATGAAATTCTGTGTAAGTCCTTTCATGGCCGGGATACTTGGGAAATCAACGCTATCAAAATGGCTGAAAAGATCCCGATGAAAGAGCGCTTTCCAGCTCATATCATTCCAAAAATCAAAACAGCAGTTAACCGTATCAACCGCTGCACTGATACTCAGTTTGTTCTGGAAACTCGACAGATTAAGGCTGGTCAGACTATTTTGTGTTTCAAAAAACAAACTGTCTCAAAGTCTGTGTTAATGTCACAACAGACAGACAGGAAGGCATTTGTAATGCCTGACAAGCCTGAAATCACTGTTTTAATCAATCTTCTTCCAGAGCAGCACCGATCACAAAAAACCATACTTGAGCCTGTTATAGCCTTTTACGAAATGCGCGGCGCTGATTATGTGGCCCGAAACATCCGATATACCAACAAAAATGCAAAAAGCAATTATCGGCCCTATCTTTTGAAAGCCTTACAGAATGATTACGGCCTTGCAATGCAGGAAGACGAAGAAGCCGCCCGGCAGATTGTTGCCCAGGAAGTCATGAAGGCACAGGTAATTGCTCAAAGTGAAGCTGTCGAGCAAAAGCGCCGCAAAGAGCAGGAAGAAAACAAGAAGTGCGCCCAGGCATATATTGAAAGCCTCTCTGAAAAATCCAGGTCAGATCTTCAGGCGGAAGCTATGGCCAATATGTCTGACAGCATCAAAGAAATTGTTCTGAAAAAGGGTCTTGGCAGCAAGATTATGTTGAATATGGCCATGGAAAACATTGCTTTGCAAAAGATTGCCGAAATCAATGCCAGTAAGCCTGTTCAGCCAAATCTGGAAATAGCTGCAGAACTTTGACTGTTCTCAAACTACAATAGTCGGAAAAGGACAAAAGCATGAAGAAAACGGCTTCTAACGACAATCTTGTAACCAAAATGGAACTCGTCAGAGAACTGGCGAAGAAATCCAAACTCACTCATTCTGTTGCCAAAGGCATTCTTAATAACCTGCTGGGTATCATCGAGCGAAATTTGAAGAAGGAAAAGCGCCTGCAGATCATTGGTTTCGGCTCGTTTTACACAAAACAGAAACCGGCCAGAACCGCAATCAATCCTAACACCCGCAAACCAGTCCAGGTGCCGGAAAAGAAGCTGGTTAAGTTCGCTCCAGGCAAAGCCTTACGCGAAGCCGTAAACAAAAAATAATCAGATTTCTAAAGACAAGAAAAGCAGGCCGGGAAAAGGAAAAGCGTTGCTAAATGGAACGCGGCCCACGTCCTGTTGACCTGGCCAACACTCCGGCAGCTTCGCCGCCTCCGCTTTTGGCTAGGTCTCGGAAAGCCCTTCGGGCTTCCGCAGGTGCGTGCAATGCCCGGCCCGCCTGCGCTAGGTTTCTGCCTCTGTCATTTATTGTCATCGGCAGACTTTTTACTGTCGGCTATGCCGCCAGTCGCTCCGGCAGTCCGGACATTGGGGCCGCTGTCCGGTTCGCAGTGATTTTAGTTGCGATCCGGTGCAGATGAAGCAGGCCGCACCCGGAGCCGCTTGCTGGAAGATCGGCGACCAGATAGAGCCCTGGCCGCCTCCAGCTTGTTGCGCCGCCGCGATCCCGGTGCCGGGGTCGGCGAGCGTCGCGCTTGTGGGCAGTTTAGATCCCCCGCCCACCCAGGGCTGCGCCAACGGTGCTAAACAAATCCGGGCGGTTGGCCAGCCGGCAAAGCCGTCTGGCCACGGCTCATCATTACCCCTGGCTAGCTCCGAGGCGCAATGTAATGCCTGGTTTCGCTGGCGCAAAACCAGGCACCGGGCAAACCGCTCGCGCAATTATCGCGCCGGCCTCCTGCCGTCACGATAATTGCTTTGCTCACTGTCTGATAAACGCGTTTATCAGACCCTGCCTCTCGCCTGCTCACGCAGGCTCGACCCCTCCGGGGCTTTACATCGCCCCTCTCCGGCCTCTGCCTGCCGGGAACCCGGCAGGTCCGGCTTTACATAACAAAACGTTATGCAAACTTGCCAGGGCCAATGATGAGCCGCACGCCGCTAACGCGGCTACCGCCCTAAAAGGCACACGGCCCGCGTCCTGTCGAGGTGGCAGGGCTCCGGCAGCTTCGCCGCCTCCACACCTGCCACCTCCCGGAAAGCCCTTCGGGCTTCCG
>JAKQQP010000203.1 GCA_029564115.1 Candidatus Rifleibacteriota bacterium | reverse complement strand
TTTCGTAGGGTTCGGTGATAAAAGCCGGCTGGTCGTTCGCATCGAATTGCCAGAAAACAACATTTACCTTGTGAAAGGCAAAATCTTCGCGCCGGAAAATCTTTACGTTTTCGTCGGCAAAACCTGGTTCCCAACCGTTGCGATAGCGGTCTTCCACCCAGGCCCGATGTGAGTCGACCATGCGGTTACGCTTGTTACCAAAAGATTTTGGCTCTTTTTCGAATTGCTGCCGGGCGTCAATGAGCATGACCCGCCCCTTATGGCCGGCTGGTTTTTCGTTGCGCAGCAGCCAGATGTAAGTAAAAATGCCGGTGTTGTAAAACAGCTGGTCGGGCAGCATGACAATGGCATCGAGCCAGTCATTTTCGAGTATCCAGCGCCGTATTTCGCTTTCGCCCGAGCCACAATCTCCGTTTGAAAGGGGTGAACCGTTGAAAATTATGGCTATACGGCTGCCGCCTTTCGCCGGTTCTTTCATTTTGGCCAGCATGGTCTGCAGAAACAGCAGGGCACCGTCATTGGAACGCGGCATTCCGGCTTGATATCTGGTCTTCTGCAGCTTCTTCGCTTCGGTTTCGTAACCATCCTTGCCGCCCCAGGTTACCCCGAAAGGCGGGTTGGAAAGCATAAAATCAAAACTGAACTTTGCCTCGGGCAGCTGGTCGCCAGGTTCTTTGCTGTGCGCTTCATGCGGAATCAGAGAATTGCCGAGAAAAACTTTTGCCTGTCGGTCATTCTTGATCAGCAGATCAGCCTGACAGATTGCATAGTTGGTGGGCGAAAGTTCCTGGCCGTGAACGGTAACGAATTTTTCGACACTGGCCTTCTGTTCTGGAGTTTCGGCCCGGTCGAGCAGATGCTCTTTGGCGACCGACAGCATGCCACCGGTACCGCAGGCCGGGTCATAAATCGAAATGTGCCTTTCTGGAACCTGAATCTCAAGCAACTCGACCATCAAGCGAATAACTTCGCGCGGGGTAAAGTGTTCCCCGGCTTCTTCGCCGCTCTGTTCAGAAAAACGGCGCAGCAGTTCTTCGTAGACGTAGCCCATTTCAAGCGGCGAAAGTTTGTCTGGGCCAAGTTCGAGGTCTTTATACTGATTCAAAATCGGTGCCAGACGGTTATTCTTAACCATCTGGCCGATTGTTGCACGATAGTTGAAATGCTCGACGATGTCGTCGACATTCTTTGAAAACCCGTTGATATAAGCGCGAAAGTTCTCTTCAAGAAGAGCATGGTCTTCTTCATAAACCTTCTGCAGCGTCAGGTCAGTCTTGTTCGAAAACGGTGCCGTGTTCGTTTCGAGGCCCTTAACAAGTTTTGCCAGTTCCTCATCGGTAATGTTCGGCCTTTTGCCTCTAACTTCGGCAGCTTTTTCTTCGCGCCATTTGATCAATACACATTCGAGGCGACGAATGACAATTATGGGCAGAATGACACTCTGGTATTCATAGGATTTGAACTTGCCGCGCAGCCTTTCGGCAGATTTCCAGATGTCGGAGGTGAGGTTGTCTAGTTTCGGTTTGTTGAGAGCGAGCGACATTGGCGAATTCCTCTCGTTTGCTGCGTCATTCAGCTGCTGCACAGGCATTATGTTTACAACTTAACAGTTAAAGTTTATCTACCACAGCAAAATTAGTCAACAATTGAAACCGCAGAGTTCAATTGAGCCGGCATTCAAAGCACATTTGCCGGTAAATCCGCAGGAGGGTAGAAACTCTGGCTATAATCCAAAATCTCAGTTGGTCACACAGGCGTTGCATAAAAGAGATATTTTGCAGACAGACATCTCTTTTTTGGGTATATTAATTATAGAGGTTGCCGATTCTCTTTACGCGCTGATGACCATGATTGAGCTGATAGGGCCGGTGGCTGGTCAGCAAGGAGCGTTGTATGTTTCATACTGAAAAGAAAAGCGAAAAGGTAGCGGTCTGCTTTCAGGTGCCGGTTGACAAGCTTGAAGATATCAAACGCATTGTTGCCTGCCTCGGCGGCAATGAAGCCAAAGCATCGACAGAAAACTGGCGTGACAACTTCCCTGAAAGACACCCCGGCGTCGTTCTGCGTGGGTTGAGAAACCGTGACGATCTCACTCAAGCTGAACTTGCGAAAAAAACCGGTATGCTCCAGAGCCACATTTCCGAAATGGAGAACGGCAGCCGCTCTATCGGCAAAACCATTGCCAAAAAGTTTACGCAGGTATTCAACACCGACTACAAGGTTTTCTTGTAAATACAATCAACCCCGGATATGTCTGCCGATCACAGGAAGGTGCATTTCTACAGTCATGAGCCGAATTAACCGCCGCATGTGCATGTTGACCGCGAAAACTGCTCGGCAAATTTCTGGCTGGAACCTTTTTCTCTGGCCACAAATATAGGATTCAGTGCAATCGAACTGCGAAAGATTGAAAAGATTGTAATCAGCAGCAAGAAAGATTTTCTGGAGGCCGGTATGAATTCTTCGACCCTTAATGCCGGCGGCGGCTTTGGCATCCGCTGGGAAGAACTCGACGAAGACCTTTCAACCGAGGGCCTGCTGCGTGGCGCCCCGGCACCGGGAGCAATAAGAACCAGGGCCGCCTGACATTTTTCTACTGATTCAAGCGGTTGCGCAATAATTCAGGATTCTTCCTCGGCAAAAGGGCTGTAGTTTGGAAGTCAGAATACTTGTATGCCTTCTGGATCTTCACCATTTTCTCAAGATCTGATCTGTT
>JAKQQP010000202.1 GCA_029564115.1 Candidatus Rifleibacteriota bacterium | reverse complement strand
TTAATTCAGTAAAACCTGAGCGAACAATACATATTTTCGTTATCTGGCGTTTTTTCATTTTGTTTTTTTGACCGGTATAAATCCGTCGGGAGCCTTCGGCAATGGTTTGAAGCCCTCATCCGAACTGACCGGTTTGAGAGGAACAAAGCCAGCGCTGCCGCCCGTGCTGTTCGCTGCCGGCTTAGCCGGCGCCGGTCTGCTGATGGTCGGAGCAGGCTGATTCAGCTGTTTAAAAACCGGCTGACTGACCACCGGGCCATTTTTATAAACTGGAGCAGCGGTCGTTGCAGGCATTTTGATTACCGGAATCTGAGACGGCACAACCGCAGCGTCGACATCTGGCATAGCCGGGTCCTTGACCGGCGGATTTGCCATGGCCGGACTCTGACGCAGGCCGTTTTTATAAACGAAAGGCACCGATGCATAGGTGATGTCATCGCGATAAGGTTCTGATCTGTAATTGCGCAGCAGAGCATACTGATCATCGCCCTCAGGTACGATCATGTCCATGATCGGCGGGTCACCATAGGTATCGTGGCCGCCACCAAAATCATCGTGTGTAGCAAAAGCTCTGACGTCACGATTGAGCAGGCGATTCGGTGAAACGATCTTTTTGAAACCCATCGAAAAGCACTGATAACCGGATTTGTCAGAAATTTTAGGCAGTTTGAGTTTCGAAATCTTTACAATCGCCCTGTCACTCTGAATTTTTACGTAATCGGGGTAAATAATGTCGTTGATCTGATTCTGAAATTCGAGCTCATCGGTCTTGTTGCGGAGAATGTCGTAAAGCTCGTATTCGCCAAGCGGCGAAACCAGAATCATTTTTTCCCAGCCCTTGTTATCGGCAAAGGTAACGTCACGACCGGGCAGACCTTGTTTGTAGCCAGAATTTTCAATACCATCGACATCTATGTAGATATCCCAGAGATTGGCGACAAACCCCTGATCTTCGCTTTTTCTCGTATCAGGCCATTCGCGCATGATATAGTTGCGCATCTGAATCTCGAACACCACGACCTGGCCTTCCTCATAGACGGTAAAGCGCTTGATATCAAAGGTGCCGCGGCGCATGCGCTTGTCGCTCGGGTAGAGGTAATAGCCGGGGCCTTTGTCGTCACCGATATTATCCTGAACATCGAGCCACGAACCGGTTTCGTAATAGTAGTTAACTTTTTCCTGGGCGCTGACCGGTGCAGCAAAGCCAAGCAGTGCGGCGCAGCAGGCCATGATCAGGCTGAGTTTTTTAACGGTTTTTCTCATCACTTCACCCTGATGATCGAATACTTCTCGTCACCTGATTCC
>JAKQQP010000160.1 GCA_029564115.1 Candidatus Rifleibacteriota bacterium | reverse complement strand
CTCCGCCACGCCCTGAGCAGATCGGCGAAAAACTTGTTACTATGCGCCAGAAACGCGACTGCCACATACCGGCAGTTGCAACCGCCTGCCAGGTGACATACGAACGGGCGCATAAAGCATTGTGGCATTTTAATTTGCCGTGGATTCTCGAAAGTCCACTGCTGTCAAATCCCCTAAATGTAAAACGTGGCGTCAAGGCTCTCGGATTCACGCCCGTTGAAATTGGCCTATCGCCGTTAATTAACAATATGGCGACACCGGGCAAAGTGATCGTCCTGGTTCACGACCCGAAAAATCCTATTTTCGCACAACATTGGGTAGTCTGGTTTGGTCTTGGTATGGACGGTAAGCATCGTCTACATTGGGGCGAGAATCAGAACTTTGAGTTAAAGACTCAGCAAGAGTTGATTGATCTCGTGACAAAAGGGACTCCAAACTGTATATTTGAAGTGAGGTGATAATATGAGCGATCTAATAGTCCTTGGGGTTATTTTGCTTGCTCTGAACCGACTGGACAAAATAGACGGGGAGTCCTATGAGCGAAACAGAATTGCTTACGAAACTACTGACACATTTGCCGACGCTCGCTGTTGTGATCGGAATTGCCAAAATATACCTGAAAGTGTCAACGCTCTTTGCCAGGATCGAGTCTCAGACAATGGAAAACACTGCGGGCATAAAGCAATTATTCAAGCTTCACCTGAAAAACCACAAGGAAGATGCAGTAGAAATACTGGAAAATCGTAATGGACAACACTAGATTTGCAAAAAAGCTTTTCGATATCGCAACAGAGGTTGCAAAAACCCGCAAGGTTAACGCTGCTATTATGGCAGCGCAGGGCATTCTTGAATCGGGATATGGCAGAAGTCTGCTTTCTACGAAAGCAAATAATCTGTTCGGGATTAAGGCCGGCTCGTCCTGGAAAGGTCCGGTCTATAACATCAAAACCAGAGAGTTCTGTACCGAACGCGGCTGGTTTGTCGTTATCGCAAACTTCAGGCTTTACCGAGACTGGACCGAGTGCTTTAATGATTATGCTTCAATCATCGAGCGACTGAAGTGGTATAAAGACGCAGCAGAAAACTGCAATGACCCGATAAAGTATCTCGACGGCATTTTGCCGACGAATCGAGAGCCAGGCTGGGCGACTGACCCGAGATACCGAGAAAAAATTCTGAATATCTGCAAAAAATTCGACTTTATTTAAGGAGCAAAATATGAATCGCAATGTATATACTGTTCTCTGTATGATGATTCTCTCTGTGGTGATTGCGTTTTCAGGAACTCATTACTGGGACGACGGCGAAATCGTCAGGGGTCCCAAAATCAACGTAGCCCTGGATGAAAAAATGGACGTGGCCGACGCGGCATTTTTCCAGTTGTCACCCACAACCGGATTTGCAACGTCAGGAGCCGACATCGGCACCGTCTATATGAACGCCTCGGGAGAGATCAATTATCTTTCTACAGGCACAACCTGGATGAAATTGCTGGCAACGACAACAGGATTACAGTATTAAGCTGATCTACCAGGCGTAGAAACAGTAACAAACCCGCTATCATGGACTGGTAGCGGGTTTTGCTTTTTAGGAAATATTTTCTTGACTCATAGCTATTATTTATTATATTAAAAATATGAGCGGTTTGCGGAAGTGCAACCGAAGGTCATTGAAAATAAAATCAGACAGACAATAAAGCCGGGTGACTCCCGGCAGAAAGGAAATTATCAATGAAGACTATAATGTCATTCACGCTCAGCCAGGGCGTAGTAAACTGGCTTATTGAAAAGAAAAAGGAATCCATAAATATCTCTGGTTTCGTAAATCAGATTCTCGAAGAAAAACGAATAAAGGAGCTGGAAAGCGATGAAAACTCTTAATGGCTACAGTATAAACGAACTGCCGACACTTCTCGATCAACCACTGCCCCCACAGGCGTATAAACAGATTCCCGGCGGGGCTGGCTTAACCGATATCGACGCTGGCTGGCAGCGCAGAGCGTTCAATAAAATCTTCGGACTCTATGGGCTCGGCTGGGGTTTCGAGTTCGAACACAGCCAGATCGACATTCGGCATGAAGAAGTTCAGGGCAAAAACGGTCTGAAGGTCGTGCCGTTCTCCCGCGTCTACGGACGCTTCTGGTTCGCATACGTTGACGCCGACGGCAAGACTCAGAAGGCAAGTTTCCCGGTCACCGGAGCGAACAGCAACCAGTCCGGCACTGGCGCTGAAGGATATACTCTCAAAGGTGCAATCACAAATGCAATCGGTTTCGGTGCCTCGATGCTCGGCTGGCAGGAATCGGTATATCTCGGAGCCAGAAGCCACAACAATACCGAAGGATTTGCAGAGGGTAAGGATTGGGCACCGATCGAACCGGACACTATCGCCCGGCCTGCAGACCCCCCGGCAGCGGTAGTAACTCCAGCAGCAACCCCAACGCCGACACCGACACCGACACCGACACCGAAGAAAACCACGCCCGTAGAACCGGACCCCGAGCCCGAGAAAAAACCGGTTCCCGAAAATCCCTCTCTGGCTGAAAAGCTCGGCTTCGAATCCATTAAGCATCCGGTTTGCCTCCACTGCGCATGGGCTGAACCGGTAAACTATCTCCCTGAAGCCTGTCCGGTTTGTGGGGTAGTGGCTGATAAAGCGTTTTCGGTTGCTCAGAGTCACAGCCACATGATCGAAATGCAGAAGAATATCAAAATGAAGCTCGAAACCTCGAAGGCTGTCGGAGAGATTAAACCCCTGCTTGATGAAATCAAGCGCCGCTGCTCCAACAATAGGGGGTTGATTCTACAAGCTCTTACCCGCGCAGCCGGTCGGGAAATTAAAAATTACTCTGAAGCATCGCCGGCAGATCTTAAGACCTGCCTCGACCAGTTGCCGGCAAACCCCGTTGACGGAACCAGAATTGACATTGCCGGCAATCCAATGCCATCAGCCGCTCGCCCGAAGCTCGATAAAGCCCAGATCACAGAAAAGATTTTCAATGTTGGCCGTGCTCTTAACCTTGGCACTCCTCGACAGATTATTGCCGAGATCGGTAAGGTTGCTGGAAAACAAATCGCTTCAGCTACTCAGTTGGATGAGGCACAGCTTCTGGCAGTGCTGGAAAACTTCGAAGGGAGAACCGCAGTATGAGAAAGCTCTACGAAATCCGCGACGATATCCAGAAAGCAATCGACTACATGATCTACGGAGAAGAGGCGCCGGCCACTCCGTTGGAAGACCTTGACATCGAGGCCACCGAAAAGATTAAAAACTGCTTCCATGTCATCAATCACCTTGAAGCAGAAGCCGCCGAAGCGGACCTGATTATCAAGAACGCTCAGGACTACAAAAAGAAGCGTCTTGAGGCAATCGACCGTATCGAGGCGGATATAAAGATCACCATGGAAGTCATGGGGTTGAAGAAAATCGACGAGCCTGACTGCAGAGTCACAATACAGCCCGGACGCGAGAAGCTTGAAATTCTCGATGCCGGGAAAATTCCGGTCTGCTTCTTCAGAGTCATTCCAGAGACAAAAGAACCCGACAAGGTTACAATGCTGAAGGCACTCAAGAACGGAGAATCAATCGACGGGGTTAAACTTACTGTTGGCGATCCGATTCTTAAATACCCAAAGATCAAAGGAGAATAATATGGCCTACATGGGCGATGTATGCGTGGTAACAGGAACCTATCAGGACCAGCAGGGGCAGGAAAAGGCCCGGTTCGCAAAAATCGGGAGCTGGTTCGAAAACGAGCAGGGGCAACTCAGCGTTAAGCTCGAAGCGCTGCCTCTCCCTGACCCGAAAGGTGAAGTGTGGCTGAAGCTGTTCACGAAAAAAGACGACCAGCAGCAGGCACCGGCTCAACAGCAGCAGCGGCCAGCTCAGCAGCAGGCGCCCGCTCAGCAGCAGCGCAGAGGTAGATACTAATGCTGTATATTAGAAACCCCCTGCAGGTCGATGCAATCAAACTCATTCAGCCAATGGCAATTAACGGCAAAACCGGTCAGCCGGGCGACTATCTGGTTACTTACCCGGACGGTAGCGCAGGCATTATGAAGGGCGAGATTTTCGAGGCAAACTTCATGCCGCATCTGGCGAACCCGATTCAGGCTCCGGCTCTGACAACCCCGCCACCTCCCCAGATAAAAGAGATTGAAACTGCCAAGTTCGTATGCGTGGGGTGCGGCCGCGAGGTCGACCAGGACCAGTGGGACGGCAAGACGGCCCAGTGCGTAACTTGCCTGCAGAAGAATGTTTTCTGTCATACCTGCGGCGCGGAAGTGAAGCAGTATGAGATTATCGGGACTTATTGCCGGCGGTGCCTGAATAAACCCGCTTGACACAACTCGCCAGACAGATTATCTTTAAGGTAGTCTGTCTGGTTTCTTAAAGCGTCGTCCCTGTTGTCACCGGGGGCGACGCTTTTTATACCAGGAGTATAAAAATGAAAAAATCCAGATGGAAAAAGTGGTGGAGATATGCGCGGCTTCATCCAGAGTGGCCGATCTTGGATATGAACGGAGAGTCACAGTTTAACGAACCGTGGTTCTGGCCCTGTGTCTGTTTAAGATTGCTTGAAAAAGATCCCCTTACAATCCCGATCGGGATAAGGCTCGGTTTTTTTAAGGCGACCGGACGGTATCAATTATGAAAATAACCCTCAGGCCATACCAGCAGACTGCAATACAGCAGACAATAGATGCAATCCTGCAGAACTGCCGGCAGATGATAATAAGAGCCCCCACCGGAGCAGGCAAAACGATCATTGCTGCCCGGATTATCTATGGGGCTGAAGCAAAAAAAACTCGAGTACTGTTTCTCGCGCATCGAACCGAACTGATTACCCAGTGCTCTCAGAAACTCGACGATCTGGGAGTGTTTCACGGGATAGTTAAACCTGGGTTCAATCCTCAAATGACTGCCCGCGTTCATGTTGCCAGCGTAGCAACACTGGTAAATCGCCAGTTTCCGGCACCGGACATAATCATTATCGACGAAGCGCACCACGCCAGAGCAGCCAGTTATGAAAAGATCGTTGCTCGATATCCGAACGCGATCCTTCTGGGGCTGACTGCGACCCCGGCCCGGACAGACGGCAAGGGGCTGGGAAAACTTTTCAAGAGGATAATCAATGTCACGAATTACACCGACCTCATCGCCGAAGGCTATCTCGTTCCTTTCCGAATATTTGAGCCGACGAAGATCGACTTCTCAGGCGTTAAAACCGTTGCCGGAGATTTCAACAAAAAGCAAGCAGCCGAGCGAATGGCAAAATCGAAAATCCATGGTGACATACTTGAACAATGGCAGGATAAAGCCCGAAATCGCTCGACAATCCTGTTCGCTGCCTCCGTTGCAGATTCTCGAAGATATCTCGAAGAGTTCCGAGCTGTGGGGGTTGTGGCTGAGCATGTGGACGGAACAACACCGGATGACGAAAGAAAAGCAATCTTCGATGGATTCCGCGCTGGACGCATACAGCTACTTTGTAATGTTGGAGTTGCGACAGAGGGAACGGACTTGCCGATCGCGTCCTGTATCATACTTGCCAATCC
>JAKQQP010000159.1 GCA_029564115.1 Candidatus Rifleibacteriota bacterium | reverse complement strand
TCGATACTCTGGCCGGTTTTCTCAAGAGTGGCTTTCAGACTGCCAAAGGTATCCATTATAGTTCGTGAAACCGGCAAAACCGGAAACAGTTCACCAATACGATAAACCTTCGCCAGATTTTTTTCGACGTGTTGCGATTTTTGGGCTCCATAGGCCAGTTCACCGTAGGTGATTACCGAAATTGATTTTTGCGTGTTCGCGAACCTGCGAAAATTTTCCACTACCTGAGTATGATTTTTCAGGCTGTAGATGATGATGTCGGTATCAATCAAATAGGTCATGGTTTTTATTGAACCGGCGTGAATTACGGCGGTGCTTTTTTATGTCTTCGACTATTTCTTCGGCTGGCCTCTGGTCTTCCCAGCTTCCGGCAAGTTTAAGAAATTCGTCTGTAGGGTTTTTGTCGAACGAATGCGGGTTTGCCAGAAACTTTTCGAGAATATAAACCACCTGCTGGCTTATCGATCTCTTTTCCTGTTCTGCCAGCGAACGCAATGCCTCATACAAGCGGCCATCTATATCTCTTACCTGTAAAATCGCCATATTTTTCCCTCCCACTTTTAAATATATTTTATTTCATGCGTTTTGCATAGTATTTCATGTATTTTGCATGAAAATTGTGAGGTTGTGAAATTGGAAATTGGGGTCATTGGAAATTGGGGTCGGACCAGTGAAAACACCGATCAACAAAGAAAAACTAAGAAAAAAACGCCCGTTTTTCGTCTTAGAGGGCTCATTTTACCCCCAAAAACAGCGGTTTAAGGTTTTACGACACAGAAAAGTTAAAACCGCCGCGCAATTCAGCCCGGTTAGTTGTTTTTGCAGGCCTTGCTTTGCTGAATGTTTAAAATCTTGCCTTAAGACTATCTAAGGTTGTGGCTTAGTCAGATTGAATGTTTGAAATCGTCAGGATAAAAGGCCCTATGTTAATCGTTACAACCGCTGTTTTATTGATGCCAGCGATGTATTCATCGGGCCATGGAAAAGAAATGGCACGATCTGACCAGTTGGCACTATCTGGGTCGATATAATAAGTTTTTTGTGTGTCGGTCAGATTATTTGTTGCTGTAACAGATATGCTTCGGGAAATATTTAACGGGGCGCTGTAGTCAGTTTTAGCACCAAAGTTGAGGCCGTTGATCGAAAAAGTCTGGTTGTTGCTGATAACACTGTTTCCAGATGGACTCCATGAAGTTAATTCCGGAGCGACAACAAAAAAGCTGTTGTTGCTTATGGTGCGGTTATTTATGGTCACCTCGATGGTTTTCTGGCCGGCGGTGTTGAAGTCGGGAACTCTGACTCTTACCTGACTGTCAGACCAGCTGACTACCGGTGCTGAACTGCCGCCGATTCTGACATAACTTGTATTCTGGCTGCTGCCGAACCCCTGCCCGTTGATAGAAACAGTGGCGCCAACGTTGTCTGTTGTTGGATCTATACTCCAAATTTGAGGCAGTATAAGGTTGAAGGTGCTGCTTACATAATTACTGCTGCTTTTCCAGACGGTGACAACAACTTGGCCGGAACCGGATTGCAAAAGTTTTGAATCTGTAGGCACCGTGCAGGTAATGCTGGTGTCGTTCCAGTTTGAAATAATCGCCTGTGGATAAGGGGTATCTGATTGCTGAGAAAGGTTATGGAAAGTTACAAAATACGTCCCTAAAATCTGTGAGGCACCAAAACCCTGGCCGCTGATGGTAACGACCGTGCCCGGGTTGCCGCTCGATGGGGTGATGCTGAAGATACGCATGTTGCTTGTTGCGTTGAGCGGCGGATTAGAAGTGACATTATTGACTACAACCCTGAGTTTATAAGGATCGATGGTAGTAGACGGTATCATAACTACAATCTTGTTATCATACCAGTCGTTTGTAAAATATGGCGTTCCATCGTAGGTTACATAGCTTGAAGATACCGGCGATCCAAAACCAATGCCTGAAATGGTTGCTACGGTGTGAGACGAAGTGGTCTCGGTAGCCACCTCGCTTATGGTTGGGGCTGTAACAATCACTGTCGGTTTTGTGCTGCTACCACCGCCACCACCGCAGCCGGCTGTCAGAACGCTGATGATTAAAAGGCAGGCAATGATTAGATTTTTCATAATCCTGATTATAAGAACGCTTTGAAAAAGCGTCAATGGTACCCCGGCCGGATTTGCAACGTTTTAAAGCTGCCACGCTTGTGAAGATGTGGTACAATGATAGAAATAATAAATATTGATTGAAGACAACATTAACAGCAGAGCTGGCTGGCGGGTTTAAAACCCTGGTTTTGTCGCACTTTTCATTCCTTTAAGGGAAGAGGCACGCCGGGGTTGGCAACTTTTCGCGGCCGCCCTGCTACTATGCGGAGCAGCAGCAGTGACAATCAAACTGGCACCCAAGGCATTGAAAGACCTTTTTCCTACCAGTATTCTTTTTCAGACGACATTCTGGGGGCAGGTCAAGGCGCGCATCGGTTGGGAACCGAGAGCCTTTGACATCAGCCACTCTGGCGGCAGAAGCGACGTTCTGCTGCTGAACCAACCCCTTGCTGGCAACCGCATCGCCGCATACATACCACAGGGCCCGGAATACGCGCCGCCGCCAGAAAATTACGGCATCTATCTCGAAGAGCTCGCCGAAAAACTGGTTCCGCACCTCGACGCCAAAACCGCCTTTATCCGCTTCGATCTGCCCTGGCTGTCACCCTTTGCCGGCGATGATTTTCTGCATCCGACGATTCCTGAAGCCCGAATCCAGGAAATGCGCATGAACTTCGGCACCTCTTCGTATAACTTCATCAAATCGGTCAATGATATGACGGTCGCTTCATGCATGCTTGTCGATATCACTCCCGACGAAAAGACAATTTTGGCGCGCATGAAACCGAAAACCAGATACAACATTGGCCTCGCCGAGCGCAAAGGCGTGCGGACCTTTCAGGCCAGCATCGAGCATCTGCCGGCATTTTACGAGCTCTATCTGCAGACTGCCGGTCGCAATAAGTTTCTCGTCTGCGATTACGAGCATTTTCATGCTCTGTTCTCGGTAATAGAGCAGAACAATCAGAACACTGAGGTGGTGTTTCTGCTGGCAAGCCACAACAACGACCTGCTCGCCGGTGTCATCATGGTTATTTCAGAAAACACCGCCCTGTTTTTGTTTGGCGCCTCTGCCAACAACAAACGTAATTATATGGCCTCATACGCCGCTCACTGGGAAGCGATCAGGCAGGCCCGTGCCCGTGGTTGCACCGAATACGACATGGGTGGTGTCTCACCTGGAGCTGCCCCCGATCACCCGTTTTACGGCCTGTATAGTTTTAAATCGGGCTTCGGCGGTCAGATGATTCACCGCTCAGGCACCTGGGACTTTCCCCTCGATAAAGACGCCTATACAGCCTTTCGCAATGCCGAAACAATCCTGTGCGGCCTCGGCGGCTGATAAAATAAAAGGGTTCTTTGAGGCAGGTCAGGCGAAAAAGAGTCTTCTGTCGGTACAGTGTTGTCGCGGCTGCGGCAAAAATGACGCGGTGCCTGGCGGTTAAAACTTTGCAAAGTTAAACATAGAAGCATTGTTTCATGAAATACAGCCGCCCGAAAAAATGGTGCCAGAGCCTTCTTGATCACGATTTTCGGCTGTTGCTGAAAAATATGGCATGCAAGTTGCTACAATGTTTCACGTGTAACCGTGACGATATCGTGCTCGCCCCGATCAGCTTTCGGCAGCTCACGCTAAGTCTGATAACCTCAGCGGCCTGGCCTGTCGCTTAACATTGATCGGTCTGATCGATGATGTCGGCTCCCGGAAACC
>JAKQQP010000153.1 GCA_029564115.1 Candidatus Rifleibacteriota bacterium | reverse complement strand
TGAAAAGCCTGAAAAGATCTATCTCGATAACCCGAATCAGCTGTATGCCCTATCAGGTGGCAGACCTCTGAACACCGGCACTTTGCGGGAAACCTTCTTTCTTAACGCGGTGGCTTCACGGCATGCCGTTTCGATCCCGGCTCGCGGCGATTTTCGCGTCGATAATGACAAGATCATCGAAATTGGTGGGAGAAACAAGGGCTTTTCGCAGATCGGCCCCGCGCCCAACTCTTTCCTGGCCCTGGATGATGTCGAAGTCGGTGTCGGCAGAAAGATTCCCTTATGGCTTTTCGGCCTCCTCCACTAAACGTGGTCCCTGAGACTGCCGAAGGGCCCACGCATTTTTCTGGCGCTCTCTTCATTCAACAAGTTAAAAGGCGAAAATGCCTTTGACATTCTTTGCAGCATTAAGGTCGAACCCGACAACATCATGATTCAGGGAAAAAGCACGCGCGAGTGTCAGCCTTATCGATGCAGGTCTTCATCACTTACCGCCTTGACCAGTTTTCTCAGACCACCGCTGTTGCCTGTCACGCACAATCAGCTGAATATTTCTTTAAAAAAATCTTCTTTGTCCAGTTCAACCTGCCAGAGTCGGTGTCTTTTTACAGAATCCAGTTTGCCTGCCTGGTGCATGGCAAGAAAGCGGCTGGCCTCAACCGGCCCCAGCTTGTCCATAAGAATGTCGACTGCCTTTAAAACGAGTTTTTGGTTATCATCCATGATTTTTTTCATTTCAGATCCTTTAATATGCAGAATTTTACAGGGCTCATGGCTTTTACACCGATTTTGGCTCGGTCAACCTTTTTTAACAGCTTGTCATCACATGACACGAAATATTCTGCCCCGGCCTCAGCAAATGCCAGATGGGCCGCATCGCCCAGGCCGAAACCTTTTGCTATAAGCTCTTCCGTTCTCTGTTTAGCCAACTGTTTGTCACAATTAATCTGAACACCAAGGTTTCCAAGAATTGACAACGCACTTATTCTTTCCTGATCGTTTTCAATGCTCCTCATTTCATAATAATGAACAGGGGAAACCATGAGAACAAATCTGGAGTTTTTAACGTGGTTCAGAATCAGATAATAAGCATCTGTTTCAAGTCTTATCCTGAGATAGCCCTGATCATCATAGGGTCTGCAGATAGTGCAAACATCCAGATAAATCTTTTCTACAGACTTCTTTTTATTCATACCAGTGATTTTACATGGTTCCCCTGTGCTTGTCCATGGAAAGCCCTGAAATTATCCCCGGAATGAAAAACGGGGATCCAACCCGGCCAATCCCTGAGCTTCGGTCACTGAACCGCCCTGGCTAGTCGAAGGCCCCAGCCTTCTTCTTATGTCTTTGGCCTGCTACAAACCCAAACACTTTGTTTATCCGTGTCCATCCGCGTTCATCCGTGGGAAAATCTTTCTTCTCTTATGCCCGATATACTGTTGACGGTTCAGGCTTGTCCAATATAGACTGAATCCATGGAAAATTCAAAAGCCGAGCAAAGAGCAGAGGTATTGAGAATTCTTTCCCGGATGAAAGAGAAATATTCATCGGAGGGTTTTTTGATCCGTGGACTTTTTGGAAGCTTCGCCCGTGGCGACTTTGATGAAGCAAGCGATATTGATCTCGCTTATGAAATTGAGAAAGAGATTTTTCTGAAATTGCACCAGGGCTTTGGTGCGGTATCGAGAGTGGCCGAGATTTCTCGTGAACTGAAAATGGCTTTTGGCAGAAAAGTTGATCTTTTTTCAGTTAATAGTGCAAACCATGATTTTTTAACCAAGATCGGCCGGGAACTGATCGATGCGTGAACCACTGAACCGCATCCGGGTAATCAAGGCGAGGATTCTGCTTCTGAATGAAATCGTAACAGATTTTGGTGGTGACATTAGCCGGGCTTTGCTTGATGAAAAGGTTTTCAAACCGGCAATTCTGATGCATCTGGTTGCAATAGCCGAGCAAATGAACAAGTTAAAAGACGAAAATGCCTTTGACATCCTGGAAAGATTCAAAAAATCAGACCTAAAAGGCTTGAGTGATATGCGCAATTTTATCGCTCATGACTATGAAGGTGTAGACACGGCATTGGTCGAAGCAGCGATTCAACAGGGGCTGCCCAGACTTCTGCAGGCAGTCGATAGCATGCTCGATTGAACTTAAGCTCACCCCTGCAGGTTGCAGCCCTGGAAATTTTTGTTGTTTGTAAAACTCTCTGAGAGAATACCGTGCCGTTTCGTTGAGAATCAACATTATCGTTGATACGGCACCCGGAAAGAATGACTTCGGGGTGGTAGCCGACTTCTTCGGCCTTGTAGGTGAGATAGTAGGGGTCGATGCCGCTTTTCATGAGGTCTATTTTTGCAGCATTAAGGTCGAACCCGACAACATCATATTTCAGGGAAAAAGCATGCGCCAGCGGCAGGCCCACATAACACAGGCCGACTACCGCGATCTTTGCCCTGCGATTTTTTAAATTTTTAAACAGATTCTTATTTGAGCAACTCCCGATAATTCTTCGCTGAAATCTTACTTTGCATCAGCTATAGAAGCAAGTTGTTCCATCCAAAATAAATCATTTGGCTCAGGTCTGTGGCTGTGTTCTTCTATTGTCAGAACACATGCCCTGCAGTATACTGAAGAGTATTGAATTCTATTGTGCGATGCGCATAGTGAGGTATTTTAATGCATCCGGCGACCTATCTTAACCCGTTTACCGACTTCGGCTTCAAA
>JAKQQP010000146.1 GCA_029564115.1 Candidatus Rifleibacteriota bacterium | reverse complement strand
GACAGCCGCAAGACCCGCGATGGCGTAACCCTCGAAAACCTGGGTCAGTATTCACCACTGCCAGAAGAAACCCAGATCGAACTCAAAGAAGAAGCAGTTCTCAACTACCTCAACGAAGGCGCTGTGCCGACTGAAACTGTTAAGAACATTCTTCGCCAGAAAGGTATTATCAAAACCCCGCAGAAAGCTGCTAACGGTTCTGTGAAATACGTCTGGACCAAACGCGCCTGAGCGCGTTGATTGGAGTTTATAAATGACTCAGACCGCACAGAATATGCTCGAGCGTTTGTTGAAGGCTCTTGTCGAACATCCTGACGAAGTCAGTATCACGCCTATCGAAGGTGATGGCACTGTGGTGTTCGAAGTTCAGGTCAACCCTGAAGATGCTGGCAAGATAATCGGCAAGAAGGGTAGAACCATAAATGCCCTGCGCACCATTATAAGGTCTTCAGCCAATACCGGCACTAAAAAGGTGATAATGGAGCTGGTCTGATCTCTGACGAGATCGACAGCGGCATTATTATAATCTGCAAAATGAATCGGAAACCTAAAGCCGAAATTGTGAGCCTAAAACCGGGAAAGGCCGAAAACAAACCGGACGATCTCTGGATAGCCATAGGGCAGGTTCGCAAGACTGTCGGCCTCAAGGGGTGGTTGAGAATCGGTCTCATGACTGATTATCCCGATCGTTTTCAGCCAGGCAGCCAGTTGTTTGTGCAGAAAAGATTTGGTGATCCTGAAACTGTTGTGGTCAGCGAGTGGCGTGGGCATTTTACCGACACGGCTATTGATGTTAAATTCGAGGGTGCCGATGATTGCGATGCCGCCGCAGCATTTGTGAATGCGATGCTTGTTATTCCCAGATCAGAAAGGGAAAAACTCAGGAGCAACACCGAGTTTTACCCTGATGAATTGTGTGGAATGAAGGTTATTGGCCCTGATGGGCAACCGTCAGGAAAAGTTATCAAGCTCGAAGCGGATGCGCCCTGCCCATATCTTCTGGTGCAGTTGCCCGATTCGACCGAGGTAATGATCCCGTTCAGAAAGATTTTTATAAAATCGGTCGATCGGGCTGCAGGTGTGGTAAGGCTCGTTGAGCCTGTTTCTTTTCACATTCCGGTGGAATGAAATGCGGGTAGATATAATTACTCTGCTACCAGCGATCTTTGACAAGGTATTTGACGAAAGCGTCCTCGGGTCGGCCGTCAGAAACGGCCTTATCGACATAGCTGTGCATCAGTTTCGTGATTATGGCGATGGCCGACATCGAACGGTTGACGACACTCCCTTTGGGGGCGGGCCGGGCATGGTTTTTAAACCAGCCCCCCTCGTAAACTGCATTCGCGACATTCGCAGACTTGCAGGCCCCGGGCCGGTAATCGGGCTGACACCCCAGGGAGTACAGCTGAACCAGAACCTGGTAAAAGAACTGGCAGGTTTTGACAGGCTGATTCTTGTCTGTGGTCGCTACGAAGGCTTCGATGAGCGAATTCTTCATGAATTTGATCTGCAGCTCTCGATAGGAGACTATGTTCTGACTGGCGGTGAAATAGCCGCCATGACCGTTGTAGACGCAATTTCGCGGATGATTCCGGGCACTGTTGGTCGGCAGGAGTCGGTAGAGCAGGATTCCTTTTATCAGGGCCTTCTTGACCACCCACAATACACCAGACCCGCATCCTGGGAAGGCCTGGCAGTCCCTCAAGTTCTGCAGGCCGGTAATCATGCGCATATTACAAAGTTTCGGCATTCGAGGTCGTTGTTGACCACAGCGGTCAGCAGGCCAGATGTGTTCGCCGCCGCCAATCTCTCGGAAGACGACAGAGATGCTCTGCAGTCGGTTCTGGTGCAAAGCGGCAAAATCAGTTGAAATCATTCCGGAAGGAGTTTGTCTAATGAATCCCGTTATTGAAAGTATTGAAAGAAACTACCAGAAGAACAAGCAGGAAATCCCGGCTTTTATGCCCGGTGACACAGTTCGCCTTGAAATCAAGGTTCGCGAAGGTGAAAAAGAACGCCTGCAGGCCTTTGAGGGTGTGGTTATTTCCAGACGCTACAGCGGTCTACGCGAAAACTTCACTGTCAGAAAAATTTCCTATGGCGTCGGCGTTGAAAGAACTTTCATGCTGCATTCGCCCACTATCGCTTCTATCTCCCTTCTCCGCAGCGGTAAAGTTGCCCGTGGCAAACTGTATTACCTGCGCGACAGAGTTGGTAAGAAAACACGCGTTAAAGATAAAATCTTTAGCAAGGACAAAGATTGATCTTGCAAGAATCAGCTAATCCCGACAAGTCTGTTGGGGTGTTTATTCACGATTTATCGATACGTTACGGTGAACAGGTTGTTCCTCTGGAAGCGCTCGACCTGGATGAGGTTCTGGCTGAGTCAGAACTTCAGCTGGCAGGCAGCCTGAGTGGCAAAGTCGAAGATGGAGTCAGGGTTGTTCTCGAGCAGACCTGGCGGCCTTTTTTGAGATCTGCAAAATCTGTAAACTGTCTTGAATCAATATCTCGTGGAAGATTCCGGACTGATCTTAAACTGCACAACGGGGTCAACGGGCTGAATGTCAGCGCCGTTGGCCCTGATGGTGCTGTTTTAGACAGTAAAAGTTTTAATCTGCATTACAAAGGCTCGTTTCGAGAGTGGAACGAGACTATTTTTATCGCCTTTTTTCTGGCGATTCTGATAAGAGGGCTTGTGGTTCAGGCGTTCTGGATACCCACAGGAAGCATGGAACCGACTCTGCTGGGCGAAAAACGTAATCCTTTTACCGGGCAGCTCGAGCGCGGCGGCGATCGAATACTGGTAAGCCGATTTTCTTATGTTTTTGATCTTTCGCTCGATGGCCGAGTGCCTTTTGGCCCGAGGATCTGGTTCAAGATTCCTGAACGGGGTGATATTGTGGTATTTCGTTACCCCAACCCCGATTTGGCCGCCCCACCCAAAGATTATATCAAGAGAGTCATTGGCCTTCCCGGGGATCACATCGAAATTGAAGACGGCCGGGTCATGGTAAACGGCGTTCAGCTCGAGGAACCCTATATTGCTGAGCCGCCCTTGAGTGATTATGCGACCATAGTTCCTGAAGATTGTCTGTTTGTTATGGGTGACAATCGAAATAACAGCTCTGACAGTAGATTCTGGGGCCCCATGCCCCTAAGAAACCTTAAAGGACAGGCCGTATTCAACTATCTGCCAATGAACAGGATCAGCCCGATCAGAAGCTTTGCCCACCCGATGCTCCCTGACCGCCCGACAGACAATCAGAGCTGAGACGAGGCGCAGGCTTTCTGTCCGGTGTTGCTCCAGAACAAGTGAATATTCAATGAATAAAGAACTTCCCGGTCATATAAAGAAGGCATTCAGATCAGTCGACCATTATCTGCCCGTTGTCGACGTTATTGTCGAACTTGTCGATGCAAGAATGCCCAATGGTTCAAGGCTTCGAGGTTTTGTTAAACGTCTTGGCAAAACCTCTGTGATAGCTCTCGCAAAATCGGATCTTGCCGAAGAGGCTGAGACCAGGCGCTGGATCGAGCGCTTCAAGAGCGAGGGGCAGGATTGTGTGGCCTTAGATTGCCGCAATCGAAGCTCTGTAAAAAATCTCGCCCGATTGATCCGTACGGCGGCATTTACTCTCAAGCCTGGCCAGACTGCACCTTTGCGCAAAGTCCGCCGCGTCATGATTATTGGTATTCCAAACGTGGGTAAATCAACTTTGATAAATTCTCTGGCTGGTCGCAGTGCTGCCCGCGCTGCCAATAAGCCAGGCGTTACCCGCAGTATTCAGTGGATCAAACTTGCCGGTGAACTCGAGCTTCTCGATTTGCCCGGGATTCTCGACTTCGGCCTTTTGCGGCGCGGCGATATTCTCAAACTTATCAACACGATTCCGGGCCGTGATGAAGATACTTACACGCAGTCTAAAACTCTGTGTGAGATTCTTTCTTACAGTGGCAACCAGAAGATTTTGCCTGGCTATATAGAGGCGGATTGCAGCTTCGACCGTTTTATAGTCGATTATGCAAGAAGAATGAATTTTTGTGCCAGAGGAAACGAGCCTGACATCGAGCGTGCGGCTACAGATGTTATAAAACGTTTTCAGTCAGGCGGTTTTGGTCGCGTAACCCTTGAAAGGGCCGACAGCGATTTTACCGAACTTTTTGAAGTAAAGACTGAGAGCGGGACGGAGCATGCTGATGATGAAGATTGAAAGCGAACATCTTGAACTTTCTGAAGAGCTTGCCAGGCATATATTCAGCTCAGACTCCGATAACGGGCTGAAGCTTATCAGGTGTCTGCCGGGTTTAATTGCTAAAGCCCGTGGCAATAGCCTCTTTCTTGAAGGTAACAGCGAAAAAATCAAACTTGTAAAAAGATTTTTAGAGATATTGACGCACAGAATAGAGCACCATGAGAGTATCAACGCGATAGAGCTCAAAAGATTGTTCAGTCAGTTGACAGAATCGGGGCCTGCGGCCTCAGACCCTGAAGAACGCTTTATTTTTACCGATCTCATAACCTCTTTCAGCGGTCGGGTTGTCAGAGCCAAAACTCTGAATCAGCAGAAATATATAGATACTATTGCTGAAAATACCGTTACCATCGCCCGTGGGCCCGCAGGTACCGGCAAAACATATCTTGCTACCGCTATGGCGATAAAGGCTTTGAAAGACAAGAAGGTCAGCAGGGTAATTCTTTCGCGACCAGTTGTTGAGGCAGGTGAAAGCCTGGGTTATCTTCCAGGCGATCTTAAAGAGAAAGTTGACCCGCATTTTCGCCCATTGTATGATTCTCTGCAGGAATTCATAGGTATGGGGAAATTTGAACAGTTTGTTCGACAGGGAATCATCGAAATTACTCCCCTCGCTTATATGCGTGGCCGAACTTTTAACGAGGCATTCGTTGTTCTTGATGAAGCACAAAATACAACTCTGCCACAGATGCGCATGGTATTGACCAGGCTGGGTTATGGTTCCAAAATGGTAGTTACGGGTGACCACACCCAGATCGATCTGCCGCGCACTTCAGATTCTTCACTTCTCGTTCTCGACGAAATTCTGGGCAGCGTCGATTCGTTGAAGTTTGTTGATTTAGCGCCAGAAGACGTGATAAGACATGAAGTGGTCAGGCGTATAATCGATGCGTTTGACTCATTCTATGCCGCAGAACGGGAAAAACGGTGAGCGACAAAACACAACTTTTATTGTCAAGTTTTCTTGAGTGGCTGAATGTTCCGGCTCAGTCACAACGACGTTTCCTGCTACAGATAGGTGTCTTTTTTGCCCTGCTGGTTCTTGTTCTTGTGGTCGATCCCAGTGGTTTTTCACTCGAGGTCGTCGAGGGAAAGCCCGCTCCCAAAACCATTCGCAGCCCCAGGACGATCAGTTTTGTCGATGAGAGCAAAACAAGCGAATTGCGTGCTGCCGAAATGGAAAAAATCCAGCCGGTATATACGCCTATCGAACAGGCTGAAGAAGAAATGCTTGGCAAATTCGACCGTCAGTTTGTTGAATTATCAGGGTTTTATGAAGAATTTCGGCGCCTTTCTTCCACTGAACCGCCAGAGAATTTAATAGCATCGTATTTTCCTGGTGAATCGCTGCTCGACGAAGAAAAGCTCGTTCAGTTAAAAGTTTTGCGAATCTCACAGTTTGAAAAACTGAAGACTGTCTCCAGGCGCATCCTGGAAAACATGAGCCAGAAGATAATCACCACCCAGAACCTTGACAACATCAGGGCTGAGGTTCGCAGTCTGGTCGAGGCATATCCTGAAAGCTCCCTATTCAAGCAGATAATGACCGCAATCATCAAAAATGCCGTTACGATCAACGCTTTTGAAGATGAAAAGCTCACGAGACAGCGCAGGGAAGCAGCGGCTAGAGCTATCCAGCCTGTTAAACGCACTTTTCAGAAGGGGCAGAAGATCGTAGAAGAAGGTATCATCGTTACTGCAGATGACTATTTTGTCATGCGAAAAATTGCCAGCCAGCTGCAGAAAAACCGTGCTCTGTCATTGATGGGCAACTGTCTTCTTGCTCTTCTGGCTGTAGTGATTTCGCTTGTTTTTCTCAGACTCGAAGACAAGAACGTTCTTGCTGATGGCGAACAGTATAAATTACTTGGCATAATCTGTCTTGTTACCATGGCTTTGGCTAAGACTGCCCATTCTCTTGGCGTCGCTTTTGACAGGCCATATCTGGCAATTCTGTTGACTCCGCTGCCGACGGTCGCATTGTTGATGACAATGCTTCTCGACTGCACGGTTGCTCTTTTTCATATTTTTTTGCTCGGCATGCTCATGTTCGTCGTGGCCGAGGCAAACGTCAGATTTGTCGTTGTGAGTCTTTTCGGCGCCATCGCCGGCATTCTTGCCTGGAGAACCGCTACCCGTGGCAGCGATGTCCGAAACCTGATTGGTTCGGCTGGTATCAAAACCGGTTTGGCGAGTGCTGTGGCTGTTCTCGCTTTTCTGCTGCTCGATGCCGAAAGCTTTGCAACCATGGATGTTAAGCAGATTGCTCTTTTTGCTGGTGTGGGGCTATTGAACGGTATTTTTTCTGGCATTGTTTCGAATGGTGTGCTTCCATACATGGAAAGCCTTTTCTCCCTGGCAACCAGCTCACGCTTGCTTGAACTCACAGATTTATCACAGCCTCTTCTTCGTAAACTCGCAGAAGAAGCCCCAGGAACTTATCAGCACAGCATCGCTGTGGCAACTTTAGCTGAAGCCGCTGCCAATGCGGTCAATGCTGATCCACTTCTGACTAAAATCAGCGCCTACTTTCATGATATCGGCAAAATCAGAAGACCGATGTACTTTGCCGAGAATCAGGCTGATGAAAATCGTCACGACCAGGTAACACCCTACATGTCGAGTCTCATCCTTATCGGTCATATCCGCGACAGTCTCGATCTGGGGCGTGAATATGGCTTGCCTGAACGCGTTCTCTCAATCATGTCACAGCATCACGGAACAACTTTGATCAGTTATTTTTACGAAGAAGCCAAAAAACTTAAAGATGGCGAAGAAGTAAATCAGGAACGTTTTCGCTACCCGGGCCCCAAACCTCAGACCAAAGAAGCGGCCATTCTTATGCTTGCAGATTCCGTAGAAGCCGCTGCGCGTACTCTGCAACAGCATACTCACGGGAAAATAGAAGGCCTGGTTCAAAAAATTGTCGAACACAAATTGAATGATGAAAACCAGCTTGACGAAAGCGATCTCACTCTGAAGGACATTGAAAAGATCGAGCAGGTATTTGTCAGAACCCTGACTTCAATGTACCATGGTCGAGTAGATTATCCGGGAAAGCTTTCCAATCAATCCAAGGGGGCCACAGATGGAAGTTCTGATCAGTAACAGGCAGAAGCTTGTCGACATAGACCTGGACAAGGTTCGGGAAGTTGCAATTGAAATAATGAAGTTCGAGGCCTCTCCCGAAAACGCTGAACTGTCATTGGTTTTTTGCGACGACGACTTCATCCAGAAACTGAACAAGGATTACCGCGGTAAAAGTGAGCCAACCGACGTGCTTTCTTTTCCGATAGATGAAGAAAATTTTGAACCCGAAATCAGGCTGCTTGGCGATATTGTCATAAGCACAGAAACTGCGGTCAGACAGGCAGAAAGCCTGAAGCACCCGCCCATGTTCGAAATAGTTTTTCTGTTGATTCATGGTTTACTGCACCTGCACGGTTATGATCACATCCAGAAGACCCAGCGCAAGAGAATGCGCGACCGGGAAGTGACGATTTTCAGGCACCTGTGCGAAAAGCAGCTGTTGCCATGTATTGAGGGTTCACTACCTGTTCCGCTGATTAAAAGGGTTGTCGAAAGCGATTAAACAGTAACACAAGGCAGGCATTTTTTTATTATGGACGATTCGGTAACGGGATTGCTATTTCTAGGCTGTTTGTTTTTTTCGGCCTTTTTTTCTTCAACTGAGACTGCGTATTTTTCACTTTCACCATTGCGCCTGAAACGCCACGAATCAGACGGTGACAGCCGAGCCAGCGAAATTTTGAAGGTTATCGCTGACAAGCAGCGGCTTCTGGTTTCTCTGCTGATGGGAAAGACTTTGTTCAACGTTTCTGCCGTTGCTCTGGCCATAAGCTTTATCTTGAGATGGCAGTCTCAGCCGGATATCTCAGCATACACCGGATATTCCGCCTGGCTTTGTGTCGGTTTGGCAATCCTGCTTCTATCCACCATTATCTTCGTTTGTGGCGAGATCATACCTAAAACGGTCGCCTTGTTCGGTGGTTACAAGTTCTCCAGACTGGTTATCAGACCTTTGCGACTTTTCCTGGCAGTGGTTTATCCTCTGGCAGCCATTATGATCTGGCTCAACAAAAAGGTCGTCCCGCGTTACTCAGACTGGAACAGTCTTTTGGGCTGTTCTTCCACCATCGAGGAAATCGACAGTTATGTGACTCTTGGTGAAGAGGCCGGTATCATCGAACACGATGAAAAAGAAATGATCAATTCGGTTTTTGAGTTTGGCGATACGCTTGTAAGAGAAGTCATGGTTCCGCGCCCTGACGTGATTGCCATGCCGATTAACACAAACCTTCAGGATTTGTTGCATTTTATTCGCGAAGATGGCCATTCCCGCTTTCCGGTTTTTGATGGCAGCATGGATAAAATTCTCGGAATTCTTTACGTCAAAGACGTTTTGATCAAGCTCGACGAAATACAGCAGTCCTACGATCTTTTTAAACTGCTGCGCCCGCCATTTTTTGTACCCGAAACCAAAAAGCTCGATGACCTTTTGAGCGAGTTTCAGAAGCGCAAGCAGCATCTGGCGATGGTAGTCGATGAGTATGGCGGAGTTTCAGGGCTTGTTACCATAGAAGATCTGCTTGAAGAAATCGTTGGCGAAATCGTCGATGAATACGATCTCGAAGAGCAGGAACCCCTCACCCGCATCGATGAAAACGTTTACAGTGTCGATGCCAGGTTCAGCATCAGCGATCTTGAAGCCGAGCTGGATTGTGAATTTGATTATGAAGATTCAGAAACTGTTGGTGGCTTTGTTCTTGAAAAGCTTGGCCGAATACCGCAGCGTGGCGAAATTTTTGAGCAGCCTCAGGGTGTTTTCCAGATCACAGAAATTAAAGGAAACCGTATTTTGCGTGTCAGATTCACTATGAAACCCGGAATTTCTGAATATACCGAACCTGGGCGTGATTAACTCTAGCCAGATGTGCTGCGATAGCGTAGAATACTTTATATTATGAAGCTGCCGATCGAACACGAACGACTCAACCATACTCTCGAGAATGCCGGGCTGAAGCTGAACGAACTTCTCGGGCAGGTTCGAAAATACCTGCTTACCGGGGTTTTGGTGCTGGTTCCGTTTGTCGTGACTCTGTATATAATGTATGCGATATTTCAGATCACCGATGGAATTCTGGGTGTCGCAGTCAGTCGTTTTTTAGGTTACCGCATCCCGGGTATGGGGCTGTTCTTAACGGCAACAATTTGTGTCACTGTTGGCATTATTGCTCAAAATTACTTCGGTCGGCGGTTGATAGATGGTATCGATGCTTCACTTGAGCAGATTCCGGTAGTAAGATCTCTTTATAATGGCATCAAGCAGGTTTCTGCCGTTATTATGCGCAACAACCGCGGCGAATTCAAAAGAGTCGTGATGCTTGAATACCCGAAAGAAGACAGCTGGGTTCTTGGTTTTGTTACCGCAGATTTTGTTTTGCCAAATAAATCTGATCGCATCGATGATGATATGGTTTCGATTTTTGTGCCAACCACTCCGAACCCAACCTCCGGATTTCTTTTAATTATCAGCAAAAAAAAACTTATTGATACGCATATGGATATCGAGGATGCGATGAAGGTAGTTATTTCCGGTGGGCTCGTGCAGCCTGCCAAATTGCCTGAGCGCCCCAGCGAAGAGTCTGCCGAAGATTTTGTCATTCCACATTGAATGTGAGGAAAGGTTCATGAACAGAATATTTACCGCCAGCCTGCTGATTTTGTCATTGCTGTTGCTGCCTCCTGCCACCGGTTACAGTCAGGGCACCATCGAGGAAGTAAGGCAATATTTTGAACTGCGCGATACTATCAGTCTGATGAACCTCGAAATGAAGCGTGCTCTTGCACCTGATTCGCAGTCACAATTGCTGGGTGATCCCGATGCTCGCAGCCGTCTCGATGCCTTTCTCAACTTCATTAATTCGAGAATAGACAGCTTTGCTCAGCTCGACACTCCGCTTAAATACCACTATCTGAAAAAGCTGAACATTATTTTTGCTGAAACGAGGCAGTTGCACGCTGTTTTGCTGCCCAGGTTAAGGCCTGTGACCGGGCCTGTACTAAGTGGCGCAAGCACTTCTGTCACTGTTGTTCCGGCTCCGAATGAGAATATTGCCGGCGCCCCAGCGAAAGTTCATGACAAAATCTATTTTGATTCAATCGGTATGCGAACTCTGGCACCGGCTCCCTCTACAAAGACAGCCAGCGCCGTAGCACATCTGCCACCGCGCCCGGATCTTGTCAAAACTCCGGTTGTGGTAGCTCCCATGCCAGAACCGCAGCCCCAGCCCCAGGTAGCTTCTGCTCCGAATGTTCCCGAAAATGCCATGACCACCAGGCCATTGAAGGAACTGCAAAATAACATTGCTTCTGCCTCTTCGACCGCAAAGCCGAAGTCTGTGACCAAAGAAAATCAGGTGACGGCAGCAGCCTCTATGCCCGTGGTAAAGCCGGTTGAAAAAACTGTAACCGTTGCGACGGCTCCGATGCCCGCTTCTGCCACGGTTCCAGCGCCAGCTTCAATGCCGGTTTCCACGCCGCCTTCCGTGCCGGTTGCAATGGTAGCTTCTGCTTCAGCTGCAGCGCCTGCAGTTTCCTCTGCTTCGTCAGTGCTGCGTCCTCTGGCGGTAATGATTGAAAATCACAACCAGTCTCGTCCACAAAGCGGCCTCGATCAGGCCGATATTATCTATGAGATGCCGGTTGAAGGTGGAATAACGAGATTCATGGCAATTTATACCCGTTTGCCCGGTGTTTTGGGCCCGGTGCGCAGTTGTCGTGAGTATTTTGTCGACAGGGCTCTTGAGATAGGAGCTCTTTACGTTCATTGTGGCGGTAGCCCGATGGGCTATGCTTATATTTCCAAAAGCAAAATTAACTCGATCGATGAAATAAAATACGGTCAGCCCTTTTATCGTGACAAAACCAGAAAAGCGCCTCACAACCTCTACAGCAAAGGGCAGAGCCTTTATGACTTCATGTCTGAAAAGATATCGATGCGGGTGGCGACCCAGCCCATACTGATCAACCGCGGGACAAGAGCATTGTCGCCTGATGCAGAAGCGGTCGAAGCAGCAAAAATACGTTATCACGGGAATTACACTCTCGATATCAAGTTTGAAAATGGCTTCTATCAACGTTACATGAATGGAGTCCTTCACGTCGATCGCGAGAGCCAGCAGCCATTGAAGGCTTCGGTGGTTATAATCCAGGTTGCTTCTATGAAAACCGTAGATGCTGCCGGTCGACAGGAAATAAGTTTTATCGGCAACGGTCAGGCATGGGTTCTTGAAAATGGCCGCAGAACCGGGGTTACCTGGCATAAAGCCAGCCCGCAAAGCTTGACCACTTACAAAGACATGACTGGCACAGAATACCTTTTCCCCAGAAATGGCCAGATTTGGGTTCAGGTCGTGTCTCCGATTCATAAACTATCGTTTAACGGCGAAGACGAAAAGCCGGCATCTGCTGTCGTTAAGCCTGCAACGGCTTCCCCAACAGAAAACCTCGGAAAGCAGGGATAATATGACCAAATTTGGTGCAATTGGAGTTTTTGGCCGGGCAAATGCCGGCAAATCTACTCTGGTGAACGCTATTGTCGGAGAAAGAGTTTCGATCGTTTCTAAGCGCCCGCAGACTACGCGAAAACGTATTCTTGGCATACTTACCAAAGATGAATGCCAGCTGGTTTTTTGTGATACTCCCGGTTTGCACACCGTCAAAAACAAACTCGACGCCTTTATGCACGAAGAAATTCTTGCCACAGTCAAAGGTCTGCAGGCTGGCATGTATCTGGTAGACCTTGCCGACATCAGGCACGAAGAAGACAAAGCCTATTTGTCGCAGCTGAACCCTGAAAGTGGCATGCCGATGTTTCTTGTTCTCAACAAAACAGATATCGTCGAGCCCGATAAAGTAGAATTTGCCGTGAAACTTTACAGCGAATTTTACCCCTTTGACAAAATTTTTGCCCTGTCTGCCAAAAACGCCGAGGGTTTTGCGCCGCTTTTGAAAGCGTTGCGCCGAGCTGTTCCTGAAGGGCCGCATGCTTATGATGCAGACTATTACACAAACCAGAGCGAAAGAGAAATCGTTGAAGAAGTGATCCGGGAAGTAGTTCTGCAGAACTTTTATCAAGAAGTCCCGCATTCTCTTGCCGTTCAGGTTGAGCAATTCTGCGAAAGAGAAAACGGCAAAACCTTTGTCGAAGCCAATCTTTATGTCGAGAAGGAAGGACATAAAAAAATTATCATCGGAAAAAGCGGTGAAGGAATAAAGAAGATCGGGCAGGTTGCAAGACAAAGGTTGAACAGCCTGCTTGGACGTGATATTTTTTTACAGCTGTGGATAAAAGTCAGAGCAAACTGGCGCCGTGATGAGCAGTGGATCGAGCGGTTTGGCTACCGTAAATAAAAAGGAAGCAAGATGAATTCAATTTTGATAATCGTTATTGTTGTCGTTATTTTCCTGCTTGTTTTTGTGATGTTTTCTCTCGATGATCACGAAGAAGAAGAAGGATTTCTCAATGACGAAACCACTCCTCAGGTGAACGAAGATTCTCCGGCTGTCGGCACAGAAGAACTGCCTGCCGCTGCACAACCCGAGGTCGCCGTGTCGCCGCCGCCTAAAACCGTAACTGTCGAAAAAGAAAAAGTGCCGGCACAGGTTCGCCAGATTCCCAGGGTAGAGCCATCTGATCGGCTGCAGCTGGTTGAATCCGGCAGCGAAGACGATCTGCGTCTGCGGGTGTCTCTCGACCAGCGCTTGCCCCTGCCCGTTTCTGTTGACGAGAGTCAGATGGTTGTGGCTTCTGTTCAGCTTCGTTTTCCCGAAGAGGTTCTTTCCGACAGCGAACGCTTTCTGAAGCTGGTTCAGCTTGCCGAAAAGGTTTTTGAAAAAGAATTTTCGTTTCCATTTTCTTCTTACTCTGGTTCTCAACTCGACCGCCTCTGGTTTTTCGGGCGTGACGAGGGCCGCGACGACCCGCTTTTCGAAGCTCTGGTAGTTGCATTTGAGGTTGTGTCGAGATTTAAAAAGACTCTTGAAGCAGACGAAGTTTTGCGTGAAGGAAAAGCCCGCGTTGCTGTCGGCCTCTCCATGGGTCGTATGCTGAAGATCAATCGTGGCATTTCTGCCTTGCCCGGCTGGGTGGGTAAACCCTCATATCTGGCTGAAACCCTTGCTGAAGCTGCAAAAGACTTTTCTATCTACGTCGATACCGATATTTACAAAGTGGCCATTCCACTTTTTGATTTCCGCGAATGGAAGCCAATCAAGCTGCGGTCACCACTGCCCGCTATTCCTGTCTATGAGCTGGTTGGCTGGAACAAGCCAGAAGAAATAGCCTCTTTTACGGCCAGCAAAGACGCCAATGCCAGGAGAGCCGTCGCGATTGCCTACAGATACCTTAATCTTGACGACAACCTGCAAACCCTTATAGAACTTCTTTCTGACCCCGAAGAAAAAGTTGCGGTCGAAGCTCTTGAAACGGTAAAAGTCATCGGAACTCCTCACTCGCTGGGTCTTCTGAAACGTATGTTCCCGGAAACCCAGGATCCAAACTTCCGCAGTGCTATTATCGATGCCTTTGCCGCCATTGGCAGTAACGAGATGGTTCCGGTCGTGCTTGGTTCAACGAAAGAGGCGAATTGGAAAGTGCGCCTTTCTGCTACCCGAGCCATATATAAACTTGCCGGCAAAGATGCTCTGCGACACCTTGAGCCTCTGCTCAACGACCCTGATGGTTGTGTTAAGGCAGCTGTGAATGGCGTCTTTTTTAAGGAAACTGCCAAAAAACAATACGTGGAAAACCTGACAGAGCTGCTTGGCGACCTCAGTAAACGTACAAGAAAAGTGGCAGCTGAAGAATTGCTGGCGATTGAGACCGAAAATACCGTGAAGACGGTGGTAAGTGCGTTTGCCGATCAGGATATCGATCTGCAGAGGCATATTCTGAGAAGGCTCGAAAATAGTCGCAGTAAAATTCTCTACCAATGTTTTCTGACCATGTTTAAAAATTCAGGCGAAAAAATACGGCCTTTTATCGTGGAGGCTGTTAGACGCGCCGGTTTGGTGAGTTGATCAATGGCAATAGATATTCTTGTTGTAGATGATGAGGAAATGATTCGATGGACTCTCAAAGAGGCTCTCGAAAGTGAAGGATACAGTGTAACGGCCTTTGAAAACGGCCGGGACTTTTTAAGCCATTTCAAACAGCACGGTGGTGATATCGTGCTGCTCGATGTGCGTCTACCGGACAGCAACGGGCTGGACCTGCTTCTTGAGGCAACCAGGATCGATCCTGATGTAATTGTCGTTATCATGACTGCATTCGGAGATGTCGAGACTGCGGTCAGTGCCATGAAGCGAGGGGCTTTTGACTATCTTTCGAAACCATACAGTCTCGAGGAAGTAAGTCTTCTCATCAGGAAGATAGTTCAGGCCAACCTGGTCAAAAGCCAGTTGCACCACTATCAGGAACGCCTTGAGAACCAGTTTTCCAGAATTCTCGGTGAAAACCAGAAGATGAAGCAACTGCGTGAGCACATCGCCATGGCGGCGCGCACCGATCGCACGACTGTTCTCATCAGAGGCGAATCCGGAACCGGGAAAGAGCTGGTGGCTCGCCAGATACATTTTCAGAGTACCAGAGCCGACAAGCCGTTTATCGACGTCAATGCCGCTGCAGTGAGCAGCACTCTTCTTGAATCTGAATTGTTCGGTCACGAAAAAGGAGCATTTACCGATGCCCAGAAACAGAAAAAGGGCCTGTTTGAACTGGCAAATGGTGGCACTCTGTTTCTTGACGAAATAGGTGACCTCGATCCTTCTTTGCAGGTCAAGCTGTTGCGCGTTCTTCAGGAGCGCAAGTTTCGTCGTGTCGGTGGCACAACAGATATTCACGTTGATGTTCGTATCATATCTGCTACCAATGCTGATCTCGAAAAAAATATCGAAGACGGGAAACTGCGCCAGGACCTGTTTTATCGTCTCAACGTTTTTACCATCAATCTGCCGCCGTTACGTGAGCGCCGTGACGACATTCTTCTTCTTGCCAAAAATTTTCTTGAAGAATTTCGCAAAGAATTTTCAAAAGATATTGGCGGTTTCAGGGAAGACACGATCAAAATTCTCGACAGCTATAATTTTCCTGGCAACGTGCGCGAACTTAGAAACATCATCGAGCGTGCCACACTGCTCGAGACCTCGAATTTGATTCGCCCGGCCAGTTTGCCTGAGGAACTCAAAAAGAATGTTGATATGGACTACGTTTCATTTGATCAGGTAGATTGCAAGCCCTGGCAAAAAGCCGGTTTCAATTTTAAAGAATATATCGACTCGGTCGAAAAAAAGATTGTTGTCGAAGTTATGCAGGAGGTGGAAGGTAAAAAGAGTAAGGCTGCCGACATTCTGGGGCTGACCCGATTCGCTCTGCGCCATCAGCTCAAAAAACACGATCTCGAATCTTCAGATTGATAAAGAAATTTCAGGATTTTGTCGAGAGTGTAAAATATTCACTGAGTAAAAACAAAAAAATGTGTTATATTTGCACCGTTGTACCCTTCGTGCAAAAAATGCACAATGAAGTAATCATATATAAAGCATTATCAAAGCAGGTTAAGGTAAGATTTAGAATTGGCACAAATTATGCGTAAGTAATAGTTAAATAAGCTCATCAGGCGAGGAGAAACAGCTATGATATCAGAATTACTTCAGGACAGCTTTATCGATCTGCAACTGGACGTCAATGACAAGGTTACTGCCATTGATAAACTTTCCAGCATGCTGTGCGGCTCCGGCAGAGTCAGTGACCATGGTCATTTTGTCAGTGCTGTGCTCGAACGCGAAAAGCTTGGCAGCACCGCGATTGGTGCCGGAATTGCGATTCCTCATGCTCGCGCCAACACCGTGAATGAAGTTTCAATTGCATTTGCAAGATCAGCCCCCGGTATTGATTTTAATTCTGTCGATGGCGATCCCGTTCACCTGATTTTCCTTCTCGCAGCTCCTGTTGAATCTGGAAGCCTTTATTTGAAACTGCTTGCCCGTATTTCCAGACTGCTGCGGTATCAGGATCTCATTGAAGACCTCAAAAAAGCCACTACCAAAGAAGAAGTTATCAAAATCATCGCTGCCAAAGAGTGATTTACTGTTCTGATTCTCGATGCAAACTTTGTGAGGTCGTTAATGTATTCAGGTCGACAAGACGAGCTTTCGCTTCATATGCGCATACCGGCAGATAAGTGCTATCTGGGCAATGCGCTTCTGACCCTCGAAGGAATCTGTGACCACTTTTCAGTGAGTGACGATTCCAGAGAAAGAATTCGAAATGCTCTTGAGAAGGCATTGACTGGCTCTATTGAGGTTTCCTACCAGAAAAACCCCGGTTTGTTTGACTTGAAATTCTCTGTCTTTAAAGATAAGCTGCAGATAACTGTAGAGGATTTCATGTTGAACGAAGACACCGAAGATGATGGGGCTGGGCATCTGTATCCAACCCAGGATCAGATGCGCCAGAAACTCACTCCGGTCGCGGTTCTCACTGATGGCTTCAAGATCATCAAAGAGGCCGGTCGTAATTCATGTTATTCCATGCAGTTCAATCTTGTACTGGTGGAATGATAAATGATTGAGACTCTGAACCTTGAAAAGACATTTCTTTTGCTGAAGCCCGATGCGGTGCAGCGTGGGATGATCGGTCGCCTGATTTCGCGAATCGAAGACAAGGGCCTTAAAATAATAGCCCTGAAGATGTTGCAGATTACCCCTGAGCAAGCTGCACAGCAATACAAATGCCACTACGGCAAACATTTTTACCCATCGCTGGTTGATTTTATCTGTTCGGGGCCATGCGTTGCCATGGTAGTTGAAGGGCGTGACGCTATCTGCATAACCCGAAAACTGATGGGCGAAACTTCCCCCGAAAAATCTGTGCCCGGCACGATTCGCGGTGATTTTGCTCTCGATGTCAAACATAATCTTATTCATGGCTCTGACTCGCTCGAGAGTTTTGAACACGAGGTCGGGGTATATTTCACTCCCGCCGAAATTTTAAAATACGGTCTTGACCTCGAACGCTGGATTTACTACTCTTGAACTCCATCATAGTTCCGAATAAAACCCCGGAAATAGTATTTTCGGGGTTTTTTTGGAGTTGAACTCTTGGTCGCAACAGAAACTCAACCTAAGTTATCACGCCGGGTAGTAAAGATTGTCGTTTTACTGCTGGGTTTGTCTGCTGCCCTGATTTTATCGCTCTCCAGCTCTGACGCATTCGGTCGTTGGCTGATTTCATTTGCGGTCGAGTCGGCGTGTGCCGACGGGCAGGCAAAAATTACCCTCGACGGGGTTTCTGGCAGTATTACCGGAGGCCTGATTATCGACTCGGCGCGAATTATCAGACGAAGCCCGGCTCTAGACGTATCTATAAAAGACATCAGGTTTGCATTCAATTTCGAACGTCTTTTAAAAGCCGGTGTTGTTTCGGTGTCCGGGTCCTCTGGGCATATAGAGGTTCTTGGCACTCTTCCAGCCCGTGTTCCGTTTCCCGATCTTCCCGCTTACCATGGAGCGGAATGTCTGGCGGCATTGCCGACCAACGTCGAGATTGCGGAGTTTTCAATTGCTTCTGCCAGACTTGTTCCTTTGCCTGAGCTTCCCGGGGAGGTTAAGGTCGGGAGGCTTGTGGTCGCAGCCGGTGAGAATAAAGGCGAACAGAGTCTGCAATTTTCTGCCGTCGCCCTCTGGAAAAATCGCCAGGTCGCATCTGCCAGTTTTTCCGGCCTTCTTAGACAGAGACAACGCCGCCTTGACGGAAAGATAGATCTGTGCGTTGCAGGGCAAAAGGTCGCCAGTGAGTTCAAACTGGTGCAGAAACGCAAAAAACCCGAAATAAGCGGCTATATAGCTTCTGCCTCCATCGATGTCGCAAAGCTCTCTCTCTGGTTGGGGCCATTGTGGCAGAACCACCTGCCTTTAGGATTTGACGGGCACCTCGATTGCACCGGTTCATGGCTTTTTAATTCCGAAGTTGGTTTTCTTGGCAACCTTTCTGGCAAGTGCCAACAGTTGAGGGTTGTGGCTCTCGGTTTTTATTTTACGCTGCTTGAATTGAACGGCGACTGGAAGCTTTTTGATGGCAACTTTGTTTTTGATGATTCTGGGAGTAGCGTGCTTGGCTTTGCTGCCGAGCTGAAAGGCCAGATCGATTCTGTAGTGAAGCCAGAACGCAACTGGCGTCTGCATCTTGCCTGCCCGATAATTGACTTTGCCCGCCTTGCTGACGCCCTGCCGTGGGGGCTTAAATACTCTCTCGAGTTGCCCGATCTTTCCGGAAGTGCAGCCTTGACAATAAACCTGAGTGGCCGTGCTCCCGATCTCGCTGCCAGAGTTTCTACCGATGGTCTTATGGTTGCTGGCAAAGACGGCAACAGAAAAATCCATGGCCATGCGGGTTATCGCCAGACAGGCTTGAGCAGCGCCTCTCTCGCACTCGATTTTGTGACAGAAAGCCGGCAGGTTTTGCCGCCGATTTTTACAAGATTCAGCCGGGGTCATGCGAGCCTGACTCAGATGACTCCTGTTTCCGGGCTTGTTAATTTTAACTGGAAACTGTCTGGCCCCCCTCTGAGTGATCTGAAGTTCAGGGGTAACGTCACCGACAATGGCAAAGAAATTTCTGTGCTGGAAGGTGTCTGGAAGTCAGGTGCGGGGCACCTGAGGGCTTTCTCCGCTGCTTCTGCCGAAGATTCTCCCTATGTGGCAGATGGCATGACGTTTCTCGATCTGCTTTTCGCCAGATAAAAAAAACCGCTCTGAATGTTTCAGAGCGGTTTTTTATTTTAGGACTTTTTATCAGCTGTTGAGTTTTCTTACCCTGGCTTCAACCTGCTGCAGATTAACGCCCTGCTGTTGCAGGAAACCTTCGAACCAGGCGGTATTCACACCGTATGATTTGAGTTCGCTTCTGAATTCTACTACCAGCTGCTGCAGCTGAACCATGTCGTTTACTTTCAGCCTTGGCTTGCTCGACATATACTGCATCGATTTGAGGTTGCTGAGAGCATTGTTGATGGCGCTGGCGAATTCGTATCTGGTAACGCTGTCGGTAAAGGCGAAGGGGAATGAATTCAGAATGCCTTTGTTTGAAATGTGACGCATAGATTTGAAGGCCCAGTGTTTTGATGGAACGAAGCTGAAAGAGGTGTTTCCGGATTGAGCGGTGCGTTGATTTGCCGCTCCGGCAGCCGGTGCAGGTTTTACTTTGCTGTCGACGAGCGGTATGTAAAAGGCTGCGTCAGCCTCTGCAGTTTTCTGACTGGTAAGGTAATGTTTCTGGTTGGCCGTTGTAGTCGAAAACTGCCAGGAAAATCTCTGGGTAAGAGCTTCACCCATCCGGCTTCTGATTTTGTCGCTGACGATGACTTTATAGTCTGTTCTTGTTTCGAGGGGGGCGGAGGGTTCGAAGATAGCTCGGTTCTGCTGGCGGTCATAAACTACTTTGCCGTCGACACGTTTTTGGTTGGCAAATACCGAGATGTTTATGTTGTTAACAGTGTTGGGGTCGGCTGGCTCAGAGAAGTGTACTGCAATTTTTGCTTTTCTGGCCACATTGGTGGCATCATTGCCGGGAAAAATCGAAGATACTTTAAAGGCTTTCAGGTTACTGCGACTGGCCTGGCTCTGCTGGGCCGCAGTTCTGACTGTACGATCGGCCGGTGCCTGACCCTGTGAGGCTGCCGAGGCGATTGCCAGTGCTTTAGGGCTCTGAACCTGTCTTGCCGTCGCGACAGCTCTTTCCTGTCTTTTTGCCTGCGGTATGGGCTGTCTTGCAGCCATTTCGGCCATTGGGTCGTCATAACTTTCGAGTTCAGCTGTTTCACGCTGTGGGTTAACCTGTGGCTGAGCTGTGTATTGTGGCATGGCGGGAGTGGCAGTCGGCGAAGAAGTCGAGAACATGGCATTGATACCGCTGCGTATCGGGCGGCCATAAAGGTCGGTTATGCCCTGGGTAACGACGATGCGATAGTTTTTGTTGCTGTCTAGAAGACCTATGGGTGTCAGGGTTGCCTGTTTGTTACCTTTGAAGTAATGAATTCTGGCCGGAACGGGCCCAAAATCGTCTTCAAGCCTGAAAGTGAATTCATTCAAAGTGTCGGGCATAATTTCTTCGTTGAATGCGATTGTGACGGGCTGTGTCAGATTGCTCACTCGGCTGCCGTTCTGGGGAGCCAGGCCGACGATCTGGGTGATATCAACCGGCGCCTGGGGAGCGCTCTGCATTGCTGCCGGTCTGGCAACAGCCGAACTTTGGGCGTCATAGGCGACCTGGTTCTGTTGTCTGGCGAAGGGGTTGGCATGGTTGCCGGCCTGTGGCTGTGCTGTTTGAGCTGTTACCGGTGCCGGGGTTTCGTTTATTTCATGCTGGCTCACGGTTGGCAGGCTGGCATCGCCGAAGGTAAAGGGAATGAGGGTCTTTTTGTTCAGCCGGCTGCCACTGGTCGAGGCAAGAGATCTTTCAACGGCTATGGCATATGCTGTTCCCTGTTTGAGTGAGCTTCTCGGGTTTATGGTCAGGGTTTTCATATCGCGAGAGAGCTTATAATCGATGCCTACTGGCTTGTTGTTTTCAAAAAGCTGAATTGGAGCACTTTTTAGCGTGACGATGTCAATTGGCTCAGAGAATGAAATTTCCATGGGAACGTCCGGTCTGATGGAACCGGCACCCATGTTGGCATTGGTCAGCACCAGAGCATTGCCGGAAAATTCTTCTTTTTGTGGTGCTGCTGCCGATGAAAATGCCTGATTCTGACTATTGCCGCTGCCAGCGGTCTGAAAACTCCAGACTTTTTCAGAGGTGCGACCGAGGCCGTCGTAATAACTGAGCTGTGCGGTATAGGTCTGGCCGGGATTGAGTGCTTGTCTGGCCTTGAACATCACTTGTCTGGCTGATGGATTGTAAAACAGTTCGCCATCGACAGGCTCAGTGCCGCTGAACAGACTGAAATTGACAGTCTGATAGAAATTCTGGTTGACCGCGCCGGCAAACTCTACTGTAAGCGGTGTTTCGGCCGGAACGCCTGTGGCCATGTTATTGGGGAAATGTCTCGCAACATTGATGGCAGCAGTTTCCGCTGTAAAACTGGTTCTGTCCAGTGCGGCAGCGACGGGCGAACTGTTGCTGATAGCGGCAGCGACGGCACAGAGAATAGCCGCTTTTTTCCAACGGTTCATAAAATACCTCCTCGGGCAAATGCTCTTCAGGTAATTAATCGGCGTGCCGGCGTCATAATATTAGTTTTTTATTGCTGGAGAATCTGTGGATTAATTTCATAAAGACTTTGCAGTTCTTTTTTGTTGTCTGTTTACCCGTTGATTTTGGTGCAATCAGCATGAATTGCTTCTGTTGAGTGTTCTCTAAGAACTTTTTGCTGCTAAGCAGTTTGAAAAAAAATGCCGATATATCAGGAAACTAGTTTATAATGAAGAATCAGCCCAAGTTTTGACTGATCGAAGGAGACTCACTTATGGGAACGGATGTTGCAACTTTTGCCAGGCAGCTTAGAGAAGATGGAATCGAAGCTGCGAAGACCGAGGCCGCCAAGATTCTTGCCGATGCCCGAAAAGAAGCTGAAAAGATTCTTAATTCTGCCAGAGCCGAAGCTGCAAAGGTTGAGAAAGAATCTCAGGCGCGTATTCAGCAGAATCGTCATCGCTCTGAAGACGAATTGAAACTCGTGGCCAGAGACCTGATCAATTCTTTCAGAAAACGCATCGAGGAAACCGGCACCCGTCTGCTCAAGGGTAAGGTTGCCGCGGCTCTCGATGATAAAGAAATCATCAAAACGGCAATTGTTGAATTGCTCAAGAATCAGCAGGCTGGGCAGAACTGGGAAGTCACCCTCGGTGCTAAAATTGCCGGGCCTCTCGCTGAAACCGTTACTGCTCTTTTTAAAGAAAAGAACGCTGCCGTGCAGTTGGCCGGCGAAATGAACAAAGCTGGTTTTGCCATGAAAACGGCCGGTGGCAATGAAGTCTTTGAACTGACTGAAGATTCCGTAACTGAAAGTTTTCGCAAGCTTCTTTCACCAGAGCTGAAGAAACTTCTCGAAGCCTGAGAAAGGTCGGAACCCAACTGTGGCAGATAATTTATTCTATCTTCTGACTGTCTTGCCAGCCCTGCCGGCAAACGCCGGAGAGCCTGTGGCAGCAGACGACGCTTTGGCCAGAATCAGAGAGGAAGGCGACGAAAGACTTCTTCTGCTCGCTGACCTTCTCGATACTGAAGCCGAAATAGAGCGTTGCGGTCTGCAGTATTTCGTTCTCGGCGGTCGCGACTACCAGCCGCGCCTCGCAGAAAGATTGCCCGAGAGCTTCATCGAAGTCTTCATGACTTACCCGAATGCCAAAGAATCAGACTGGCTGACAGCTGTTTTTGCTGCCTGGTTCGAGATGCTTATGGATATGGGCAAAAATACGGGTTCAGGGTTGCTGCGTTGCTGGGCCGAATGGGAATACTCACTGCGCACTCTTTTGCGCATTGAACGGTTGAAAAACACCGCCCGTACCGCCACTGACAACGATGCCCTGCTTCCGGCATTCATGAAACAATTCTCTGAATTGCCTGACAATGCAGCCCTGGTTGATGGCTATATGTCTTTTTCCGAGCCATTGAAGGCCGAAAAATATCTCGATCAGGCCCGCATTGACTTTTTGCGCAAAGCAGCCACTCAGTTCAGCTTTTCCCTCGACGAACTGTTTGCTTATCTGCTCGAACTGCGCATTCACAATCGCTATGCACGACTCAGCCCCGACAGGGGCCGTAAAATTCTTGAGGAGGTAACTACGCTGTGAGTACAACCGGTCGAATAGTCACTGTTTACGGCAATATGGTTACAGCAGAAGTTGAAGGCACCGTTCGACAGAATGCGGTTGCTTATTGTCAGCGTTCTGACGGAGTCAGACTCATGTCGGAAATAATCAGAATCAGGGGTAAACTTGCTGATATGCAGGTTTTTGAACTGACTCGCGGTTTGAAAGTCGGCGATCCGGTCGAGATAACCGAAGAATTGCTTTCTCTTGAACTCGGGCCCGGTCTGATCGGCATGGTATATGATGGTCTGCAGAACCCGCTGCCTGAGATGGCTGCCAAGGTTGGCAAGTTTCTTGAGCCAGGTCATTATCTCAAAGCCCTCGATCGCGCCCGAGACTGGGAATTCACGCCTCTGGCCGCTCCTGGCAGCGTTGTAACTGCCGCCGAAAATCTGGGCAAAGTCAAAGAGAATATTTTTGACCACTTCATTATGGCCCCTTTCACCCTCAACGGTGAATGGAAAGTCAAAACAATTGCCCCTGCCGGCAAATACAAGGTTGATAAAGAAATCGCCACTCTCGAAAAAGACGGCGAAGTCATTTCTGTGAATATGATTCAGCGCTGGCCGGTGCGTATTCCTCTCGGCATCTATCGCGAGAGATTGCTGCCGACCCAGACCATGGTCACCAAACAGCGTATTATCGATACGTTCTTTCCGATCATGCTTGGCGGAACTTATTGTATTCCGGGGCCATTCGGAGCGGGCAAAACCGTTTTGCAGCAGATCACCAGCCGTCATGCCGAAATAGATCTGGTTATCGTGGCTGCCTGTGGTGAGCGTGCCGGTGAAGTCGTTGAGACGCTGCGCGAGTTTCCGCACCTGAAAGACCCGAGAACCGGCAAAACACTGATCGAACGCACAATTATCATTTGCAACACTTCAAGTATGCCGGTTGCGGCCCGCGAATCCTCAGTTTATACGGCAATCACCCTCGGTGAATATTACCGCCAGGTGGGTCTCAACGTGCTGCTGCTTGCCGACTCTACCTCTAGATGGGCGCAGGCTCTGCGCGAAATGAGCGGTCGTCTTGAAGAAATCCCCGGTGAAGAAGCTTTCCCGGCCTATCTCGAAAGTTCTATCGCCAGATTCTACGAACGCGGCGGTATCGTCGAACTCAAAGACGGGCGCAAAGCCTCTCTTACCGTAGGCGGCACTGTCAGTCCCGCCGGCGGAAACTTCGAAGAACCGGTTACACAGGGTACTCTCAAAGTCGTCGGCGCCTTTCTCGGCCTGTCTTACGCACGTTCTTACGCTCGCCGTTTTCCGGCCATCGACCCTCTTGAGTCGTGGTCGAAATATGCCGGGGTTATCGAGCACGAAAAGGTTGCCTGGGCCCACAGCTTTTTGAAGCGCGGCAAGGGCATTTTCGAAATGATGCAGGTTGTCGGCGAAGAAGGCACTTCTATCGATGACTTCATTACTTATCTCAAATCAGAATTTCTCGACAACGTTTATTTACAGCAGAACTCTTTCGACGAGGTCGACTCTGCCTGTCCCGTTGATCGCCAGCGCCATCTCTTTGAAATGGTTGCAGAGATTCTCAATCACAAGTTTGATCTGACCGACAAGGCGAAAGCACGCGATCTGTTTTTCACTCTGACCGAGCAGTTCCGCGACTGGAACTATTCCCCCTGGCAGAGTGACCAGATGAAGACCGCAGAAAGCGCCATCAAAGCCACCATGAGCGGAAAGGAGGCGTCAAATGCGTAAGTATTACACCAAAATTGATAATATCGCCGGTAACGTTGCTACTCTTAAAGCCACCAATGTTGGTTATGAAGAACTTGCAGTCGTCGAAGGCAGCTGGGGAAAATCTCTCGCCCAGGTCATCAGGGTGAACGGTGATGAAGTTGCTTTGCAGATCTTTGCGGGCACCCGCGGCGTTTCGACCGGTGACCAGGTTTCGTTTCTGGGTTCGTCGATGCGCTTCAGCTTTTCTGAAGACTTGTTTGGGCGCGTATTTTCCGGCGGCGGTGAAGCCCGTGACGGCCGCGGTGAACTGACTGATAACCTCATTGAAGTCGGTGGTCCGGCGGTCAATCCCGCTATAAGATTGATGCCGCATCGTATGATTCCGACAAACATTCCCATGATCGATGTCTTCAATACCCTTGTTGAAGGCCAGAAGCTGCCGATTTTCTCGATCCCAGGCGAGCCTTACAACGAGTTGCTGGCACGTATCGCTCTGCAGGCCGAAGCCGACGTCATCATCTTTGGCGGCATGGGCCTCAAATACGATGAATACCTTTTCTTCAAGAACCGTCTCGAAGAAGGCGGCGCGATGAATCGCACCATCATGTTCATTCATACTGCATCAGACCCGGTTGTTGAATGTCTGCAGACCCCGGATATCGCTCTGACAGTCGCTGAACAATTTGCCATCCAGGGGAAAAGAGTTCTGGTGCTGTTGACAGACATGACCAACTTTGCCAACGCCCTCAAAGAAATTTCGATCACCATGGAACAGATTCCGTCTAACCGCGGTTATCCTGGCGATCTCTATTCGCAGCTGGCTTCGAGATACGAAAAGGCCGTCGTTTTTGAAGAAGGTGGCTCTATCACCCTCATGGCAGTAACGACTATGCCCGGCGACGATGTTACTCACCCGGTTCCAGATAATACTGGCTATATCACCGAAGGTCAGTTCTACCTCAAAAACGGGGTTATCGACCCGTTCGGCTCGCTTTCACGTCTCAAACAGCAGGTTAACGGCAAAACCCGTGATGACCACCGCGCCATCATGGACGGCTGCATCCAGCTCTATGCAAAGTGCCGCGAAACCCGAGAAAAAAGAGCCATGGGCTTTGAAATGTCCGACTGGGATAACAAGCTGCTGAAATACGGCGAAAGCTTCGAAAAACAGATTATGAGCTTCTCGGCCAATGTTGGCCTTTTTGACGCGCTTCAGCAGTGCTGGAACATTCTCGCTGAGCATTTTGAACCCCGCGAAACGGGTATCAGATCTAACCTTTGCGATCAGTTCTGGCCTAAAAAATAACCAGTGAGGCATTATGGCTGAAAAAATCAAAAAAACCAGACCGGAGTTGCTGCGGCAGCGGCGCCAGTTGGCCATGTTTCAGCGCTTTCTGCCAACTCTGGTTCTGAAGAAACAGCAGATTCAGTCTGAAATTCTCAAAGTCAGAGCCGAGCGGCAAAAGCTCGATACTCTGATGGCCGAAAAAATCAGACTGAGCGACGGCTGGGCGACTCTGTTCAGTGAATCGCTGCCAGGGCCACTTACCCGCCTGGTGAAAGTAAAAAATATTCAGCGCGGTATTCGTAACGTTGCTGGTATCAAGCTTCCCGTCGTCGCCGGTGTTGAATATGAAATCAGTGATTTTTCACGCTTGAGCACCCCGCCATGGGTCGATGCTGGCCTCGAGTTCCTCAAAGAACTCATGGAACTGCGCGAAAAAGTCAAAATTCTTCACGAACAGGAACGCCTGCTGCACCAGGAATTACGTAAAGTTACCCAGCGCGTTAACCTGTTCGAGAAAGTTAAAATACCCGAGGCGAAAGAGAATATCAGGCTCATTCGCGTGTCTCTCGCCGAAGAACAGACAGCCGCCGTTGGCAGATCGAAGATCGCCAAAGGCAAGTCTGCCGGTTAAAGAAAGGAGAAAACAATGATCAGTAAAATGAAGAAGCTTCTCCTGGCCGCCAGAACAGCTGAACGTGAGAAGGTTATCGAGATATTGCGCCTGGCCGAAATCGTTCACGTCGAGCCGGTCGATCCGGCCAGTGTCAAGATTCCCTTAACCATCGGTGAGGCCCTCAATGACTGCTTCAAGGCAATCAATCTGCTCTCGCAGGTTACGCCTGATTGCACCAAAGAGCATATCGCCACACCCGGTACTCCGACCCGGCTGGTTGAAGAAACTCTTACCAACAGCCGTGCCATACACGAACTCAAAGAAAAAATCATCGCTCTCAGCCGCGAACTTGAAGAAGTTGCCAGCTGGGGAGCGCTCGGTCTGGATGACGTTGCCTGGCTGAAAAAAGAAGGTCTGAAAATCGCTTTTTTCAAGGGTGCGATTGCTGACGCTGCCGAGATCGAAGCCGAAATCGTCAGTCTCATCAAAGACGTTGACGGCAATGGCATCTTTGCTGCCGCTTCCCGTAATGACGTCAAAGCCTCTGATAAATTCACTGAAATCCCCCTCCCGGAAAGGGAAGCCGGGGAGCTCAGCGATGAAATTCAGGCGTGCCAACGCGCCATTGCTGACCATCAGCAGGCTCTTGAATGTCTGGCCCTGCGGCGTGAAGATGTCGAAAAATACTACGTCAAGCTTCTTAATCGCCGCCGTTTTTCTGAAGTCGAATCAGGGGTCCATACCGCCGATGAAATATTTGTTTTAACCGGCTGGTGCCCTGAAAGCAGCGTTGCTGACCTGCAGAAGTCTTTTGAAGAAGCCGAAGTGAATGTGGGCATGAGCTTTGAAGAACCGGGTGAGGAAGACGCACCTCCTACCAGGCTCGACAACCCGCCTGTTTTTCAGAGCATCGCACCGCTGTATGACTTCATGGGGTTGACGCCCAGCTACAACGAACCCGATACCAGCGGGTTGTTTTTGTCGATGTTGACTGTTTTTGCGGCCTTTCTGGTCGCAGACGCTGGCTATGGTCTTGTAGTGCTGCTTCCTCTCGCTCTGGCTTATCGCCCGCTGGTAAGGCGCGGCGCTGATCCGAATTTTCTCAAACTTGGCATGATGCTCTTTGGGGGGGCAACGATTTATGGTCTGCTCACCAACGCCTGGTTCGGAGAAAGTTACAGGTTGTTTGAATCGCACAAATTCGACCCGGAGAGCAAAGGCGGCTCAGCTCTATTGCAGGGCCTGTGTTTCTTTATCGGGGTATTGCACCTTACTTTGGCTCACGTCATGAAGATACGCCGCCGCAAAATCGATCTTTCGATTCTGGGCGAAGCCGGTTGGATAATTTTTATCTGGGCCATGTATGGTTTGATCTGTCAGCTTATTCTGGGCAGTGGTTTCGTTATGCCATCTGAATGGTCTGTTCCCCTGTTCAAGGTATCGCTGACTTTGATTCTGCTGTTTACCGCACCTTCTTTCAATATTTTCAAGAGTGTTTTTGCAGGGTTTCTCTCGATTCTGCAGAATGCCTCAGCAGCTTTCTCAGACATTCTCAGCTATATCCGTCTATGGGCTGTAGGTCTGGCTGGCGGCAAGGTTGCCCAGGCTTTCAACAACATCGGCGCCATGTTGCCGCCGGTTACCTTACTGGGGATGACGCTGCCGATTTTGAAGCTGCCCGTCTGGATTCTTGGTCACGGTATCAATATTATTCTGTGTATTATCGGTATTCTGGCACATGGCGTGCGTCTGAACCTTCTTGAGTTCTCGAATCACCTTGAACTCGACTGGGCCGGGCGTAAATACGATCCCTTCAGGGAAATCAAGTAAATTTAGCAAGGAGCTGAAAATATGTTGTCTCTCATGTCAATTCTCGGAAAAATCTCTCTCGGTCTGATCATGGGCTTTGGTGGCGTTGGTAGTGCTCTCGGTGTTCATGCCGCAGGTTCTGCAGCGGCAGGTGGCTGGGCCAAAGAAGGCAAGGAAGGCAAGCCCCTTTCTGGTAAGTTCGTTGGTCTCGTGGGTATGCCTGTCAGCCAGACTCTTTACTGCCTGATTCTTTTTCTGATGATGGCTCCTTATGCCGGAACTCCTGAAAACGGCCCCGTACTTTTCGGTATTGCCATTGGCGTAGGTCTCTGTGAACTCTATTCAGCGTATGCTCAGGGCATGATCGGCGGCGCCGGCGTCAGATGTCTCACTGAAAACGGCGGCAAAGGCTTCGGTAATATCGTCGTGGCCATGGGTGTTGCCGAATCTGTCGGGCTGTTCGCTCTCGTTACTGGTATTCTCATTCTGAACTCCGAAGTGATGATCAAGGCAGTCGAAGCAGCTGCGGCTGTGGCTCCCTGATGAATTTTTCGGTTTTCTGACAGCGTCAGCAGACGCTTGCGGCGCCCCCGCTTCATTGCGAAGCCGGGGCGCTTCGCTTTTGGGTTGAAGTTTTTTCTGATTCTGCCCTTTCTGACAGTGTTTTGATTAATTTATAGCCTCAGTTTTGTCGCTGTGTTATACTTTCTGAAAAGTTGATTTTCAGGAGTGCTGAACAATGGGCCGACTTTTTGGTACCGATGGTGTTCGAGGCCTTGCCAACCGTTTCCCTCTCGATGGTAATACCGCTTATAAAATTGCTCAACTGGCGACAAAACAGCTGATGCTCAACCATAAAAAGCAAGGCCGTCCGGTCTTCATTGCCAAGGATACCCGCAAGTCAGGCGATCTGCTCGAGCACGCCGTCGCTGCCGGGGTAGCCTCGATGGGCGCCGAAGCCAGATTGCTTGGCGTCGTGCCGACACCGGCCGTTGCCTATATTACCCGTGAACTGCAAGGGTTGGGCGGAGTTATGATCAGCGCTTCACATAACCCCTTTGCCGATAACGGCATCAAAATTTTCGGGGCCGATGGCTATAAAATCAGCGATGCAATCGAAGAGGCCATCGAAAAAGAACTGATAGCCAATAATCGCATTGAAATGCCTACCGGTGCGGATGTTGGTACAATAAACATCGATGATTCATCGATAACTTTCTGGTTAAACAGTCTTGCCCGCATTGCCGGCGAAAACGTCGGGGCCCGCAAACTGAAGATCGCTCTCGATTGCGCCAACGGGGCCATTGCTCGCTGGGCTCCGAAGTTTTTCTCCGATCTGGGGTACAGCGTTGATGCCATTGGCGTTGCTCCGAATGGCACGAATATAAATGATCGGGTTGGCTCGACCTTCATAAATGCCATTCTTGACGTCATGAAAAAAGAGCACTTCGACGTCGGTTTTTCGTTCGACGGCGACGCAGACCGTGTTATTGCAGTTTCGAGTGATGGCGATATAATCGATGGAGATTTCATTCTGGCCATCACCGCCAAATTTCTCAAAGATCGCGAAAAGTTGCCCGGCAATGCTCTGGTCACGACTGTTATGGCCAATCTTGGGCTCGATCTGGCGATGCGCAATCACGATATCAAGGTCTTTAAAACCCGCGTCGGCGACCGTTTCGTGCTCGAAGAAATGCAGAAGACCCAGGCTATTGTCGGCGGTGAGCAGAGCGGCCATATTATTCTCGCCGAGCATGCAACCACTGGCGACGGGCTGCTTACCGCATGTAATCTGTTGAGAATCATGCGTGAAACCGGCGCTTCCATCAAAGAACTCAGCGGCGTTATGAGCAAACTGCCACAGGTGCTTGTAAATATCAGAGTTAAAAGCAAAAATTTTGATGCTGTTCCTGAAATTGTCGATATCATCCGTGATACCGAAAAACGATTATCGGGTCGTGGGCGGGTTCTCGTTCGCCCTTCCGGCACCGAAGACCTGGTCAGAGTCATGGCCGAAGGGCCTGACGAGGGCGAGATAAAAGGTCTGGTCGAAAGTATCGCCAAGACTATTTCGTGCCACCTTTGTTAAAGCGATGAAGAACCTGCCGGAAAAATCAGCCGCAGTTTTTTTGCTGATTTCTGCTCTCGCGTTTTCTCATGGCTGCTGCCGAAAAGCCGGTGACAGCCAGGGTTCAACACCAGGTTCCGGGCGACGGGTAATTTCTGAAACAGCTGGCCAGGCAGGGGCAGGCGAAAAAAATGGAGTCGCCGATCGGCCCGCCGAACTTCTCGAAAAAACCGGGCTCAATTATTCAATCGACGCCAGCCGGACAGCTCGCAAAAATGTGCCGGCCCCGGCAAATTCGTTTTTTGAAACCCAGTATCTGCGTGGTGTCGAGCTCATGGAAAAGGGCGACTTTACAAAGGCGATCGAGCTTTTTGATGAACTTATTCAGCGTTACCCCAACACCGAAGAAGCCAGCATCGCCGAATTGTGCATTGCCGAGCTTTTCTTTCGCAATAAGTCTAACGACAGGGCTTTGAAGGCTTATGAGCGTATTGTCGAGAATTATCCGAATTCACACGCTGCCGAGAATGCCAGAGCCGGTATCGCCTATCTGAAAAATTTTGAAAGATACGAACAGGAACACATCGCTCCCGACGTTGAAGCCAGAAAAAGGCGGGGATATTGATGAATAAAAAACTGGGGTTCTCGCTGGTAGAAGTTCTGATGGCCGTTTTTATCATCGGCGTCGGAGTTGTCCCGGTTCTGTTGATGTTTCTAAGTGGCACGAGAACTGTCGAAAAGGGCGGGGTCATTCTCGAAGCTTCGATTGCGGCGCAAAACATTCTTGACCGCGCCCGCAGCGACTCGTTCATCTGGAAAACCGTGCCGGCGACCATCGCCATCCCCGATAAAAACTTCCCTGAGTTCAAATTGCCAGCTGATTTCGTGAAAAAATACCGGGCATCCGGTACTCTGACTATCGAAACTGCGCCTGGGCACACGATTCTGGGCACCGGTGCCAATGAAACCAACCTTTATCAGCTTACTGTTCTCCTTTCATGGCTCGAAAACGGCATGCCCAAAGAATTTCGTCTGCTGACCTACCGTGCGAACACCAACTCGTTAAATTTAAAAACTTCTACGAACTTTTGATATGTGTAAATCTACCGATATCAACCGCAATAGCCTGCCTGCCACCGGTTCTGACTTTAAAAGGCCCGGCATAGGCGGTTTTACACTTGTAGAGCTTAGCGTTTCGGCTCTGGTGATCGCACTTATCGCTCTGACTCTGATCATGGTTTTTCGCAGCAACCTGGCAACTTTTGCCTGGGGCCAGAAGCACATGGAATTCAACCAGCGCATTCAGCTCGTAATGAAGCAGATATTCACCGACTTCAAGCAGATCAATCCCATTCTCAGGCAAGACGAAGATGGGCATCTCTACCTTCAGGGCGAAAAGATCGGCGACCTTTTTCCCAATCTTGTCACTATCTACGATAAAGATAAAAACCCCGACAACGGCGGCGAAGAGGTTGTATTCTTTTTGACCTCGATCAACGACCTTGTTCGACGCGATCGGGTGCGCTACTTCCTCGAAAAGGGCGAACTGTTCAGAGAAAGCCAGGATTACAACGGTAACAGCAAACGCAAAGCCATCGCCGAAAATGTTGCCGATCTTCAGTTTGTCGGTGATAGCGGTGATATCAGGCAGATCCACGTTAAATTCAATATTTCCGGGGAAAACCGCGTCGAAAACGTCGATTTTGCGGTGCGTCTCGAGACTGATCTGGTATGCGTAAAAACGGTGAAACAATATGATTGAAAACAGAGCTTCAGCTCGGCGCCGCGGTTTTATCGCCATGACTGCACTTATCATGCTGGTCATTTTCGGCATCATGGGTGTCGCTTACTGGCTCAGTTCGAGGTTGAGTACCGATATGATTCTGGTCGAATCGCAGAGAATAAAAGCGCGTAATTTTGCCCAGGCCGCCATCGAAAAGGTTAAAATGAATATATGCAATCAGTACAATATGAACAATCACAACCTTGCATATCCATCAAAGTATACAACTGACCGCATAGACAAAGAATACAATATGGTTTTTTCCGACGGGGAATACCGGGTCGTCAGTGTCAAGCCCCATGAAGACGGCAATCGCAGTTTCTACAATGTTCCTCACCATTCTAAAGGGGTGCTCGTTGGCAACTACGACATCTGGGAAGTAACCACCCAGGGTATTGCCAGGCCAACCGGCGTGGTAGCTGAAATGCGAACACTGGTAAAGATCTATCGCGATCACGTCGTGTATTGAACGGGAGGTAAAACCGTGCAGATCGACCAAAAATCGACATGGATTCGTGGCGCAGTCAGATGTTGTCTGGCTGCCTGTATCTGGTCAGCCGGCCTCGCCGGCATCGCTGCTGCACAGGGCTTTTCTGGCTTCGAAGCTCAGGTGCATGGTGATATTTACGGCCAGCCTAAAGTTATCGAAGACTTTGATGGTGACGGTAAAAAAGACATAATTTTCGGGGCCACTGATGGTAAAGTTCACATTTTTTCATCGACCGGCAAAGAGATTTTTCGGCCTCCATACTGGCCGAAACAGACCGGTGGGCCTATTCTTGCCGATGTTCAGCTGGCCGATCTAGACAATGACGGTCGCACTGAAATAGTAGTGGCCTCCCAGGATGGCAAAGTCTACTGCCTCAACGCCCTTGGTCGCGAAAAATGGGTTCTCGATACCAGAGGTAAAATCCTCGTTTCTGCTCCTGAGATCGCTGACGTTGATGGCAGCGGGATTCGCAACGTGTTTATCGGTTCCAAGGCCGGTACGGTCAGCAGAATCGACGAACAGGGGCACCTCCTCTGGGAGGTCAGAATGAATTCTTCAGTTTCTGCTGCAATCGTCGCTCGCGACCTTAATGGCAACGGCGTCAAAGAGATAATAGCCAAAGACGACAGCGGCAAGGTAATGGTTCTGAACGAGTCTGGCTCCCAGGCTCGTGGCTGGCCGCAGGAGACCGCCGCCAACATGACCTGGCCCTTCAACGTCGATGCTGGCGATATCAATGGCGATGGCATCAAAGAAATATTCACCACCACTCCTGATCGCAAATTTATCATGTGGGATAACGAAGGAAAAAAAATCAGCGAATTTCCGTTGACTGACGGGGCGCATACCGCACCAAAACTTGCTGACCTCGACGGCGATGGCCGCGATGAGTTTGTTATCGCCCAGGCCGACGGCACAATAGTCGTCTGTGATAAAAATGGCTCACCCCGGCCAGGTTGGCCTTTTAAGACGGGCCATTCAATTTATCATGCCCCTCGCATTCTCGACATCGATGGTGATGGGCGCCTCGACATGGTTTTTACCGCCTGGGATCCCAAAGGAGCCGGTATCAAAGCCGGATATATCATGGCGCTGTCCCGTAACGGCACGCCTCTGAGCGGTTACCCTAAATTTATCGGCAAGACAGTAGCCCCACTGACTCTTGCTGACCTCAACGGTGACGGTTTTCTTGAAATGATCGCCGCCGGTGGCATCAACTATACCGGCAAACAGCTGCACGTTTTTCCGACCCGGGCACGCAACAGCATCAGAATTGCCGTTCTCGGCCAGGAAATAAACTTTAAATGAAGAATACTTTTATTATAGCGATCTTTTTGCTTGCTGGCCTGGCGATTCCACTTCCCGGCCTCACCCAGACTGACGAAGACATCGCCATTTTTCTCAAGGCCGGCCAGGAGTGCTACGACAAAGGGGAACTGGCGAACGCCGCCCTCGAGTTCGAGAACGTTTTGTTGATCGACCGCCAGAATTTTTCGGCTCAGGTCTGGCTGGCACAGGTATATATCGATCTTAAAAATGTCGATAAGGCCCGCAGGGTTTTATCTGAAGCCTCTTTACAGGCGCCTGATCACCCCAGGGTGGTTCAATTGCAGAAAATGCTCGGAGAAATAAAAAAGCCCGCTGCAACACAGATGGTCGATCCTGTGGTTCGCGAAGCTCTCACCCGGATTGCTTCGGGCACAAAGCTGCGTCAGTTTGGCCTGGTGATACCCGAAAGCAAAGTTACCCGTGACGCCGGGGACAACAGTCTGCTTGCCTTTGAAGGCATCGGCATCGAGCCTGAAAAACCCGTCGAGAAAGATCTTGAGCTGAAAAAATATTTTGCTGCCGATAGCGGCCCCCTGGCTGAAGTTTTTGCCCGACTCGAAAGCGATGGGCTCAACGCCGCTCTTGATCTGTATTTTGCCCGCATTATCGCTGACCCTGGTCTTGCCGCACAGAACGACAGAGGTCTGCTCGCCAGAGGTAATGAGGTTTTTGCTGCCAGATATGCGAGTTCGCCTGACGACGTTGAGGGCAGATATTTTTATGGCACTCTGCAGTTTGTTAATGGGCTTTACGCCGATGCCGAAAAGATTCTCGCCCCTCTCAAAGCCAGCCCCGGTATTTATGCTGAACGCCTCGAGCCGGTGTTTGCCGCGTTGGGGCGCTGGCGTGAAAATGAAAATCAGCGACTTCTTGCTCTGAAACTCCAGGAAGAAGAGCGACTGGCACGCGAAGCCCGCGAAAAAGAAGAAGCCGAAAAGAAAAAAGATGATGTCTGGGCCAAACTGAAAAAACGCCGAGAAGGTGCCGCTGCCAGTGATACTGCAGCTGTTGGTGACCCCGGAAAGACCGCCGAAGCTGTAGCTTTACATGCTGAAGGTTATGAGCTTTACAAAAAGGGCAAGCTCGATGAGGCTATTGCTAAATACGATGCTGCCCTGGCTGTTCAGTCAGATAACCCCGAATTCAATTACCACCTTGGCCTGGCCTGGACAGACAAAGGTCTGGCCGGCGACAACCAGGCCTTTGATCAGGCGATCACCGCTTTTCAAAAAGTGATCAGTCTTGTTCCGTCTGATAAGCTTGGCAAAGATGCTCAGGCCATGATCAAAGACATAGATATGGCAAAAAAATCTCTTGGGGAGTAGTTGCCCTTTATATTTTTATGGTGGTTATGTTATACTTTGTCAGCGCTAAAAAACAGGACGTGTTTTAATGACCAAGGAAACTGGAACAGCTGTACGCCAGAGTGAGCCGGGCAGGCAAACAGTTGCCATGCCAGAGGGGATTGCTCACGAAGTTCCTTTTACGAGACCTTTTGAAGGCTTTTCGTATATCAAAAAAGAATGGCTCGACCAGGAAGATAACATCGAGTCGGTCACTCTCAGCCTGGTCTTCGGTCATCTCAACCGCCCCCCCGACTGGAAGAGCATGCAAAGCTTTATCATGATGCCGGAGTGGGGTACGGCTCCATTGAAGAGATCGTGGGTTTTGCGCATTCCTACTCACTTTGAAGGCAGCGAACGCTATCTGTTTCATTATTTCTTTCAGATCAGATATGCCGATGGCGCCGAAAAAGTAAGCGAAAACTTCACCCAGTTGATTATGCCTAGAGAAATCGAGTATATCGATCACTCCGGCACCTGCACTCACATAAGACTTCACTGGAGCCTCGACAACTGGGCTTACCCGCAGGATACCGAGCTTGAAGCCGACGGTATCGAATGGAACAGTGAATTTTCGGTCAGCCATGCCCCATATCGGCAGGGGGATCGACTTTACGAGCGTGGTCGGGCAAATCTCATCGGTCGGTTGCCCATGCCTCGCGTTTTCAGGGCCACAATCTGGGGCCCGCACCGGGAAGTAATCAATTATTGTTTCAATCTGGTCATGGTTGATCCGGCAGGTAACCTGCACCAGAAATGGGATAATAACGACGGCGAAAATTTTAAGTTGACTATTTAGGCCAGGAGAAAATCAAACTATGAGACATTCAGATATCCTTTCCCGTGAAGGTAGCGTACTGCTTATCAGCGACGTACAGAAAAAGTGCATCAAACCCATTTATAAAAAAGAAGCCATGATTAACAACATCAAGTCGCTGGTTTCCTTTGCGGGTATGATTGGTCTGCCGGTCGTGCTCACCGAGCTTTCGCCTCAAAAATTCGGCGGCACCATCGAAGAAGTCAAAAAACTTGTTCCTCGCCTCGAACCCATTAAAAGAAGTCGTTATAGCTGCTTCGGCAGCGAAGACCTTACTCTTCGTCTCGAAGCCATGAACACCAACACTCTGATCGTGGCCGGCATGGAAACACATATTTCCATCTGCCCGACAGTTCTTGACGCCCTCAGCCGTGGCTACAAGGTTCATGTCGTGCTCAACGCCACCAGCTCTACCAAAAAGGTTAACTGGAAAGTCGCAATCGAAAAGATGCGCCGCGCCGGTGCCGTCATTACCACCATGGAAATCGTCATTCATGAAATGATCGGTCGCGTCGATGACCCTAACTACGATAAATTCATGGAACTCGCAAGGCGGGAATCGGATCTTTGATGAACCTGCCCTTCGACAGTGATTCTGCCCCGGCCACCTTTTTGATCGGTGGCGCGGGGGCAGGAAAAACCGAGATTGCTCTCAATCTGGCAGTTTACAAGGCTGCCCGTTATGGCAGCTCGACCTTGATAGACCTTGACATTGTCAATCCGTTCTTCAGGGTTCGTAAGCTGCGCGAAGAGATGGCTGCCCGCCACGTCGAAGTGATTTGCCCTGAAAATCGTGTTGTTTCAGGTGATATACCCGCATTGCCTCCGGCAGCGTGGGGAGCTCTCGAAACTCCCGGCAAAGCTGCGATATGTGATATCGGTGGCGGAGAACCAGGATTGAGGCCTCTTGGCAGATTAAAAGATATCGCCGAAGAGCGTCAGGCCAATGTTTTTTTTGTGGTTAACCCATTCAGGCCGGGTTTTTCGACCCCGGAAGAGCTGGCGGCAAGCTTTAAGCACATGTGCGGCCTGAGCGCCATGCAGGTTACCCATCTGGTGGCCAACCCGAATTTATCGGGTGATACCTCGGTTGAATTGTTTAAAGAAGGTCTGGCAATGGTTCAAAGTTTTGCGAAAACTGCCGGGTTGCCTGTCGTGTTTGCTGTTGCGGCGCCTGAACTCGCCCGCAATCTTGGTATTGCCACTGATGAACTGCCAGGTTTTTCCAGCAGCGGTGAATTGACGGTATTTGTTTTTGAACGCTACTGGAGCGTTCCTTGGCACTTTGGCGTTGTGCGCTGATTTATTCAAAGCCGAAATCTGACAGTTTTTACAACAGATATCAGCTGCTCATTGAAAAAAGTCAGTTTAAGTTGTATTAATATTAACAGTCTGCTCCTGAAGCATGCGTTGAACTAACACCGGAGGAAAGACAAAATGTCTAAATGGGTTATAAATGAAAGTCTGTGTAAGGGTTGCGGTATCTGCATTGCCCGTTGCCCTCTCAAGATTCTTGCTTATGCTGACCACCTGACTCCCAAGGGCGTCTACCCGGCCACCATCATTGACGAGGGCAAATGCACGAGCTGCGCGATCTGCGCCAGAAGTTGCCCCGATGTAGCTATCGAAATTTTTAAAGAAGAAAAATAAGGAGTTATTAAATGGCTAAGGTGTTGATGAAAGGCAACGAAGCGATTGGCGAAGCTGCTGTTCTTGCCGGTTGCAGATACTATTTCGGTTATCCCATTACTCCGCAGTCCGAACTTCCGGCCTATCTGGCCCGGCGTCTGCCCGAGGTCGATGGTGTGTTCGTTCAGGCTGAAAGCGAAGTTTCAGCTATAAATATGGTTTATGGCGCTGGAAGCGCCGGTGCGCGTGTCATGACCTCGAGCTCCAGCCCTGGCATCAGCCTCAAACAGGAAGGCATCTCCTATATCGCCGGTGCCGAAGTTCCCTGCCTGATCGTCAACGTCATGCGCGGCGGCCCCGGCCTTGGTAACATCGCCCCGGCACAGTCTGACTACTGGCAGTCCACCCGTGGCGGCGGTCATGGTGATTATCGCACCATCGTTCTTGCCCCTAATTCCGTCCAGGAAATGGCCGATATGACCATTGCCGGCTTCGATTTTGCCGACCGTTTCAGAAACCCTGTATTGCTCCTTTCTGACGGTGTTCTCGGTCAGATGATGGAACCGGTAAACCTCCCGGAACCTCGCGACTACGATATCAACAGCAAAAAATGGGCTCTCGGTTATCGCGGCAGCGACAAGAACGAGCGCAATCTCTGTTCTTCAATATTTCTTGACCAGGACGAACTCGAAGAACACAACTGGCACCTCTACCAGAAATACCAGGTGATCACTGACCTGTTCAGCAAGGGTGAATACAAAGATTTCGCCGTTGAAGAACATCTGTGCGATGATGCCGAGATTATTCTCGTCGGTTATGGCATTATTTCGAGAATTCTCAAAACCGTCGTCGAAAAGTGTCGCAAACGCGGCATTAAAGCCGGTCTTGTTCGCCCCAAAGTTTTGTGGCCCTTCCCGACAGGCGTGTTTGAACGCCTGGCTAAAACCGCCAGCCAGTTCCTGGTTGTCGAAATGTCCTGTGGCCAGATGGTCGAAGACGTGAAACTTTCTGTTGATGGCAAAAAACCTGTGTTCTTCTTCGGCAGAACCGGTGGTACAGTGCCTTCAGACTTCGAAATTCTCAACGAAGTCGACAAACTCGTCAGACCAGACTGAAAGGAGCCAGGATAAATGACAATGAAAAAAGTTTTTTCACGACCTGCAAGCTTGAGCAAAACCCCGTTCCACTACTGTCCCGGCTGTGATCACGGTGTTATTCACCGCCTGGTCGCTGAAGCCATCGATGAACTCGAAGTCTGCGATCGCACTATCGGCGTAGCTCCGGTAGGATGCTCGGTTTTTGCTTACGACTATTTTAATTTCGACTTCAACCAGGCCGCCCATGGCCGCGCTCCGGCGGTTGCAACCGGTATCAAACGCACCAGACCCGATTCTATAGTATTCACCTACCAGGGTGACGGTGACCTTGCCGCTATCGGTACTGCTGAAATCATCCATGCCGCCAATCGTGGCGAAAATATGACCGTGATTTTTGTGAACAATGCCATTTATGGCATGACCGGCGGTCAGATGGCCCCCACTTCCTTGATCGGCATGAAGACTCAAACTTCTCCATATGGCCGCGACGCAGCCACCGCCGGGCACCCCATTCGCATGAGCGAGATTATCGCTACTCTCGAAAGCCCGGTGTATGTGACCCGCGTTACCATCAACAACGTTGCTAACCTGATGAAAGCCAAGAAAGCCATTCTCAATGCCTTCAAACTGCAAAAAGAGGGAAAAGGCTTTTCCTTTGTCGAAGTCGTCGCGATCTGCCCGACCAACTGGGGCAAGAAACCCGCCGATTCACACAAGTGGCTGACCGAAAACATGCTGCCGGTTTTTCCGCTGGGTACTCTTAAAGATACCCATGGCGTCGAAAAATCAGCTTAACAGGAGGCATAATCATGTCGTCAAAAGTTGAAAGAATCATTCTGGCGGGTTTCGGTGGCCAGGGCATCCTCTTTCTTGGTAAAGTTATCGCCGAAACCGGTATGCACGCCGGCAAACATGTTTCCTGGATCCCTTCTTACGGCCCCGAAATGCGTGGTGGTACCGCAAACTGCTCGGTGATCCTCTCTGAAAACGAAATTGCGTCACCTATGGTAACTGTGCCTGATACGGTAATTGCCATGAATCGCCCTTCGGTGACCAAATTCAACCAGAAAATCAAAGCAGGCGGAATGCTGATGTATAACTCTTCGCTTATCGAACGCCAGGAATTCCGCGATGATATCCGTCTCGTCGAGATTCCTGCCAATGAAATAGCCGAAGAACTCGGTAACCCCAAGGTCGCCAATCTGGTTATGGCGGGAGCTTACTCGAAGTTCAGCAAACTCATCACCTTCGATGATCTCGTGAACTGTCTGCCCAGTCTGGTCAAGGGCGCTAAAAAAGAAATGCTCGACATAAATCTTGCTGCTTTCAAAAAGGGGTATGACTATGTCGAAGAAAAAAAGTACATGTTCGGCCGCTACGTATACTCGGTGTTTAAAGGCATTTGAGCCGATCTTGAAGTTAATGTAATCAGAGGGGGCGCAGGCTTGCGCTCCCTCTGTGTTAGACCCGGAGGTCAAGTTTGTCAGCAGTGAACCAGGTTTCAGAAACCATTAAAGTAGTAGTTGAAGCTCTCAAAGACAAAAAAGTAGAAAATCTGGCCGTTCTCGATGTTACAGGTCTGGTGCCTTATACAGACTATTTCATCATCGGAACCGGCAACAGTGCCCCGCATGTGCAGGCTCTTGCAGATACAGTCGCCAGATTGATCAAAGTTCCCAGTGTTGGCGGAGTCAGGCTGGAAGCTGATCAGACTTCCAACTGGGTTCTCATTGACGGCGGTGAATTCGTTCTACACCTTTTTCAGCCCAAGGCCAGAACTTATTATAACCTTGAAGACCTCTGGGAAGACGCCCCCAGAATCGAGGTCTGATTCCAGATGGTTCCGCACGCCAGGGTTATCGAAACAGAACTGAATGGCACCTTGAGTGACGACAATCGTCATCGTCTCGAGCGGGTTTTGCGCTTGCGCGAAGGTGATGAGTTCGTTCTGACTGACGGTTGTGGCCGCGAAACCAACGCAGTTCTCGGTCGTTCCGGCAGCTACACGGTCGCTGCCTGGGTGACCCCTGAACGCGAACCTGAAGTCGAAGTCACTTTGTTCGCCGCCATTTCAAAAGGCGAAAGGCTCGAGTGGCTGATCGAAAAAGCTGTTGAAATGGGTGTGCGCCGTATTGTGCCGCTGATTGCCGAACGCTGTGTCGTCAAAAGCCCTGGTGCCGGCAAAGTTGATCGCTGGCGTAAAGTGGCGGCCACAGCCATGTTGCAGTGTGGCGGCTGTGTTCTTCCCGAAGTTTCAGAGCCCGTCAAATTGTCGGCAATCTCCGCACCACCCCCGCAGACGCTTGCCATTCTTCTGCATGAAGAGGCCCTGTCGGCTTCTCTCAGCTCTTTGCCAGGCATCGATTCTCGCAGACATGTCTGGCTCGCTTCCGGGCCAGAAGGCGGGTTTTCCGATGCTGAAGTCGACTTTTTCATTAACTCCGGCTGGCAGCCCGTCTGGCTTGGCCGTCGACTGTTCAAAACCGATACCGCACCCACCATAGCGCTCGCCAATATTTTGAGCCGCTCCTGGGGTGCCTGACCTGGTGCAAGATGACCACATTCCTTCTTAAATCGCTTGGCTGCAAAGTCAGCCAGTATGACGGCGAACGCATCGCCGAAAAATTGCGACAACACGGCTTGCAGGCGGTCGATGACGCGCCCGATGTTTTTATTCTCAACGGTTGCTCTGTTACCGGGCGTGCCTCTCAAAAGGTGAGGCAGCTGCTGCGCTCAGCCCGCCGGAACTGGCCTGCGGTGCGCCTGGTTCTCGCCGGTTGCGAAGCCCGCCTGATCGAACAGCGCCACGAAGAATTGCCAGATATCGACTGGCTTCTGAAAGATGGCGAGCCGCAATCTATTGAAGCGATGCTTGCCGCTCTTGGTCTCGATGTGACTGCCGATTCTGCCATACAGGCAACAGGCCCGGTTTCGGCCAAGACCAGAGCTTTTTTGAAAATCCAGGATGGCTGCAACCAGTTCTGCGCTTATTGCATAGTTGCCCACCTGCGCGGCGAAGAATGGTCGCGCCCCATCGAAGACGCAGTCGCCGAAGCCGAAGCTCTCGTCACCGAAGGACATCGTGAGCTTGTTCTGACCGGTATTCACCTCGGTCATTATCGACCGTCCCTGCTGCAGCTACTGCAAAAGCTGGATCTGATCGCAAACCTGGAACGCATCAGACTCAGCTCTATCGAACCCATAGAAGTTACCGATGAACTTATCGAATGGATGGCTGCTTCGCCTAAAGCCTGCCGGCATTTTCATCTGCCGCTGCAGTCAGGTTGCGACAAAGTGCTGCGCGATATGCGCCGCCCTTATACCACGGCAGATTTTAGAACTGTTGTCGAGCGTATTCGACGTCGAATGCCCCTGGCAGCCATTACTACCGACCTTATCGTCGGCTTTCCCGGTGAAAGCGAAACTGATTTTGCCGCCACCCTGGCCTTTTTAAAAGAAATCAGGTTCTCGCGACTGCATATTTTTCGCTTTTCGCCCCGCGACGGCACACCGGCTGCAACCATGCCCGGCCAGATCGACAATGCCGGCAAAATGGCCCGGGCTCACCAGGTCGAAAAGATCTGGCAGGCATGCGCTGCTGACTTTCATGGCAGATTTGTCGGTGAAGAAGTCGAAGTCCTCTGGGAAAGCAGCGAAAACGGCCATTTGTACGGGTTTTCTCGTGAATACGTTCCCTGCCTGCTTCGAAACGGTAACTGTCAGTTAATCAATCAGATCAGCCACGGCAAAGGCGTTGCTCTGCAGGATGATCGCCTTGTTGTCGAACTCCGTGAGGGATGAACACGGATAGCGCGGATGATGATTTTTGGCCACGGATGAACACAGATAGACACGGATGATGATTTTTTAGCCACGGATGAACACGGATAGACGCGGATGAGGATTTTTGGTTGTGCAGATAATACGGGGCAAAAGGCACTTGATCAGGAAACCTTCAGGTGTGTGAGCCACGAGCGTGGCATATATTAAAATCTGTCGTTGCGAGGTGCGTGGCGACGAAGCGGTATGCCGCAGGCATAAGCGAGCTCTGAGCTAATCTCTCTGGACGTGAAAAATCACTAATTCAATTATGATACAGAATTAGGCCGAACATAACGAGAATAAAGCGTTTGCTACAGATTCTTTGTGTTCCAGCATCATAATTTTTGCGGTTTTGCCTTCGCCGAAAAACATCTTGCCGAGCTTTTCAGAGTCGATGTCGATGATCAGCCCCAATACTCTGTCTTCATGGTCAAGAAGCAGGTTTTCTACTTTGCGCAGAAACCTTTCTGTCCCGTCGTTGCTGATGATCAGCAGTCTTGATACCCGTGCGCCCCTCTGACTGCTGCTTTTCTCGTCGGCAAGGTTCAGGCCGTGGGCCTGCATTTCAAGCTTGCGCTCGATGCCTTCAAAGCCTCTGACGATGCGCCCCCTCTTGTGTTCCATCTGCAGGACTTTGATGAGTTTTTCTGAAAATGGCAGAAAAACAGCCTTCGTTCTAGCCTTCTGCCACAATTTTTTTAGATTTGTGGTAATTATCTCAGAGATTTCAGGGCTGCGCGGATCGCTTTCTACGAGTCGCGGAAGTTTTATTGTTGAGGTTTTCACTCTATGCACCTTTATTGGAAATTGTGGTTGGGATTGCCGCGGATCAATGATAACAGAAAAAAAATAGCCTGTGCATCTTTAAATGCTTCTAAAAACGTACTATGATGAACGCGGATTGATGATGAATTTTTTTTGGCCACGGATGAACATGGATAAACACGGATGAAGGTTTTTTTGGCCGTGTATGTGGAAAAGGAAGAATGTTTTGGGTGGGTAATTCAGCAAAAATGTTTTGAAAGAGTCGCTGGCAAAGTTCAGTTTTGCGCGGAGCAGTTTATCCTGCTCTCATAGTGAAATTTCCCGGCCTGCTTTCTATCCACTACCCACTATCCACTAAAAATACATGTGAGGAACAAAGTGACGAAGCAATTTCAAATCTGCACAATAGCGAAAGTTTTTCAGATTGTTTTTATTTTTATACTTATCTGTCTGACCGGTTGTTCTGTTCCGGGGTCTTCGGGCATGCCCGTAGTAGACGACTCTGTCGAAATCTCTGGCAGAGTCAGCATACCGACGGTGAATTCTGGTGGCTTTCTTGCCGCTGTCGGCGAAGAAAACTCTGCCGATGCCTTTGCCCGCTTCTTAGCCTCGTCTTCGTGTATCGTGAACGGTCGTTCGGTTGAATTTTCGCTGCATGCTGAAACGCGAGAATTGAAAATTGAAAAACTGCTTCCCGCAGCGGCTTTCAATATTCAGTTGCAGTGCGGCAGTCTGAAGTTGCGTTCATTCGTCGCCAATACCGGTCGCCGCCTCGTTCTGCCGCTGGGTATGTCGTTGCGCAGCACAGCTGACTGGTATATTCGCGATGCGTTGGCACGCAATACCAATCTTGCTCTCGATCAATTCAATGATTACATCGTGAAGAGCAGCTTTCTTGACGCTCTGGCCGGCACAATGCAGAGCGAACTGCAAAAAATCGGCACCACACCGGCAGTCTACGAACAACTGGTTGCCGATACTGCATCGTCAGCTCTGAGCGGCAAAAACGTCGCAGACTGCATGCAGCGCTCCGGCAATGCCTTCAACTATGGCGGGGAATACGCAGGCAAGGTTTTTTATTATGCCTGTAATTCGTCGGGGCAGCCGGTTCTGGCTGTGCAGTCGATTGCCAGCATGACCTGCAGCCATTCAGGGAATACGGTAGCCGGCAGTTTCAGCATCGAGCCCATTGCCGTCATGCCACTCGTCGAAAATCCCGGTATTCAAAGCCCTTCTAAAACAGCCTTTGCCTTTACCGGCACGGTTTCATCATCCTGTTTGACATTCCTTCGCAAAGGCGCCCTGGGCCCTCTTGCCGGCAAAAATATCGACAGCTGGCTGGTTTTTCCGGTGCGCAATGGCCTCGCCATTAAAGCCGAAAACCTCGATAATTCTTATTTTACAGGCATTGTGAGCAGCCCGGGCGAGTTTGTACTGCAAAAACAATGACCTGCTGTAATTCTTCAGAAGAGAGAATGAAGCGTTTGTTGCGGTGATCTGCCCGGCCGGTCTACGGTTTTGCCGGTTTTTTTCCGATATATGAACCAGAAGACTAAAAACAGGAAAAAAACATTAACAGAAGGCGAACAATTCTCTGGTTAATGCTGTTTGCGGCATGGCTGCTGCATGCTGCCGGTGCGGTATTTGCCTCGATCAGGCCGGAGGGAAGCCTGATGCCCCTGCCTTATCTCGAGCGCGAAGAGGCGAATACTGATACCCCTTTCGGCCCTTACCGCGAAAAATCTTCGCAACGCTTTGTTTACACGCGCAAGACCACCCATCTGGTCAGCGAATTCAATTTTCGCCATGTTCTTTATAAAGACCTTTATGGTGTCGCCCCCGAAAAAAATTACCTTTATCAGGCTTCATTCAAAGGCTACAACATGACCAGCCCGCTTGAGTTCAAAGCCGGGCGCATATTGACCGGCAATAACCTGCTACAGACGGTAGACGGTGTGTCACTTTTTTACCCTTCCGGGCAGCGACTTAAAACTACCGTGGATTTTGGCAGAATTGCGGCTATCGACAGCAAAAAAGCCGGGCAGCCTACCTTTGCCGAGGGCAGAGTTCATTATAGTTTCAACGATAATGCCTATCTGGCCTTGAAAGCGGTCAGGCAGTTCGATGAAGATCTTGCCGGTGCCATGCTGGGCTACAACGCTGAAACTTTCAGAGTAAGCGGCGAGGTGTTGAGCGGCAGCGCCACCGATTCCGTTCATCTGGCACTGCAATATTTCGAGCCGCGCCGCTTTGATCTGACTTCAGATTACCGTTTGTTCATGAACGATGCCACAAATTCTGGAATTATGAGGCATTATGCAGGTCTGGAAAGCGGGCAGCTTTATGTTGAAGGCGGCGTTGGCAGCCAGTTCTGGTTTGACGGCCCCGATATTCCGGATTGCTGGTTTTACGATGGCAACGTTTCGTTTACTTCGACGAACCGTGATCGGGCGAGTGTCGGCTATCTTTTCGAAACGACGAATGCCTCTTCCAGTCGAACGCTTTACGGGCGGGTAGAGCGCCGGATATCTCACAAAACCACCTTCGGAATTGGAGTCGAAGACACGCGCTTCGAAAAAAGCGGCGGAACGGTGCAGAATCTCGAGGGTCGTTTGAATCGTCGCGTGCAGTGGGGCTGGATCGAACTGTCAGGTGCCATCATTACCGGTGCATCTGATTCAGATGTTCAGAAAGACGTGCGCCTGCGGGCCGGCTACGAATTTTAAAGCTGACCGACTCGCTCTGTCTCAGAATTTATGAACCTGAACATAAAACTTTGCGCAACAATCGTTAATGCTGTATCCTCTAGGGTGTGAGGATTTCTGCTGCCAGAGCTTCAGCATTACAGAACGGTCTTGATAATTGTTTTGCAATGCCCTGAAGACTGTGGGGGGGAGAGCGATTTGTGCTTGTAGCCTGGGCTTTTGAGATAAAAGAGTCTTTTAGCAAGGTTTTTTATTTTTTTCGCAGACGGCTTGTCTTGTCTGTCAAATTCATTGTCACCAGTTGTTTTTTTCTGGCGGGCCCGCTGGTAGCAACGGCTCAGCAGGTTGCATCACTGTCTGAGAGCAATGTGGCTGTCTGTGAAAGTCATAATTCAGTTTTACTGGGCGTCTCGATCTTTGCGACAGGGGTTTGTATTTTTTTGAGCCTTGCTCTGATGCGTTCTGCGAAGCTGCAAAGTCATTATCAACGAGCTCTGCAACGCAGTGAAACAAAATACCGAAAATTGACACGTAACCCGGCTGCCGTTTTTTTTCAATTCAGGATGTCAGCAGACGGGCGCTACTCTTTTCCGTTTATGAGCGAGACTGTGAAGGATATTTCCGGGTTGTCGGCCGAAGAGGTAATGCAGGATGTGAACGCGATTCTGTCTAGAGTTGCTCCTGCAGAGCAAAAAATGTTCGAAGATCGTATTCTTGAATCAGCTAAAAATCTCCAGCCGTTTCATTGCGTGTTCAGATCCATTGTGGCCGAGCGTACTATCTGGGTTGAGGCGAGGTCAATCCCGGAGAAACTTCCTGATGGCAGTATCATCTGGGATGGCTTCTTTTTCGACATTACAGAGCAAAAAAGCGTCGAAAAAGCACTTCGGGCAAAAACGAGTGAGCTCGAGACCTATTTTTTGTCGGCACTTGACCTGTTGTGCATCGCAGATATAGAAGGCAACTTTATCAGAGTCAGCAAAGAATGGGAAAAAGTTCTTGGTTACGACACTGAATATCTGCAGAACCATAAGTTTCTTGAATTTGTACACCCTGACGATCTCGAAGATACTCTGAATGCAATAAAAACGCTTGCCGGTCAGGAAGCGATTCTGAACTTCACGAATCGCTATCGCGGCTGGGATGGCTCTTATCGCTTTATCGAGTGGCGATCGATCCCGAAGGGCAGGTTTATTTATGCCGCCGCTCGCGACGTCACTGAGCGTCGGCAGGCTATGGAAAGCCTTCAGGAAAGCGAAAAACGAGCTATAAGACAACGTTCTGCAATCGCCAGAGTTCTTGCTGATGAATCGGCTGCCAAAGGAGATCTGGTTGGTGCTTTTCGTAATATCACCAGAATATTGTCCGAGACTCTTGGTGTTGCGCGGGCAAGCATCTGGAAGCTCACCGGTGACGGCAAGACAACTTGTCTGTCGTTGTATGATGCTCAAAATGAGACATTTTCAGAAGGTCTCGCACTCGACGTGAATCTGCTGGCCGGCTATTTTTCCGTTATAGAGACCGAAAAAAGGCTGTATTCAGAAGATATACAGAATGACCCGAGAGCCGGGGAATTCTGCGAGTCTTATTTGAAGCCTATGGGCATTACTGCTCTCGTGAATGCCGGAATCTTCATCGACGGCAGACTTTACGGGGTATTGAGCGGTGAGCATACCGGCGGCAAAAGAAAATGGTTTGCCGATGAAGAAGCTTTTCTTTCTTCCCTGGCATCTTTTACGGCTCTTGTGGTGGTGTCTGATGCCCAAAAACAGGCTGAAGAGAAGCTGCGCAAAAGCGAAGAAAGGCTTAATAAAATTCTTTCAGTCGTTCCAGATATGGTTTCTGTTCATGACTGTGATATGAATATCGTTTACAGCAACTGGAATGGCTTTGCCAGAGTGCCGGAAGAAAAACGGCTTATCGGCGCAAAATGCTATAAAACATATCGCAACTTCGATCAAAAGTGCCATGGCTGCAAGGCGGAGTGGGTCAGGCAGACGAAGAGACCTTATGAAGCAGAAGCTTTGTTGCCCGACGGCAACTGGATCGAACTGAGAGTTCTTCCGGTTGTCGATAAAAACGGAGACTGCGAGCTGGTGGTCGAGTGGTTGCGCAACATTACTGAGCGTAAGCACGTCGAGCAGATGATCGACAGTAAAAATAAAGAGCTTGAACAGCTGCTTTACGTTGCTTCTCACGATCTGCGTTCTCCGCTGGTGAACATCGATGGTTACAGCCGTGAACTCGATTTTGCCGTCAAAGACCTGCACCGGGCGTTCTCTGAGGGTAAAGGTTCGTCAGAAGCGCCATCTGAACTGTTTCCTGTTCTTGCAGAAATGAACGAATCTTTGGGGCACATCAGAAAAAGTGCCCGCCAGATGGACGTATTGCTGAAGGGATTGCTTAAGCTTTCGAGACTGGGGCGGGCTGCCTTGAGCTTTGGCCCGCTCGATATGAATAAGCTGCTGAGCGAAGTTGTTTCGACAATTGGGTTTGAAGCTCATAAAAATAAAGTTGATCTCCAGATAGGAAATCTTCCGCAGTGCTGGGGAGATTTTGTTCAGGTTACGCAGATTTTTGTTAACCTTCTGAGCAACGCCATCAAATATCTCGATAGTGGCCGTCAAGGCTTGATCAGCGTCAGTGGCCGCGTCGAGGGCAATCGCTGTGTCTACTGTGTTGAAGATAATGGCATAGGAATTGCTGATGCATACCAGGAAAAGATTTTTGAGCTCTTTCATCGCCTGGAACCAGCAAAAACAGATGGAGATGGGCTTGGGCTAACGATTGTTAAACAGATTCTCAGTATGATTGACGGTGATATCAGACTTGAATCAACTCCGGGTGTCGGCAGTCGTTTCTTTGTTTCTCTGCCGATGGCCGCTCAGACAGACGCAGATAATCGAAGCGAAATTCGCAAGGAGCCGGTAAATGAATCCTGAAGTGATAATTCTCGTTGCCGAAGATGACGAGGGGCACGCCGGTCTGATTCGAAAAAATCTTTGCCGGGCCGGTATCACCAATGAGATCCTGCATTTTTGCGATGGCCAGGAAATTCTCGATTTTCTTTTCGGCCATGCCGGCGTCTCTCATATGCAGCCAGGAAAATCTTACATACTGCTCCTGGACATCCGCATGCCAAAAGTTGATGGTATCGAGGTGCTGCGTCAGATAAAATCTGACCCTGAACTGAAAAAGCTGCCGGTGATAATCATTACAACCACTGATGACCCGGATGAAATAGATCGCTGCCATAAGCTGGGTTGTAACAACTACCTGACCAAACCAGTTGATTACGAAGAATTTGTGAGGGCTGTTCGGCAGCTTGGGCTTTTTCTTTCGGCCGTCGAATTACCAAGGATCGGTGAAGATAAATGTTGACTGAAAGACAGAACATGACAACGTCTGTTGCACAAAATGTTCAAAATGCCAAAAAAATTCTAGTTGTAGATGACGACGGCGGTTTGCTGAATCTTATCGTTAAAACCCTCATTAAACAAGGTTATGAGGCTGCGGCTGCTTCGCAGGGGGCGACAGCGGTTGAAGAGGCGTTTTCGCGTCTGCCCGACCTGCTGCTGCTCGATCAGAAGCTGAACGACATGACTGGCCGCGATGTCGTCGAAAGACTCGCCGAGCAGGGCGTTTATATTCCATTTCTGATAATGACCGGTCAGGGCGACGAGCGACTCGCGGTCGATATGATGAAGTTTGGTGCGCAAGACTACCTTGTTAAGGATACGGATTTTCTTGATTTGTTGCCTGGCGTTCTTGAGAGGGTTTTTCGCAATATAGAGACCGAGAAACGTCTCTATGAAGCCGAAAAAGAGAGAGAACGACTGCAGAACCAGCTTCTGCACGCCCAGAAAATGGAATCGGTCGGTCGTCTGGCCGGCGGAGTAGCTCATGATTTTAACAACATGCTTGGCGCAATTTTAGGCTATGCTGAGCTGGCTCTTCAAGAGCTCAATCCGACCGACAAGTTATTCGATTATCTCGAGCAGATTCGCAGAGCCGCTGGTCGCTCTGCTGAACTTACCCGGCAGCTGCTGGCATTTGCCCGCCGACAGACTGTCGCGCCCGAGGTCATCGATCTCAATAAAACCATTTCTGAGATGCTGAAGATGCTGCAGCGCCTGATTGGCGAAAATATCGAGCTGGTTTTCAAGCAGTGTTCACGGCAGCTGCTGCTTAAAATAGACCCTTCGCAGATAGACCAGATTCTGACAAATCTGTGCGTGAACGCCAGAGATGCAATCTCTGCCAACGGCCGCATCGTCATCGAGACGGGCCACTTTGTCGTTGACGAAGCCTTCTGCAAAAAGCACGAAGAATCTTCTGCCGGCAGTGAGTATGTCGTTTTTACTGTTTGCGACAATGGCAGCGGCATGAACGAAGAAGTCATGAATCACCTTTTCGAGCCGTTTTTCACGACCAAGGGTGTTGGCAAAGGAACCGGGCTGGGTTTGGCTACTATTTACGGTATTGTCAGGCAAAATGATGGCCTGGTCGAAGTTGACAGCAAAGTTGGCACTGGGTCGACTTTTCGCATTTTTCTGCCCTGTCATTGTCTGGTCGAAGAAATGCTCGCAAAAAGCCGGGAGATTGAAGATAGTCAGCCAAAGAAGCATGCTGAAACAGTGTTGCTCGTTGAAGACGAACCTGCCGTTCTGATGATGACCGAAATGATGCTCAAACACCTTGGCTACAGAGTTTTGTCAGCCGGCAACGCCGAAGATGCAACGCGACTGGCTCGTACTAACGCTAAAGACATCGATCTGCTGGTAACCGACGTCATTATGCCCGAAGTTAACGGTCGCGACCTTGCAAAAAGAATCCGCGAAATATGCCCCGATGTGGCTCTCCTGTTTATGTCGGGGTACACCGCTGATATTATCGCTC